>NZ_AP012326.1:658917-1317834 GCF_001042595.1 Bifidobacterium dentium JCM 1195 = DSM 20436
CGGCCCCTTGTCAAGCTTGCAGTAGGCGTCGAACCATTCCAGCTCCCCGACCAATCCAGATTCGTCGACGTGCACGCCAAGCTTTTCGGCGGCGGCGGAGTTCACCCAGCCGCAATGCATGTCGGCGCTGGACAGGGCGACCGGCTGATTTCCCGTGACGGCGTCGATGGAAGCCAGCGTCGGCTGCGCGTCATCGGCCCACAGGGAGTGTCTGAACCGCATGCCGACCACGTATTGGTCCGGATTGAGCGTGCCCTTCGCGCGCCGTGCGTCCAAATGTTCGCGGAGCATGTCAAGGGCTTCTTCGGCGCTGCGGGCCTCAATCAGATCCAATCGTCCCAGGGTGTACGACCACTGGGTGAAGTGCGTGTGGCGGTCCCATAGTCCGGGAATGACCCATGTGTTTGAGAAATCATCGGATGGGTTGACCTTGGCGATCCGACCATCTTCGATTTCGAGATCGACTGACGTGTCCGTGCCTACGAATCGTAGGCCTTTCAGACTTGTCTCCTTGCTCATGCGTCCTCTTTTCCGTTGAGTGGGCCCGTTGTGCCCACGATACCGTTCAACGATTCCGTGCGCCGTTCGTTATCCACTTATCCACAAGTTTTTAGGGGTCTGTAGACAGTGCATTGTCGGCTCCTTTACCTTTTGTGTATGGGCAATGGGGCACAGTATTCGGAGGAACTTGCGATGGCAAGGGCCCGAACCGTCGAACGATGCCTGGCGGCGCAGCGAAGGACCGGCAGGCAGTTGGTCTTCGCCTTGGGCACCGCATTGGATTTGCAGGGTATCGAGCGGCCCAGATATCCACATGGCAGTGGTCTCGCTGATGGGCTGTATGCGGTGATCGGAAGTAATGGTTCCCGTACGGTGTTGCGGGATGTGCGTCTGGTGCTCTGGCCCGGGCCGCAGAATCATGTCTCGGCTTATCTTGGCCGCTTGCGCTGTACCGACCCCGTGACGACTTGGGCGATGCATGCCAATCGGCTGGAAGACGAGGAACTGGTCGTGTTGGGGGATTCAATGATGCGGCGCAATGGGCGTTTGAAAAGGGCCGGGCTTGAGGATTTCCAGTTGTATGTCGACCGGCTTGATGATCTTGAGCGGTATGCTGACCTGAAAAGAACCCGGGCCATACGGGGGATCACAAAGATGAGAAGGGCCATCCGCCTGATGAGGGAGGATACGGATTCCTCTCAGGAGACGAGAACGAGAATCGCTCTGATGCGCTACGGACTTCCCTGCCCGGAAGTGAACCACCCCATCAGAATCGGAAGGTCTTCGCAGATGTTCCTTGCTGACATGGCTTATCCCGATTTGAAGGTCATCGTTGAATACGATGGTCGTCATCATGCCTCCCAATGGTTGGCGGATATCAAAAGGCGCGAGGCATTGGAGGATGAAGGGTGGCTGTATGTTCAGGTGACCGCCGAGAATCTCGCGGATGAGTCATCCCAGGAGATGTTGGCCGAACGTGTGGCCCAGAGGATGTCGCGGCATTCGGTCAAGCCGGTGAAATTGCGCGATCGAATGATCGTGAGGGAGATCGTTGACGGGCGCAGGAAGCACGGATGAATGGTTATCTTGCTTATAGATGGCGGATACCAGCCGGCATAGCCGGCTTAGGGGGCATCTTTCCTCTGTTTTATGTTTGCCGGTCGTCTGGTATCCGCCATCTATAAGCGAAATAGCGCTACCTTGAATCCATCTACTGTATGGAGGCTAGGGCCTGATCGAGATCGGCGATGATGTCGGCCGCGTTTTCGATGCCACAGCTCAGACGCACCAGATCGATGCCCACGCCGGCTTCCTCAAGCTGTTCGTCGGTAAGCTGACGATGCGTGGTGCCCGCCGGATACAGCGTGCAGCTGCGCGCATCGGCCACATGCGTGGCGATCGACACCATCTTCAGGTGGTCGAGGAATGCGGAGACCTTCTCGCGTCCGCCCGGCACGCCGAAGGAAATCACACCGCAAGTGCCGTTCGGCATGTACTTCTCGGCCAGCGCATGGTACTTGTCACCTTCGAGCCCCGGGTAGCTCACCCAGCTGATGCGCGAATCGGCATCCAGCCACCGGGCCACGGCCAGCGCGTTCGCGCAATGGCGTTCCATGCGTACGCCCAACGATTCCATGTGCATGCCCATGATCCACGAGCTGATCGGGGCCGGCGTGGAGCCGAAATCACGCATGAGCTGTGCGGTGGCCTTGGTGATGTAAGCCGCCTTGCCGAACTCCTTCGCGTAGGTCACGCCATGGTAGGACTCGTCCGGCGTGGTCAGGCCGGGGAACTTCTCCGCATGCGCCATCCAATCGAAGTCGCCGGAATCCACGATCGCGCCACCCACGCAGGAGCCATGGCCGTCCATGTATTTGGTGGTGGCGTGGGTCACGATGTCCACGCCGTATTCGAACGGTCGGCAGTTGATCGGCGTCGGGAAGGTGTTGTCGACGATCAGCGGCACGCCATGGCGGTGCGCGGCGCTCGCAAACTTCTCGAAATCCAATACGATAAGCGCCGGATTGGAAATGGATTCGCCGAACACGGCCTTGGTGTTCGGCCGGAACGCCTCCTCGAGTTCCTCCTCGGTGCATTCGGGACTCACGAACGTGCATTCGATGCCCATCTTGCGCATGGTCACGTTGATGAGATTGAAGGTTCCTCCGTAGATTGCGGAGGAGGCTACGATGTGGTCGCCGTTGTTGCAGATGTTGAACAAGGCGAAGAAGTTCGCCGCTTGGCCGGATGAGGTCAGCATCGCGGCGGCGCCGCCTTCCATCTCGCAGATTTTCGCGGCGATGGTGTCGTTGGTCGGATTCTGCAGGCGAGTATAGAAGTATCCGGCTTCGGATAGGTCGAACAGCCGGCTCATCTGTTCGCTGGATTGGTATTTGAAGGTCGTCGCCTGAATGATCGGTGGCGTGCGGGATTCGCCGTTGCCTGGCTGGTAGCCTCCCTGCACGCAGGTGGTGTCGACGTTTTCGTACATGGTATCAACTCCTTCGCGCATCTTCGCGGCATGTGTGATGCTGCAACAAACATGGCTACTTTAGCATTGCGCGGGCATTCGGCTGTTTTCCAACGGAAACGCCGAATAGTTCAGCGAATTGACAAACTTAGGTAGATGAATTTATTATGTACATCAAGACGGGCGGAAGTCCGCCGGGAAGAATGCTTTACCAAAGTAAAAACCAACAGCAAAGGAGCACCCCATGGGTCTGTGGGATATCGATAAGATTCCGTATGTCGGTCGCGAAAAGGGACCGCAGGAAGGTCTGGCTTTCCACTACTACGACGCCGATAAGGTCGTCGCCGGCAAGAAGATGAAGGATTGGCTGCGCTTCGGCGTCGCTTGGTGGCACACCTTCGATCAGGAGCTCGTCGATCCGTTCGGCACTGGCACCTCCCAGCGTCCATGGTACGGCAAGTACTCCAATGCCATGGATCAGTCCCTGGCCAAGGTCGATTACGCCTTCGAGTTCTTCCAGAAGCTCGGCGTCGAATACTTCTGCTTCCATGATCGCGACATCGCTCCGGAAGGCGACACCCTGCGCGAGACCGACGCCAACCTCGACAAGATCGTCGACAAGATCGAGGAGAACATGAAGTCCACCGGCGTCAAGCTGCTGTGGAACACCTCCTCCCTGTTCACCAACCCGCGTTTCGTCTCCGGCGCCTCCACCTCTCCGTTCGCCGACATCTACGCATATTCCGGTGGCCAGCTGAAGCACTCCCTCGAGATCGCCAAGCGTCTGGGCGCCGAGAACTATGTGTTCTGGGGCGGCCGCGAAGGCTATGAGAACCTGTGGAACACCCAGATGAAGCGTGAGCAGGAGCACATGGCCAAGTTCTTCCACATGTGCCATGAGTATGCTCAGGAGATCGGCCTGGATGCCCAGTTCCTGATCGAACCGAAGGCCAAGGAGCCGACGATGCACCAGTACGACTTCGATGCATCCACCGCCATCGCCTTCCTGAAGACCTACGACATCGACTTCATGAAGCTGAATCTGGAAGGCAACCACGCCAACCTGGCCGGCCATACCTACCAGCACGAAATCCGTACCGCCCGTGAAGCCGGCGTGCTCGGCTCCCTCGACGCCAACCAGGGCGACAAGCTCATCGGCTGGGACATGGATGAGTTCCCGACCGACCTGTACGAGACCTCCACCGTCATGTGGGAAGTCCTCGCCGCTGGTCAGATCGGCCCTCACGGTGGCCTGAACTTCGACGCCAAGCCGCGCCGTACCTCCTTCTACGCCGAGGATCTGTTCCGCTCCCACATCGCTGGTATGGATTCCTTCGCCGCAGGCCTCCTGGTTGCCGCCAAGATGCACGAGGACAAGTTCATCGAGAACCTGCAGGCCGAGCGTTACAGCTCCTACGACTCCGGAATCGGCGCGACCATCGAAGACGGCACCGCGACCCTGGCTTCCCTCGAAGAGTACGCTCTGGACATCCCGCAGGCCAAGCTCATCGAGGCCACCAAGTCCGATCATCTTGAGTCCGTCAAGGCCACGATCAACAACTACATGGTCGAGGCTCTGGCCGAGGCCTGAGTTGAGGTCCGGGTTCGTCCGAACCCATGATTCATCACTGAATCGCACAGTCCGGCCCGACTGCAACGGGGCCGTGTAAGGCGAACCGGGGCATCGTGCCCCGGTTCCCTCCGATCTTTCTCTCCTGATACTCCTTCCAAGAAGGTCGCCTGCGGGGCAGCATAGCCCGCAGGCGATTTTCCGTTGTACGCATCACTTCGAGATGTTCGATTCTTTACCGCGAGATCCGTCCGCAAAGGCGCGAGCCATGACGATTGCAGCAACAACCATCACCAATCCGATTCTCAGTGGCATGTATCCCGATCCAAGTTGGATCTGGGATGACCTTCGTGGGCAGGTCGTACTTGTCAATTCCTCATTCGAATGTGTTCCCGGTCTGCCGATCCATGTGTCCGAAGACCTTTCGCATTGGAGCCATGTGGCCGATGCCATCGATGCCGATATGGCCCGACGTCTGCTGATTCCGTTCGTTGAGGATTCGGGTGGCGTCTATGCTCCGACCTTGCGCAGCATCGCGGGCAAATATGTGATCGCCTCCACGGTGGCCCGCATCGACATGGATAAGGCGATTGCGGCGGGGTGTGCACGGTCGGAACTGGATGATGCGATACGGTCCGCAGGTAATTTCATCATCGAAGCCGACGCGATTGAGGGACCTTGGCGTGGCCCGTTCTGGATTTCCGGTGCGGAGGGCATTGATCCGGATGTGTTCGAGGACCGGGACGGCAATGTGTATTGGACGCAGACCAGACCCGCCATTCATCCGCAGTGGGAGGGACAGACCGAAATCTGGACCCAACGCATTGATGCGGATTCCTGGTCATTACTCGAAGATGGGGCTCCGGCTGGCCGAGGGAAGACGATTATCTGGCGTGGATACGGTATGGAGGCGGTATGGGCCGAAGGGCCGCATTTGTACCGTATCGGTGATTACGTATATCTGCTGACGGCTGAGGGCGGTACGGGTTTCGAACACAGTGAGATGGCCATGCGGATGTATGCTCCGAATGGTTTGGCTGAAGCGTTCGCCAAGTATGAACGTATGGCCGTCGAAGTGGGGGAGCGGATACCGTCGGTGCGCGAAGGCGAACGGTGCTACTTGGGCAATGCGATTCGCGCGTTTCATGTCGATAGGAAGAATCCGATACTCACGCATCGCCATTGGGGCATGTCCGAACCGGTGCAATGCGTCGGTCATGCGGATTTGCTGCAGCATCCGCAATTCGGTTGGTGGATGATGGCCGGGTTCTGGCCGAATTCGATGCGCGGTTCCTGAGTGCGGAATGGGCGGGTGGTTTTGTTGGCTGTATGGCGGGATTGTCCGATTAGGTCGAGGCATATGCGCGGGATGGCGCGGCTCGACCGTTCCGACCTGACTATTGGTTCAACTGCTGCGTGCTATTACGCACCACCAGCGACGTGGGCATGATGACGTGCGGTTGCAGTACGTCATCGGTGGTCAGCGCTTCGACGAGCATGCGTACCGAGGCGCGAGCCATGTCCTGCAGAGGCTGTTTGACGGTGGTCAATGCCGGACCGAGGAAGGATGCCGTCTGCACGTCGTCGAAGCCGACGACCGACAAATCCTCCGGAATGCGTAGTCCGAGCTGTCTGGCAGCTTCGTACACGCCCATCGCTTGCAGGTCGCTGCCGGCGAAGATGGCGGTCGGCCTGTGTGGGTTTTCCAGTAGCGAGATGGCCTGCGCGTAACCTCCCGGGGTGGTGAAGTCGCCTTCGGTGATGAGTTCAGGGTCGGCGGAGATGCCGTGTTCCGCAAGGGCGGACGTGTATCCGTCGAGACGCGCTTTGGAGCACATCATTTCCTCCGGGCCGGTGATGATGCCGATACGTTGGTGTCCGAGGGCGAGCAGATGTCGGGTGGCGATCACGCCACCGGTCCAATTGTCCGCCTGTACGGACAATGTGGCCGGATCCGGGTCTCCGAATGGGTCGAACAGAACGAAGGGAATGCCGCGGGAATGCAGTTTGTTCCGTTCGATGCGGGTCAGGTTGGAGAAAACGAGGATGGCGCCGGCGATTTGCCTGCGCAACATGTTGTCGATCCAGGTCGAGTCGGGATGCCGACGGTCGCCGCCCTCCGTGGTGATGACGCTGAGGTCATGCAGTTTGGCTTCCCGAATGGCGCCGCGCATGACTTCCAGGGCCCAGACGTTATCGAAGTCCTGGAAGACGATTTCGATGAGTTTTTGTTTTTTGCCGGTTGTCGCCTTGCGTGAATAGCCGTATTTTTTGAGGACGGCGTTGATGGTTCGTCTGGTTGCTTCGGATACGTCCGCACGTCCGTTGAGCGCCTTGGATACCGTGGCGAGGGAGTAGCCGGTTTCCTTGGCGATGTCGGCCAGTCTGATTGACTGTTTGCCATGTTCTGTTGCTTTACGAACCATGAGTGGGTCTCCTTCTGACATCATTCTATACGCTTGGAGAGCGAAAGTTTCGAATTACGGATTTCGAAACTTTCGGATTATGTGGATGTATTGGATTCGTTGAAATATCAACGATTTTTGAAGTTAGTTTGGTGAGTATATTAATTTGACTCGCAATATATTATTCAATTATCCTAGTGATACAACGAAATTAAAACGAAAATTTCGAGGCAAGATGAATCAAAGGCCGATTCCATCTTTCCAAGCTGATATGCGTTGCGAACGTTTCATCAGCTGTTCGCCAATCCATCGTTGATATGCGCTTTCGAAGCTTTCGTTCTTTCGATGCCGTCAGTATCGATGGCGATTCATAACAAGGAGAAGACAATGAAGTTCAAAACCGCTGCCGCGGCCGCACTGGCCGTGGCCACCATACTGGGCATGGGAGCCTGCGGCTCCACTGATTCCAGCTCCGGAGGAAAGACCGAAATTGTGGTGTGGGAGAATTCCACCACCGGTGACGGCAAGAAGTTCTGGGAAGACGCCGCTGCCGCTTATGAGAAGAAGAATCCCAACGTTCATATCAAGATCGAAGCCATTCAGAATGAAGATATGGATGGCAAGCTCCAGACGGCCTTGCAGGATCCTGATTCGGCGCCGGACGTCTTTCTTGCACGCGGCGGTCAAAAGTTGCGTGATGTAGTTGAGGCAGGCCAGGCGATGGACCTGACCGATAAGATTTCCGATACCGTTAAGACCCAGATGAAGACGGCACTTGCCGCGGATACCATCGATGGAAAAATCTATGGTGTTCCGCAATCCGTGCTCCCCGGCGGAATCTGGTATTCCAAGGATTTGTTTGCCAAGGCCGGAATCACCGAGGTTCCGACGACTTGGAGCGAATTTGCGACGGCAGTGCAGAAACTCAAGGATGCAGGCATTACGCCGATTGCCGTAGGTGGCAAGGACGCCTGGCCCGCCGCGCATTGGTGGTACTGGTTCGCCCTTCGTGAGTGCTCGGCCGATACGTTTGAAAAGGCGCAGTCCACCAAGGATTTCAGTGATTCCTGCTGGACCAGAACGGGAGATGATGTTCAGAAGTTGCTTGATCTTGATGCATTCAATGATGGCTTTCTGACCACGTCGGCGCAACAGGGCGCAAGCTCATCCGCAGGTCTTCTTGCCAACCATATGGCTGCCATGGAGCTTATGGGAGGTTGGGAACCGGGTGTGGTCCGTGACCTCACTCCCGACAAGAAGGATATGGCGGATCTTGGGTATTTCGCTTTTCCCACCGTTGAAGGCGGACAGGGTGATCCCAGCGCGATTATGGGCGGTTCCGATGGCATGACCGTAGGCGCTTGGGCACCTGAAGAGGCTGTCGATTTCCTGAATTTCATTTCGGAGAAGGAATGGCAGGAGAAGTTCGCCAAGGCATTTGCTACGATTCCAGCTTCTAAGGAGGCGCAGGATGCGGTGACCAGTGACGCATTGAAGCAGGTTTTGTCGGTGTACGACAATGCGTCTTCGGTCTCCATGTGGCTGGACACGGTGTTCGGACAGAACATCGGCAACGCCCTTAATGAGGGTGTGGTCAACATGATGGCCGGCAAAGGCAGCGCCGAAGACATCGTCAAGGGTGTTGAGAAAGCGGCTGCCAAAGGCTGACGATATCGACCGGATGTGGGGGCTTGCCGGAAGCGGGCAGGTCCCCACGGCGCAAAGAGGAGATTCCACCCATGTCAAAGCGTTGCGATCAAAGCGGGATTCGACCGAATGGTCTGTCGGATACGGCTCGTAAGCATTTCGAGATTGGAGTGCTTTCGATTCCTGCCCTAGTGATGTTCCTCGGTTTTGTGATTCTTCCTGTGATTATGGCGGCATATTACGGCTTCTTTCGATGGAAGGGATATGGGAAGCCGCAGGTCAACGGCCAATTCGTCGGATTCGAGAATTACAAGATCATTCTCACGGATCCGAACTTTCAGGAGGCACTCGGCCATACGCTTTTCGTAGTCGTCGCTTCCTTGGTGATCCAAGGCCCCCTGGCCATTCTTTTCGCTCTCCTGCTGAACCAGAAATTTAAAGGCCGTGCTCTGATTCGGACCCTGATTTTCGTGCCATACGTCGTATCGGAAGTCATCGTTGGCACGGGTTGGAGCCTGATGCTGCAACCGACCGGCGCGGTGAATGCGGTATTGGCGAAATTCGGCATCAGCGGCGCTGATTGGATTGCCGATCCGAAGATAGCGATATGGACCCTTATGTTCATCATTTCGTGGAAATATATCGGCTTCGCCGTCATTCTCATGATTGCTGGCATGCAGTCGATCCCTGAAGACCTGTATGAGGCGGCAAAAGTCGATGGTGCCGGATTCTGGCGGCAGCAATGGAGCATTACGCTGCCTCTGCTGGGGCCGACGATTCGTATGTGGGCCTTTATGTCCATCATCGGCTCCTTGCAGTTGTTCGATCTGGTGTACATCATCTGGGGACAGTACGTGTCATCGACCGCAGGCACCTCCACAATGGCGACATACATGGTTCGAGAAGGGCGCTTGGCGAATAACTACGGATATGGTTCCGCGGTGGCTGTGGTGATTTTCGTCATTTCCTTGGTCATCGCGCTGACATATCAGCATATTGTCATGAACCGTGACCTGGATGGCGCTTTGACGGATGGCAAGCGCGGGAAACGTTCACATGGAACAATCGTAACAAGCGAGGTGGCATGAGCATGACTACCGTATCTCAAACGAGCGGCCCGAACGCTCGAGGCGATACGCACGACCCGTATGCGTTGAGGAAATCGTCAAAGACTCCCTGGGGCCATCCCATTGTGTACGTTCTATCCCTTGTATTGGTTCTGATTTGCGTGACGCCGGTAGTGTATATCATCATCGGCGGTTTCCGAACGAATTCGCAAATCACGCGCGACCCTGCAGGGATGCCGAACCCGTGGAATTTTGAAAACTATAAGACGGTGTTCGCTTCGAACACGTTCTGGAGCGAACTGGTCAACTCGCTCATCGTCTCCTTGGGAACCATGGTGGGAGTCGTGGCCCTGGCGCTCATGGTAAGCTTTGTCATCGCACGGTACCGTTTCAGGCTCAATAAGGCCTTGTATTCACTGTTTGCTGCGGGAATGATGTTTCCGATCACGGTGGCCATCACGCCGTTGTACCTCTTGCTGCGCAATCTGCACCTGATCAATAGCCACCTCGGCATTGTTCTGCCTCAGATTGCCTTCGGGCTTCCCCAGGCGATCATCATCATGGTTCCTTTTTTGAAATCGATTCCCTTGGAACTTGAGGAGGCCGCCGAACTTGATGGTTGCTCGCGACTGGGATTCTTCTTTAGGATGGTGCTGCCGCTAAGTGGCCCCGGCGTGGCTACCGTGGCCATTCTGACGTTCGTCAGTAGTTGGAATGCGTATATGTTGCCGTTGTTCCTGCTCAATGATTCGAGCAAGTATACGTTGCCGTTGGGCGTTCAGATGTTCAGTTCGCAACATTCCGTGGACACTGCTCAGGTGCTGGCGTTCACGTCGCTTTCCATGATTCCCGCCTTGATCTGCTTCACGATCTTCCAGAAGAAAATCGTCGGCGGCCTTGCCGGCGCGGTCAAGGGCTGAGAGCGAAAGGAACCCTACCATTATGCAGATTTCCAACCCCGTACTCACCGGCTTCCACGCCGATCCGTCGATGATCCGAGTCGGCGACACCTACTACATTGCCAATTCCACCTTCGAATGGTTTCCTGGCGTGCGCCTGCACGAATCCAAGGATCTGGTGCATTGGAACACATTGCCCAGCCCGTTGAGCCGCGTCAGTCAGCTTGACATGAAGGGCAATCCATCATCCGGTGGGATCTGGGCTCCCGACCTGAGCTATGCGGATGGCAGATTCTGGCTCATCTACACCGACGTGAAGGTGGTCAACGGCGCATTCAAGGACTGCGTCAACTACCTGGTCACCGCCGACGACATCCGTGGGCCGTGGAGCGATCCGATCCGCATCAACGGCGTCGGCTTCGATTCCAGCCTGTTCCACGACGATGACGGGCGCAAGTACCTTGTGCAGCAGACTTGGGATTTCCGCGAATATCATCATTCGTTCAACGGCATCACGCTTACCGAATTCGATGTGGATGCCATGCGGCTCAAGCCGGAAACGGCACGAACGATCTGGGACGGTACCGCGGTGAAGGTGGTGGAAGGCCCGCACCTGTACAGGAAGGACGGTTGGTATTACCTGTTTGCGGCCGAAGGCGGCACCCAATATGAGCATCAGGAATCCGTGGCCCGCTCGCGTACGCTCGACGACCATTCCTTCGAGGCCATGCCTGACGGTCCGTTCATCGGTAACTACGACACTCCTGACTTCTACCTGCAAAAGCAGGGACATGGTGCGCTCGTGGACACGCCATCAGGGGAGTGGTATTACGCGTCCCTATGTGGTCGCCCGTGGCGTCATGCCACCGAACCGTCGCATGGCGTGCGCGGCTGGTGCACGCTTGGGCGCGAAACCTCCATTCAAAAGGTGGAGTGGGATGAGGATGGCTGGCCTCGCGTGGTCGGAGGCCGTGCAGGTCAACGGTATGTGGACGCTCCAAAGGATGCCATTGAAACCGCGGCTCCACTAAGTCGCGACGAACATGACGAATTCGAATCCGACATGCTTGGCGTGAACTGGAACACCGTACGTGTGCCGTTCACCGAAGCCATGGGCAGGGTCGGCGGCGGCAAACTGACGTTGCGAGGACAGGGATCCCTGTGCAATGCATTCGAACAGTCGATGGTGGCCCGCCGCTGGCAGGCGTTCGACTTCGATGCCGAGACGAAGGTGCGTTTCGACCCGAACAACTACATGCAGATGGCCGGACTGACGAACTATTACGACGACCTGTGCTGGTCATGGGCGTTCGTGACCTGGGATGAGGGACGCGGAACGCGCGTCATCGAAGTGGCGCAGAACGACTTCAACCAGTACACCTCGTTCCTCAAAGACAACGCCATCGAAGTACCTCGGGATGCCGAAGCCGTATGGCTGCGCACCAAGGTACGGACGGAATACTATTCCTACGAATACTCCTTCGACGGCGAGCATTTCACTGAGATTCCGGTGCGACTGGACGCTAAGATCCTCTCTGATGATTACGTCGTGCAGCGATATGGCGGCTTCTTCACCGGAGCATTCGTCGGCCTTGCCTGCGTGGACCTGTCCGGTTACGGCTTGACGGCCGAATTCGACTACTTCGACTACAAGGAACTTCCTGACTGCGAATAGCTGTGGCTCTTTGAGGCGGCAGGCGGGGAATCGATACCTCTGCCGCCGATTCGCCAATTTGTTAGATGGTCGAAATAATATGTTGCGTGAACGCTCACAACATACGCGGGAAATGGAAGACGGGAGAGGATATGGCACGGGATGCGGAAGCGCTGATCAACTCTGACGAGGAACTGTCCAGACTGTTCGGCGGCAGGCCGACGCAGTACCGCAAGTCGAAGTCCTTGCCGAAATACACCGGTGAGGCGGCGCGTGTCTGTGCAAGGATCAATCGGATCTTCTTCGATGATCCGGGTGAGGCATACCGCCTGTTCCACGAACTCATTCCGGAGGCGGGCGAAGGCGTGGAATTCACGCCGCCGTTCACGGTCGATTACGGCATCGGGCTCAGGATTGGCCGCGACACGTTCATCAACAAGGATTTCATGATTTGCGGCGGTGGCTATGTGACCATTGGCGAGAACTGCCTGATTGGTCCGCGCTGCACCATCGCCACCCCAAACCACGCCAAGGATGCCGCCACCCGCCTGGCCGGTTGGGAGTGCGCCTCGCCAGTCACCATCGGCAGCAACGTGTGGTTCGGCGCAAACGTGACCGTGACGCCGGGCGTGACCATCGGCTCGAACTCCATCATCGGCGCCGGTTCCGTGGTGACGCATGACATTCCCGAAAATTCCATAGCCGTGGGTAATCCGGCCCGCGTGATCCGTGAGATTCCCGATCATGATCCCGCCTTCCGTGAGGTCGAAGGCATCATCTGACGTAGGAGTGGGGCGGAGGCTTCATGGTCAAGAGGGGTGCAAGGGCGGTATGTTGTCATATCCGCTCCATGTCGGCGTGTTGCGATATTCGTAAAGTTTGCGCACTGATAAATATTTGAAAGGTATGAAACAGAAGATTGATATCGCTACTTTTGCAATGAGATAGCTGTTACTGAATCGCCGCTTAGTAAGTTAGATGAGTGCACTAAATTATGCCGGAATTTCGCCGTTTCCGATGGAAATGGCGAAACAATATGTTTAATCAATGAACTAAGTGCTAGAATTGTTACTAGACCACATGAAAGAACATGTGGTTCTCAAGGAAGAGAAATCGCAAGATTCAGTTTCATCGGTGAAAGGAATCTCATGAACAAGTGGACCAAGGCCATCGCTGCCGTTGCCGCAACCGCAATGCTCATCCCTCTGACTGCCTGTGGAAGTTCCCGCAGCAGCAACTCCGGCTCCAGCTCATCCAAAGACGCTTCCGATGTGAACATCGGCATTTCCATGCCGGAGCAGATGCTCGAGCGTTGGAAGATCGACGGTTCCAACCTGAAGAAGCAGCTTGAAGGCTACGGCTACAAGGTCACCCTGCAGTATGCGGATGGCAAGACCGATCTGCAGACCTCCCAGATTCAGAACATGGCCAACAACGGCATGGATTACGTGGTCGTCGCATCCATCGATGGCACCTCCACCGGCGCGGCCTGCGAGCAGGCCCAGTCCAACGGCGCGAAGATCATCGCCTACGATCGCCTGATCATGAATACCGACGCCGTCGACTACTACGCCACCTTCTCGCTTGAGGAAGTCGGCAAGATGCAGGGCGAATACATCGAAAAGGCCCTCGGCCTCAAGGACGGCAAGAAGGGGCCGTTCAACGTCGAGCTCATGGCCGGTTCCCCGACCGACAACAACGCGGGTTACTACTTCAAGGGCGCATGGTCCGTGCTCGGCAAGTACTACAAGTCCGGCGTGCTGCAGGCCAAGTCCGGCAAGGTTCCTGCCGACGAGACCGAATGGCAGTCCATCGGCATCGACAACTGGGATCGTCAGAAGGCCCAGAACGAAATGGAGAACCGCATCAACTCCTTCTACAACGACGGCACCAAGCTTGACGCGGTCCTCGCCCAGAACGACGCCGAGGCCCTCGGTACCGTGAACGCCGTCGAGGGCGCAGGCTGGGACTACTACCCGGTCATCACCGGTCAGGACGCCGAGAAGGCCAACGTTCAGGCCATCGTCAAGGGCAAGCAGTCCGAAACCGTGTACAAGGACACCCGCGAGCTGGCCAAGGCCACCGCGCAGATGATCAAGGACCTGGTCGACGGCAAGGAGCCGGAAGCCAAGGACACCTTCAACAACGGCACCAAGGATGTGCCGACCCAGCTGCTGACCCCGGTCTCCGTCGACAAGACCAACCTGAAGGAGGTTCTCGTGGACGGCGGTTACATCTCCGCCAAGGATGCGGGACTCGAGTAGCGGATCCTTACGGAACAAGGCGAGCGCCGCGCCTGCACCGCGCCGGAGCGGCGCTCTCGTGTTCCCCGAAAGTCAGTAAGCAATCGTGAAGCAATGACGCAACGGAGGAGGTTGCTGTGGCTACCAATAATGACGTGATTCTGCAGATGAATCATATCGTCAAGCGTTTCGGCCCGGTCACTGCGCTCAAGGATGTGAATATCACCGTGAAACGTGGCCAGATATTCTCCATCTGCGGCGAAAACGGCGCCGGCAAATCGACGTTGATGAACGTGCTGTCGGGCGTGTATCCGTACGGCACCTATGAAGGCGATATCGTCTACGACGGCGAGACCTGCAAATTCAAGACCATTCGCGATTCCGAAAGCAAGGGTATCGTGATTATCCATCAGGAACTTGCCCTGGTGCCGTATATGTCGATCCAAGAGAACATCTTCCTGGGCAATCAGATCAAGAAGGGCATCGCCATCGACACCGACGCCCAGCGCAAGGAAGCCCTGCGCGTGATGAATCTGGTGGGACTCAACGAAAACCCGGACACCCTGATCGCCAACATCGGCGTCGGCAAGCAACAGCTCGTCGAAATCGCCAAGGCCTTGACCAAGGATGTGCGGCTGCTCATTCTCGACGAGCCGACCGCGGCCCTGAATGATGAGGATTCCTTCAAACTGCTCGACCTGATCGATCAGTTGCGCAAGGAACACGGCATCACCGCCATCATCATCTCGCACAAGCTCAATGAGATCGCGGCCTCCGCCGATGCGGTGCAGGTCATTCGAGATGGCCAGACCATCAGCCATATCGACATCGACGCCGAACATCCACTCGACCAGGATGCGTTGATCCGCGACATGGTCGGCCGTC
Source organism: Bifidobacterium dentium JCM 1195 = DSM 20436 (assembly GCF_001042595.1). NCBI lineage: Bacteria > Bacillati > Actinomycetota > Actinomycetes > Bifidobacteriales > Bifidobacteriaceae > Bifidobacterium > Bifidobacterium dentium. The sequence goes on from NZ_AP012326.1 coordinate 674,259, forward strand.
CGCTAACCAACCGCTATCCGGACCACCAGTCGCATATCGGCGCCGAGATGTTCCGCATCGAGAACTGGAGGTGCCACCATCCGCTCGACGAGAACCGTCTCGTGTCCAAGGACGTGTGCATGAACGTACGCAAGGGCGAGATCGTGGGCGTCGCGGGCCTTGTCGGTGCCGGGCGCACCGAAACCATGATGAGCATGTTCGGCCACCAGTACGGAACCCACGCCACCGGCACACTGTATCTGGAAGGCAAGGAAGTGCACTTCCCGTCCGTGCGCAGCGCCATCGACAACGGTGTGGCGTACGCCACCGAGGACCGCAAGGTCTACGGCCTGAACCTTATGGATACCATCCGCGGCAACACTTCGCTGGCCAGCCTCAAGGCACTGAGCAGGTTCGGGGTGATCGATGAGACCCAGGAGAAGAAGGTCGCCGAAAAGTACCGCACCGAATTCCGCACCAAGGCGCCGACCATCGAAATGCCCTCGGGTAACCTCTCCGGAGGCAACCAGCAGAAGGTCGTGCTTGCGAAGTGGGTGGCCACCAATCCCAAGGTGCTGATTCTCGACGAACCGACGCGAGGCATCGACGTCGGCGCGAAATACGACATCTACGAGATCATCGACCAGCTTGCCGACGCGGGTTCGGCCGTGATCGTGGTCAGTTCGGAACTGCCGGAACTGCTCGGCATCTGCGACCGCATCTACACGATGTGCAACGGTACGATCACCGCCAATGTGGATGCCAAGAGCACCAATCAGGAGGAGCTGATGCGCTACATGACCGCCGAGGTTCCGATCGATCCGAGCAAGGTATACGCCTGAAAGCCTGAAATCCTCAAGTCCAATGACGGGCTTGAACCGTGACTTGAACCGTGAAAGGAAACGCATTCAAATGTCAGCTGCAAATTCCGCCGCCGTCAAGAAGGGCGACGACAAGGTAGAAACCCAGTCCCTCAAGGAGCTGCTGCTCGGTAACGCTCGCTCCTACGGCATCTTCTTCGCGCTGGTTGTGGTGATCATCGTATTCCAGATCCTCACCGGCGGCCGCCTGCTCAATCCGAACAACGTGGTCGCGCTGTTCCAGCAGAACGCCTACGTGCTCATCGCCGCGATAGGTATGCTGATGGTCATCATCGCCACCCACATCGATCTGTCCGTCGGCTCGGTGGTCGCCTTCATCGGCGGCGTCGGCGCACTGGCCATGAAGAATTGGGGTCTGAACTGGTTCCTCGCCATCGTGCTGATGATCGTCATCGGTCTGGCCATCGGCGCATGGCACGGCTTCTGGGTCGCCTACGTCGGCGTTCCGGGCTTCGTCACCACCTTGGGCGGCATGCTGATCTTCCGTGGCCTCGCCACCGTCGTCGCCGGCGAATCCATTCCGGTCTCCGATCCGACCTTCCGCGCCATCTCCAAGGATTACCTGCCGAACGTCCTCGGATTCTGGGGAGACTTCTCCAGCAACGCAATCATCGTGGGAGTCGTCGCCATCGTGCTCGTCATCTGGATGCAGTTGCACAAGCGCAACAATGCCATCAAGAACGGCCTTCCGGTCCAGCCGATGAGCTTCGTGGTTCTCAAGCTGGTCATCGCCGTCGCGGCAATCGCCTACGTGACCTACCTGCTGGCCTGCTCCGGCAACGCCACCCAAGGCGGCATCCCGATCGTGATGCTCATCATCGGCGTGCTCATCGGCGTGTACTGGTTCGCACTGAACCGCACCGTCTACGGCCGTAACGTCTACGCCGTCGGCGGCAACCGCAAGGCGGCCATCCTTTCCGGCATCGACACCAAGGCGACCGATTTCAAGATCTTCCTGAACATGGGCTTCCTGACCTCCATCGCAGCCGTCATCACCCTGTCCCGACTGGCATCCGCAACCGCGCAGACCGGTATGGAGTTTGAGATGGACGCCATCGCGGCCTGCTTCATCGGCGGCACTGCGGTCACCGGCGGCATCGGCACCATCCCGGGCGCCATGGTCGGCGCTCTGATCATGGGCGTGCTGAACCAGGGCCTGTCCATCATGGGCGTTGACGCAGCCTGGGTCAAGACCATCAAGGGCCTGGTCGTGATCGCGGCTGTGGCCTACGATCTGGTCAGCAAACGCAAGAAGGGCTGATTCCTCCTCCGCAAGGCGTCGTCCCTCCTCTTGGAGGGGCGGCGCCTCTTTCGTTGCGTCCATAGGCAAATGAACAACCGCAACCCGTATGGATTGCGGTTTGCCGTTTTTTTTACTTGCGCCTGCGTTGTTTGGATTTCTTCGGCTCATAAGGCTTGAGAAAATCCCATTTGGAAACAAGGAAATTATGTACCGGTGGGATCTTGCCGATGCCGAAGCCTGCGAAAATGCCGCCAAGCATCGTCCATGTGGCCAGATCCTGTCCGGAGAACAGCAGCACGATGTACACGATGGCGATGATGAAGCACAGCAGTGAAGAGACGCGGCGTTGCCGTTCGGTCATCTTGCTGTTTTGCATCGGCATTGCGCCCAACAGCAGGCCCGAGGCCAGGCAGATTATGCCAAGCACCACGGCCATGGCGATGGATAGCGGAGAAGTCATCAACATTCCTTTCGTTACCTGACATCACTCGGCATCGTCGGAGGATTCGTCGGATTCCTCGGATTTGCTTTCATCATGCTGACGGCCTTGCGCAATCCATAGTTGCGCCGCGTTGAAGCCGGTATACAGCACCGCCACGGCGATGCAGATGATCAGGATGATGCTGGGGGCGGTCGTCAGCGTGCCGTCCTTCAGCGCGGAGGTGACGGACTGCGCCAGCCAGGCGATGCATGCGATGCAGGTCAGTGCGTAAAGCCTCATACGGAAGCCGTCGTTCATATTCCACCCGTCTTTCGAGTATATGTGCCGATGATAGTCGAAACGGGACGGTACGTCAGGTACCGTCCCGTTTCGAATGTGCGTCGTGTGCGTTCGGAGGATCAGCCGCGGGCCTTGGCGTAGGCCTCATAGACGGCTGGGGTCGGCTCGCCGGTTTCGACGCCGTCGATGGTGAGCTTCCATGCCGGTGGCTCGGTTTCGCCGGACAGCACCCAGGCGGCCTGGCGTGCGGCGCCGATGGCCACGTACTCGTCGGTGGCCGGGCGGGTCACGTCCATGCCGAAGATACTTGGGGCGAGCGTGCGAATGGCCTCGGATTTCGCGCCGCCACCGATAAGCAGGATGCGCTTGATCTCGGCGCCGAGGGAACGGATGAGCTCCAGGCAGTCACGCTGGGAGCACAGCAGGCCTTCGACGAAGGCGCGCGCCATGTTCTCCTTGGTGGTGTTGGCCAATGTCAGACCGGAAAGGGTGGCGGTCGCGTCCGGACGGTTCGGGGTGCGTTCGCCGTCGAAATACGGTACCAGGGTGATGCCGCCGGCCCCCGGTTCGGAGGCGAAGGCCAGCTTGGCCAGCTCGTCGTAGTCCACGCCGAGGGCTGCGCGGCCGGCATCGAGAATGCGGGAGCCGTTGATGGTGCAGGCGAGCGGCAGGTAATGGCCGGTGCAGTCGGCAAAGCCCGAGACGGCACCCGTCAGATCGTAGGTCGGGTTTTCGGAGATGGCTGCGGCCACGCCGGAGGTGCCGAGGGATACGGATACGTCACCGACCGCCATGCCCAGTCCCAGCGAAGCCATGGCGTTGTCGCCGCCGCCCGGTGCGATCAGGCATCCGCCGTCGACGTCTCCGCCTGCGATTGCGGGGGAGGCCTTGACTGCCGCCGCGTCGCGCGGTCCCAATACGGTCGGCAGGACGATGGCGTCGGCATGCGCCTTGGCGGATTGATCGCCTTCGGCCGGCTCGAGCACCATGGCGATCAGGTCGCGGCGGTATTCGCCGGAGGCGGCATCGTAATAGATGGTGCCGGAAGCGTCGGAACGGTCGGTGAACAGGGCGTCGAGATGGGCGTCCTCACCCTCGGCGACCGGGCCGTAGCCAGCGATGCGCCAGCTCAGCCAGTCGTGAGGCAGACAGACGGCCGCGATCTTCTTGGCGTTCTCAGGTTCGTTTTCCGCAACCCAGGCCACCTTGGTCAGCGTGTAGGAGGCGACGGGGGAGGAGCCGACGGCCTTGACCCAGCGTTGCTTGCCTCGGGCGATTGGATCTTCCGGTTCGCCGTCGACGGCCGGGGCGGCGCCCATCTTTTCGATCAGGGCGGCGGCCTGCGGAGCGGAGCTTACGTCGTTCCACAGCATGGCGTCACGAATCACGTTGCCCTGCCTGTCCAGAATCACCATGCCATGCTGCTGTCCGCCGACGGCCAAGGCTTCGACGTCATCCAGTCCGCCGGCCTGTTCCGCGGCCTGAAGGAACGCATCCCACCAATACGAAGGGTCGATGGATGTGCCGTTTGGGTGCTTCGCCTGACCGAAACGCACCAGCTCTCCGGTTTCGGCGTCGGTCACGCGCACCTTGCAGGATTGGGTCGAGGTATCGACGCCGGCCACGAGTTTTCTGGTCATTATGCCTCCTTGCCGTGAGCCGTGCGTCATTGGACACGGACGTCGGCCACGCTCTATTAGTTAGATGAATGAACTATAATGTCCAGTGTACCATCATAAATTGGTTTGACTAACTGATTTGGTGTACTTTCCTTGCAAAGTCGCGTCGGGAAGGAGTGTCGATGACATCGCTGAGAAGAATCAACCAAGATGATCTGCGCAATCACAATCTTTCCGTGGTGCTCGACTCGCTATTGCGGGCCACGGATCAGCTCAGTCGTGCCGACCTCGCCAAGGAGACGGGGCTGACCAAAGCCACCATGTCGGTGCTGGTGTCGTTGCTGATGGACAACGGCGTACTGGAAGAGGGCGTGCCCACCGGACAATCGCTATATGGCCGCCCTAGCATCCCGTTGCTGATCCGAGGCGGTCGGCTGTGCGGCATCGGCCTGCAGGTCAATACCGACGGCTACGGCATCGCCGTGCTCGACATCAACGGCACCACCGTGGACGAGCAGTGGGTGGATGCCGATATGACGAACGCCAATGCCGACGAAGTGTTCCGCAACCTTGATGAACTCGCAAAATCACAGGAGGCGTCACTTGACCGTATGGGGTATACGCTGGTCGGCTCGGGGCTCGCATTGCCGGGCCTGGTCACCGATGACCTTCGTCTGCTGGGAGCGCGCAACCTTGGTTGGGAGCATCTTGACCTGAAGACCTTCGACGTGGTGCGCCGGCTCAATCCGAAAGTCGACAACGAGGCGAATGCGGCCGCATTGGCGCAGATTCCCGGTTATGCCACGCAACGCAGGGGAATCGGACTGGTCGAACCGACCGACTCCTTCATCTACCTGTCCACCGATGTCGGCATCGGCGGCGCCGTGGTGCGTGACGGCCATGTGGTGCGGGGCGATCATGGGTTCGGCGGCGAACTCGGCCATGTGTCGGTGGATATGCGCGGACCGATCTGCCGTTGCGGTCGCCGCGGATGCCTGGAGGTGTACGCAGGCCGTCGGTCGATGGTCAGCGCAGCCGGCATCGCCAGCAGCGATGCCGCGGCCACGCGCGAATCGATCAACGAGCTGATCGACCATTGGCGCCAGCGCGACTCCAAAGCCGTGGCCGTGGTCGAGAAGGCCCTGGAGGCCATGGCCTCGGTGATCGCGTCGATCATCAACGTATGCGATATCGATACCGTGATGCTCGGTGGCCTATGGGCGCATTTCGAACCCGACCTGATCCGTCGGATCGGGCGCATGGTGCGACCGCAGGCGCTGTCGTACCCTGAGGTGCAGGCCCGGGTGATGATGGCCGATGTCGTGGCGCGGCCGGCCCTGATCGGGGCCGCCGAAGTGGGTCTGCGCAACTTTGTGGACAATCCCCTGGAGTTTCTCGAACGGGAGTAGTCCACCCGTTTGCTAGACTGGGCAAGTTGGCATGTTCGCATGTTGCAACGTGGGGCGTTAGCTCAGTCGGTTAGAGCATCGGACTCATAATCCGCCGGTCCACGGTACAGTCTCATTTCTTGATGCTCGCTGGCCGCCATCATTAGGGTCGTCAGTAGTGTTTATGCCTAGCAAGTCATCTGATGTCAACGACGGATTAAGCAAAGTCGCTACATCCGTCTTCAAGTAGTCGGCTGCGGCCTGTGTTTCGTCGATGGTCCACGTGATCTCGCTGCGAAGTTTGCGAGCTATCGTTTGTGGTGCTAGGCCCAATGCTTTGGCGAAGTCTTTTTTTGGCAATCTTCTAGCTGTAATCATGAGATTTACATTCATTGCCACAATGTCTTGTGCTCTTCTGGTTGGTGTGTTGATTACTGTAGTCATAGGACAATAATACAACCAGATTTTACTTAACACGGCGTGTTGAATTTGATTCTTGATGTTTTTTCGCGTACAAAGTAACACATGGTTTTAGTTTGTACGTCTGAAGTGGCTTCATGCAGAGTGCGTGCCTTGCTACGGAAGAATCACATGACTCAAAGAATGCTTGCTGATGGCATTGGTACTTCTTATCAATTGCTTAATGCGAAGCTTCGCGGCCGAAGTAATTACACACTTCATGATTTGTCTCGCATCGCTGATTTTTTCGGTGTCTCGCTGGACTATCTCACGGGTCGTTCGGAATACGCGAAACCGTTGGAGGTGGAGTGATGGATTGGTCTTTGATCCTCGCGATCGTATCGCTTGTTGTTTCCATCATCGTTCTCGTCTTCTCTGACGAGGGGAGGTGAAGCGATGACGACTGTTTTCAGTGTTTCCGCGCCGGTGTCCGCGTCGTCCGGCATGGTCGAGGTGCTGAGCATGGATGTGGACGAGGGTGAGAGCGTCGATGTCTCCGTGTCCGTCTCTGGGAGCCTGACGACGGATAGGGCCGATTGGCTTGCTCATGCCCTGCGCCTCGCGGCCGATCACCTCGACGTGTTGCGCAGGGCGGTGTGATCAATGGTAGCGAATGCCTATCTGCTGGTGGTCGTTGAACCCGAGGCTGTCACGCCATTCCACAAGCACCTGCACCGTCATGGGGTTGGTGTCGGCCTTGATTGCCCTGTTGTACGCGTACATGGCGTAATACTGGCTGACGACGCCGGTTCGTTCCGTGAGGAACGTCGTGGAGGGCATCACGAGCGTCTCGCCGTTTCCGCAGTCCCCGAGTTGCTGGCTTTCGATGTGCTCGGTCCCCTCGATGAAGACATGGGCCGTCACGTCATGCGCCGTGCTGGTTCCGATGTTCCGAAACACGAAACGTTTGTTCTCGCGGTCCGCGTGCACGTGCCAGTACACGTATTCCGCGCCTATCTGGCGATGGAGCAGCCTGCTGTTGAGTTCATCGATCCTACTGGAGTGCCAGAGGGCTATGCCCGCCACCACGACGGCGGCCACGGCCGCGATGGCGGCCACCCATTCCGCCACGCTTCCCAAATCGATTCCCATTGTCATTCTTCCTTCCTTCGTTGTCTGAAAGGTTTGATTTGTGCGATTACAAGCCTATCGCGGCGGAGGAAGGACACCACTTTTCAAGCGAAGGAGCATGCGATGAGGCAACTGCTTATGGAGATCTCGGTCGCGGGCGCGTGCCTGAGCGCGTTCACCGGCCTGTACTGGCTGGCCGTGGCGTTCGGTATCGCGGCCATGGCCGCGGGAAGGATTGAAGGCAGATGAGCGTGACGGTGAAGCGTGTCGATGGGAGGGCGTGTTTCTTCGAGATGATCGTCGAGACGGATCGGGGCGTGACGATACGCCTGCCGCTTACCGGCGTCGAGCTCGAGGAGCTGGAAAGGCGGATAGAGCGATGCTTCAGCGAAGTGTGAGACGCGTCTTTCGGGCGGTTTCCCTGCTTCTGTTGAGTCCTTTCGTGTTCCTCGCGTTGGGACTGGCCCTTGCCGTTGTCCGTCTTGGTGATTTCCTCACGGGTGACGACTGACCATAATCGAATGGCTGTGATGGACCGTACGGCGTAGTCCTAGCCACCGCTGAGCCGGGTTAGCGACCGGTGACGCCAGGCGCGTGGCTGTCGCGCTATTTGAGAGACGAAGTTCAGCTCCCGACCATTTCAGACCGTCGGTAAAGGCGGAATCGGGCGGCCATGGGCGCGCTTCATGCGCGTGGTCTGATCTGGGACCATTCCCGGCGGCTTCGGCCGCTCTTGTTATCGACGGCGCGGCTCCGACCGAAACGTTGTGCGAGACCTTTGGAATCCGTTGACCGGCTCGGCCGAGAACTCTCGGCCGGGCATCCTTCGTCAACGGATTCCAGGTCTTGACCTCTCAAGCGCTCACCAACCGAAAGCTACATGAAGGAGTGAAATTGAGCAGGGTTGCATTCCCCGACAAACTGAAGACGCAGATGGCACGGACCCTTCCGATGATCGACTCGAATCTCCGCTCCCACGCCAACACGTCACGCCGGTCTCTGGCCAAGGCATCCGGTCTGGACGACAACCAGGTGCAGGCCGCGTTGAGATTGGCCTATGAGTCTCGTGGCGGCAGGGTTCCGAGTCCGGTCTACCGTTCCCCGACGGCTGGCAAGATGTATGATTCCGAGTCTCTGCTGAGGACGTTGGCCCTATGGTGCGGGATGTGGGCGTATGTCATCGCCGACTAGACCGTCGTTGTCCGAGGTGCTGCATTATTCCGCGCCGGCCGATGATCCCGAGGCCGTGGAGCGGATGGCATGGCATCAACGACAGCTGCTGAAGCATTTCGCCGACGAGGTGGACCGTGTGGCCGCCAACAACGGCAAGACCGACCTCGAGGTATGGCAGCTGGTCAAGTCGTTCAACGAGCCGAACGCGGTGGCCATCATCTGCCTGAAGGCCGACGGCCTGCCACTCTACAGGAAAGGCGGCTGGTATCTCGACAGCCGTGACTTCCGTGCGTGGGCCACCGCCTGGCGGCCCGCGACATGGAAACCGGAACGACGACAGCAGCAGACGAAACCAGTGAAAGGAATCCTGTTCTGATGCGGACACGAATGCACATCGGCATCGGGGAGGCGTGCCCATGACACGGATCGCCATGCTGACCACCGCGCAGACGGCCGAACGTCTGGGCGTGAGCGAACGGACATTGAAACGGTGGCGTGGCGACATACCTGTCTTCGGCCCGCCGCCAATCCGCTTGGGCGGACGTGTCATGTACGCGGAGGCCGACGTGAACGGGTGGCTACTCAGACAACGAGGGAAAGGAAGGGATGGCGATGCCAAGAAGACAGACCGTTGACCCGCTCATCCGAGCGCAGGTCATCGCCGCCTGGGGCAACCAATGCTGGCTGGGCATGCCCGGCTGTCGGATCACCGCCACGGAGGACGACCACATCATCCCGTACGCGCATGGCGGCAAGGACACCGTGACGAACCTGCGACGCGCCTGCAAGCATTGCAACGCGGCCCGCCAGGATCGCGTGCTGTCCGGCTACGGGGCCACGTTGCACGCCGTGATCGGTCCGCCTCGCGCCGACTTCACCGGCTACCTGACGGGGCTCGTCGGCCGCGACAGCGTGGTGGTCAGCTTCGACAGCCTGATCCGCGACATCTATCCGCTGCCCGACCCGCCCGACGGCGTGCGCCTGGCGGCGGCCATGGCATGGGATGGCGCGTACCGCGCCCTGGCCAAGTGCGGCCAGCCCTTGGACATCTGGCTGGTACGCACGCTGCCACGCAGCCGCCGCCATCCCGACATGCTGGGCGAATGGCTGGCGTTGGACTATGACATCCATGTGGTCGAGACCCCGGCCGAGGCCACGTTCGACCTTGACCTCACGCCTCGGGAGTATCGTGCGGCGCAGCAATGGTATGCGATGCGCATCACCCAGCGCATGGTGGACGCGAGGGCCCTGCAACGCCGCCAGCGGCTCGCCTCGCTGGGCTTGCGCGCTTCGGACGGCCAGACCGCGGGCCGGCCGACGTGGTGAGCCGGATTTTTTAAACGCCGGCAGGCCGGAAGACCCCGCGCCCAGTCTTTTCTCCCCCCGGAATCGAACAAAAAAACGTTGGAAACGCTGGAAAACCAAGGAAAACGAAAAATGATTCAGGAAACATTGGAAGGATTCGAGGAATACGCGCCAGCCTTCGGTGGCATCGTCGGATTGCAGGAACGGGCGACCATGAATCTCATCAAAAGCTTCGTCGAGGGCAAGACATTGACGCCCGAGGCGACCTATATCTGCAAATCCATGCTCTCGATAGCCAGGAACATCGACGCGCAGAATAGCAGGGGCCGTGAGATCAGCCGTAACATGACCAGCCTGCTCACATGGTTCCAGGAGCTCAAGGCCATGTATCCCGAACAGCCGCAGCTGGACGACGAACTGGCCGGCTTCCTCCGGGCCGCCAAGGCCGGCACGGAGGATAAGTGAGCGTGCCGCTGCGCGGCGGCACCGAACGCCATGCCGGCCGGCCGACCGATGGCGCCGTGGTGGCCCGGACCGCCGAACTGCTGGGCAAGCCCCTGCTGCCATGGCAACGGTACGTGGCCGACGTGGCCGGCGAGATCGACCCGGCCACCGGCACCTACTATTACGACCGCGTCATCCTGAGCACGCCCCGCCAATGCGGCAAGAGCACGCTGATCGACACGGAGGACACGCGCAACGCCCAACTGGGACCGGACAGGAAGATCTACTATCTGGCGCAGACCGGCAAGGACGCCGAGAAACATTTCAAGGACTACGTGCAGCAGCTGGCCAAAAGCAGGCTGGCCCCGATAGCCTGCCGTCCGCGCCTGTCGAACGGCGGCATGGAGCAACGGTTCATCAACGGAAGTTTCATCTGCCCGCTGGCCGTGACCAAGGTGGCCGGCCATGGCACGCAGATGGACAAGTTCACCATCGACGAGGCGTTCAGCCTGGACGACGAGACCGGCAAGCTGATCCTGGACGGCATGGCCCCGACCATGAACACGCGACTGCATTTCACTGGCGTGCAACCGCAGATCTGGATCACCTCGACCGAGGGCACGGCCGACTCGACCTTCCTCAACGGCCTGTTGGACGGACTGCGGGCGGGCGACGTGCCGCGACGCACCTGCTGGTTCGATTTCGGCATCCCGGCCGACGCCGACCCCGAGGACCTCCAGACGATTCTGAAATGGCATCCGGCCGCGGGCCTGCTGTGGGGCCTGGACCAGCTACGCGACTTCCGTGGACAGTTCGAGGGCAACGCCGCCGGCTGGGCGCGCGCGTTCGGCAACCGGCGCGACACGGGCGTGGCCGACCGTGTCATCGACGAGACCCTGTGGCAGGCGACCGTGGCCACGCCCATAGGACCCGACCGGTTGGACGGCCGGCCCCTCGTGTTCGCCGCCGCCGTGGACGTAGACGCCACGCACACATCACTGGCGGCCGGGATCAGGGACGCCGACGGCACCGTCACCGTGCAACTGCTCCAGGTCCTGGACGGTACCGGACGCGCGCCCGGCGAGATCATGCGACTGTGCGAACGGTACAAGGCTCCCCTGGTCATGGACGACCGCGGGCCCAACGCCGACCTGCACGACCGGCTCCGCTCACAGGCCGACGACGTGGGCGAGCCCGTCATCCAGTTCGTGCCCATGCAGGCGGGCGACTACCTCGCCATCGGCCAGGCATTCGTCAGCGGGTTGCACAACCGGCTGATCCGCCACGCCACCGACATGCAGCTGGACGAGAGCGCGGCGCAATGCGCACGCACATGGAGCGGCGACGCCTGGCGGGTGACCCGACGCGGCAGCACCGGGCTCACCAGCCCCTTGGAAGCCTGCATGCTGGCCGCATGGGGCGTGAACCACCGGCCCGACACCGATACCGACCTGCAGATCTACTAGATGTCCCCTCATGGCACCGTATGGCACCGTATGGCACCATATGTCCCCGGATTCTTGGCGGTGAGGGCCCGCCGCGAGCATGATGGCAGGCATGAATCTTTGGCAGCGAATGAGACTCGCCGGCCGGGTGCTCACCCGCGGCGGCGATGACGTGGACATGCCCGACGGCGTCAGGCCGCCGGCGTGTTCCACGACGTATGAGCCGTTGCAGCTGTCCACCGTGTTCCGTGGCGTGCAGGTGTTGCAGACCGCCATCGCAGGCCTGCCGGTATACGAGATGCGCAACGGCGTCAAGCTCCCCGATGTCTCCGCTCTGGTGGCCCAGCCGGACGTGACGCGCTCCCGGCGTGACTTCCTCGCCGACCTCGTGGCATCGCTCGTGCTGGACGGCAACGCGTTCACCCGTCTGATCCGTCTCGACGGCGAGATCGTGACCTGCGAGATCCTGCCTCCCCAGTACGTGACCGTGACCGACCTGGGCAAGGATCCCGCAAGCCCGGACCTGCGCTACGGCTATCTCGGCCGCACCTACGGGCCCGACGACATCGTCCACAGCAAGTTCCTGAACGTACCCGGCCGCCTGCGCGGCCTCGGCCCCATCTCCGCGGCCCGCGAGGAAGTCGAGGCCGCGCAGATGGCGCGCGACTACAAGACCCGCTTCTACAGCGACGGATCCAACCTCAAAGGCTACCTACACACCAAGAAGCCCGTCAGCGAGGAAGCCGCGAAGCGGGCCAAGGCGGCATGGAAGACGGACGGCGGGGCCGGCGACGTCAAGGTGATCGGCGACGACCTCGAATACGTGCCGCTCGACCTGAAGCCCGCCGACCTGCAATTCCTGGAAACCCAGAAGTTCGACACCACGCAGATCGCCCGACTGCTGGGCATCCCCGCATCCATCATGCTCGCCGCCGTCGATGGCTCGAACCTCACCTACTCGAACATCGAACAGTCCTGGATCGAGTTCGCCGACTACACGCTGGCGGCCTACGCGGGAGAGATCGAGGAGGTGTTCAACCGGCTGCTGCCACGCGGACGGACCGCCGAGTTCGATTGGGACAGCAGCCAGCGGGCCAACATGAGCGACCGGTACAACGCGTACAAGACCGCGATAGAGGCCGGCTTCCTGACCGTCAACGACGTGAGGGGAAAGATCAGGATGCCATCATTGAGCGCCGACGAATCGGCGCGGATCGGAGCGAAGCATGAACAGGCATGAGATAGCGGTGCGGGGCTTGAGCCTACGAACCGAGGACGAGAGCGACGGGCGCACATTGGAAGGCATCGCCGTGCCCTACGGCGACGTCATCGACACGTGGGACGGCCCCGAGACGTTCGACCGCGACTGCGTGTTCGACGATCTCGACCAAGCGAAGCTGTGCTACCAGCACGGCGAGGTCATCGGCCGTATCATCGGCGGCGAGTCGCGCGAGGACGGCCTGCACATCACCGCGCGCGTGTCCGACACCGCGAAGGGCCGCGACGCCGTGACCCTGGTCCGCGACGGCGTGCTCGACAGCTTCTCGGTCGGATTCATCCCCATCGAAAGCGAAAGGGACAAGGCCGGCATCACGCACCGCAGGCGCGTACGCCTGCTGGAGACCAGCATCGTGTCATGGCCGGCCTACCAGAACGCGAGGCTCACCGGCCAGAGGGATTCGGACGCACTCAAGGAAACCAAGGAAACAAGGAAGGAAACCACCATGGATGACAACGAGATGATGGACCTGCTCAAATCCATGCAGGATGAGCAGCGCGGCCTCAAGGCGGCCATCGCCAAGACGGCCGGCGGCCGTGAGACCCCGAGAATCGTCGGCGGCGAGTACAGGAGCCGCGGCGAATACCTCCAGGCGCTTGCCCGCGGCGACGAGGCGGCCGCCAAGATCATGGAGGAATGCCGAGACCTGATCGTGACCGGCGACACCGGCGACACCGCCACCTGGATCGCCGACGACCTACGCCTGATCACCGAACGCCGCAAGGTCTCGAACCTGCTGACCCACGACAGCCTGCCGGCCACCGGCATGAGCATGGAATACCATGTGGTCACCTCCGACACCACCGTGGCGGACAAGCAGGCCAATGAAGGCGACGCGCTCACCTTCGGCAAGCTCACCTTCGGCACCAAGAGCGCCGACATCAACACGTACGGCGGCTACACGTCCCTGTCGCGCCAGGTCATCGAACGGTCCACCACGCCCATGCTCAACACCGCCCTGCGCGCTCTCCAGAACGCGTACGCGAAGGTCACCGAGAAGGCCGTGCGCGACCACCTGTACGGGGAGATCAAGACCCAACGCGACGGCACGAACCACATCGACACGGCCAAGACCCTCGCCAACATGGGCATCAACGACTGGGTGGGCCTGATCGTGGACGCGGCCGAAATGGCCGACGACCGCAACGTGGCACTGACCCGGCTGGCGGTCTCCAAGGACGTGCTCAAGGCGCTCGTCGGCCTGAAGGACACCGGCGACCGGTTCTTCAACCTTTCCGGCGACGGCTCCGACACGATCGGCAGCTTCGACCTGACCGGCGTGGCCGGCGAGTTCATGCGCGTGCCGGTGGTCATGCTGCCGAAGGCCGAAGCGGGCACCGCCGCGTTCATCGACCCCGCGAGCGTGACCGTATGGGAATCCGGCGGCCCGACCCAACTCACCGACGGCAGCGTCACCAAGCTGACCAACGACTACAGCGTATACGGCTACCTGTCGGTCGCCACCACGCTTGCCGACGGCCTGATCCCGGTGAAGTTCGCAGCGGCATGATCGGCGACGAGGAACTCCTGCGACGCCTGCGCGACGAGGTAGGCGTGCCGGCCGGCGACGACGACCGGCTGACCGTCAAACTCACCGCGGCGCAACGCTACGTGGCCGCCGCAGTCGTCGGCACGCAGGTGGAAGACGAACTGCTGGCCGACTGCATCGTGGCGTGCGCGGCCGACCTGTTCAACATGCGCGACGCCCGCCTGGGCGTCATGCAGGTGTCCGACACGACCGTGGAACCCTTCAGAATCTCGACCGACCCGCTCCGCTCGGTCTGGCCGAAACTGAAGGCCGCCGGCATCCTGACCGGAGGGATGGTGATCGCGTGACCTCGATGGTGATCGTCCAACGCACGGCCCTCATGGACACGCTCACCGACATGCTCGACGACCTGGTGTCGTCCGTATCCACCGACTCGGCGCTGGTGCACCCCCAGCCCGGCAAGGTCGCCATATACGTCGAACCGCCCTACGTGGAATACCCCACATGGGACGGGGTACCCGACATCACATGGACGTTGGATCTCGTGGCGGGAACGCCCGCCACCCAGGCCACGGCGCTCGACGACATCATCGACGCCATCGACCGGCTGGCCGCCAAGGGCCTGAACGTGAACAAGGCCCAGCCCGTCGGCTGGAACCTCGCGGGCGCGGGCACCCTCGCGGCCTACCAGGTCACGTTGAACCCCTTGGAAATCATCGAAACCGAAGAATAGAAAGCAGGAAGAACATGACAGGCAAGATCAGGACCCTGGGCCCCGGCATCTTCAAGATCACGGACGCCGCGAACGGCCACGACTTCAGCGCCGACCTGACCAAGGCGCAGCTGAACCCCTCCAACTCGTCCGACGACCCGACCAAGTACCTGGACGGGTCCGAGGAGACCAACACCTCGACCACATGGACGTTCGAGGGAACCGTGGGCGACGACTTCAGCGAGAACGGCGTGAGCGTGTGGCTGTTCGACCATGCCGGCCAGACCCTGGCGGCCGAGTTCGTGCCGAACAAGGACGGCAAGGTCAAATGGACGTTCAACGTGACCATCACGCCGGTCGCGGTGGGCGGCGACGTGAAGTCCAAGAACACCAACGACCTCAGCCTGCCGGCCACGAACGTGGCCCACGCGGCCTACACGAAGGTCTGACCGTTGTCCGACAAGGCCTTGATGGTCATCGGCCAGCGACGTTTCGTGCAGACGATGCGCAAAGCCGGAGCCGACATGGACGACCTGAAAGGCGTGAACGCGCAAGCCGCCGAAACCGCGCTGCCGGCCGTCCGGTCACTCGTCCCGCACGGCGCGACCGGCCGGCTGGCCGCATCCCTGAGGACCGGCGCGACCAGACGCGCCGGCGTCATCCGCGCGGGACGCAAGGCCGTGCCCTATGCCGGCCCGATCAACTACGGGTGGCCCGCACACCATATCAGCCCACGCCTGTTCGTCAACACGGGCGTGGCCCAGTCCGAGCCGCAATGGCAGCGGCTCTACCTCGATTTCATCAACAGGACACTCAGCCGGATACAAGGAGCATGACCAATGGCAAACGCGAAGATCACCTACACCGACGGCAGCGAGGACATCGTGCCGGTCACCATGCGCGCGACCTGCAAGGCCGAAGCCCACGCGTTGGAGGAAGGATGGGGCACCGTGCAGCAGTCCCCGGTACGCTGCGGCGCCTACGCCGCCTATGCGGCCCTGCGCATGGCCGGACGCAGCGTACCGCCGTTCGACAAGTGGCTCGACGGCGTGGAAAGGCTCGACATGCTCGCCGCCGCGCCGCGAAACGACGACGTGGAGGACACGGACCACGCAAACCCTACGGACTGACGGCGTGGCCCGAAGGGTCGCTGGGCCGGCTGAGTTTCCTGCTGGCCCAACGGTTCGGCGGCACGCCGTGGCAATGGCGCGAGAGGGCCGACGAACGTGACTGGGGCACCGGCCTGAACCAGCTGATCAGGGAACAAGAGGAACGCGAAGCGAAGGGGTGAGACCATGGGCCGTTCGGCCATCATGTCGGTGAGAATCACCGGCAACGCGGACGACGCCGTCAAGGCGCTGGAGAGGACCACCACGAAGGCGGCCGCGTTCGGCTCGGCCCTGGGCGGTCTCGCGGTCAAGGGCGTGACCGCCCTGTGGGACACGGTCAAGGGCTTCACCTCAGACGTGATCGCCATGTCGGACGGCACCGACAAGTTCATGAACACCATGAGCTTCGCGGGCATCGACTCGTCGGCCGTGACCGCCGCCGCGCAGGCCGCCCGAAAGTACGCCGACGACACGGTGTACGACCTGTCCACCATCCAGAACACCACCGCGCAGCTGGCCGCGAACGGCATCGGCAACTACACCGAGCTGACCGAGGCGGCCGGCAACCTCAACGCCGTGGCCGGCGGCAACGCCGACACCTTCAGATCGGTCGCGATGATGCTCACCCAGACCGCGGGCGCGGGCAAGCTCACCACCGAGAACTGGAACCAGCTGGCTGACGCGATCCCGGGCGCGTCCGGCAAACTGCAGGAGGCGCTGCTCAAGAACGGCGCCTACACCGGCAACTTCCGCGACGCCATGGCCGACGGGCAGATCACCGCCGACGAGTTCAACCAGGCATTGCTGGACCTCGGTATGACGGACGTGGCCAAACAGGCCGCGACCAGCACCCAGACCATCGAAGGCGCGATGGGCAACCTCGAGGCCGCCGTGACCGGCGGCCTGACGGACGCGTTCAACCTGTTCAAGCCGACCGTGACCGGCGCGATCAACACGGCCAGCGGCCTGGTGACCGATCTGGCCACGTCGGGCGTGGCGAACCTGCAGACGTTCTTCAACCAAGTCAAGGACACGGGCGCGTTCGACAGGCTCATCGCCGCCGGCAAAAGCGTGGGCGAGGGTTTCAAAAGCCTTTTCGACGGCGTGAGCGCCGTGGCCTCCGCCATGACCGGCGGCCAGCCGGCCGGCACATCGTTCGGCAATATGCTCGACACGCTGGCCGGCGCGGCGGCCACCGTGGGCGGCTGGCTCAAGACCGCCGGCGACTGGATCAGCCGGAACACGGACCTCGTGACCCCGCTGGTGGCCGCCATCGGCGGCGCGGTGGCCGTGGTCACCGCCGTAAGCACGGCCATGCAGGCGGCGGCCGCCGCGCAGGCGCTGCTCAACGCGGTCATGGCCGCGAACCCCATCATGCTCCTGGTCACGGCGATCGCCGCACTGGTCGCCGGGCTGGTCTGGTTCTTCACCCAGACCCAGACGGGCCGGCAGATCTGGTCCGACTTCACGGCGTTCATCTCGCAATGCGTGACCAGCATCGTGGGCTTCTTCACCTCGCTGGGGTCGTCCATCGGCACAGCGTTCACCAACGCGGCCAACGGCGCCAGGAACGTGTGGAACGGAGTGGTCGAATGGTTCGGTTCCATCCCGGGCAAGATCAAGGGCTTCTTCTCGAACGCCGGATCGATCCTCAAGGACGCGGGCGCGGCCATCATCAACGGTTTCCTCAACGGGCTCAAGGGCGCGTGGAGCAACGTGACCGGCTGGATAGGCGGCATCGGCGACTGGATCAAGGAACACAAGGGCCCGCCCGCCTACGACGCGGTCCTGCTGACCGACAACGGCCGGCTGATCATGCAGGGCTTCGCCAAAGGATTGAACCAGGGATTCGACACGTCCGTGGCGGCCGCCATCCGACGCGCCAACGGCAGGCTCGGCAAGATCGACCTGCACATGGGCACGGACGGCACGGCCGCGGGCAACACCACCATATTCAATGTGACGGTCCAGGGCGAGGTGCTCGACAAGGAAGGCGTGGCCAAGGCGATCAGGAAGCTGTTGGACGACTACGCGGACAGGCGGCGATGATGAGACAACCGATGCTTTACGTGGACCGCGGGCAGGGTTGGGAGAACCTGACCGGCCATGCGGGCTCGCCCGCCGCGCTCTCCTCCTTCTCCATCGATTGGGGCTCGGCCTCGCCAAAGGAACAGCCCACGGTGAACGTGCTGCACTTCCGGCTGCTCGACCGCACCGGCATGCTGGCCGGCAACAGCACGCGCCTGGCCGGCATGAAGGTGCTGATCCAACTGTCGCGACGCCCCGCATGGCGCGACCTGAACGAACCGTCGTCCTGGAGCCGGCAGGCCGACACGCTCACCTGGGACGGTCTGCACCTCGCGCACCGGCCCGACCCGACCGAGGGGCCGGACCCGACCGCATTGACCATCTTCACCGGCAACACCGCCACCGGCGGCGAGATCGAACAGCGTGCCGACGGAACCTACCTGCTCGACCTGTACGCCAACGCGCAACTGGTCAGGGCCGGCCGCACCACGCAGCAGGGACCCGTCTCGACGGACGCGAGCCTGACGGGCCTGCACTGGACCGGCAGCGCGGCGCAACGCGTGGACGAGATCAACCGGCGGCTCACGACGCTCGGCTGCCCGCCACTGTCGGACGAGGCCGTGACATGGCTCAAAACCAACGCGCCCACGCCCGCACCCTACGAGGCGGATTCCCATCCCGACCTGTCCACCATCCTGCACTCACTGGCCGCCACCCATCCCGACCTGCCGCTCTACTACGAGCGTCACCGGCACGGTTCCGAAAACCTCGACCTCGTATTCGCGGGCCGGCCGGCGGCCATCACCATGCACGCCGACGGCCGGCTGACCGTCGAGGGAGCGGGCCTGGAACAGGAAGCCGCGCCCGCCGACGCCATCACCGTGGACGACACCGTGCTGACCATGCCCGCTCCCATCTGCCAGGTGACGCTCAAGACACGCGCGGTCAAATGGGACGAATCCGGAAACAGGTTCGCCTTCGAGGACGACGAGGTGGACATCACCGACCGCGGACGCCTGCCGGCCAATCTCACGGAAACCACCGCCGCGGCGACGTTCTCGTCGGACGCCATCACACGCGACGATTCCGGCGGCCGTTGGAAAGGCGGCGTATGGGCCCCCACCGACACGCAGCGCGACCAGTGGGCCGAATGGCTGGCCGTGCAGACATTGAGACTACGGCCCAAAAGCCTGACGGCAAGCAGCCGACGGCTCGACATCGACCTGTTCGAGCAGGCATTGCAGCCGACGGCGAGCCTGTGGGCATTCGTCAGCACCCGGTATACCAAACTGCTGTCGGACGACGGCACGCCGGCCACGTCGGGCGCCTGGCTCGCCACGGGCGGCACCCTTTCGTTCGACTGGCGCGACGGGATGCCGGTGCTGTCCAACGAGCTGGATGTCAGCCCGCTGCCCATGCGTCCCAGCACGCTCAGCCGGTGGCGGGACCTCGAACCCATCGGCATCGCCTGGAAGGACATGCCCGCGTTCACATGGGGCGAGATGTCGCAGATCACCTACTTCACCGATTAAACAGAAAGGACCATCATGGCAAACGAATCCTTCGACCCGTCCAAGATGCCCACGACGCCCCGCTACGGCATCCGCTATCCGGGCGCCACCGACCTGGTGCGCTACGCGTCGCAGCAGTTCAAGGCCATGGCCGAAAGCATCGACGACAAGATCGACACGTTGCCCGCCTCGGTCACCGCGCGCGTGGACCAGGCGGCCACGCAGGCCGCGGCCAGCGCTCAGACGGCCCAGGCGGCCGCCGCGACGGCCGGAACCCTGGCCGACCAGAACATGGCCGCCAACCTGAACAACAAGGACTCGAAGACATCCCTCGCGCTCGACAAGGTACTGAACAACGGGCCGCGCTGGCGTAACGCCGTGATCATCGGCGACAGCCTGTGCAGGGGACACTATTCCAGCGCGGACCATGACGGCCAGGGCATCGGCGACGTGGTGTGCAGGATCCTGGGCATAGCAAGCGTGCAGAACGTGGCCGTGTCCGGCAGCGGCTTCACCGTCGGCGGGACCAACACGTTCATCAACCAGTGGAACCGCGTGACCAACAAGGCCGACGTCGATCTGGTCCTGGTCATCGGCGGCGTGAACGACAACAACAACGACTGCGGCGCGGCCTGCACGCAACTGGTCAACGCGATCCGCACCTCGGCCGCCAACGCCCGCATCTACGTATTCCCCGTGGCCGGAGGCCTCGGCCTCGGACTGGCCGGCCACTACACGGCCCTGCACTCCATCAACAACGCGATCATCGCCCTGCCGGGCCAACATCGCGGCGTGGTCCTGATGCAGGGCTGCCACAGGTGGGGCCAGATGATCGCGGAAAGCCAAGCGGACGGCACCATCCACATGAAGAAGGAAGGCTACGAGGCATGGGCTCGTATCGCGGCGCGCCTGATGCTGTCGGGCCAGAACACGTTCTGGCCCGAATACGCGCGCGACCTGAACGTGACCAGCATCAGCGGCGACCCGCTGTTCGACCAGATCCAGTGCAAGCGGTTCATCGAGGTCAACGGCACGATCACCCTGCAGATCCGCGCGCACACCGGCCGCGCCATCGACACCGGATTCACCGTATTCACGGCGGACAAGTACCTGTGCGGCGACATCACGACCAAATACCTCCAATGCGGCGCGGGACTGGATTCATACCTGACCGTGGAGAGCGGCGGTCTGAAGGTGCAGATGGCACAACTGCCCAAGGACAAGTGGGTGCTGATCGAATCCTCCTGGATCGCGGGCATGTGACCATGACGTTCGATGTGCTCATCGCATTGATCACGACCGGCGGAGTGATCGTCGGCGCCCTGCTCGGCTTCGCGGGAACGTCCGTCAGGAACCGGCTCGACGCCTACCGGATCGCGCAGGACATGCAACAGGACAACCAGAAGCTCTGGCAGTGGAACCGCCAGCTCGTGGACCACATCTACAAGAATCTGGGCCCACCGCCGCCACGGCCGCCGGACGACCTGTTCAAACACGACAACGACTAGGAAGGAGAACAATTGGCGGACCTCAACACACTGTGCGCGCGCATGCGCTACTGGTGTCAGACCGCGAACATGGGCTACTCACAGACCGACCGGTGGCATTTCGACCCGGCCGGCGGCAACTGCGACTGCAGCAGCCTGGTGATCCACTGCCTGCAGGAAGCGGGATTCGATACCGGCAGCGCCGGATACACGGGCGACCTGAGCCGGAACCTGACCAGCCGCGGCTGGACGAGACTGCCCGCCGACGGCCATCCGATGGCCGGCGACATCCTGCTGAACGACGCCGATCACGTCGCCGTCTACCTGGGCGACGGCCTGCTGGCGCAGGCCAGCATCAGCGAAACGGGCGGCATCACCGGCACGGCCGGCGACCAGACGAACGGCGAGACGAACGTCTCACCCTACTACGACTACCCATGGGATTGCTATTTACGATACGAAGGAGAAACCATGCCAACGGCACAGGAGATCGCGGAAGCGGTCTGGGATTTCGAGCAGAACGGCGTCAAATGCCGCGACAGGCTGCAAGGCACCGACGAGGCCGCCAACGCGGCGGCCGAAAGGGTCTGGACGTTCCTCATCCAGGGCGTTCAGGCACGCGACCGGCTCTACGGACTCGACAACATCCAGAC
The DNA here is from genome assembly GCF_001042595.1 of Bifidobacterium dentium JCM 1195 = DSM 20436. NCBI lineage: Bacteria > Bacillati > Actinomycetota > Actinomycetes > Bifidobacteriales > Bifidobacteriaceae > Bifidobacterium > Bifidobacterium dentium. The sequence goes on from NZ_AP012326.1 coordinate 696,255, forward strand.
GCCACAGCTCGCGGCCACCGTGGCGGCCCAGTCGGCGGCGCTCGAGACATTGGCCAAAAGCGTGGGCACCGACCCCGACACCATCGCGGCCAGCGTGGAACAAGCCGTCAAGGCGAGACTCGCCACGCTCAGAATCACAGTGGAAGGAGACCAGTCATGAGCAACACGCCAAACATCGCGGATCACGCATCCGACACCAGTCAGGACACCTACCGGCCCGTCTTCAACGACACCGTGCGGACAGGGATCTACCTGCTCAGCCTTGTCTGCGTGATCGTCGGTTTCGGATTCTCCCGGTTCGGCGACCCCGCCATCGGCGATTACATCACCACGGCCGGCGGGATCCTCGCCGCGGGATTCGGCGTAGCCTACAACCCGCTACGCATGAACGCGAAGTGAGCTGACCACCTTACGGAGTTCCTCGGGCGGCATGGCCACGTACCTTTGCGTCGTGGCCACGCTGCTATGCCCGAGAAGCGTGGACACCGCCAGAAGATCATGTGTCGCCAGATACGCCTGCGTGGCGGCCCTGTGCCGGAGACTGTGCGTCCCGTACGATTGAGGCAGCGCACTGCCTACGATCTTGCCAACCCGGCCGGCGGTGAGATGGCTGATTCCGTGATCGTTACGGGACGGGAACAGCCAGCCGTCCCCAGTCTGACGGATTCGCACGGCCAGATCCTGCGGCAACGGTATCAGCCGCTGCTTATCGCCCTTGCCAACGACCCGCAATAGCGCATTATCGGCCGGCCCGACCACATCACGACCGGACACCTTCGCTATCTCGCTCCTGCGTAGCCCCAGTTCGGCCCCGAGCCTGACCATGAGCCGGTCACGTTCGGACAGGCCATCCATCGCCTCCCTGATACCGGTTTCCGGGCAGGGACGAGGGTGTGGCTTCGATCCCGCGACATGTGGCAGTCCGATGGCCGGATTGTCGGATCTCAGGTCGTGATCGACGCACCAGTCGAAATAGCTCGTCAACGTCGCCCGTATCCCCTTGCGTGTCTCGGCCGAAAGACCTTCCCGTCCCATCCATTTCTCGCAATCGGCGCGCGTGACGTTTTCCGGCGGCTTGCCGGCAAGATAATGCACGAAACCCCATAGTTTCACCCGTCTCGTCTTAATGGTGCTCGGCATCCTTCCCGCCGCTCTCAGATATGTCAGCCACTGATCCACGCTTTGTTCCCAGGTCTGCGGGAACGGTTCAGGTCGCAATCGCATTTTGACCACCTCCATCAGGTGGTGATACTATGCTTTAGCCGATTATGGCGTGGGGTGTTAGCTCAGTCGGTTAGAGCAGCGAACTCATAATTCGTCGGTCCGGGGTTCAAGCCCCCGACGCCCCACTGGTTGATTTATGCGGCTTGCGTCAGATCCAGGAATCTGAAGCCGCTACCCACCCTTTGCAATAAGTCGTCACGGGCTTGTACCGTGGACCCGCCGGTCCACGGTACAAGCCCGTGACGCCCCACCATTCCCTCCGGGCATTGGCAGGTACGGTTTTACCGCCGGCCAAGAAGCGCTCAGCGAACAGATGAGACAAAGTCCGGCCTTCTGCTATAATCCCAAAGGTTATCCGGTTCACGCTCTGCCATAGGGGCATTGCGACCCGGGTTCCCCGAATCTCTAGGAGACAATTATGCAGCAGGGTATTCATCCTGATTATCACGCAGTGCAGGTTACCTGCTCTTGCGGCAACACCTTCGTGACCCGTTCCACCGCCAAGAGCGATCATATGACCGTCGACGTGTGCTCGAGCTGCCACCCGTTCTATACCGGCAAGCAGAAGATCCTCGACACCGGTGGTCGCGTGGCCCGCTTCGAGAAGCGCTACGGCAAGAAGGCCAAGTGATTCTTATTGCCTAGGCAATGAAAACGCCAGCCCGTTATGGACTGGCGTTTTTTCGTTTCCGGGGCACCTTATATGATGAACAGGTTGAGTAGGTTTCGGCGACGCTGAAAAACCGTGAACAAGTCGCTGAAAATCATGAAGTAAAGAAAAGGCGTACATTGGCAGACGAACAGTTCCCCGCAGCGGTCACCGCGCTTGAGGAATACCGCAATATCGAACAGCAGATGGCCGAGCCGGAAGTCGCATCGGATCCCGACAAGATGCGCAAGCTGGGTCGTCGCCATGCCGAGCTTGGCGCAATCGTCTCCGCCTACACCGCCTATAAGCAGACGAAGGATGATCTGGAAGCCGCCAAGGAAATGGCTTCCGAAGACCCGGACTTCGCCGAAGAAGCCAAGCGACTGGAAAACGAATTGCCGGAGATCGAGGAGAAGCTGCGCACCGCGTTGATTCCGCGCGATCCGGACGATGCCCGCGACACGATCATGGAGATCAAGGCCGGCACCGGCGGCGAGGAGGCCGCATTGTTCGCCGGCGACCTGCTGCGCATGTATATGAGGTATGCGGAGAAGCGTGGCTGGGCAGTGACCCTGCAAAGCGAGAACACCACCGAATTGGGCGGCGTCAAGGACGTTCAGCTGGCCATCCGCGCCAAGGGAACGCCTGCGCCGGAAGACGGCGTGTGGGCGTCGCTCAAGTATGAGGGCGGCGTGCACCGTGTGCAGCGTATCCCCGTGACCGAATCGCAGGGCCGCATCCAGACTTCCGCGGCCGGCGTAATCGTGTTCCCGGAAGCTGATGAGGATGACGATGAGATCGATATCGATCCGAAGGATCTCAAGATCGATATCTTCATGAGCTCCGGTCCGGGCGGACAGTCCGTGAACACCACCTATTCCGCGGTGCGTATGACGCACATTCCGACCGGCATCGTGGTGAGCATGCAGGATGAGAAAAGCCAGATCCAGAATCGTGCGTCCGCATTGCGCGTGCTCAAGAGCCGTCTGCTTGCCATGAAGCATGAGGAGGAAGCGGCCCAGGCCGCCGACATGCGTCATTCGCAGGTGCGTTCGCTGGACCGTTCCGAGCGTATTCGTACGTACAATTTCCCGGAGAATCGCATTGTCGATCACCGCACCAATTACAAGGCCTACAATCTTGACGCCGTGCTTGACGGCGATTTGCAGGCCGTGATCGACAGTGACATTCAGGCGGATGAGGCCGACCGTCTTGCCAATCAGAAGTAAGGGTTCGAGTGACTGACGTGGCGAAGCCCCTCCCCGCATCGGCGCGGTCGACCGGAGACGAGACCGTGGCGACCATCGTCCGCGGTGCCGCGGCCATGCTGCGCGCCGCAGGTGTGGATACACCCGAACATGATGCGAAACTGCTGTGCGCGGAGGCGTTCGGCGTTGATCTGCAGAGCGTGAACAAAGCCATGCTGCTGGGCGATGGGCTTCTCGGACTGGCCGAGGATCCCGTGAAACCGCTCGAAGCATTCCACGCGATGATCGACCGTCGTGCCCGGCGCGAACCGCTGCAGCACATCACCGGCCATGCGCCGTTCCGCTATCTCGACTTGAAGGTCGGTCCCGGTGTGTTCATCCCACGGCCGGAAACCGAGCTGATCGTGCAGGAAGGCATCGATTGGATCACCCGCAACGGCGGATACCATGCCCGTGTGGTCGACCTGTGCGCCGGAAGCGGCGCCATCGGTCTGGCCGTCGTCACGGAAGTGCCGGGCAGCGAGGTGTGGGCCGTGGAGAAAAGCGAGCGAACCGCCGAATGGACCCGGCGTAACCTCAATGAGACGGCCCAAGCGCATCCCAGCATCATCGGCAATTATCATCTGGAAATCGGCGATGCCACGCAGATGCCGACACTGCACCAACTGGACGGCACCATCGACATCGTGCTCACGAATCCTCCATATGTGCCGCTCAGCGAAATACCCGAACAGCCGGAAGTGCGCGACTATGATCCCGACATGGCGTTGTACGGCGGTTCCGCCGATGGCACGCTGATTCCCGAACGCATCATCTTACGCGCAGGCAAACTGCTGCGACCAGGCGGTCTGCTGGTCATGGAACACGACATTTCACAGGGCGAGCGTCTGGCCGCTTATGCGAACGCGCACGGCTTCGCCAACACCCGGGTACGCAACGACTACACCGGCAGACCCCGATATCTTATTTCGGGAAAATCGTGACAATTCCGCGGAACCGTACTATAACGGACTGCGCTTGGTAGACGAGAAGGGAACGAACGGCACATGAGATTCAAATATGCCGAAAGGCTGGCCGTGCTATGTCTCGCAGCGGCGACGACGCTGTCCGTATCCGCCTGTTCCGGCGGCAACATGTATGCGTCAAGCAACGACAGCAGCAGCATCGCGGACAACGATGTGATCACCATCGGATCGGTCACCACCAATTCCGGTGCAGCCGCCGCCTATGGCGAATCCGAAGTCAGCGGCTTCAAGCTTGCAATCAAGGAAATCAACGAGAACGGCGGCATTTTCGGCAAGCAGGTCAAGCTTGAATCCATGGACGACAAGGGCGACGTCATCGAAGCGTCCAATGCGTTCAACCGTCTGGCAGGCGAGAAGAACGTCATTGCGGTGCTGGGACCGACCATCTCGTCGACCTCCGGAGCCGTGGCGCCGCTGGCCGACCAGAATCAGATGCCGTCCATCGCACCTGCCGCCACCGCCGACTCCGTGGAAACCGGCGGATACCTGTTCCGTACATGCTTCAAAGACTCCTATCAGGGCGAGATCGCGGCCAAGTACGCCGCCGAGACCCTGAAAGTCAAGAAGGTGGCCGTACTCTACGGCACCGGCGATCCCTATTCCTCCGGTGTGGGCAAAGCATTCGTGGCAGCCGCAAAGCAAGCCGGGCTTCAGGTCGTGGCCGAAGAGAACTCCTCCAGCACCGACGATACCGAATACTCGTCACAGCTGCAGAAAATCGAGGCGTCCGGAGCCGAATTCCTGTACGCGCCGTACTATTACTCCGCCGTTGGTCCGTATATCGTGCCGCAGGCGCGCTCCGTCGGCTACGACGGCTACATCATGGGACCCGATGGCTATGACGGCTTGAAGACCACCGGCAACAAGGCTCGTTACGATAAGGTGCTCTACACCACACACTATTCACCGGACGACAAGTCCAACAAGAAGGTGCAGCGGTTCATCACATCGTACAAGGCCGCCAACAACGGCGAGTCGCCGAACACCTTCACCGCGCTCGGATACGATTCCGTCTACATGTTCAAGCAGGCCATCGAGCAGGCAGGCGAACACGCCACCCGCACCGACATCCGCAACGCCATCGCCGGCATGAACTTCTCCGGCGTCACCGGCGCATTCACGCTTGACAAGCACGGCTCCCCGAAGAAATCGGTCATCGTGCTGGAAATGAAGAACGGCTCACCGACCTACAAAGACACTATTCAGCCGGCCGAATAAGCCGCATAACGCAACAAGAAAGGAGGAATGATGGGCGATCAGATCATCATGTTCATCAGTCAGATCTTCAACGGTCTGAAAATCGGCAGCGTGTATTCGCTGGTGGCATTGGGCTACACCATGGTCTACGGCATCATCCGACTGATCAACTTCGCGCACGGCGACTTCATCATGGTCGGCTCCTACGTGCTCATGCTTACCATTCCGTTCATCCTCGCCTGCGGTCTTCCCGCATGGCTTGCCGTCGTTCCTGCGATTCTCGTATGCGTGGCCGTCGGCGTGATCGTCGAAAAGGCCGCCTACAAGCCGGTGCGCGAAAAGGGCAACAACATGACCGCCCTGATTACCGCCATCGCCATGAGCCTGTTGCTGGAAAACGGCTCCCAGGCGATTTTCGGCGCCGACTATCAGACTGTGCCCACCGTCATCCAGATTCCGACCTTGGCGCTCGGTGGGCTCAAGATCGACGGTGCCACCATCCTGACGGTGCTGTTGGGCCTGGTCATCATGGTCGCGCTGCAGCTGTTCGTGACATACACCAAGCAAGGCAAAGCCATGCGCGCGGTCTCCGAAGACAAGGAAGCCTCGATTCTGATGGGCATCAACGTGAACTCCACCATCACCCTCACCTTCGCCATCGGCTCCGGTCTGGCCGCGGTGGCCTCGCTGATGTACTGCGTCTCGTATCCGCAGGTTTCCCCGATGATGGGCGCCATGCTGGGCCTGAAAGCCTTCGTCGCCGCGGTGCTCGGCGGCATCGGTTCCATTCCGGGCGCCATGGTGGGCGGTCTGGTGATCGGCGTGGTCGAAAGCCTCACCAAGGCGTATATCGGCACCATCACCGCTGGCGTGATCACATCGGCGTTCTCCGATGCCATCGTGTTCGGCATCCTGATCATCGTGCTGCTGGTCAAGCCGTCCGGTCTGATGGGTGAGCCGGAAAGCGAGAAGGTGTGATCATGAAGAAATCGATGCTTTCCATCAAGCAGTCGTATCTGGTATGCGCCATCGGCGTGGCGGTGCTGTTCGGCCTGCTCATGGCCGTGTGCGAAACCGGCGTGGCCTCGCTGTATGTCAAGGGCATCATCATGACCTGCTGCATTGCGGTGATCATGACCACGTCGCTGAACCTCACCATCGGCGTGCTCGGCCAGCTTACGCTCGGCTGTTGCGGATTCGAGGCGATCGGCGCCTATTCGGCGGCTTTGCTCAGCAAGTTACTCGTCGCCAACGGCGTGCAGATGGATGCGACGCTACGATTCCTGCTCGTCACCTTCGCGGGCGGTGTGGTTGCCTGCATCTTCGGCATCCTGGTCGGCATTCCGGCATTGCGACTGCACGGCGATTATCTTGCGATTATCACGCTCGGTTTCGGTGAGATCATCCGTGTGATCATCCAGAATCTGAAAGTGGCCGGAGGCAAGGGCCTGTCGGAAGGCCAGCAGGGACAGGCACTGATCGGCATCGACCGTCTTGCCAATCTGTATGTGGTCTTCTGGATCACCGTCGTGACCGTGGTGCTGCTGTTCATGTTCGCCCGGTCACGGTACGGCCGTGCGGTCAAGGCGATTCGCGACGATGAGATCGCGGCCGGCGCGTCCGGCATCAACATCACCTACCTGAAGGTTATGGTGTTTGCGATTTCCGCGTTCTTCGCGGGCATCGCGGGAGGTATCTTCGCACAGTACATCGGCGCGTTGACGCCAAGCATGGCTGGCTGGCTGCAGTCGATTAACTACGTGATCATGGTGGTATTCGGCGGCATGGGATCACTCACCGGCTCCATCGTGGCCGCCGTGGGCCTGACGATTCTGCCTGAACTGCTACGTGCCTTCTCCGAATACCGCATGCTGGTCTATTCGGTGGTGCTCGTGCTCATCATGGTGTTCCGTCCGCAGGGCATCTTCGGCAACTGGGAGTTCTCGCTGCCGAAACTCGTGAACAAGCTGTTCTATCCGTCGCGCATCAAGGCGCACGGCAGGTCCGCCACCGTGGCAAAGACCGACGGGAAATCCTCCGATGGCGCCGATGACAAGGAGGCGAAGGCATGAGCGAACCGATTCTGCGCGCCGAACACCTCGGCATCACCTTCGGAGGCCTCAAAGCCGTCTCCGACTTCAACATGACCATCAACGCGGGCGAACTCGTCGGACTGATCGGCCCGAACGGCGCCGGCAAAACCACCGTGTTCAACCTGCTGACCGGTGTGTATCAGCCGACCGAAGGCGAATTCTTCCTCGACGGCAGGCGTATGAACGGCAAGAAAACGTATCAGGTGGTGCGTGCCGGCATCGCAAGGACCTTCCAGAACATTCGTCTGTTCGACAAGATGACCGTGGAGGAGAACGTGCTTGTCGCGTTCGACCAGTCCTTCACGTATCGGTTGGGCGGTGCGATCTTCCGAACGCCGAAGTTCTGGAAGCAGGAGCGTGACATGCATGCCAAGGCCATCGACCTGCTGCGCATCTTCGGTCTGGAAGGTCTGGCCAACACCGAAGCGGCGAATCTGCCGTACGGTGCGCAACGCAAGCTGGAAATCGCGCGTGCGCTGGCGACCGGCATGAAACTGCTGCTGCTCGACGAGCCTGCGGCCGGCATGAATCCTACGGAAACCGAAGATCTGCTGCACTGCATCAACGTGATCCGGGATCGTTTCGGCATCGCCATCCTGCTCATCGAACATGACATGAGTCTTGTCATGAACGTGTGCCAGCGCATCCAGGTGCTCGACTACGGACGCACCATCGCATCGGGACTGCCCGAGGAAATCGCCAACGATCCGCAGGTGATTTCCGCGTATCTGGGTGCCGATGACACCGACGAAACCGCCGAGGGGAGAGAAGCCTGATGCTGGAAATCAAGAATCTGAGCGTCTCCTACGGGGCGATCGAAGCGGTCAAAGACATCAGCCTTACCGTGAACGACGGTGAGATCGTATCGCTGATCGGCGCGAACGGCGCCGGCAAAACGACCACGTTGCACACCATCACGGGCCTGACTCCGGCGCAATCCGGCTCCGTGATGTTCAATGGCGTTGACCTGCTCAAAACGCACAGCAACAAGATTGTGACCCTTGGCATGGCGCACATTCCTGAAGGCCGCCACGTGTTCACGCGCATGAGTGTGCAGGAGAATCTCGAGATGGGTGCCTTCAGCCTGAAGGATCGCTCCCACATGGCCGCCGACCTGAACATGGTGTTCGACTATTTCCCGCGACTGAAGGAACGCCGTAACCAGCTGGCCGGTACGCTGTCCGGCGGTGAGCAGCAGATGCTGGCCATGGGGCGTGCGTTGATGAGCCACCCGAATACGATTCTGATGGACGAGCCGTCGATGGGTCTGTCGCCGAAGCTGGTCAAGGAGATTTTCGCCATCATCCGCAAGCTTCATGACGAAGGAATCACCGTACTGTTGGTCGAGCAGAACGCGAAAATGGCGCTATCGATCGCCGATCGTGCATATGTGCTCGAAACCGGGCGCATCACCATGGAAGGCGATGCACAGGATCTGCTGCATGACGAGCAGGTACGCAAGGCCTATCTTGGTGCGTAATGTTCTGCCTTACAATAGTGAGGTCGACAAGGCTATGAGGGAGGTGTCATGAGCGAGGTTCGCACAATTACGGACGAATCCCTGGCCCAGGCCGTCGAAATCATACGTGACGGCGGATTGATCGTGATTCCTACGGATACGGTGTATGGCGTCGCCTGCGATCCACGCAACGTCGAGGCCATCAGGAAAATCTACATGGTCAAGCAGCGGCCGAAATACAAGCCGTTGCAGGTGCTGTTGGCTTCGATCGACGGTCTGGACGCGCTTCGGCTCGATCTTCCGGTGCCGTTGAACCGGCTGGCCGCCATGTTCATGCCGGGCGCGTTCTCGCCGATTGCCGAAGCGCGAGACAACTGTTCGCTGGCCACGATTCGCAGGGATCCGGCCACCGGCAAAACTACGCAGGGCGTACGCATTCCGAATTCCGCCGCCACATTGCGCATCCTGCGCGCAGTCGGCCCGCTGGCGGCAACCAGCGCAAACCGTTCCGGCGAGGAAAGCGCGCAGACCGTCGACGAGGCGGTCGAGGCCTTGGGCGATGCCGTCGGCCTGTATCTCGATGGAGGGGCGACGCCAGGGCATGTGTCGTCCACGGTGGTCGCGGCCGATCCTCATGGACGCGACGGTATCTCGATCCTTCGAGAGGGAGTGATACGCGAAGCCGTGATCCGTAAGGCGCTGACCCTGAATGGCGGTGCATTGGGCATATGAGAATCTACCTGTTCATCGCGGCCATCGCCGGCGGGGTCACCTATCTGATCACACCGTTGATTCGCCACGTCGCCATCGAAATCGGCGCCGTCGGAGAGGTGCGCGCACGCGACGTGCACACCATTCCGACGCCGCGGCTGGGCGGTCTCGGCATGCTCATGGGCTTTACGGTTTCCATGCTCTTCGCGTCGAAGATCCCGTTCATCGAAGTGCTGTTCGCGCAATCGAAGCAGGCGTGGGTGATTCTTGCCGGCGCGGTCATGATCAGCCTGCTCGGCATGGCCGACGACCTGTGGGATCTTGATTGGATGCTCAAACTTGCGGGGCAGCTGCTGATCTCCGTATTCGTGGCATGGGGCGGCCTGCAGATCATCTCGCTGCCATTGGGCTCGTTGGTGACGGCATCGCCGAGTCTCTCCATGGCCATCACCGCGTTCCTCATCGTTGCCTCCATCAATGCCGTGAATTTCGTAGATGGTCTTGACGGCCTCGCCTCCGGCATCGTCGCCATCGGTGGCATCGCATTCGCCATCTACTCGTATATCATCGCCCGGAATTCGCCGTCGTACGCGTCGATGGCGACGTTGATCGACATCGCCATGGTCGGCATGTGCGTCGGATTCATCCTGCATAACTGGCATCCTGCGAAACTGTTCATGGGCGATTCCGGTTCCATGCTGCTCGGCTATCTGATTACATGCGCATCCATCGTCATGACCGGCCGGCTCGATCCGGCCACCATCCATGCCAGCATCTATCTGCCGGTATTCATGCCGATTCTGTTGCCGATTCTGGTATTGTTCCTGCCGATTCTCGACATGTGCCTGGCGATCGTACGGCGTGTGAGCAAAGGGCAATCGCCGATGCATCCTGACCGAATGCATCTGCATCACCGCATGTTGCGCATCGGTCATTCCGTGCAGGGAGCCGTGCTGATTCTGTGGGGCTGGGCTGCGCTGATCGCATTCGGTTCGATTATGACGTTGTTCTTCAAGGCGCAGCATGTGCTGATCGGTTTCCTGATTGCGACCGTATTGCTGACGATCGCCACGATGTATCCCTATCTGAAGCATAGGATTCCGGAATTGCGCGAAGAGAACGCCCGGGCCGACGCACAGCATGCCAGGCACGACTGAGCCGCATCCGCGAATCCTACGGAAACGATGCACCCCTATGAACGGCCACGGGGTTATGTGACGTACCGGCCTTACGATTGGTTTCCGTGTAGATTCCGTCGTGTCGCGCTAAGTCAGCACGCGTTCATATAGTGTGTCTATTAACGTGATGCCGCTAGGTAAACCCGTCAACGCCTTGTATTGCAACGCTTTTCAGCGCTCAATACGATGGTCCAAAAACGCTATTAGCAGACAATCCGGCATTTATCCGGCATTTTCAATCATCGTCTCGAGCGCGTTCGCGGCCTTGCCGCTGTTGCGTCCCCGGGCGATATACACGTTTTCCGTGGTTGCCGTATCGGAATGGCCCAGATAGTCGGCGACGTCCAGAGTGTTCAATCCGGCGTCATGCAACAGCGAAGCGCATGTTTTCCGTAGCGAGTGGGGTGACAGGCTCTCGCCTTTTCCGAAACCCAACGCCTCACGTTCACGCCGCAGATCACTGGCCACGACATTGGGAGAACGTACCAGGTATTCGCATGAGCCACCCGACAAAGGGCGCGGGAACACGAGGTTATGAGGGTTCGGGATGCCGCCGGTATCAAGGCTTATCCTGCGTAATTCCAGCATGTGCATTATCGATTTGGGGGCTGTGATGGTCCTTCGACTGTGTTCGGTCTTGGGGTGCGCCTGCAACGTCATGCCCTCGCCCTTACATCGGATCGCTATACGTTCGACGCTCAATGTCCCCGCCGTGAAATCCACGCAATCCCAGCATAGGCCGCACGCCTCGCCTACGCGTAGGCCGGTGTACAGCATCAGACGGATTATATCGGCTTCGTCATGGCTTACGAGCCATTCGTTTGTTTCGACGGCCTTGAGGAACTTCTGCACCTTGTCGGCAGGGATCGCCACGGATCCCTCCCGGTGCCTGCTCATTCGTTTCAGGTCCCGCACGGGATTGTGCAGAATCGCGCCCTGGGCCACGGCCATCTCCATCATGCCGGAAAGCACAAGTTTGACCATGGACACCGTGGCGCTGCCTGATCCGCCGGCCACGCCATCGAGGAACGTCTGCAATACGAGCGGGGTTGCCTCGGCGATGGTCAGCGAGTCGAGACGCGACACGTATTTCCGGTAGGCGTTCGTGTAGGCGTTGATGGTGTTTTCCGCCTTACCGGTTTGCGTGGCCAGCCACAGGCCGGCGAGATCGCCTAGGGTCGTGTTCGGTTCGATGGCGCCGAACGTCCTGCGTTTCAGCTGCTGGCAGTACTCCTCGAGTAGGATTCTCGCGCGTTCCTTTGATGGGGCGGAACGTTCCAGTTGCCGGAAACTGCCGTCGTTCATGCGCATGCGGCAGTGCGCCACCCACTGGCCTCCTTCGTTGTGGGTGTAGCGGAACGTGCCATGCTGTCCGATGGGAATACGTGGCCGTGGCATCATTCGCCGCCCACGCCGGTGACGCGGTAGAAACGTTGTGCTATGTCTTCCTCTGTCTCCATCTTCAGTGACGAAAAGTTTTGTTCCAAATCTTCTACGTTCCTATCCATGATGCTTTCTGGCCACACTCGTTCTTTCATTAGTTTCACCCAGTGCGATGCGGTACGCATGGGAATATCGAACCGTTCGGAAACGCTTTTTGCGGGAGACTCGCGGAATAATTGCGCGACGTAGTAGATTCTAGCAACCCATTTCAAGGTGTTGTCGCATGGCCCTTGCTCACGGTATTCGGAAAAAGGCACTTTTGACAAAACGGCATCCCAATCTCCAAGTATGCCGCATGGTGTGCCATCATCAATCACATATAGATCAGGCGGGAAATCTTTCACTATCCGTTCAATAGGTAATTTATGCATGTTGCTGACTTTTAAGCCACCGAACCAAGTTTCACCGGTGAAATCGCACTTGCTGATAATCATCTGGTTTTCGGTGGCCGAATAAGTTAGTCCAATTTCGACATGCATGTATGGTCTGAGTGGATCGTTTACATCACTCGCGTAAACGTGGATCAATGCATCGTAGGGATGAATTGCTAGATCCGGTGCTATTGGAGTGAACAGGCCACTAAGTGAATCTTCCTCGCCCCATACCCGATATATGGTGCTACCGCTAGTGAAATTTTTACCTTCATTAAAACTCATATGTTAATTATGCGTACTTATTGCGACACGCGCAATTGCTTACTAATTTATGTATGCGCAAACAAGTGCTATCATCTGTCTTAGGTTGCATACCGATTAATGGGTACGCAATGGCGGAAGGATAGAAATGGACACACAGGTTTCCCAGCTCTGGACCGTAAAAGATCTCGCGCAGTATCTAGGCGTCAGTGTTTCGGCGATCAATCACAAGCGATGCTATGCGCCGGATCAGGTTCCGCCGGCCATCAAGATAGGGAGCCGCGTTCGTTGGCGTCCCGAAACCGTTGAGGCATGGCTGGACGCACACACGGAGGTGGCTGCATGACCGACGTAAGGAAAAAGGCCGCGACGGGGGCAACCGTCACGGCCAGCGAAAAAAGGACTATCCCTAATCCGTCTACCAGTCTACCCGAGGTGATGCCCCGATGGATACAGGAAACGCCCATGCTGGCAGGTCTGGCGATGACGCCGCTCGCCGCGGGACTGGCCGAATGGCATCCGCTGGCCGCCCTGATCGTGGCGTTGGCGGGACTGACTGGCGTACTGCTTACACGGAATACATGCGGCTGCTCAACATCCTCCGGGAGATCGGCACGGGCCAACGCGCCCGGCCCACGGGTTGTTACTTCGGGGACGGGGTGGCGCGGACCCTCGACGGCACGCCCTTCGAGCCGCTCGACTGGGGAGAGGTGAGGCAGGCATGAAGGATTTGCGTCTCATTCATTGCGTGGATTACGACAAGTTCGGCGTCCCTACCACGCAACCGGAACTATTGCGGGCGACCCGCGATAACGACACCATCACCATCGGCATCGGCGCGGATCCGCTCACCCGCAAGGAATTCGCCATGACCGCGGGAGAAGCACGACGGCTGGCCGACTGGATCCGGCAGGAAATCGGGAGGAAGATCGATGAACGGCAATGAGATGGGAGGCGTGGCGGCCGCGCTATCCCCGAAAAATGTGCCACATGTGCCACTTGGCGACACATCAAGGTTCTCAGGTGTTACATCGGCGCTACATCCTGTTACGCGTGGCACGTGTGTGGCACGTGAAAACCGCGAGGTAACGCCAAGTGGCACATGTGGCACTTTTTCGGCGGACAGCACGGAACGTGGCGACCGGCTGCTGTACGAGACGCGCAGATTCATCACGCAATACGTCGATTTCCCATCCGAGGACTTCGCCACCGCGGTGACGCTGTGGATCGCGCACACATGGTTCGCCGACACCCTCTACACCACGCCGCGGCTCATATTCTCCAGCCCGGAGAAACGCAGCGGCAAGACCCGCGCGCAGGAGGTGACCGCGCTGCTATGCCCCAATCCCGTCAACACGATCAATGTGAGCCCGGCCTACCTGTTCCGCAAGCTGCAGCCGGACGAGGGCGACATGCTGCCGACCATCTTCCTGGACGAGACGGACGCGCTGTTCACCGGCAAGGCCAGCGAGAACACCGAGGCCATCCGCGGGATCATCAACGCCGGCTACAAGCGTGGCGCGACCGTGGGGCGTGCGGAGATCCGCAACAAGACGGTGGAGGTCTGCGACTATCCGGTATTCGCCCCGGTCTGTCTGGCCGGTATCGGCGGACTGCCGGACACGATAGAGGACCGTGCCGTGATCGTGCCGATGAAACGCCGCAGGCCGGACACCAGGCTGAAACCGTTCCGCGACCGCAGCGCCACGGCCGAGGCCGCGCCCTTGCGCGAACGGCTGGAGCGCTGGGGACGGGTGCAGGCGTCGATAGTCGAAACGTGGAGGGATGCCGACTATCCCCGGCTGCCGGACGCGATCCAGGACAGGGACGCGGACGTGTGGGAGCCGCTGTTCATCGTGGCCGGCCTCGCCGGGGGCCCTTGGCCGGGCATCGCGGCGGCGATAGCGCCGAAAATCATCGCGGGGCAGCATGTCGAGCCCACCAGCGCCGGCGAGAGGCTGCTCTACGACATTCGCACCGTGTTCGACGCCACCGGGGAGCAGTCACTGCCCACCGTGACCCTGATCGGCAGGCTGAAGGAACTGGAGGACTCCCCGTGGGAAACGATGGGGGATTCCGGAATCGGCGTGAGGGATCTGGGCAGGATGCTCAAGCCATACGACATCGGGATTAGACACGGACACCAACATTCGATCCGATGGCACGGCAGCCCGGTGCGCGGATACCGACGCGAGGACTTCGAGGACGCGTGGGCGCGATACCTGCAGCCCGCGCCGGCCGCGCGAACGGCATAGGCCGCGGCACCCATGTCCTTAAGGGGTATCGAGATATGACGAACATCCTGCATTACATCGACGACTCGACGCCGGACGGCACCAGGACGACCACGCTATGCGGTTCCCCGCTGACCGCGGACCGCGCGGGAGCCGCCAGCATCATGGCGACCGGGAGCTGGACCATGTGCCCCTTGTGCGAGCTGCGCCGCACGCTGATCGGCATGGGACTGGAAGCGGACCCCTACCCGGAACGCCCGGCACGACGGCGATGGGAACAGCCCCCGCTGTTCTAGCCTCGCCGCCACGAATCCCGACCGGCTTCGCGAACCATCAACAACCAACCATCCGAAAGGAAGCATGAAATGACCACCACAACCACCACCACAACCACCACCAAGGCCGACGCGACCGTCATCGACGTGGACGCCGACGGGCGCATCACGCCTCCGGTCTACCCGCACGTCGCCGGCGAGGCGTGGGTGTTCGACACCGACTGGGCCGAGGACGCCATACTGCTGTTCGACGGCACGGACCCGGTCTACGGGTTCGAGTACCGCATCTACCTCAACGACGACGAGGACATGCCCCGCGCGTCCCTGATCTGCGACGGCTACGACGACACGTTCGACACGGCCGGCATCGTCCACGATCTCGCCGACGCGACCGCCGACGGGTTCGTCGCGTGGCTGCACGACTGCGCCGCCTGCTACTCGTGGACCCGCGCGCTGGCCGCCACGGGCGGGCTCGCCACGCTATTGGAGCAGCGGCTGCTGCCCGAACGCGGGACCGGGAGGGCGACGGACCGGCTGCGCCTGTACGAGTCGCTGCTCATGGCCGCCGCCCGCGAACTGCGGGACGTGCTCGACCGCCGGAACCTCGCGTTGGAGATGCTGTTCGACGCGCACGGCGCGACATGGGCCGTCAGGGCGAACGAACACGACGAGACCGTATACGAATGCGCAGCCTGACCGAGGTGCGCGCTTGGCTCAAAGGCGTGGAACTCAGGGAACAAGGGGAGTGAACGGCCCCGTAACGGATTTTGCGCCGCCCGCGCGCTTCGCGGGCACCCAACCCCTCATACAGTAAGGAGATAAACACATGAACGACAAGCAGATCAGCCCGAAGGCCATGCTCGACTGGGTGGACGCGATGGAAAGCGTCGAATACGCCGAGGACGTCCTGCGGCAGGCCGACGAGGCGGGCATCGAGTAGACCCCGTCCCCGCAGTGTTCCCCATTGACCGGCGGCCGTTGTGGTAGCATGGGACGTATCGGGCCCATGCGCCGAACGGCCGCCGACCTTTCCGGTTCGCGAACGTTCCGCCGGGGTTCGGACGATCAGCCAGCGACGGCCGGCATCAACGCCCGCCAACGTTCGCAACCGTGAACGGCCGGACACGCGGCCATCCGCCACATATGGCATGGCAGGGATGCGTGCTTTCCGACCAGCAGCATATTTTCCCTTTTTCTATTTTTTAAGGCTGATTCATCTATGCATATCAAAAGCAACGAATCGCATATCGCGGTAAAAGGCGACAAGACGGGCCGGTCCTTGCAGGAAGGCCAGTTCACCGCCTACGCGTCCACATGGACGCGCACGCCCGACTGCTACGGCGACGTGGTACGCAAGGGCGCGTTCGCCGACACGCTGCGCGCGTGGGGCGAAACGGGGGACAGCATCCCCATCCTGTACGGGCACAACGAGTCCGACCCCGACTACAACATCGGCTACGTGACCGAGGCCGTGGAGGACGATCACGGCCTGCGCGTCACCGGCCAGCTCGACATCGACACGAACCCGAGGGCCATGCAGGTGTACAGGCTGCTCAAGGGCCACCGGCTCAACCAGATGTCGTTCGGCTACGAGGTCATCGACCAAGGGCCGGCCGACAGCATGGCGGGCCAGTGCAACGAACTGCGCGCGGTCAAGCTCCTCGAGGTCTCCATCGTGCCGCGTGGCGCGAACCCGGACACCAGCATCGAGGGCGTCAAGCAGGCCCCGGCCGAAACGTACACGCCGAACACGTCCGGCATGACCTCCGAGCAGGTCAAGGCCGCGTACGCCGAACAGTTCCAGCGCAACACCACCCATCTGGCGGACGCCCACAGGAAACTCACCAAGGGCGTGGACGACGGGAGCAGGGAGCGCATCCTCGACGCCAACCGGCGCATACTGCAATACCTCGAAGATCAGAGCCCGCACACCATCTTCACCAAGAGTGCAATGGACAAGCAGACCGAGCAGGCCGGCACCATCCGCCGGCGGGCGCAGATCGAGCAGCGCGCCATCACGCCCGAGGAACAGGCCACGCTGGACAATTACGAACTCTTCAAGGAGTTCCGCCAAGACCTTGAACAGAGGGCACGCAAGGAAGACGAGAAGCTTCGCCGCATGCTGGCCGCGTCCGTACCGTCCGACGACGTGTCAATCCACTCCCTTACCGCAACATCGAAAGCAGGATACGAGGAAACCATGAACGACAACATCAACACCAAGGCATACACCTTCGCCCGCAACGAGGACAACGGCCACGCGATGAACCCGACCCTGAGGAAGGGCCGCGTCGCCATCCGCAGCGTCAAGGAATCCATGAACGCCGCATGGAACGGCCACAACGCCACGAACGCGACCAAGACGGCCCCCGCACTGACCGGCAGCGCGATCTTCCCCGTGCCGATCATCAACGCGAACGAGCCCATCCGCGACGCCGCCGACGAGGTGCCGCCCCAGCTGCTCGAATACATTCCCGCGTTCCTCTGCCAGAGCGGCGACTACGACATACTTATGGAGAAGACCCCGGACAATCCCGGTTCCGCCGCCGTGGTGCCGGCCGGACAGGAGAAGCCGACCTTCAGCATCGGACTCGAGAAGCAGCGCCGCCAGCTCAAGGTAATCGCGGTACTGTCCGACCCCATCGACAAGTACGTGCTGCTGGGTGGCGGCGAATACGGCGGGCTCGACGTGCAGGAACACATCACCGGCCGGCTGTACACCGAGATCCTGCGCACCCTCGAAAGGGAGATCCTCACCGGCGACGGCAGCGACGCCCACCTGCTCGGACTCGACCACATCGAAGGCGTCAAGACGCAGGCGTTCGCCGGAGGAATCCTCGACACCATCGTCAACGGCATCGCCCAGATCGAACGGCAGGGCATCACGGTACAGACCATCGCCATCAGCCCGGCCGACTGGCTGGCCGTATGCACCGCCAAGGACACCACCGGCCGCTACCTGACCAACAACGCCATCGACCCGGTGAACATGCGTCTTTGGGGCAACAACGTGGCCGTGGCCGCCGGACTGCCCGAAGGCACGGCATGGGTCATCGGCTCGGGCTCCCTGCAGATCGCCACCGACGCGACGATGGCCCTCGCATGGGACGCGTACGGCACCCTGTTCAAGACCAACGCCGTGCAGTTCCGACTCGAGGCACGCTACAGCCTCGACGCGCTCAAACCGCACGCGCTGTGCAAGGTCAGCCTGAGCGCCGGCAAGTAACCATTCCTCCCCGCCATCCGTCCTTAGCGTTTCCATCGGACGGCGGGGACACGCACGGGCCCGGCCGAACGCCTCCCTACCGGCCGGGCCCACCCCCACACCCTAGGGGGCGTTCCGAAAGTTCGATGGAGGGCGCCAAAAGCGCGCCGCCGAAACTCTCCTTTTCGTGTCTGGGGTTTATGGGGCCGAACCACCGGCAGGGATGCCGGCATGGCGTCGTTTTCCACGGGGTGGTCACGTCGGCCCCGACCGTGTGCATCGCGCACATGGTTGCCGCCCGCGCGCATGAGGGTGAGCTGTGCGTATCATACGCACAGTTGGGTTCGGGATACTCGCCAAGGGAGTACCCCGGATATGGGGATTTCCCATGTTCGCCCGGCAACGAATCGTTGACGGGTTCAGTATTCATGAAGTCACCGCCGTTGGCTCGTTCGATGAACCTCCCTAATACGGAGGATACTGATTCTGAGAGGGTACATGTCCCATCGGTACCCTTGAAATGGTAAGGGTTTCTTGGGTTTACCAGATGGCCCTGCAGTATCCTCATTGCCTATCGATACCTCTCAAAAGTCGTAGGCCACGTGGGGCACGTGGGCCACACGGGACACATGCGCGGCCTATGTGTCCTATCCGGCCTACGTGTCCTACGCCATTCGCATGGTGTCCCTGGACCCGACCTAGGGCGTCGGCATTCCACCGACCCATGCACCCACATCATGATTCGTGAGATCGCGTGTCCTAGTGTATGTGACACCAGAATTGGCCGGCATTTACTCGGCAGAATCAACTGCATCATCTGACATCCGGTTATACCGGTTGTCCTGTATTTCTAAAGGCGACGACAATTCTTGACACCCAGCAATAACCCCTAATACATAGGGCGTTATAAAGTGTGTCTATGGCTACAATTCCTGATATGAATGCAGATTCCACGTACGCTCCACTTCCACCGATTTTCGCTCAGCTTGGCCTCGCTTATGACGATGTGCTGTTGCTGCCGAACGAGACGGATGTCATTCCGTCCGAGGTGGACACCACCACTCATCTGACCCGTAACATCACGATGAAGGTTCCGGCCATTTCCGCCGCCATGGATACCGTCACCGAGTCCGACATGGCCATTGCCATGGCTCGTAACGGCGGCATCGGCGTGCTGCACCGCAACCTCTCCATCGACGATCAGGCCGCTCAGGTCGATGTCGTCAAGCGTTCCGAATCCGGTATGATCAACAATCCGCTCACCGTGAGCCCGGATGTGACGCTGGCCGATCTCGACAAGCTGTGCGGCCGTTTCCATATCTCCGGCCTGCCGGTCGTCGATAAGGACAACAAGCTCGTCGGCATCATCACCAACCGCGACATGCGCTTCATCGCTTCCGAGGATTACGATCACCTCAAGGTCTCCGACGTGATGACCCGCGAGCATCTGATTACCGGTCCGTCCAACATCTCCAAGGAAGACGCCCACGACCTGCTGGCCAAGTACAAGGTCGAAAAGCTGCCGCTGGTCGACGCCGAAGGCCACCTGACCGGTCTGATCACCGTGAAGGACTTCGTCAAGACCGAGCAGTATCCGGATGCCACCAAGGACGAGCAGGGCCGTTTGCGCGTTGCCGCCGGCATCGGTTTCCTGGGTGATGCCTACAACCGTGCCTCCGCCTTAATGGAGGCCGGCGTGGACGTGTTCGTGGTCGATACCGCTAACGGTGAGGCCAAGCTCGCCCTCGACATGATTAGCCGTCTCAAGTCCGATTCCGCTTTCAAGGGCGTCGATATCATCGGCGGCAACGTGGCGACGCGTCAGGGCGCACAGGCCATGATCGACGCCGGAGTCGACGCCGTCAAGATTGGCGTGGGTCCGGGCTCCATCTGCACCACCCGCGTGGTCGCCGGTGTCGGCGTTCCGCAGCTCACCGCCGTGTATGAGGCCGCTCAGGCCTGCCGTGCCGCCGGTGTTCCATGCATCGCCGACGGTGGCATCCACTACTCCGGCGACATTGCCAAGGCTCTTGTGGCCGGCGCATCCTCCGTGATGCTCGGCGGCACCCTCGCAGGCTGTGAAGAGGCTCCGGGCGAGAAGGTGCTCCTGCACGGCAAGCAGTACAAGCTGTACCGTGGCATGGGCTCCCTTGGCGCCATGGCTCCGCGCGGCAAGAAGTCCTACTCCAAGGACCGCTACTTCCAGGCCGATGTCACGTCCAACGACAAGGTCGTTCCGGAAGGCGTCGAAGGCGAAGTGCCGTACCGCGGACCGCTCAACGCCGTGCTGTACCAGATGATCGGTGGCCTGCACCAGTCCATGTTCTACATCGGCGCCCACAATATCGCCGAAATGCCGGAACGCGGACGTTTCATCCGCATCACCGACGCTGGTCTGCGCGAATCCCACCCGCACGACATCGTCATGACTGCCGAGGCGCCGAACTACTCCGGTCGTCAGTGAGCCTGACCGGCCGGTGGGCCGGGCGGCAGCTATGAGGTGGTATCGAACCTTTATGGTTTGATACCACCTTTTGTTTGTAGGTACTGAATGACTTGGAACGGGCCGCCATAATGGTCCGCCATGTGATTGAATGGGCTTTTGCCTGTGAGAACCGGTCCGTTACCCAACGGTTGCGCCCCCAACCCCTGCTGTTGCGGGCCGTGTCCTGCAAGAACCATCCCATTGCCCGACAGTCATTCCCCAGACCCCAACTCCGGAAGCCGTATCCTGCGAGAGCCGTTCCGTTGCCCGACGGCTACGTCCCCAACCCCCTGCTGTCATAGGCCATGTCCCGCGAGAGCCGACCCGTTGCCCGACGGTTGCGCCCCCCAACCCCGCCGTTGCGGGCCGTGCCCTGCGAGAACCGGCCCATTATCCAACAGCTACAACCCCGAACATGGTCATCAGGGGCCGCGCCCCGCGAGAACCGGTCCGTTACCCTGCAACCGTGCCCCAAGCACCACATCTGGAGCTGTGGCCGTAGAGAACCGGCTTATTGCCCCAAAAACCAGCCACTGAGAATGATTCCCGCACGAATCCGATGCATTTCGGGTGCAGATGAATCAATCCCCGGTCCGAAGACTGTCTATGACAAACTGGGTTGCATTCGTACGAACGGGCGAGGCACTCCGGCTTGGCAGAGCTTGCTTACCAGGCCAGTTCGATTCACTGCGTCTTCGTAATACAAACGTACTATTTTGGTCACGCCCCAACTGCAGAGCGACTGCTCGCGATCTCGTTGTTCATTGACGATTGTCTGGATGTTTTTCCTGTCGGTCATCATGGGATCGGTGTACTTCGCCATGCCATCGTATTCGGCGACGATAATCCGTCCGTCAGGCAGGAACCAGATGAAATCGACCCGATACCATTTACCGCCACCGGATGGATCATGGATTACGTGCTGGATGAGCGGATTTTGGAATCCTTCCTCGATCATCGTTGCGCGGGTGAACGATTCGCCTCCGTTGTCGGATAGTGGGTTGCAGTACGCAAGCAGTTTCTTCAAAGCATCTGTGTTTCG
This sequence comes from Bifidobacterium dentium JCM 1195 = DSM 20436, assembly GCF_001042595.1. Taxonomy (NCBI): domain Bacteria; kingdom Bacillati; phylum Actinomycetota; class Actinomycetes; order Bifidobacteriales; family Bifidobacteriaceae; genus Bifidobacterium; species Bifidobacterium dentium. The sequence goes on from NZ_AP012326.1 coordinate 718,318, forward strand.
CCGAATCCTTGGAATGAGGTCCGTGATTTTCTCGCTAAGCTCTGAATCCTGTGCCATTGCGGAATCGAAGATGGGCAACACCTTGCGGAAAGGGAACATCAACGAGCAGTCAAGAAGCGTCCGTTCCGGTGTGGTGACGCGTATTCCGTTGATGATTCGTTCGGAAATCCTTGGCATGTAGATGCGCCCAAGAGCATGATTCGTAGGTTTTTGATTGCCGCGCGAGCAGTCCGCGCGGTATATTCCGCTTGCATGTATGCTCCATGGATGTTCATATCCATATACGGCCACTGCGCTCGGACCGGCAAAGATGATTCGTGGATTTTGGATCTGCAGGGCGCGAACCTGATGAATGGTTCTTTGTGCAGGGTCCAATGTGTTCCAGTATTCGTTCTCCATGAAGAGGCCACGGTGCGGCGAGCAAAGTTCCCCGTGCTCCACTCGCTTACGCAGCGCCTTCCCGTCGGCCTGCGTTGCGGGGATGGCGCATCGGCTCTCACGCTTTGCCTCTTGAAGAAGTTGGACACATCGCTTGTTCGTTCTCATGAGAGCGAAGATAAATCATTTGGTTTGTGCGGATGATGTTTTTTCGTCCTGTGGTCGGAGAATGGCCTATTGGCGTGTCGGAAGCTGAAGAACCTTGAAAATCCAACCTTTTCCGATGTGGATAACTTCTCCCATTGTCGCGTCATGGTATTGGTCCATGGGCCAACGTGGGCAATTATGGGACGTGACTGTTGGGCAATGGGCCGGTTCTCGCAGGTGGCGGCCTGCAACGGCGGGTTCGGGGACGTAGCCGTCGGGCAGCGAGCCGGTTCTCGCAGGACATGGCCCGCAACGGCAGGGTTTGGGGGCGCAACCGTCGAGCAACGGGTCGGCTCTCGCGGGACATGGCCTATGACAGCAGGGGGTTGGGGACGTAGCCGTCGGATAATGGGCCGGTTCTCGCGGGGCGCTGCCTCTGATGGCCATGTTCGGGGCTGTGGCCGTCGGGCAATGGGACAGTTCTCGCAGGTTGCACCCCCGGAGGTAGGGCGCCTGTTGGTCAGCGGGACGGTTCTTGCAGGACACGGCCCGCGACGGCAGGATTTGGGGAAGTTGGGGCAATCAATGCACGCGTTCCGTGGTGCTTCGTAGCACAAGGGAAGTGGATATGACGGAGAACGGTTCCTCCAAGGTTTCGCCTGCCAGCAACGCGAGTGTCTTACGTGCCGCAATGCGTCCGATTTCCGTAGGATTCTGGTGCATGGTGGTCATGTCCACAATCGAGGCGCTTGGATCGTCATCGAATCCGACTACGGATACATCCTGAGGCACACGCCATCCCATGCGGCGCAGTTCCTTGAGAAGGGGAACGGCCGCCGCGTCGACGGATACGCAGATGCCGGTCGGCTGTTTTGGTGCGCTGAGCAGTTGTGCGACGATGCCGGAATAGATGTCCTGTTCGTTTTGCACGTCCATATGGGTCAACGATGGCACGATGATAATGTCATCATCGCCGTAGCCGCATTCCTTGGCGGCGTCCAGAAACCCTTTTTCGCGCACGATGTCCGAGCAGATGAACGGTGAGGCGTTGACGGGTTGCCCGATGTAGGCGAGCGTCTTGTGTCCCAGTGACTTGAGGAAGCGTACGATTGCGCTCATGGCCGCCGCGTCATCGATTGCGACTCCGGCGTCGAGTCCGTGCGTGCTGGGGGCGTTCATGCCGACCACAGGGATGGTCAGTTCGCCGAGTACCCGCTTCTTTGCCTCGTCGAAGTCGAAGGATGCTTCGATGATTGCGTCGACATTGCGATTGCCTGGCAGATTCTGGAAGAAACGATCCAGATCTTCCTGCGTCCACACGATGTAGGGAACGACGTCGTAGTCGGCCTTTGACATCACCTCGTAGATGCCTTCGAAGGCGTGGGAGTTGAACCAGCTGCTGATTTCGCTCGGCAACAGCACCGCGATACGCATGGTTTTGCCGGATGCCAGGGATGATGCGCTTTTCGAGAAGGAGAAGTGGAGACGGTTGGCCTCTTTTTCGACACGTTCTCTGGTTTCGGGGTTGACTCTGTCCAGTCCACGCAGTGCTCGGGATACGGTGGAGACGGATACTCCGGCCGCCTTGGCCACGTCTGCGATGGTGGTGCGAGTCACGTTCGGTTCTCCTTAAGTCGGGTTTTGCGATTCATATTTGCTTCGTTCGTCACCCTACCATATCACGACACGCCCATTTTGTAAAAACGCTTGCATGACTGCAAACACTGTAATTATTGCCTTTTCTGGCATACTTTGAAGATGGCTGGGATTATGACTTGCAAAAATTTGCGCAAGCGCTATTATGAGATTAGTCAACCAATGCACAAACAACAATGTGGTTGCGAAGAATAGTCAAATAATTGCAAGGAAAATCAATGCTGCCTAGCAATGATGGGTGACATTGATTGCCGTTAAAAGGTGTACAAACGCTTGCATGATAGGAGGAAAAAATGACTGAAGTCACCGATCCCGCACTGTGGTGGAAGCAGGCCGTGGTCTATCAGGTCTACCCGCGTTCCTTCAAGGACTCCCGTGGCGAGGGACTCGGCCAGATCGCCGGTGTGACCGAAAAGATCGACTATCTGAAGGACCTTGGCGTCGACGCCATCTGGCTCAGTCCGTTCTATCCGTCCCAGCTGGCCGACGGTGGCTACGACGTGGACGATTACCGCAACGTCGACCCGAAGCTCGGAACCATGGATGATTTCGACGAACTCGCCAAGGCCGCACACGCACGAGACATCAAGGTCGTGGTCGACATCGTGCCGAATCACAGCTCCAATCTGCACGAATGGTTCAAGGCCGCCCTCGCAGCCGAACCGGGATCGCCGGAGCGTGACCGCTATATCTTCCGCGACGGCAAGGGTCCGAATGGCGATCAGCCACCGACCAACTGGGAGAACCATTTCGGCGGCCCGGCATGGACCCGCGTGCCCGACGGCCAGTGGTATCTGCATATGTTCACCAAAGAACAGCCCGACTGGAACTGGAACAATCGTGAGGTGCGCGACGATTTTCTCAGGACCTTGCGCTTCTGGCTCGATCACGGCGCCGATGGCTTCCGCGTGGACGTGGCGCACGGCTTGGCCAAGGATCTTGACCGCGATGACCTCGATGACTATGTGGTCTGGTGCACCAACGACCAGCCGGAGGACGGTTCTCATCCGGTAATCGATCGTGACGAAGTACATGACATCTATCACGAGTGGCGCAAGGTGTTCAACGAGTACAATCCTCCGGCGTTCGCCGTGGCCGAGGCCTGGGTGCGTCCGAGCCGACAGCATCTGTATGCCTCGCCGGACGATCTTGGCCAGATCTTCAACTTCGAATTCGCCAAGAAGGACTGGATCCGCGACGACATGCACCTGGCCATCGAGGAGGGGTTGGAGAGCGCGGAACGTTCCGGCTCCACCGCTACGTGGGTGATGAGCAACCATGATGTGATCCGTCATGCCACCCGTTACGCCCTGCCGCAGGTGCCGACCGGCGAATATCATCGTCTGGCGCTTGATTGGCTGCTGCGCGACGGCACCACGTTCGAAGAGAATCGCGAGCTCGGCACCAAACGCGCCCGCGCCGCGATCATGATGGAGATGGCGTTGCCCGGTTCCGCCTACGTGTATCAGGGCGAAGAGCTCGGCTTGTTCGAGGTGGCCGACATTCCGTGGGATGAACTGGAAGATCCGTCCGCATGGCGTACGTCCCGTTCCGCCAGCACCAAGGGCCGTGACGGCTGCCGTGTGCCGTTGCCGTGGGTCGCCGCGGACGCGCCGAAACTGGATGATCCAGACGATGAATTCGGTCACGAAGGTTCCTTCGGATTCTCCCCGGCCGGCGCCACTGCCGAACCGCATCTCCCGCAGCCGGCATGGTACAAGGATTTTGCGGTCGACGTGGAATCCGCCGATCCTGATTCCATGCTGAACCTGTACCGCCGCGTGCTGGCATTGCGCCATGACATGCAGACCACCGACCTGAGCGTCGAATGGCTGCCGGAAGACCGACCGGGCAAAGCGCATGACGGTGCCAATGGATTCCCCGGCGGCACCATCGCCTACAAGCGTGCCAATGGATGGGCCTCCATCACCAACTTCGGCGAAGAACCGGTCGCACTGCCGCAGGGCGATGTGCTGCTGACCTCCGGACCGCTCACCGATGACGGCAGGCTGCCGCAAGATACCAGCGCCTGGCTGAAATTGGCCGACTAATCGCAAACATCGCGTAAAGGGGATAATTATGTCGAAAATCACTACGGTCGCATCCACCGTGCCGGTCGTAACGGAGGAAGGATCGGCGGATAGTGCCAAGTGGCGTTTCACCGGAGGCTTTCTTGCCTTCTCGGTGCTGTCCGGTGCGGCCTTCTACATGACGATGTCGGTGCTGGTGCCACAGCGCCTGCGTGACATCGGCATCGCCAACTCCACTGCGGTGCTTGGCACCATCAACGCGGTCGGCTCAATCGCTTCCATCTTCATCGCACTGTTCATCGGCGCGCTATCCGACCGCACCGCAACCCGTTGGGGCAGGCGCACGCCATGGATCTTCTGCGGCGCGTTCATCTACGGCGTCTGCTTCTGGGCGTTGAGCCGTCCGATCAGTGCCGTGATCATCGGCCTCGTCTACGTGCTGGCGTTGATTGGTCTGAACATGGTGCAAGCCCCGATTTACGCCCGTATCTCCGATCAGGTGGCTCCGACATCGCGTGCCACCGTGTCCGCCGCAATCGGTGCGGGCGGTGTGATCGGCCAGGGCATCGGTACGTTGGTCGGCTCCTCGCTGATCGAACATATGGAACTCGGCTTCATCTGCGCAGGCATGTGTGCGCTGGCCGCGGGCGTACTGTCCGTGGTGATCGCTCCACGCGAGCCTTCCAGTGAAAACATGCCGAAGAACACCGACGAGCCGCTGTGGAAGGTCGTGGCGGCGTCGCTTACCCCGCCGCTGAAGAATTGCGCCGACTTCTACCGTGCGTTCATTTGCCGCACCTGCCTGATCGTCGCCTACCAGATGGTGTTCAGCTATCAGCTGTACATCCTGCAGGATTACATCGGCCAGGACAAGCTGTCGGCGGCGGCTTCCATCCAGGTCATTTCCGTGATCACCATGATCGTGTCCATCATCGCGTCCCTGGTGGCAGGACCGATTGCGGACGCTCTGAACCGCCGCAAGGCGCCGATCATCGTGGCATGCACGTTCTTCGCCATCGGTTTGGCCATGCCGTGGATTTTCCCGACGCAACAGGGCATGTTCCTCTTCGGCGGCATCGCCAGCTTCGGCTATGGCATGTACCTGTCCGTCGACCAAGCGCTGAACGTCGATGTACTGCCGAACAAGGAAACCGCCGGCAAGGATCTCGGCTTCATGAACATCGCCACCTGTGCGGGGCAGGCCATCGGCGTGGCCATCACCTCCACGCTGGTGAGCGTGCTCGGCTCCTATACGGTGGTGTTCCCGGTGGCCATCGGCATGACCGCCATCGCCGCCATCAGCGTGCTGGGCATCAAACGCGTGCGCTGAACAACGAACCGGAGCGCACCGCATACCGCAGGGCGGGGAAGAATCTCCCTACCCTGCGGTATCTTCATATGTTCGGCTCCACGCAGCGGGCGCGGCCGCAAACATATGAAACGAGGCAACAATGGTAGATGCGCATGACGGCGAAACATACACCGCTGAAGGCTCGCGTCTGATCTGGATCGACTGCGAGATGACCGGCTTGGATATCTTCGGCGGCGACGAACTCGTCGAAGTGTCCGTAGTGCCGACCGACTTCGATCTGAACGTGCTTGACGAGGGCGTCGATTTCGTGATCAAGCCCAGCCAGAAGGCCGTGGATCATATGAACGACTTCGTGCGCAACATGCATACCCGCTCCGGCCTGATCAAGGAGTGGGAACACGGCCTTTCTCTCGACGAGGCGCAAGCCAAGGTCGTCGAATACGTCAAGCGATTCACGCCGGACGGCGTCAAGCCATTGCTGGCCGGCAACACCATCGGCTCCGACAAGAAGTTCCTCGACCACTACATGCCGGAACTCATGGAGCACCTGCATTACCGCACCATCGACGTAAGCACGTTCAAGGAACTTGCCCGTCGCTGGTATCCGGCCGTCTACCTCAACCGTCCTCCGAAGAACGGCGGTCACCGCGCGCTCGCCGACATCATTGAGTCCCTGGATGAACTGCGTTACTACCGCAAGGCGTTCATGGCGCCGACGCCGGGACCGGATGAGGCCGAGGCCAAGGCCATCGCCGACGATATCAAGGCCACCAGTCTGATCGGCGAGAACTGATCGATTCGGGCGCATGGAACGACGGCGGTCCATGCCGTCCGTGATGTTTCCCCGACAATCGAAGGCAATGCAGGAAAGGACCCTTATGAGCGTAGCCGACTGGACCACCATCGACCAGCCGCAGGATATCCGACTCGTGGTCGCCGATATGGACGGCACCTTGTTGGACGAACATGGCCGGATTCCCGAAGGCTTCTGGGACATGCTCGCCAGACTGCGTGCGCGCGGCGTCGAATTCGTGCCGGCTTCCGGCCGCCAGTACGCCACGCTGCGCAACATGTTCGCTTCGAAGGCGTCCGAAGTGCTGGACGGGGGAGAGCTTTCCTATATCGCGGAGAACGGCAATGTCGTGGCGGTGGACGGCAAGGTCGTCGAAGTACATGGCGTCGATCTGGGCATCACGCGTCGCACCATCGACATGGTGAACGCCTCCGTGTCCGCCGGCGAATACGATATGGGTCTGGTGATCTGCGGTCTCAACACCGCATACGTGCAGCGTACCGATACGCCGTTCCTTGACGAGGTCGGCAAGTATTACGCGGCGTTGAAGATCGTCGATGACCTGCGCAAGGTGCTGGATTTCGCCGTCGAACCGGACGATTACGTTCCGGGCGAAGAAATCATCCTGAAGCTCGCGATTCTCGATTTCGGCAGTTCCGAGCAGATGACGAACAACAAGCTCGCTCATGTAAGGAACGATTACCAGGTGGTCGTCTCCGGGCAGCATTGGGTGGACATCATGAATCCGGCCACCGACAAGAAGCAGGGCGTCGAGGCGTTGCAGCGCGCGTTGGGCGTCACTCCCGCACAGACGGCGGTGTTCGGCGATTATCTTAACGACCTGCTGATGCTTGAGGCGGGTGACTGGTCGTTCGCCATGTCCAATGGCCATCCGGACCTGCGGGCGGCCGCACGTTATCTTGCGCCGTCGAACGCCAGTCGTGGTGTGCTCAAGGTTGTTGATAGGCTGATTGACTGACGGATGATTGCGCGCGGAGGCGCGATTGCCCGGTGACGGCCATGCGATTCGGTCGTAGCCGAGTGCGGGCGGTCACATGACGGAGGGGAAGGCGGTGCGATATGCGGCAGGAAGAGGCTCTTGCGATTCTGGGCACCGGCGCGAACGTCTTTCTGACCGGTGCGCCCGGTGCCGGTAAGACCTACGTGCTTAACGAATTCATACGTCAGGCGCGTGCGGATGGCGCCTCCGTGTCGGTCACCGCGTCGACCGGCATCGCGGCCACGCATATCAATGGAGTTACCATCCATTCATGGAGTGGCATAGGTCTTGCCAACGCGCTGTCCGATAAACTCGTCACCACCATTCGCATGCGACGCAAGCGCAAGCTGCAGGCGGCCGACATCCTCATCATCGACGAGGTTTCCATGTTGCATGCGTGGCTGTTCGACATGGTCGATCAGGTGTGCCGTATCATTCGCAAGGATTCGCGGCCGTTTGGCGGACTGCAGGTGGTGCTTTCCGGAGACTTCTTCCAGTTGCCGCCGGTGTCCGTTTCCGGGCGCGATCATGACCTGATCGTGCCCAGTCCGGAATTCGCGGCATCTCGTGAACGTTATGCGCGTGCCGGGCTCAATCCTGAGGGATTCGTCACCGAATCGTTGGTATGGCAGGAGTTGAGCCCTGTTGTCTGCTACCTGACCGAGCAGCATCGTCAAGATGACGGCAAACTGCTTGGCGTACTCACCGACATCCGGGAGGGTTGCGTCAGCGATGAGGATCGTGATCTTCTGTTGACCCGGCTGGGCCGTATGCCAGAGCCGAATCAACGGGCCGTGAATCTGTTTCCGGTCAACAGACAGGCCGATTCACTCAACGACATGCGTCTGTTCGCGATCAGGGAGGAACCGCACGAGTATGTCGCCGAATCCTCCGGCCCGGCAAATCTGGTGGAACGGCTCAAAAGGAACATGCTCGCGCCGGAACATCTGTTGCTCAAGACCGGAGCTGCCGTGATGGCGGTGCGTAACGATACCGACCGTCAGTTTGTGAACGGCTCCTTGGGCACGGTGCGTGGGTTTGCCTCTGATGCCAAAGGCGGCTGGCCGATCGTCGAGTTCGAGAACGGCAATATCGTGACCATGAAGCCGAACTGTTGGCAGATGCAGGACGGTGATACCGTGCTCGCCTGCGTGAATCAGGTGCCGTTGCGCTGCGCGTGGGCCATTACGATCCACAAGTCGCAGGGGATGACGCTCGACCGTGCGGTCATGGATCTGCGGCGCACTTTCGCGCCCGGCATGGGGTATGTGGCGTTGTCGCGGGTGGAGAATCTTGAGGGGTTATATCTGGCGGGCGTGAACGAGCGTATGTTCCTGGTCTCGCCGGATGCGGTGCGGCTTGACGGCGAGCTCAGGCTTGGTTCGGCGAATGCCAGCGATGCGCTTGCCAGATATGGCGCCTCTGCCTTCATGCCGTTGCCGTCGAGCGATGCGGACGACGAGTTCGCCCAGGATGCCCTGTTCTGATTCGCTTTGTGGCCCTTGGTCAGCCCATCGCCTGCAATGAGCGGGCGAGATCGGGGTCGAGCTCGACTTCCGTCTCGACGTCTTCCGGATCCGGATCCCAGCAGCTGACGATCACGCAGGCCAAGCCGATCAGCAGCCAGATGGGATTGTGCTGCAGGAACGTGAACCCGGGAATCGCACGTGTGACGACGAGCCATGCCATCATGCCGACCAGCGCAAGGACATTGAACAGTTTCTTCCATGGCAGTGAAATCAACACCACGCACAGCAGGGCCATGCTCAGACCCACCCATGTATTGCCTTCCGACAGTACTTCCGGTGCGGCTGCGGCGAATACGAAATAGCAGATGATGCCGATCCAGCCGAGTTTGTTCCAAATCGAAATGTGCGCGGTAATGTGACGCATGACATGCCGTCCTCTCTCAACGTGCGCCGCTCAATCGTCAGTTTCCTGAGATTATATACAGGCCACATGACTTATTTATAACTCTATAAATAAGATGTTTTCCGAGTGTTCGTAGCAGTTACGTCGCCTTGCCTGAGTAACTTGGGGCGTATGACCAAAGCACTTCGTATGTCTACCATGTTCCTGCGTACCCTGCGCGAGGACCCTGCCGATGCCGACGTCGTGTCGGACAAGCTCCTGCAGCGCGCCTGCTACCTGCGCAAGGCCGCCCCGGGCATCTGGACCTGGCTGCCGCTGGGCCTGACCGTTCTGAACAAGATCGAGAACATCATCCGTGAGGAGATGGCCTCCATCGACGCCCAGGAGGTTCATTTCTCCGGCCTGCTGCCGCGCGAGCCGTATGAGGCCACCCACCGTTGGGAAGAATACGGCGACAACATCTTCCGATTGAAGGACCGTCATGAAGCCGACTATCTGCTGGCGCCGACCCATGAGGAAATGTTCACCCTGCTGGTCAAGGACCTGTATTCCTCGTACAAGGACCTGCCGGTGACCCTCTACCAGATCCAGACCAAGTACCGCGACGAATTCCGCCCGCGTGCCGGTCTGATCCGAGGCCGCGAATTCATTATGAAGGATGCCTACTCCTTCACCCTTGACAAGGAAGGCCTCGTCAAGGCCTATATGGACGAACGCGGTGCCTACGAACGCATCTTCGACCGCCTTGACCTGAAGTATGTGCCGGTGCATGCCATGGCCGGTCCGATGGGTGGCTTCGAATCAGAGGAATTCCTGGCTCCGATGGAGATCGGCGAGGACACTTTCGCGCAGTCTCCGTCCGGCAAGGCTTGGAACGTCGAGGCGTTGACCACTCCGGAGCCGGAAGCCATCGATTGCACCGACACCCCGGCCGCCGAGAAGCGTCCGACCCCGGATGCCGCCACCATCGACAAGATGGTCGAATTCGCCAATGCCAACCATCCGCGTTCCGATGGTCGTGCGTGGCAGGCCTCCGACATTCTGAAGAACGTGGTAATCGCCGTCATGCATCCGCAGGACGACAACCATGACGAACCGTGGCGCGAACTCGTGGTCGTAGGCGTGCCCGGCGATCGTTCGGTCGATATGAAGCGTCTCGAGGCTCAGTTCACCCCGGCCGAAATCGAAGAGGCCACCGAAGAGGATCTGAAGAAGCATCCGGAACTTGTCAAGGGCTATATCGGCCCGATGGCGCTCGGTCCGCAGGCCCGTGATGGCAAGAAGGCCGAAGCCGCCGAAGAGACCGGCGAAGCGCTGCGATACTTCGTGGATGCGCATATCGCCCGCGGTTCCGCGTGGTTCACCGGCGCCGACGAACATGAGGTTGACTATTATGACCTTGTCTACGGGCGTGACTTTGAGGCCGATGGCACCGTCGAGGCCGTTGAGGTGCGTCACGGCGATATGAGCCCGGACGGTTCCGGCCCGTTGAGCTTCGAGCGTGGCGTGGAAATCGGACAGGTGTTCCAGCTGGGCCTGAAATACTCCAACGCCCTTGGTTTGAAGGTGCTCGACCAGAACGGCAAGACCGTTCCGGTGTGGATGGGTTCCTATGGCATCGGTGTGTCCCGTGTGATGGCCTGCATCGCCGAAACCCACCATGACGACAAGGGTCTGGCTTGGCCGGCCGTCATCGCCCCGGCCCAGGTGCATGTGGTCGCTACCGGCAAGGATGCGGCAGCGTTCGAAGCCGCGGAACAGCTGATCGCCGAACTCGAGGCCAAGGGCATCGAGGTCATTTTCGATGACCGTAAGAAGGTCTCACCGGGTGTGAAGTTCAAGGATGCCGAGCTGATCGGCGTACCGCTGATCGCCGTTGCCGGCCGCGACACCGTGAACAATGGCACCATTGAAGTGCGCGATCGCAATGGCGAGAACGCCGAGGCGGTGCCGGTCGCCGATGCGGCGCAGGTGATTGCCGACCGCGTCGCAGCTCTGCTCCAATAGCGGCAAGCGCCACCTGTTGTTTTCCGAACGGGCGCAGCGAAGCCGAGGATTCTACGATATTGGGGATTCGAGGCCTTGTTGCGTCCGTTCATCATGACGGGCATTGTTTGTGTGGGGAGATCGAAGCACAGTCCATACACAACCGATTGTGGATGAGTGTGGATAGTGGGTGTCTTGTCCACCCATTGTCCACGACTCGCCCGGAGGTCTTTCAGTTATCCACATTCCCCATTCGGCGTTGCGTCGGCCCGTCATCATCGGCGATAGTGGAATCACCGCGGAAACGCAAGGATGCGGGAAGTCGTACGGCGCTCCTCTCTCTCATACCCCTTTACCTGACCGTATGTGCTTCCGTACCGATTCGGTACTTTCCGCGGCCCACATCCGTTGGCAGAAAGGGCCGATCATGGCACAGCAACAAGGCTTACTCACCATCACCGGATATGTCGGCGCAAATCCGGTGCCATTCAACAGGGAGGGCATGCCTCATGCAAGCTCGTTCCGTCTGGCCAGCACCCGCCACTATTTCGACAATCGTGCGCAGCAATGGCGTGACCTGCCGACCACATGGATTACGGTGAAAGCGTATCGGACGTTGTCGGAAAACATCTGTCAATCATTCAAAAAGGGCGAGCCGGTCATAGTGACCGGTGTGCTTGCCACGGAGACGTGGAATGGCGAAAACGGGGAATTGCGGTCCCGCACGGTGCTTGAAGCCAGCAATGCGGGGCATGATCTCAATTATGGGGTCACCGCATTGCGTCGATTCGCCAAACCCAATGCGGCCAATGCCGAGTCGGCGACGCAGACGCCGGCGGCTCGATCCAATGCCGGAGTGCAGATCGGCGTCGATCCGTACACGAATCCACAGGGTGCGACCGGTACGGCGGTTTCGCAACCGGTGGAGGTATTGCCTCACGATGAACCTGAACTACAATCGGCGGAGGTCGGCGCTGACGCACCGGGCGATTCTTCGGGATGGCCGGCGACTGACGTGCAGCCGGATGAATATGCGAAGGCCGCCGAATCCGTCAAGGAAGAAGGGGAATTCGGCGGCCAGGAGTTTTAGCGGCCTGTTCGTCTACCAGATGCGCACGCGCTGTTCGGGGGCAAGCCACATGCCGTTGTCCGCAGTCACGTCGAAAGCCTTGTAGAACAGGTCCACGTTGCGTGCGATGCCGTTCGTGCGACACTCGGCGGGGGAGTGCGGATCGATCTGCAGATACTGCTCGGCCAGTTCGTCGCGGTTCTTGGTGCGCCAGATGGAGGCATAGCTCAGGAAGAAACGTTGCAAGCCGGTGAAGCCGTCGATTTCAGGCGCTCCGGCCAGAGAGGACTCAATGGCCTCCTCGGAACCGTCCTTTTCGCGGCCGGCAGCGTCATCAAGAGCGAATGCGTAGGCTTTCAGTGCGATGTTCACGCCGCTCAGATCGCCGATATTCTCACCGATGGTCAGTGCGCCGTTGACATGCGGGGCTTGGGACGGGTCATCGGAGTACTTCTCGGCGAGCTGTGTCGGCACGAACTCGTTGTACTGGCCGATGAGTTTGCGCGTCAATGCCTCGAAGTTGGCCTTGTCCTCTTCGGTCCACCAGTCGTTGAGCTTGCCGTCGCCGTCATACTGCGAACCCTGATCGTCGAAGCCATGGCCGATCTCGTGACCGATCACCGCGCCGATGCCGCCGTAATTCGCGGCGTCCTCGGCATCCGGGTTGAAGAACGGCGGCTGCAGAATGGCGGCAGGGAATACGATCACGTTCATGGTTGGCTCGTAGTAGGCGTTCACCGTCTGCGGGTTCATCAGCCATTCGTCCTTATCAACCGCCTTGCCGACCTTGGCCAGTTGGTAGCCCGTCTCATACAGGTTGGCCGCGTGCATGTTCTCGGCGAATCCTGCTTCCTCGCGAACGTCCAGTGCGGTGTAGTCGCGCCAATGGTTCGTGTAGCCGATCTTCGGCACGAACTTGGAAAGCTTCTCCAACGCCTTGGCCTTGGTCTGCTCGCCCAGCCAGGCGGAGTTGGAGATGGAGACGCGGTAGGCGTCGATGAGGTTGGCGACCAGCTGTTCCATGCGCCGCTTGGAGGATTCGGGGAAGTGACGTTTCACATACTCACGGCCGATGTCTTCGCCGCAGACGCTGTTGACGAGCGAAACACCGCGTTTCCAACGGTCGCGCTGCTGCTTCTGGCCGGAAAGCACCTTGCCGTAGAAGTCGAAGTTGGTGTCGTCGAACTCATGCGGCAGTTCCAACGTGGATCCGATGATCACATGGACGCGGGCCCACAGTTTGAGGTCATCCAGATCGGCGGCGGCCCAGAAGGCGTTGAGGCCTTTGACGAAGCTCGGTTCATGCACGATTGTGCGGGAGAAGCATCCTGCGAAATCAATCGGCTGCGTCGCGGCCGCGGTGGTGGTGTTGTACGCCTCCTGCCAGGACTCGATCCAGGCATCCAGGCCATAGTCGGCAAGCATGGTGCTCAGCTCGGCATGACCGGTGGGGTTATAGGTCTTCTGCGAATCACGGGTGGCGACATTGTCCCAGTGGTACGAGGCGATTGTCGCCTCGACTTCAAGGAGGCGTCTGGCTTGGGATTCGGCCTCATCGTCGGCTTCGACGAGTTTGGCGTTGGTGAGCTGCTTGGCCACCATCTTGACGTAGGCTTCGCGGATCGGTGCGTAATGATCCTCGCGATAGTAGGCCTCATCCGGCAATCCGAGACCGGCCTGTTCGATGTGGATGATGTTGGTCTCCGGGGCGCCGGGATTGCCATAGACGGCGATGCCGAATAGGTCCGGTCCGCCAATCGGGTTCATTGCGCCCAATGCGCGCACCAGCCCGGCCTTGTCGGTGGCTTCGTCGATGGCGTTGAGTTGGTCGGCGATGGCGGTGAGTCCGGAGGCATCGATGGCGTTCACGTCGAGGAAGCTCCTGAACAGCGTGCGTGACTTGACGGCCGGACAGTCATCGTCTTCGAGGATGTCGTGAATCTGGTTTTCGGCGTCCTCGGCAAGCTTGTCGAAGGAGCCGTAACGGGAGCGGTCGTCGGGGAGGCGGTACATGTCGATCCACGGGCCGTTGACATAGCGGAACAGATCTTGTGCCGGAGCGGTCACAGCGGAGAACGATGCCGGATCGATGCCGGAAGTCAAAGTGGTACTCATGGCTTCACACTATCCATATTTGGTGACAAAACGTTGTTATGCATGCCGGTGCTCCGGCTTGGCCGAACCCCCGATATCAGCCGACGGCAAAATAGACAGCTTGTCGAATAGTGTTGATGGTTAGAATTAGACAAGCTGTCTAAGATAGTGGCGGAACGTAAAGGAAGGAACGACCATGACCGATCCGAATATGCATGATCCGCAGGAGCAGCCGGAATATGGCGCCTACGACCGGAGCCACTACGACCGGAATCGCGACGAGGCGCAGACGCCGCGCTATTTCAATCCTTATGGAAATCCTTATATGGCCGGCGGCAATCAGGGGCAGGATGGCTCCTGGCAGCCGGTGAGCCCGTTCAAGCTGGTGGAGGAATGGCTGCCGCAGCAGGCGAAGAACGCCATTCGCGGCGTCTACGGCGTACTCGGCGTCGTCGCCCTCATCCTTGGCCTGGCCCTGCTGATCTGGCCCGGTGCCACCTTGAAGGTGGCAGCCATCGCGTTGGGTGCCTATTTCGTGGTCTCCGGCGTGATTCGTATCGTCACCGCGGTCGTGGAACTCGGCCTGCCGGGAGGGTGGCGCGTGCTGGACATCCTCATCGGCGTGCTGCTGACCGTCGGTGGCGTGATCGTACTGAAGAACGCCGCGCTGTCTGGTGCCACGCTCGCCGTGCTCATCACCATGGTGGTCGGTCTCGGCTGGATGATGGAAGGCGTGATGGCGCTCGTCGAATCCTGGCGTATGCCAAGCTCCGGATGGGCCGTGGTCTATGCGCTGTTGTCGATCGTGGCCGGTTTCATCGTGCTGTTCTCCCCGGTGAGTTCCACCGCATGGCTCATCCTCTTCGGCGGCTGCGCCCTGATCGTGCTTGGCGTCGTCGCCATCGTCCGTGCCTTCACCTTCGGCAAGCCCCGTCGCGGGTAACGTCGCCGCTGTAGGGCGTGCGAAGTAGGGTTGGAAGCATGATTGAACTGAAAACTCCAAAAGAGATCGAAGCGATGAAGCCGGCCGGTCGTTTTGTCGGCGGAATCCTGCGCGACCTGAAGGAATTCACCAAAGTCGGCACCAACCTGCTTGAAATCGACGAATTCGTGCATAAGCGCATCGTCGACCGCAAAGGCGCCACGTCCTGCTACGTGGACTATGCCCCGGATTTCGGCACCGGTCCGTTCGCCCACTACATCTGCACTTCCGTGAACGACGCCGTGCTGCATGGCGTGCCGTTCGACTACAACCTGAAGGATGGCGACCTCATCAGCTTGGATCTCGCCATCAACGTGGACGGCTGGGTGGGTGATTCCGCCATCAGCTTCGTGGTCGGCGACCACAAGGATCCGGAGGACCTGCGCCTGATCAAGTGCACCGAAGAGGCGCTTGAGGCCGGTATCGCCGCCGCGCAGCCGGGCAACCGTCTTGGCGACATCTCCAGCACCGTCGGCGACGTGGCCCGTGAGTATGGCTATCCGATCAATCTGGAGTTCGGCGGTCATGGCGTGGGGCACATCATGCATGGAGACCCCCATGTGCCGAACGACGGTCGTGCGCATCACGGCTACAAGCTGCGTCCGGGTCTGGTCATCGCCATCGAGCCATGGTTCCTCAAGACCACCGATGAAATCTATCAGGATCCGAAGGACGGTTGGACCCTGAGGAGCGAGGATGGTTCACGTGGCGCGCACAGCGAGCACACCATCGCCATCACCGAAAACGGTCCGGTGATCCTCACCGTTCGCGACTAGTCGATTCGCAATGCAAAACCTCCCTCTGGCGAAGAGGGAGGTTTTGCATATGCGGCGGCTATTTTTGAGACGTAGGTTTGTCGCGAAACAAGCATGCCATATAGTGAACACTACTTTGAACGGTTAAGGAGCGTGCGAGTATGGCCACAGCCCATCTGAGTGTGGAATCAAAGGACTTCACCCTGCCGGTGGTCGAGGCCACGGCAGGCGCGGACGGCATCGTGGTATCCACGTTGCGCAACGATGGCTGGGTCACGCTCGATCCGGGCTTCCTGACCACTGCGCAGTGCGAATCGAAAATCACCTACATCGACGGCAAGAACTCGATTCTGCGATATCGAGGCTATCCCATCGAGCAGCTGTGCGAAAAATCCGATTTCCTTGAAGTCGCCTGGCTGCTGCGCCACGGTGAGTTACCCAACCAGGAACAGTACGACCGATTCATCTCCGACATCAACCACCGTACGATGGTAGGGGAGGACTTCCGCACGTTCATGGGCTCCTTCCCGCGCACCGCGCATCCTATGAGCGTAATGGCATCCGCCATCAATGCGCTTGCCACCTTCTATCCGGACACCACCGACATCACCGACTCCGACCAGCTCGACGAGGCGGCGACCATCATCATGGCGAAGGCCCGTACCATCGTGAGCTACATCTTCCGCCGTCGCCGTGACGAGCCGATGCTATACCCGGATTATTCACGCGGCTATGTCGATGACTTCCTGCGCATGTGCTTCGCCGTTCCGTACGAGCCGTTCGACTCCGATCCGCTGTATGTGCACGCGCTTGGCCGACTGCTCATCATCCATGCCGACCATGAGCAGAACTGCTCCACCTCGGTGGTACGCATCGCCGGTTCCGCACACGCCAATCTGTATTCCGCCGTCGCGGCCGGCATCAATGCGCTGTCGGGCCCATTGCACGGCGGTGCGAACGAGGCCGTGCTTCGCCAGCTCAAGGCCATCCGCGATTCCGGCAAGTCCGTCAAGGAATTCGTGGAGGATGCCAAGGCCAATGGTCAGCGCATCTCCGGCCTCGGCCATCGTGTGTACAAGTCGTACGATCCGCGCGCGGCCATCGCCAAGACGTATCTGCAGAAGATCATGGAGCGTGCCGATACCCTGAAGCTGCCGGCCGATGAACGCGCACTGTTCGACGTGGCCACCGAGCTGGAAGAGATCGCGCTGAACGACGAATACTTCATCACCCGTCACCTGTACCCGAACGTCGACTTCTACACCGGTCTGATCTACCGTGCGATCGGCTTCGATCCATCCATGTTCACCACGCTGTTCGCGTTGGGCCGCATTCCGGGCTGGATCGCGCAATATCGCGAGATGCTTGCCGATCCGAACACCAAGATCGGCCGTCCTCGTCAGGTCTACACCGGCTACACCAAGCGTGACTACACCCCGATGGACAAGCGCTGACCACCGGAATCGCGCCAAGACTACTTGTGGTAGGGCTCGCCGGCGTTGATTTTGTAGGCGCGGTAAATCTGTTCCAACAGGATGACGCGCATTAGCTGGTGCGGGAAGGTCATTCTGGAAAAGCTCAGCAGATAGTCGGCACGTTGGAGAATCGACGGGTCGAGGCCAAGCGAGCCGCCGATGATGAGCTGGATGTGACTGGTGCCATGCAATCCGAGGCCGTCGATTTTGGCGGCCAGCTCCTCACTGGTGAGCTGCTTGCCTTCGATGGCCAAGGCGATGACGAACGCATCGTCACGGATATACCTGGCGATGCGTTCGCCTTCCTTCGCCTTGATCTGGCGTTCCAAGCCCTCGCCCGCGTGCTCCGGCGTCTTCTCATCCGCCACCTCCACGATGTCGAGCTTGCAATACCGGCCCAGCCGTTTCGAATATTCCGCGATGGCGTCTCGAAGATACTTCTCCTTGACCTTGCCGACGGTGATAAGCGTTATTTTCAATTGTTGTGAAGCTTCTCGTTGAGTTCGATGCCGGTCTTGCGATACCGGGCCTCAATGCGGCCGGACACCGAGTTGCGGATGAACAGGATGTTGTCCTTGCCGGACAGATCCGCGCCCTTGACGGTCTCGAGCGGCTCTCCTGCGGCGACCTTGGCCTTGTCGTAGATGGTGACCTTCGTGCCGGCGGTCACGTACAAACCGGCTTCGACCACGCAGTTGTCGCCCAGGGAGATGCCGATGCCGGCGTTCGCGCCGAGCAGGGAGTGCTCGCCGATGGAATTCTTCAGCTTGCCGCCGCCCGACAGGGTGCCCATGATGGAGGCGCCGCCGCCGATATCGGAACCATTGCCGACCACAACACCCTGAGACACGCGGCCTTCGACCATGGAGACGCCGAGGGTGCCTGCGTTGAAGTTCACGAAACCGGCATGCATGACGGTGGTGCCCTCGGACAGGTGAGCGCCCAGACGCACGCGGTCGGCATCTCCGATGCGTACGCCGGTCGGCACGACATAGTCGACCATGCGGGGGAACTTGTCGATGGACAGTACGTTCACATCGGCCTTCGGCAGGCCCGGGGCGGCCTGGTTGGCAACGTTCATCACGTCGAGTCTGCGCAAGGCGAAATCCTCGACCGCAAACGGACCGTAGTTGGTCCACACCACGTTGTTAAGCGCGCCGAAGATGCCATCGAGGTTCAGGCTGTTCGGCTGGGCCAGACGCATGCTCAGCAGATGCAGGCGCAGATAGGCGTCGGCGGCGTTCTCGATCGGCTCGTCGAGTTTGGAGATGGTGAACACCGGAATGCGACGCACCCCGCGGGCATCGGTGCCCTCATGGGCCAGATTGCCGAAGCCGTGGTTCGGGCGGGAGACTTCTTCGGGAGCTTCGCCGAGCTTGAGCTCCGGATACCATACGTCCAAGGTGTTGCCGGCGGCGTCCACGCTGGCCAGGCCCCAACCCCACGCAGTGCGCTGATCGGTCATTTGACTCTCCTTCAATGCGAATATTGCTTGTTCCGTTAGCAACATTAGCGTCAGGGGATGGCGTTGGGCGCCAAGATTCCATGTGTCGGGTGTCACCGGGCATGGCCCCTGCCCGGGGCGGTGTGCGCGGGCCCTCATCGGAAGAGGCGGGGCGTGACATCGGAAGAGGGGAGCAAAGTACGACGTGTTGCGTATACTTTGGCAACGTGAGTGACTATCAGAACAATCGTGAGCAGCGTGAACGCCGCCGTCGCACCGTAGTGCGTGCGGTGGGCATCATCATTGCCGCCGCGATGTTGCTGAGTGTGGTTATTCCTGCTATCTACGCAGGTCTTTGACGTCGTTAGGCCCGCATGGTCCGGAGCGGGTCTGCATTCCCCCAAGCGAGAACAGGTTCGCGGTTTCGCTGCAAGGGAAGTGCGTGCGGGCTCGCGGAAACACCGAAGGATTGTGCGAGAGCTGTAAGCGGCTCCCCGACAGATCAAGATAATCAACGTAAAGAAATGTATGGTGTACACGATGGCAGAATTTGATTATTCCCAGGCTATTGGCGAGGCACGCGCCAAGTATGAGTCCATTTCCAAGGCGCTTGACGTCGATCGCCTTACCGCCCAAGCCAAGGAGCTTGAGGTGCAGGCGGCCGAGCCGGGTCTGTGGGACGACCCTGAGAACGCCCAGAAGATTACCAGCAAACTCTCCGCGGTGCAGTCGCAACTCAAGCGTCTCTCCTCCGCGAGCCAGCGCATCGACGATGTGGAGACTCTCGTCGAGCTCGGCCGCGAGGAGGAAGACGCCGACACCCTCGAAGAGGCGAAAAACGAGATCGAAGGCATTCGGCACGATCTGGACGATATGGAGATCCAGACCCTGCTCGACGGCGAATACGACGAACGTTCCGCCGTGGTGACGATTCGATCCGGCGCCGGCGGCGTCGACGCGGCCGACTTCGCGCAGATGCTGCTGCGCATGTATCTGCGTTGGGCCGAACGCAACGGATACAAGGCCAAGGTCATGGACACCTCCTATGCGGAAGAGGCGGGCATCAAGTCCGCCACCTTCCAGGTGGATGCTCCGTATGCCTACGGTCGTATGAGTGTGGAGGGCGGCACCCACCGTCTTGTGCGCATCTCCCCGTTCGACAACCAGGGCCGCCGACAGACCAGCTTCGCCGCCGTGGAAGTGGTGCCTCTGGTCGAGGCCACCGATCATATCGACGTGCCGGATTCCGAAATCCGCGTCGACACGTATTGCTCTTCCGGCCCGGGCGGCCAGGGCGTGAACACCACGTATTCCGCGGTGCGCATCACCCACATTCCGACCGGCATCGTCGTGACCATGCAGGACGAGCGTTCGCAGATTCAGAACCGCGCCGCCGCCATGGCCGTGCTGCAGTCCCGACTGCTGGTGCTGCGTCACGAAGAGGAAGCCAAGAAGAAGAAGGAACTCGCCGGCGACATCAAGGCCAGCTGGGGTGATCAGATGCGTTCCTACGTGCTGCACCCATACCAGATGGTCAAGGATCTGCGCACCGGCTACGAAACCTCCCAGACCCAGGCCGTGTTCGACGGCGACATCGACGCATTCATCGAGGCCGGCATCCGTTGGCGTCATGAACAGCGCCGTGCCGCGGCCGAAGAGGCAGAAGCGTAACGCAAAGGGGAACCACGATGGCGCTGATCTCGCTCGATCACGTAAGCAAAGTCTATCCGAAGGGCACGCGTCCGGCATTGGATGATATCAACCTCTCCATCAATCGAGGCGATTTCGTCTTTTTGGTGGGCGCATCCGGCTCCGGCAAAACCACGCTGCTGAGCCTGCTGCTTCGTGAAGAGGAAGCCACGGATGGCGAGATCCGCGTCGCCGGCAACGATCTGAGACGGCTGGCCCCACGTCAGGTCCCGTTCTACCGTCGTACCATCGGCTTCATCTTCCAGGATTACAAACTGCTGAACAACAAGACGGTGTGGGAGAACGTCGCCTTCGCGTTGGAGGTGATCGGCACAAGCCGGTCCACCATCAAGTCGCTGGTGCCGAAAGTGCTGGAGACGGTCGGTCTGACCGGTAAAGAGAACAGCTATCCGCATGAGCTTTCCGGCGGTGAGGCCCAGCGTGTAGCCATCGCACGCGCCTATGTGAACCATCCGCAGATCCTGCTTGCCGACGAGCCTACCGGCAATCTCGACCCGACTACGTCGCTGGGCATCATGGAGGTGCTGGACGCCATCAACCGTACCGGCACCACCATCGTGATGGCCACGCACAACGAAGAGATCGTCAACTCCATGCGCAAACGCGTGGTCGAACTGCATACCGGGAAAATCGTGCGCGATGAACAGCAGGGATCGTACGATTCCGCGCTGTACTTCCCGGACGCCGAAGTCGAATCCAAATCGCATCAGGCGTTGGGCACGTCCGATAAGGACCAGCGGTATCGCGCCCCCAATGCCATCGAAACCGGTTCGCAGGTGGATGTGGAAGGCGAGACCCGCATCGAGACCGCGGCGAATGCCGTCGACGCCATCACACAGACGCTGAGTTCCGGGGCAGGGGACGAAGGCATCGCCCGACTGGCCAACTCCGTGCATTCCGGACGTACCGGACGATATGGCGATGCCTTCGCCTCTCCGGAAGACACCATGACCTGGGGCAAGGGCCTCAAGCTTGACGATATCGACGGGTCTGAAGGGCAGGCCGAAGCCGTGAGCGAGCCTCCCGCACCGCCGACGGCGGTAAAATCCGAGACGTCTGCGGAATCCGAGGTGACCGCAACGACCGAGACTGCCACGGCAGCCGAAACACCGGGAGAGAACGAGACCCTGAATCCTCCGGCACCGCCCGCTCCATCCGGCGATGCCGCCCAAGAGGCGGAAGAAGTACACAAGGAGGACGACTGATGCGCCTGCGCTTCATTCTTTCCGAAACCTGGACCAGCCTGACCCGCAACGTGTCGATGATCATCTCCGTGATGCTGGTCACCTTCATCTCCTTCCTGTTCATCGGTGCTTCGGCCCTCATGCAGGTGCAGGTCACCGAGGCGAAGGGCGAGTGGTACGACAAGGTGGAGGTCGTGGTGTGGCTCTGCCCGGATGGCACCAGCCAGGCCGCATCCTGTGCCGCCGGCACGGCACCGACCGATCAGGAGATCGTCGATCTCGAGAACCTGATCCATCAGGAAGCAGGCAAGGTCGTTTCCAAGATCACCTATGTGAGTCGTGAGGACTTCTACAAGAACACCTTCCTCAAGCAATACCCCACAGGTACCTATCAGGGCCGTACGTTGACCGCCTCCGATATGCAGGCCTCCCTACGGCTGAAACTGAGCGATCCGACCAAGTATCAGGTCGTTTCCGAAATCCTCAACGGGCGAACCGGCGTGGAGGAAGTGCAGGATCAGCGCAAGATCTTCGATCCGGTGTTCTCCGTACTGAACCGCGCCACCGCGGTGACCATGGTGCTTGCGGCCGTGATGATAGTGGTGGCCATCATGCTGACCGGCACCACGATTCGTATGAGCGCCGCCTCGCGTAAGAACGAGACCGAGATCATGCGATTGGTCGGCGCTTCCAATTGGACGATTCGATTGCCGTTCGTGCTGGAAGGCGTATTCGCCTCATTCCTCGGATCGTTGCTTGCGGCCGGTGCGTTGAGCGGCATCGTGAAGGTGTTCATTACCGATTGGCTGTCGCAGACCGTGCAGTGGATGCCGTTGATTACGCAGAAAACGGTGTGGTTGGTCGCGCCCGCTTTGATTCTCGGTGCGGTCGCGTTGTCGGTCGTCGCCTCCAGCATTTCGCTGAGAAGGTACCTCAAGGCGTAGCGGCTCCCAAGGTTTTTCCGGCATGGTCCCAGGAAGTTTCATTACTTGGACTTCCAGCTTTCTTCTGTACAATGCCGAAAGAACGGTTGGTATCGGAAAGGCTTCAATGTCAAGGAAAATGGTTCAACGGGCACACGCCGTCACCGGCATGCTGCTGGCCTCGGCGATGCTGTGCGCTACGGGGATGGCGGTCATGGTGGCGCCCGCACCGCAGGCCCGTGCGGTGAGCGTCTCCGAATATCAGAACAAGGTTGCGGATCATGCGAAGCTGAAAGCCCAGCTTTCCGGCGTAAGCAGCGATCTTGCCGATACGATTCTGCAGCTTGCGGATCTCAACGACAATCAGATTCCGGCCGCCGTCGAGGCCGCCGACGCCGCTCAGCAGGCGGCTCAGCAGGCGCAGAGCCTGGCCGATGCCACTGCGGAGCGACTTGAGGCGGCCAAGCAGGATAAGGCGACTTTGGAGGAGCAGATCGCGCAGACCGGCAGCGATTACGATGATGCCAAGGCCGCGGTGGCCCAGTTGGCACGTCAAAGCTTCCATGGTTCCGACGTGTCCGATGTGTTGGACGTGGTGACCAACTCGACCACGACGGACGAATTCGTGAACAAGATGCAGTCCGAAGCGGCGGTGACCCGTAGCGAAACGAACGCGGCGAGCGATGCCGCGAACGATCTGAACACATCGATGAATCGTGAGGAACGTCTGAGCGCCATCGAAGACAAAATCACCCAGCTCAAGACCCAGGCCGATGAACAGGCCGCCAGCGCCCAGCAGGCCGCCAGCGACGCCAATGCCAAGAAGGAGGCCCTGCAGCAGCTGCGCGATGAGGGTGCGGCGAAGCGTGAACAGCTGGAGGCGCAGAAAAGCCAATTGACCACGCAGAGTGCACGTGAGGCCGCGGACATCGTGGCCATGAAATCACAGATCGATTCGTGGAACAACCAGTACAACAGCGGCAATAGCGCCACGCCGAATCCAGGAAACAACCAGCAGCAGTCCGGCGGCAATTCCAGCGGCAACACATCGTCGAACAATTCCGGCACCAACACCGGTGGCAACGGTCAATCCACCAATACCAATACCGGTGGCAACACCAATTCGGGCAGTGCCAGCGGCATGGACTACTCCGTTCCTGGCAGCTGCCCATCCGGTTCCGGATACTGCTACGGGCATAACACCGGCAATACGGTCGGCGGCTCCGCCTATCCGGCACGGCAGTGCACGTTGTGGGCATACCTGCGGCGCTCCCAACTCGGGCTTCCTGTCGGATCCTATATGGGCAACGGTGCCGAGTGGGCCAATACCGCGCGCAGCCTTGGCTATCTGGTGAACAATACCCCGCATTATGGCGCGGTCATGGTGTTCGCCCGTGGGCAGAGCGTCGGAGGTCACTGGACCGCCGATTGGCAATATGGGCATGTGGCCGTGGTGGAACGCGTCAATGCGGATGGTTCGGTACTGATCTCCGAAGGCGGCACCGGATTCTCCACGTTCCCCGCATGGGAGACGATCTCCAATGCGGGAGCCTATCAGTACATCCATTACTGACATATCGGTGAATGTCCTGTGGCCAAGCGTGCCGTTCGAATCGTCGGGCGGCACGCTTTCGTGATATTGTCTGTTGTTGCATCGCATCGCACCATGGGAAACCGGAAAGGAGGTCCGGATGGTCAAGGAACAGGGAACGAAACCGATTGCGCAGAACAAGAAAGCGCGGCACGATTACGCCATCGAGGACAAGTACGAGGCCGGTCTGGTGTTGACCGGCACCGAAGTGAAGTCGCTTCGTGAGGGGCGCGCATCGTTGGCGGAATCCTTCATCACCATCGATCGCCGCGGCGAGATATGGCTTGAAGGAGCGAATATTCCCGAATATCTGAACGGTACGTGGAATAACCATGCGCCCAAGCGCAAGAGGAAGCTTCTGCTGCATGCCGAACAGATCGCCAAGCTCGCACGGCAATCGGAAGCCAAGGGGTACACCATTGTGCCGTTGAGCCTGTACTTCAAAGACGGACGGGTCAAGGCGGAAATCGCGCTCGCCCGGGGCAAGAAGGAATTCGACAAGCGGCAGGCCCTGCGTGAGGAGCAGGACAAACGTGAGGCACTGCGTGCCATGCGCTACGCCAACAGGCAGGTCCGCTGACCACATTTCGAACATTTTGCGCAGGATTTACGTAGCTGTAGCAATGGCCTCTTATCGTGCCTGACATGACCCGGTTTGGCTGGGTCGGCTTGGCTGGGTCTTTAGAGAGAGGACTTGATATGGCATTCAGGAACATGAAGGCGTGCGCGGCGATTGCATTGAGTGCCGCAATGGTGCTGTCGATGGCCGCCTGCGGTACTTCAGACAAGGCGGATTCCTCCGCTTCCGGCGGCTCAAGCTCGTCTTCGAGCACCACCGGTTACGATGTCTCCGGCGTGAAGAAGGACGACGACATCGCCGCAATGCTGCCGGATTCGGTGACGAAGGACGGCAAGTTGTCCATCGGCATGGACACTTCTTACGCTCCGGCGGAATTCCTTGCCGAAGACGGCAAGACCCCCGTCGGCTTCGATGTGGACATCGCCAAGGCGTTGGCCAACATCTTCGGCCTGGAAGCGGATCCGGAGACCTCCAACTTCGATTCGATCATTCCATCCGTCGGGTCCAAGTATGACATCGGCATCTCCTCCTTCACCATCACCAAGGAGCGTATGGAGGCCGTCGACTTCGTGAGCATGTTCAAGGCCGGCTCCACGTGGGTCGTCAAGAAGGACAATCCGAATAAGGTGGATACCTCCAGCCTGTGCGGACTCAAGATCGCGGTGCAGACCGGCACCACCCAGGAAGAGGAAGTCAACGAGGCCCAAGAGCAGTGCAAGGCCGACGGCAAGCAGGACATCCAGATCCTGTCCAACAAGCTGCAGACCGATGTGACCACCAACGTGGCCACCGGCAAGGCCGACGTGTTCTATGCGGACTCGCCGGTCGCCGGCTACGCCATCGCGCAGACCGAGGATACGCTGGAGGCCCTTGGCGAGGATGTCGGCGTGACCAAGGAGGCCGTGGCCATCAAGAAGGGCGATTCCGACACTGCCAAGGCCGTGCAGGCCGCCCTGCAGAAGCTCATGGATGACGGCACCTACATGAAGATCCTCAAGCATTGGGGCGTCGAATCCGGCGCCATCGACAAGGCCGAGATCAATCCGACCGATCTAAGCTGATTCCTCCGATTCCCGCCTCTGGCGGGGGAGGAAATACTCACGTAGCATTACTGCCTTATCGTACCCATTTGGGATACTGGGGATTCGTTGCTTCGGGAAGCGATGAATGTTCGGTAGAAGAAGAGAAGACAGAAGAAAGAAGAATACGATAATGGCAGTGAAATTCAAGTCCATGGCGGCCCTCGCGCTGAGCGCCGCCATGCTGCTCTCCATGGCCGCCTGCGGCACCACCGACAGCGCCGATTCCAGCGCCTCGGCGAGTTCATCAAACACCACCACCGGCTATGACGTCTCCGGCGTCCAGAAGGATGACGAGCTGGCCAAGCTGGTCACCGAAGGCACCACCGTCAAGGACGGTGAGCTGTCCTCCGGTATGGAACTTTCCTACGCTCCGGCTGAATTCTATGCCGAAGATGGCAAGACCCCGGTCGGCTACGACGTGGACATGACCAAGGCCATCGCCCAGGTGCTGGGCCTGAAACCGAAGATCGTCTCTTCCATGTTCGACACCATCATCCCGTCCATCGGAACCAAGTACGATCTGGGCATTACCTCCATGACCATCACCAAGGAACGTATGGAGTCCGTGGACTTCGTCAGTTATTACCGTGCCGGCTCCACCTGGGCCGTGCAGAAGGGCAATCCGAAGAAGCTCGATGCCTCCGACATGTGCGGCGCGAAGATCGCCGTGCAGACCGGCACCACCCAGGAGGATGACGCCAACGACATCGCCAAGGGATGCAAGGCCGACAACAAGGCCGAGGTGCTCTCCTATAAGCGTCAGGCCGAAGCCGCCACCGCCGTGGCCACGGGCAAGGCCGATGCCTTCTACGCGGATTCGCCGGTTGCGGGCTATGCCATTTCGCAGACCGACGGCCTTGAAGCTCTCGGTGACGTGGAAGGCGTCGCCAAGCAGGGCATCGCCATCGAAAAAGGCAACGAAAAGCTGGATGAAGCCGTGCAGAAAGCCCTGCAGAAGCTTATGGATGATGGCACGTACATGAAGATCCTCAAGCATTGGGGCGTCGAATCCGGCGCTCTTGACAAGGCCGAGATCAATCCGACCAATCTCGACTGATTCCGGCGCAAGCGGAGACAAAAGGAAGTCAGCATCATGGCGAAGAAACAAGTCGACGGCGACGGCCTCGATATTCCGAATCGCATCAAGGCGTTGCCGGTCAGGCGCACCGGTCCGATCGTTGCGGCCGTCATCGTCGCGCTGTTCGCCGCGATGCTGGCGCAAGGCCTGATTACCAACCCGCGTTTCGAGTGGAACGTGGTCTGGAAGTATCTGTTCAACGAGAATGTGCTGGAAGGCATCAAGTACACGCTGTTGCTGACGGTCATCTCAATGGTCATCGCCATTCCTTGCTGTGGTTCTGGCCGTGATGCGCAAATCCATCAACCCAGTGCTTCGTGGCGTGAGCTGGTTCTATATCTGGTTCTTCCGTGGCACCCCTGTGTACACACAGTTGGTGTTCTGGGGCCTGTTCGCCGTGCTGATTCCGCGTATCGGCATCGGTATTCCATTTACCTCCATCGAATTCTGGAGCGTCGACTCGCAGTCCGTCATCACCGCATTCAACGCGGCGTGGCTCGGTTTGGTGCTGAATGAGGCCGCCTATCTGGCCGAAATCGTGCGCGCGGGTCTGGAAGCCGTCGATCCGGGCCAGACGGAAGCCGCCAAGGCTTTGGGAATGAAGCGTTCTCTGATCATGCGCCGCATCGTGCTACCGCAGGCCATGCGCATCATCATCCCGCCGACGGGCAACGAATTCATCGGCATGCTCAAGACCACGTCGCTGGTCAATGCCGTGCCGTTCACGTTGGAATTGCAGTTCGCCACCACCGCCATCGCGACCCGCCTGTACAAGCCGATCCCGTTGCTGATCGTGGCCTGCATCTGGTATCTGGTGATCACCTCCATCCTGATGATCATCCAGTCCCGCCTTGAAAAGCACTTCGGCAAGGGCTTCGACGCACGCCCCGCCGGTGCCCGCGGCAAGCAGACCCCGCTTCCGGGCAAGACCGAAGGTGAGCCGCAGGATGACATCAACAAGCAGAACGAAGCCACGTTCGCTGGCATGAACGCGTGAGGGAGTGGCAATGACTGAAACAACGATTGATGGTGTCGTTCCTGCAGTGAAGGCCACGCAGGTACATAAGGCCTTCGGCAGCCTGCACGTGCTCAAAGGCGTTGACATGACCGTAATGCCGGGAACCGTGACCGTGATTCTGGGTCCTTCCGGTTCCGGCAAATCCACTTTCCTGCGCCTGATCAATCAGCTTGAGACGCTGACCGGCGGCGAAATCGACGTCGACGGCGAGATGATCGGCTACAAGTATGTCGACAAGGGCGGTCGGCAGGTGCTGCAGACCTTGAATGACAAGGAAGTGTCCGTGCAGCGTTCCAAGCTGGGCATGGTGTTCCAGCGGTTCAATCTGTTTCCGCATATGACCGCGCTCGAAAACGTGATGGAGGCGCCGGTCCGCGTCAAGCACATGGGCAAGAAGGAGGCCCGCAAGCTGGCCATTCAGGAACTGGAACGCGTCGGCATGGGGGAGCGTCTTGACCACTATCCGGCACAGCTTTCCGGCGGTCAGCAGCAGCGTGTGGCCATCGCCCGTGCCCTTGCCATGAAGCCGGAGATCATGCTGTTCGATGAGCCTACCTCCGCACTTGATCCGGAATTGGTGGGTGAAGTGCTCAACGTCATGCGGTCGTTGGCCAAAGCGGGTATGACGATGGTGGTCGTGACCCACGAAATCGGCTTCGCTCGCGAAGTCGCCGATCAGGTCGTATTCATGGACGGCGGCGTGGTCGTGGAGCAGGGCGGCCCTGAAATCATCGACAACCCGCGGGAGCCGCGTTTCAAGGACTTCCTGCAGCACGTGCTGTAAGACGGTTCGAAGGCTCAATCGCAACCTCCCAAACTGCCGACGCTGACAGGCTGATAAGCGTCGGCAGTTTGGAAGGTTTCGCATTCTGCCGACGCTGACGGGCTGTCAGTGTCGGTGGTTTGGGTGATTCTCCAATCTGCCGATGCTGACGGGGCGGTCAGCGTCGGCAGATTGGATTTTTGCGTTCATATGGCAAAGGTTCGTGAGAACGAGGCGGTTCGTTTCGTGCTTGACACCATCAACCGATAGGCTAGGTATCTATGTGTGGAATCGTAGGATATGCAGGAAACGTCAAGACCGCGTGCGGCAAGCCCTTGGAAGTATGCCTTCAAGGACTGCAACGTTTGGAATACCGCGGTTATGATTCGGCCGGTGTGGCGCTGACCGCGCCCGGCATGGGCCACGTGGAAGTACGTAAGAAGGCCGGTCGTCTCGCCAATCTGGTGGAAGACGTTGAACGCAATCCGATGCCGCTGGCCACCGTAGGCATCGGCCACACCCGTTGGGCCACCAACGGCGTGCCGAATGACGTCAATGCGCACCCGCATACCTCCCGTGACGGTAAGGTCGCCATCATCCATAACGGCATCATCGAAAACGCCTCCCAATTGCGTCTCGACCTGCAGACCGAAGGCTACCATTTCGCCTCTGAGACCGATACCGAAGTCGCAGCCAAGCTGCTTGGCAAGATCACCGACAAAATCATCGAGGAGGAAGGCGGGCCCGACCTGTTCAAGGCCGTGCGCCGTCTCGCACGGATGCTTGAAGGTGCGTTCACCATTCTGGCCACCGACTGCCGACAGCCGGATATCGTGGTCGGCGCACGCCATGATTCGCCACTTGTGGTGGGGCTCGGTGAAGGAGAGAACTTCCTGGGTTCCGATGTGGCCGCATTCGTGGCCTACACCAAGCGAGCCATGGAAATCGATCAGGATCAGGCCGTCATGGTCTCCGCCAACAAGGTGGTCGTCTCCGATTTCATGGGCAATATCGTGCCTGATCCGAAGATCTACACCGTGGATTGGGATGCTTCCGCCGCCGAGAAGGGCGGATGGGACTCCTTCATGGACAAGGAGATCCATGAGGACCCGGCCGCAGTGCAGCGCACGTTGCTAGGTCGTCTCGACAAGGATGGCAACCTGAACCTCGATGAAGTGCGCATTGACGAACATGACTTCAAGGCCATCGACAAAATCATCGTCATCGCCTGCGGTACGGCGGCTTATGCCGGTATGGTGGCCAAGTACGCCATCGAACATTGGGTGCGCATCCCGGTCGAAGTGGAGCTCGCCCACGAATTCCGCTATCGTGACCCGATTCTTACCCCGCGCACGCTTGTGGTGGCCATCTCGCAGTCCGGTGAGACCATGGATACGCTGATGGCGTTGCGTCACGCCCGAGAACAAGGTTCCAAAGTGCTGGCCATCTGCAATACGCAGGGGGCATCCATCCCGCGTGAATCCGATGCGGTGCTCTATACGCACGCCGGTCCGGAAGTGGCCGTGGCCTCCACCAAGGCGTTCGTGGCGCAAATCACCGCAGCGTACGTGCTTGGCCTGTATCTGGCGCAGATCAAGGGTGCGATGTTCCGCGACGAAATTCAGCAGACGCTTGACTCCCTCAAGGACATGCCGCGTAAGATTCAGTGGGTCCTCGACACGCAGACCAAGGCCGTACATGATGCGGCCGCACAAATGGTTGATGCGAAGTCCTTCCTGTTCCTCGGCCGTCACGTCGGCTATCCGGTAGCCATGGAAGGCGCGTTGAAGCTCAAGGAGATCGCCTACACCTTCACCGAAGGCTTTGCGGCAGGTGAATTGAAGCATGGACCGATCGCGCTGGTCGACGAGGGCGAGCCGGTCGTGTTCATCGTGCCGCCGGCACGCGGACGCAACGTGCTGCACGCCAAGGTCATTTCCGGCATCGAAGAGGTCAAGGCGCGTGGCGCGTATATCATCGCCGTGGCCGAAGAGAACGATCCCGATGTGGAGCGATACGCCGACGTGGTGTTCTGGCGTCCGGCATGCCCGACGCTGATGAGCCCGCTTGTGGATGTGGTGCCATTGCAGCTGTTTGCCATGGATATGGCCAAACTTAAGAACTATGACGTGGACAAGCCACGCAATCTCGCCAAGTCCGTCACCGTCGAGTAGTGGCGACGTATGGTTCCGTCGGAACCCGGCAGGGCCTCGCAGGAAGAGGTCGTGTTGCGGCAGGAGCGCAGACATAGATATGTGATTGCGGAACCTCATATTCCTTTCGAATATGAGGTTCTGTATGAGGATGACGGCATCATCGTCATCGACAAGCCGCATTTCCTCGCGACCACGCCGCGCGGCATGTGGTATCGCGAAACGGCGCTGATACGGTTGCGCGAGAGGTACGGCGAGCCGGATATCGTCCCGGCACATCGGCTGGATCGGTTGACCGCCGGTGTCGTCGTATTCGTACGCAAACCGGAATTACGCGGTGCCTATCAGATGCTGTTTCAGGAACATAGGACCGTCAAGACCTACGAATGTTTGGCGCCGCTCGCCCCTGTCGTACGACCGCGGTACGGCACCGTCACGAGAATCGATCGGAATCAGCCGTTCCCGCTGGTACGCAGATCGCATATCGCGAAAGACCGAGGTAGGTTGCAGGCATACGAAATACCGGCGGCCGTCAACGCGGAAAGCCTGATTGAGCGCGGCGACAATCCGCGCATCATCGATGGCAACGTGGTGATCAACTACGTCTTGCATCCCAAAACCGGCAAAACGCATCAGTTGCGCGTACATATGAATTCGCTGGGGCTGCCGATTCTCGGCGATGTTTTCTATCCAGATGTCATCCAGCGACCGTATGACGATTTTTCACGGCCATTGGAGCTGGTGGCGCGCAGGCTGGAATTCGACGATCCGGTAACGGGAGAATCCCGCGCGTTCGTATCCAACGCATTGCTCGGCGACGCGTGAATCTCATGGTGGGCGTGTCTTCCGTTGTGGACATGGCCTTTTCCCGACGCAAACGTGACGGTAGGATGATTTTCTGCTTGACGGTCGGGTGGAACACCGGCCGAGAACACGAGAGAGAAGACTATGAAGCATATTTCAGGAGCGGCCAAAGCCGTCATCGACAAATATAATGGCACGGAGCTGATCATCCGCATCATTGTCGGCCTGATTGCCGGCACCATCCTTGCCCTGATCATGCCGCACATGACATGGATCGGCGAATTCGGCACCTTGTTCGTCAATGCCCTGAAAGCCATCGCCCCGATTCTGGTGTTTGTGCTCGTGGCCAGCGCACTCGCCCAAGGCGCATCCAAGCTTGATCGCCGTTTCGGCACGGTGATTTTCCTGTACCTGTTCACCACCTTTCTGTCCGCGGTCGTAGCCGTGCTTACTTCCCGTGCCTTTCCGCAGACCCTGTCGTTAGGCAAGGCGGCCAAGGCCGATGTGGTGCCGCAGGGCCTTGCCGAAGTGGTGCAGACGCTGTTGACCAACATCGTGTCCAATCCGATTCAGGCCATGATCGATGGCAACTACATCTGCATTCTCATGTGGGCCTGCCTGTTCGGCCTGGCCATGAAGGCCATCGCCACCGAAAGCTCCAAGGCGTTCATGGCCAACGTGGCTGACGGCGTATCCCAGGTGATTCGTTGGGTCATCAACCTCGCTCCGTTCGGCATCATGGGCCTTGTGTTCACCAATGTGGCCGATAACGGTCTCGCAGCCTTCACCAAGTACGGCTCGCTGCTTCTTCTGCTTGTCGGCACCATGCTGCTCATGGTGCTTGTATTCGGACCGCTGGTCATCTTCATCTACCTGCGCCGCAATCCGTACCCACTGGTCTACCGTTGCTTCAAGGAATCCGGCGTGACCGCGTTCTTCACCCGTTCCTCCGCTGCGAACATTCCGGTCAATATGCAGCTGTGCGAAAAACTCGGCCTCGATAAGGACATATATTCCGTATCCATTCCGCTGGGCGCCACCATCAACATGAATGGTGCCGCCGTGACCATCACCGTCATGGCCATGGCCGCTGCGAACACGCTCGGCATCCAAATCTCTCTGCCGGCCGCCATCCTGCTGTCCGTGGTCTCCGCGCTTGGCGCATGCGGCGCTTCCGGTGTGGCCGGCGGTTCCTTGCTGCTCATTCCGATGGCTTGCTCGCTGTTCGGCATCAACAACGACATCGCCATGCAGGTGGTGGGCGTCGGCTTCATCATCGGCGTCATTCAGGATTCCGTGGAAACTTGCCTGAACTCCGCCTCCGACGTGGAATTCGCGGCTACCGCCGAATACCACTCCTGGCTCAGGCAGGGCCGCCAGTTGCCGGCCTTCATGTATTCCAAGAAGGAGCGTCAGCGGCTCGGCATCGAAGCCTGAGTCTTTCCTGTACGGATATCGTTGGTGTCACAAGAAACCGGTGTATTCCATTCGAGATGCAGATTGATCGATATGCCATGCACTTTCTTCATGGCACATCGCGATTGTCTTACCTTGTAGATGTGGCAATCGTACCAGCTCTTTTAGAGTGTGTATTCGAATGGGAATTATACCGGTCTTACATTTTGCCAACAGAGGAGCGTCGCTGACATGCTTGTGCGTACTGAGGTGGCCGCTAGAAGCAGCCATTGAAGTTGTTATTAATTTGAGATAACTCATTACAAATGTTTGCATGAGTGCTTCTAGAGAACGTTATATTTCAAAATTGCTGGAAGGGCATGTATGATAAATTTGTTTGCGCAAACATTAATTTCAGCTATGCTCATAGCCAGCGAAAAAGGTGCTCAATGGTTGAGGGTTCCACGCTGGATGAGCCGGTGTGGGGCCGGATAAAAAGGAAGGAAGAACGATAAAGCTCAACAAGCGAATTATCGCTATGATTGGGGCAACCGCTATGGCTGTGCCGCTGGCTGTATGTGGAGATTCTGATTTGCTATCGAGCCAGCCAGCTCAGGAGAGTGATGTCAAAGAGATTACCGTCTGGGCATGGGATCCGACTCTTACGTAGGTTGCCAAGGATTATGAGAAGAAAACCGTCATCAAGGTGAACCTTAGGAACGTCGGTACCGATACCAAGGAATATTATGCACTCGATAATGCCGTGGAAGCCGGCTCCGGTGCCTCTGACGCGGCTCAGATTGAGTATTATGCCGTTCCGCAGTATGCGATTAAGGACAATCTACTGGATATTACAGATAAGACTCCCGGATATAAAGATTTCTACACTCTAGGACCGTGGGCTTCTGTTCAGTTTGCCGGCAAAGTGTACGACTTGCCGATGGATTCCGGCCCGATGGCTTTTCATCGTAATAAGGAGGTCTTTGACAGGGCTGGTGTCGATGCCGATTCTATTAAGACTTGGGATGATTACTATGAGGCTGCCAAGAAGATTCATGCGCTTGGAGACAGTTATTACATCACATCCGATTCAGATGATGGTGGATTCTATGACTCCATGGTTTGGCTCGCTGACATACCATCAAAACCTCATCCGATAGTACCGAGGTGACTGCCAACCTGACAGGTGACGAAGGGGTCAGGAAGTTTGACACATTCTGGCAGAAGATGTTGGATGAGGGGCTACTTGATACCAAGACCACCGGTTGGACTGAAGGCTGGTTTAAGGCATGGTGGATGGCGTCATCGCTTCGTTATTTAGTGGTGCTTGGATGCCTGCCGACATTGCCAATTCCGCCGCAGATGGTGCTGGTAAGTGGCGTGTGGCCCAGATGCCGACTGCTGATGGTTCCTCTACCAACGTGGAAAATGGTGGTTCTTCTCTGGCAGTGCTGTCTTCATCCAAGAAAGCGCAGGCGGCTTATGATTTCATTGAATATGCCAACCATGGTGATGGTGTGGCCGCTCGTGTCGCTGGCGGCGCTTTCCCGCTGATAAGAAGTCTTAGGGGGATTCCTTCAAAAATGCCAACATTGTCAAGAATTCCGATGGTGAGGAAGTGGGCTACTTCAGTGGGCAGAAATATAACGAAATTCTGGCTCATGCTGCTGAGAATGTGTCTTCCTATTATCGTTTCTGCCATTCGAAGTGAAGTGAAGGCCAGCAATGTGTTGGGTGACTACTTTGGTACACCGGTGATCAGAAGCTCTCTAATGGCGTTGCGGCTTGGCAGAAAGCCTTTGCAGGGTTATAGCAGGGAGCAAGGCTTCACACTGAGCAACCATCGCTGCTTTCATAATGAAAAGGTTGCCGTGGCAACCTTTTCAATTCGATACGTGCAATCGCGGGTGCGAAAAAGAGAGAGGGAGTGATGTTGTGATTAATGTCTAGTTGAGCTCTCGTACGGATCCTCGGTCGATGAATTCGGGAGGAATCACCGTTTTGATGCCCGAAGGCACTTTTTCACCGTTGCACTGTCGTTCGATCATCGAAAAGGCCTCGTTGCCAACGACTTTGAATTTCAGCCGTAATGTGGTCAACTCAAGGCGCGGGACAACGCCTTTAAGTGAATCATCCACTCCGATGATGCTGACATCCTCCGGAACGCGTTTACCGGCTGCCCTCAATCCGAGCATGGCACCATAAGCCATTTGATCGTTGGCTGCGTAGACTGCAGTGCAGTCATGCTCGTGTGCGAGTGCCAAACCCGCCTGATATCCGCTATCGGCTTCCCAATCACCAACATACATAGGGGGGGTGGGAATGCCGACTTGGGCCAAGGCATCACGCCATCCTCTGATACGGCTTTGTGCCGCGCGCGAAGTGGATGGGCCTGCGATGTGGTATACAGTTTTGTGCCCCTTCGATAGAAAATAATCGACAGCCGCAGTGGAGCATCCGTAGGAGTCGGAATCGATGGTGGGACAGTAATTTGCCGGTTCTTCGGAAATAAGCACGACGGGCAAATCCCGTGACGGTTTAAACTGGTTGAAATCGGTGAAGTTGCGTTCCATGATGACGACTGCCCCGTCAAGGGGAAGCTGCTCCACCAGCTTCAGGGCACCGGACAAGGAGCGGTCTTGTAGGTTGTCGAGGGTTCGAATGGTTGTAGAGTATCCGTTATCGGCCGCGGCGCTGACAATTCCTTCAAGGGTACGAGCATTACCATATGCTGACATATGCGATAGCAGTACGCCGACATTATTGAATTTTCCGCTTTTCAATGCGCGTGCAGCATAATTTGGGCGATATCCGAGACGTTCCATTGCAACCTCGACTTTCCGTCGTGTTCCCGGACGAACGGCTGCGCTGCCATTCGCGACGCGAGAAACAGTCTGCGAAGAGACGCCGGCTTCTTTGGCGACGTCCTGCAAGGAGACTGAGATTCGATCCATGTCTTCTACCTCCCCTGATGAATGCGTGTAGTATCCATGGTACATGTATGTTGGATATAATGTTTTCGTCATCATAGTGCTTGCGTTTCAGAAAAATATAAAGTAGACAGAATTACGTTAAAGTAGACAAAATAGAGTTATAGTGTTATTCTGATAACGTAAACATTTTAAAGAGGTTACTTCGTATTTGCGATGTTGAAATATGAAGTGGCGTTACCTCGAAGGAGAGGCATAATGTCCGCAATGGAAGTTGCTTCCGATGTGCCAGCGCGTTCGGCAATTGTCCGCGTCAATAGGCATCATGCGGATTGGCGTGGTTGGAAGTTCATGTGGCCGTTCGCGTTGGTGTTCGTGTTCGTGTTCGTCATCCCGATCATGTACGCGGTGTACATCAGTTTCTTCCAGAACAGGATGATCGGGGGCACGCGGTTCGTGGGATTCGACAATTACGTCCGTCTGCTGCACGACCGGCAGTTCTGGAGCGCGGTGGGCCGGGTGGCGCTGTTCACGGTGGTGCAGGTGCCGGTCATGCTGTTCCTGGCCGCGGCGATGGCGTTGGCCCTGGATTCCATGAAATTGCACGGCACCAGGTTCTTCCGTATCTCCACGTTCCTGCCGTACGCGGTGCCGGCCGTGGTCTCCACGCTGATCTGGGGGTTCATGTACGGCGCGAAGTACGGGCTGGTGGGCTCGTTCAACGGCTTCTTCGGCACGCATCTGGACGTGCTGGCCCCGGGCGTGCTGCTCGCCTCGATCGGCAACATCGTAACCTGGGAGTTCACGGGCTACAACATGCTGATCTTCTACAGTTCGCTGTCCACGATCCCGCATTCGCTGTACGAGGCCGCGTCGATCGACGGCGCGAGCGAATGGCAGATCGTCAGGTCCATCAAGCTGCCCGAGCTGCGCGGCAGCCTGGCGATCACGGTGATCTTCTCGATCATCGGCTCGTTCCAGCTGTTCAACGAGCCGAGCATCATGCAGAACATGGTGCCGGGCAACGCGATCGGCACGTACTACACGCCGAACATGTACGCGTACAACCTGAGCTTCGCGGGCAACCAGAGCAACTACGCGGCCGCCCTGGCGATCACGATGGCGGTGATCACGATGGCGATCGCGTACGCGGTGCAGCTCAGGAGCATGAAAGAGCAGATGAGGTAGGCGCGCGGGCGCGTCGCCTCACGGGCATGAGGATTCAAGGAGCATCAAGATGAGCAATGCAAGCAGCGCCGCCGCGGCGGGTCCGAAGGGGCGGGAGAAGGCCGCCTGGAAGGCGGAGAGGGAACGCCGCAGGCGTGTGGCCAGGGACGAGAGGGCGGAGCGGGCGAGGGCCGCGAGGTCGGGGTTCGCGAACGTCGCGAACCCCAGGCGCAGCGCCCTGCTGACCCTGGTATGCGCGGTCTTCGCCGTCTACTGCCTGTTCCCGTTCTTCTATCTGCTGGTCAACGCGACCAAGACGCAGGCGGACTTCACGTCGACCTTCGGTCTGGGGTTCGGCAAGACGTTCGCCCTGTGGGACAACGTCGTCACCGTGTTCACCTATGACGGCGGGATCTTCGGACGCTGGTTCCTCAACACCGTCCTGTACGTGGTGGCCGGCGCGGGAGGGGCCACGCTGCTGGCGATCATGGGCGGCTACGGTCTGGCGAAGTTCCGTTTCCCGGGGCGCAGGGCCGTGTTCGTGGTGGTCATCGGCGCGATCAGCGTGCCGGGCATCGCGTTGGCGGTGCCGCAGTTCCTGCTGTTCGCCAAGCTGAACCTGACGAACACGCCGTGGGCCATGGTCATCCCGAGCCTGGTGTCCACGTTCGGCCTGTACCTGATGTGGATCTTCTCGGACCAGGCCGTGCCGACCGAGCTGCTCGAGGCGGCGCGCGTGGACGGGGCGGGCGAGTTCCGTACGTTCTTCCAGGTGTCGCTGCCCTTGCTGGCGCCGGGCATCGTGACCACGGCCCTGTTCGCGATCGTGGCGACGTGGAACAACTATTTCCTGCCGTTGATCATGCTCAAGGATTCGGATTGGTATCCGCTCACGATCGGGTTGAACCAGTGGAAGGACCAGGCCTCCACGGCGGGTGGGCAGGCGATCCAGAACCTGGTGATCACGGGTTCGTTGGTCACGATCGTGCCGTTGGTGATCGCGTTCCTGTGTTTGCAGAGGTATTGGCAGTCCGGCCTGTCCGCCGGCGCCGTCAAGGAATGATTGGAGAACAATGACGCAGCGCAGAGCACATCGTTGGCCCAAGCCGTTGTCGGGTCGGTCGGAACGCATCTGGTACGGAGGCGATTACAATCCGGATCAGTGGCCCGAGGACGTATGGGATGAGGATATCCGCCTGATGAGGCAGGCGGGCGTGAACCTGGTGTCCGTGGGCATCTTCTCCTGGGCGCGGATCGAGCCGGAGGAAGGCGTGTATGACTTCGGCTGGCTTGACCGCATCATCGACAAGCTCGGCAAAGCGGGCATCGCCGTGGATCTGGCGTCCGCTACCGCTTCGCCGCCGATGTGGCTCACCCAAGCGCATCCCGAGGTGCTGTGGAAGGACGAGCGCGGCGATGTGTGCCAGCCGGGCGCCCGCCAGCACTGGAGACCTACCAGCCCCGTGTTCCGTGAATACGCGCTGAGACTGTGCCGTGCGATGGCCGAACATTACAGGGACAACCCGTATGTGGTGGCTTGGCATGTGAGCAACGAATACGGCTGCCACAACCGGTTCGACTATTCCGAGGACGCCGAGCGCGCGTTCCGACAGTGGTGCGAGGAACGCTATGGCACGATCGAGAAAGTGAACGACGCGTGGGGCACCGCGTTCTGGGCGCAGCGGATGAACGACTTCTCCGAGATCATCCCGCCGCGTTTCATCGGCGAGGGCAACTTCATGAACCCGGGCAAGCTGTTGGACTTCAAGCGGTTCAGCTCCGACGCGCTCAAGGCGTTCTACATGGCGGAACGCGATACGCTGGCCGAAATCACGCCGGATCTGCCGCTGACCACCAATTTCATGGTCTCCGCGAGCGGCACCGGATTGGACTATGACGATTGGGGTGGCGAGGTCGACTTCGTATCCAACGACCACTACTTCACTCCGGGAGAGGCGCATCTGGACGAGCTGGCGTTCTCCGCGTCCCTAGTGGACGGTATCTCGCGCAAGAACCCGTGGTTCCTGATGGAGCATTCCACCTCGGCGGTCAACTGGCGTCCGATCAACTACCGCAAGGAACCCGGGCAGTTGGTGCGTGACTCCCTGGCGCATGTGGCGATGGGTTCGGATGCGGTGTGCTATTTCCAGTGGCGGCAGTCGAAGGCGGGCGCGGAGAAGTTCCATTCCGCGATGCTTCCCCACGCTGGTGAGGACTCGCAGGTGTTCCGTGACGTGTGCGAATTGGGTTCCGACCTGAACGCGCTGGCGGACAACGGACTGCTTGGCACCAGGCTGGCGAAATCCCGTGTGGCCGTGGTGTACGACTATGAGTCCGAATGGGCAAGCGAACACACCGCCACCCCAACCCAGAAGGTCCGTCATGTCGACGAGCCTCTCGCATGGTTCCGTGCGCTGGCGGACAATGGTGTGACCGCCGACGTCGTGCCGGTACGTTCGAATTGGGACGAGTACGAGGTGGCCGTGCTGCCGAGTGTGTACATCCTTTCGGAGGAGACCACGCGCCGTGTACGCGAGTACGTGGCGGGCGGCGGCAGGCTGATTGTCACGTATTACACGGGCCTGTCCGACGAGAAGGATCATATCTGGCTTGGCGGCTATCCGGGGTCGATTCGTGATGTGGTCGGCGTGAGGGTCGAGGAATTCGCTCCATTGGGGGACGATTGGCCGGGGACTCCCGAGTACCTCGATCTTGACAACGGCACGACGGCGCATGATTTCGCCGACGTCATCACGTCCGTGGGCGAGCATGCCACCGTGATCGCCTCGTTCAAGGATGATCCGTGGACGGGAATGGACGGACGTCCCGCAATCGTCGGCAACGCATATGGCGAGGGACGTACGGTGTATGTCGGGGCCAGTCTGGGCCGTGATGGCATTGCCAGGAGCCTGCCCATGATGTTCTCCTCGTTGGGCGTGGAGGTTCCCGAAGCGAGCGATCCGGGGCTGTTACGTGTCGAACGCGTCGACGAGGCGAGCGGGGCGCGCTTCGTATTCCTGTTCAACCGCACGCATGCCGTGATTGAAGCCATGCAGGATGGCCGGCCGGTCATCGCATCTCTCGCCGATGTTGGCGATGGCAAGGTGACGGTGCGGCCCAACGGCGTAATCGTGCTCAGGAAGTAACACAGGCCAATCACATATAGCCGTCGGCAGGTTGGGTGTTTCCCAAGCCACCGACGGTTGGCCCTATCCAACCGTCGGTAGATTGAGCAATCACCCAAGCCGCCGACGGCTGCATGCGTCTGAGCGTCGGTGGTTGGGGTGGTTCTTAGACTGCCGATGCTCAGAAGGTCTATGCGTGGAATTCCACGGCGGCCCAGCTGATTGCCGGCAGAGTGGATGAAATGGTACCGTCCGCGACGGTAACGGTCAGGCTCCGCGGCACGACGGCTGTCGGGTCGTAGGCGGTATTGCGGCGATGCGGATCGTCGTCATGCAGCATAATCGCCTTGTCCACACCGCAAGCGGCGATATCGAAGCCGGGCAGACCGGCCAATGAGATGACGACGTCGTGCGCGTCGACCGCATCGCGGTTCACCATCAGCAGCAGGCCGGTGCGGGAATCGTCATCCCAGGTGATCACCGAATCAAGCGCACTGGTCGGACCGAACGATTCCGTCCCGACTTCCGGAGAGTCGATGGTTGGGCTATAGGCGGTGCCGCGGGCATGGCGCGCCGCCTCGGCGAACGGATAGAACACGGTTTGACGCCACGCCGGTCCGTTCTCCTCGGCCATGATCGGCGCAATCACATTGACCAGCTGTGCACGTGAGGCGGAGCGCACGCGATCGCAATGCTTGAGCAACATGATCATCAACGATCCCTCAACCACCGCATCGGCCGCATTGTAGATGTCTTCCAGCAGATGCGGTGCCTTTGGCCACGACTCATGATGAAGATTCTTGCCGGACTGTGCCTTCCACTCGGCCTCCTGCCGGTTCCATACGTCGGAATACCAGGCGCCCCACTCGTCGAACGACAATGCGATGTCATGATCGCCATGGTGCGCGGCCTTGGCCTCGTCGGCGCATTCGGCGACCGTGGCGATGAATCGCTGCATGTCCTGCGCGCTGGCCAAGTAATCCTGCAGTGACTTCGCGCCACGCTCATAGTAGTAGGCGTGGCAGGAGATGAAGTCGAGGTTGTCGTATGCCTTGGTGAGCACATTGCGTTCCCATGAGCCGAAGGTCGGCATATGTGCACTGGAGGAGCCGCAGGCCACCAGCTCCAAGCCTGATTCCGCCAGCTTCATGGCATGTGCGACGCGGTCCACGGCGGCCGCATACTCGTCGGGGCTCATATGCCCAACCTGCCAGGGACCATCCATCTCGTTGCCGATGCACCACATCTTGATGTCCATTGGCTCGGCAATGCCATTGCCTACACGGCGGTCGGCCAATTCGGTGCCAGGTGCGCCGTTGACGTACTCCAGTTCTTCGAGTGCGGCCTTCAACCCACGGGTGCCCATGTTGACGGCCAGTATGATTTCGGTGCCGGCCTTCCTGCTCCAACGATAGAAATCATCGATGCCCACTTCGTTGGTTTCGGTGCTATGCCAAGCGAGGTCGCGCCGTACCGGGCGTAGTTCGCGCGGGCCGATGCCGTCCTCCCAGTTGTAGGCGGAGACGAAATTGCCGCCGGGATAGCGCACACAGGTCACGCCCAGTTCCCTGACCAGGTCGATGACGTCTTGCCTGAAGCCGTTCTCATCGGCGGTGGGGTGGCCGGGCTCGTAGATGCCGCCGTATACGCAGCGGCCGAGATGCTCCACGAAGGAGCCGAAGATGCGTGGGGGAATATCGGCGACGGCATCGTCCGCCTGTACCGTGATTCTTCCGGTTGTAGGGGTCATGGCGCAGTTCCTTCCAATGTTGTGAGAATAGAATGCCTACGTTGCGCGAACAACATTGTGCGCAACATTGTCTGTAATCATAACGTGTTTACGTGAGTAAACAAAAAGTCATCTTCATCTCAATGTTGTTGAAAAATAGGTGATTCACGTTTTGTTTGCGTAAACATATATTTTATGCTATCCTCGTTGCTATCGTAAGTGGGTCAATGACGGACCCGCAATCGATAATGCCGACCGATGAAGGAAGCGGTCGTGTTTAAGGAAGGAAGAACGATGAAGTTCACTGCACTTAAGAAAATCATTGCCCTGACCGGCACCGTAGCAATATTGGCAAGCGTTGCTGCCTGCGGCACCTCGTCGAATTCTTCAGGATCCTCGAAAGATGATGGTAAGACCGAGATTCTGGTATGGTCTTGGGACTCCACCCTAGCCCGTACGGTCAAAGATTTTGAGGCGGCTAACCCGAATATCAAAGTCAAGGTGACTAATGCCGGTACGAATAAGACGGAATATACAGCCTTAAACAATGCCATTTCCGCAGGCAAGGGGGCGCCGGACTTGGTGCAGATTGAATATTATGCACTACCTGAATATCAGATTCGCGATGAAATAGAGGATTTGAGCCAGTTTGGTGCAGATAAGTTCTCCGATTTCTATACGCCTGGAACCTGGGCCTCCGTGAACCTCGACGGTGGTGTCTATGCATTACCAATGGATTCCGGCCCTATGGCATGGTTCTATAACAAGGATGTGTTTGACAAGGCTGGAGTTGATCCAACTCAGGTGAAAACATGGGATGACTTCTATGATGCAGCCAAGAAAGTCCGTGCAACCGGATCATATATCACTTCTGATTCCGGTGATGCTGGTTTCTTTGACTCCATGACTTGGTTGGCTGGTGCGAAGCCGTTCTCGACAGGGTCTGATGGACAGTCGGTCACTATCAACCTCAGCGGTGACTCCAAGGTCAAGTCCTTCATCGATTTCTGGCAAAAGATGATTGACGATGATCTTATCGATACGAAGACCGCTGGCTGGACTGACGATTGGAACAAGGGGTTGAACGACGGGTCCATCGCATCCTTGTTGACCGGTGCATGGATGCCATACAATTTGCTCTCTGGCGCGCCTGATGGGGAAGGAAAGTGGCGTATTACTCAAATGCCAACCGCCGATGGCTCCGAAACCAATGCGGAGAATGGTGGTTCCTCGCTAGCCCTAGTCAAAACCGATGATAAAGCGAAGGCTGAAGCGGCATACAAATTTGCTGAATATGCATGCCACAATGCCAAAGGCATCAAAACACGTGTAAATGGAGGCGCTTTCCCCGCGGATAATGACACCCTTAAGTCCGATGATTTCCTAAATATGACTGCCCTGACTGATTCTGATGGTAAAGCTCACGAATACTTTGGAGGACAAAAGTTTAACGAAGAGCTAGCTAGGGCTGCGGCTAATGTCTCGACCGGCTATAAGTTCCTGCCGTTCGAAGTTTATGCACGCGGTGTATTCGGTGATGATGCAGGT
This sequence comes from Bifidobacterium dentium JCM 1195 = DSM 20436, assembly GCF_001042595.1. Classification (NCBI taxonomy): domain Bacteria; kingdom Bacillati; phylum Actinomycetota; class Actinomycetes; order Bifidobacteriales; family Bifidobacteriaceae; genus Bifidobacterium; species Bifidobacterium dentium. The sequence goes on from NZ_AP012326.1 coordinate 762,091, forward strand.
GCGGCTTATACTGACAAGTCCATTACTCTTGCCAAAGGCGTGCAAGCTTGGGAGAAGAATCTTAAGGATTATGCATCGCAGCAAGGATATACGGTAAAGTAACTGAATTGTATTCGTAAAAGCCGATTACAGTATATTGGTGTGTGGGGCGTTACGACATATGGATATGTTGTAACGCCCCACGTTGTTTTTTGTGAACTTCTGTCATCTGCGAGTGTGGATTCGACTGTCTGACGTACACTCGAAACGTATTGCGAATGAGGACGTCACAACACAGGATGAGGGGAGCGGGCGTGAGGCTGAAGCTGGTGAAACGACTGGTCGCCGTCTGCTGCGCCGGCATTATGGCGGCGAGCGCCGCGGCCTGCGGAGCCAGCCAGGATACCCGTACCGAAATCACCGTATGGTCGTGGGAGCCCAGCATGAAGTCGGTGATCGCCGGTTTTGAAAGGGAGAACCCCGACATCCATGTGATTTGGAAGAACACCAGCGGGTATGACAAGCTCAACAATGCCATTCAGGATGGTTACGGCACTCCCGATGTGGTGCAGCTCGAGTACTATGCGCTACGGCAGTATGCGGTGAGCAGCCAGTTGGTCGACATTACCGATCGGGCCGATAACTATCAGGATTTCTTCACGCCTGGCACTTGGTCATCGGTGCAGCTCAACGGCCGCATCTACGGACTGCCGATGGATTCCGGTCCGATGGCGTTCTTCTACAATGAGGATGTGTTCGAGCAGGCCGGAGTGGACGCTTCCAAGATTCGTACGTGGGACGATTATTATGAGGCGGCCAAGAAGCTCAAGGAAATCGGCGTATACATCACGGCGGATTCCGGTGACGCCAGTTTCTATGATGCGATGATCTGGCTGGCTGGTGGCCGTCCGTTTTCCGCGTCCAACGATGGCAAGAACGTGAGCATCAACCTGACCGATGATTCGGGCACGAGAAGATTCACCGAATTCTGGCAGAAAATGATCGATGAGGGGCTGGTCAACACCAGTCTGAGCACTTGGTCCGACGGATGGAAGGAAGCCGTGGGCAACGGCACCGTTGCATCCATGTTCTCCGGAGCGTGGATGCCGTCATTGCTGATGTCGGATTTGCCCGGTACCGCGGGCCTATGGCGTGTATCCCAGATGCCGACCCCGGATGGCAAGGCCGCCACGGCGGAAAATGGCGGATCGGCGCTCGCCGTGCTGCAGCGTTCTCGTAAGCCCGAAGCGTCCTATCGGTTCATCGAATACGCATGTCATGAAGCCGATGGCATCAAGACGCGCGTGGATGGTGGAGCGTTTCCGGCCGACAACGATACCCTGTCCGATGCGGAATTCCTCAGCAAGACCACGGTGACCGATGACCGGGGCATCGAAGTGCCGTATTTCGGCGGGCAGGAATATAACAGGGTGCTTTCCCAAGCCGCCGAGAATGTGACGACGGGCTACCAGTATCTGCCTTTTGAAGTGTATGCGCGAAGCGACTTCCGCTCCACCGTGGGCAAGGCCTACAAGTGGGCCACGTTGCTGCGTCGCGAACAGGATAGGCTGAACATCATTGCCGCCGGTGGTGAAACCGACGCGTCCGGCATCGGCGACGCCTTGAAGAACACCGATTCCTCCGACCGGCTTAAGCTGAAAAGCGGCATTGCGCTGTGGCAGAAGGATCTGAAGGAGTACGGCAACAATCAGGGCTTTACCATTCAGTAGGCTCAGTAGGCCGAGCATGCGGCCGCATGTATGGGAGGCGGCGGATCGGTCGCTCCGGTCAGGGCCGATCCGTGCTTATCGTACGTTGCGTTCGTAGATGTGCAGCATGCCTTTGAAGATGAGTTCCGGATCGTAGATGTCAATCATATCGGTGTCATCGGCGAACACGCGGCTTAATCCGCCGGTCGCCACCACGCGGAAGTCCTCGTCGATCTCACGATGGAACTGCATGATGGTGCGTTCGATACCGCCCAGGAAGTTATAGTACAGGCCCGCCTGCATGGCAGGTTTCGTGCTTGTGGCGAGAATCGACTTCGGGCGCGTGATCTCCACCTCGGGCAGCTGTGCGGTCGCATCCCATAACGCCGCCGCGCCGGTTCGGATGCCCGTGGTGATGAGCCCGCAGATCACCGACGCGTCGGCCGTCACATAGTTGAACGTGGTGGCCGTGCCGAAATCCGCCACCAGAATCGGTCCGCCATACTCGTAATATGCTCCCGCGCAGTCGGCGATGCAGTCGGCACCCATGCTTTTCGGATTGTCTATGCGGATATTGATGCCGGTTTTGACGCCCGGACCCACGATCATCGGATCGATGTCAAGGAACTTCACGATGCTCGCGCGGAACGAATGCATGACCTTCGGCACCACGGAGGAGATGATCACGTCATCTACATCCCCCGGCGCGAAACCGCTCAGTTTAAGGAATTGCGTGATCATCAGACCATACTCGTCGGAGGTATGGTTCGCCTTCGTGGTGATGCGGTACGTGCCTGCGATCCTGCCATCGTGGATGAATCCGAGCACGACGTTGGTGTTGCCGATGTCCACTGCGATCAAAAGCATGCCAAACTCCTTTACGATTCCTGGGAACCCTGTTCGCCGGCCACGTCGACATGCAGTCCGGCAAGTTCCGTGAGCATACGTTCGGCCAGGTTCCGTTTGCTCATCTTCTGCCAATGTTCGATATGAGGCCGCTCCGGGATCGATCCCGGCCGAAGCACGGTCACCACATTCGTGTCGGCGGCAAAACCGGCGCCCGGCGTGCGCAGATCGTTCGCGACCAGCATGTCGCAATGCTTGGAAGCGAGCTTTTTCGCCGCGTTGCCTTCAAGATCCTGCGTTTCCATGGCGAAGCCGCACAACGTCTGCCCGTCGCGTTTGTTGGTGCCCGCCCAAGCGAGAATGTCGGGATTCGACACCAGTTCAAGCGTAATGCGCTCGCGTCCGTTTTTCTTGATTTTCTCGGCGGACCGCTCGGCCGGACGGAAGTCGCCGACGGCCGCGGCCATGATGGTGATGTCGGCATTCGCAAACGCATCCTGCACGGCCCGGAACATCTCCTGGGCGCTCCGCACGTTGACGACATCGACGCCATGCGGCGCCTGAAGCGAAACCGGTCCGGACACCAGCGTCACCTTCGCGCCCATGTCCCGCGCCCGTTCGGCGATGGCATAGCCCATCTTGCCCGTCGAATGATTCGTCAGATAGCGTACCGGATCGAGCGGTTCCTGCGTAGGACCGGCGGTGACCAGTACGTTGCGTCCCTTCAACGGCAGCGAATTGTCCGGAAGATCGCCGTGCAACAGATCCGCCACGGCCGCTTCGATGCCGGCCGGCTCCTCCATACGTCCCTTGCCGATGTCGCGACAGGCAAGCATGCCGGATTCCGGCTCCACGATCGTCCAGCCAAGTTCCCGGCACGTCTGCAGATTGCGTTGCGTCACGGCATTGGCATACATGTGCACGTTCATGGCGGGGCATAGCACCTTCGGGCCCTCGTCATAGGCGAGAATCGTGCTCGTCAGCTGATCGTCGGCGATGCCGCATGCGATTTTCGCAATCGAATCGGCGCTCGCCGGCGCCACCACCAAAATGTCGGCCCACTTCGCGTCATCCACATGATTGATCTGCGTGGAGTGCATAGCCGTTGCGGAAACATCGCCGTCAGTACGCTGGGCGGCGAACATCGCCGTGCGTGTCGGCGTATGCGTCAGTGACGTGAACGTCAATGGAGTGACGAACTCCTGCGCGGCCGCGGTCATCACCACACGCACCTCATGGCCCTGCTTGCTCCAGTCGGAGGCGAGATGGCAGGCCTTGAAGGCGGCGATGCTACCGGTGACCCCAAGAAGAATATGCGCAGTGGTCATGGCTTCACAGGTCCTTCCATAGAGCGAGCCGACGACGAGGTCAAGTATATATCGAAGCGGATGCGGCCGCGGGTACGCCGAGCGGTAGAATCAGACAGTGGTGATCGACCCGGTATGGGCGGTCAACCATGCATCGCAATCACATAGGAGCAAACATGTCGCAACCTTCAGGTGCGCACGGCGAAACCGGCGCAACCGAAACGAAGACCAATGCGGCGAGCACCGACGCGACGCTCAACGCGCGCGTCAAATCGCCGAAACCCAGCGGATTCAACAAGTGGATCCCCATCATCATCGCAGCCGTCGTCACACTCGCCGTCATCATCGGCATCGCGGTGGTGCGCAACGGCGGCAAAACCGACGGATCCGCCAACACTGCGAATACCGCCGATACCGTGACCATCGGGCTCAAACTCGCGCCCGTCAGCCTCGACATCCGCCACCAATCCGGTTCCGCCATCGAGCAGGTGCTCATCGGCAACGTCTACGAGGCGCTGCTGTCGCGCGATTCCGACAATCAGGTGCAGCCGGGGCTCGCCAAAAGCTGGGACATTTCCGAAGACGGCAAGACCTATACCTTCCATCTCAACAAGAACATGAGCTTCTCCAACGGCGACAAGCTCGACGCCGAAGACGTGGCATGGTCCATCAATCAGCTCAAGGAACAGCAGTACTACAACGCCAATCAGGTGGCGAGCCTCGAAAAAGCCATAGCCGTCGACGCCGACACCGTGCAACTCACGCTGTCGAGTCCCGACTCCAACCTGCTATGGTACCTGACCGGCCGCCCGGGTCTCGTATTCGACAAGCAGGCCAAGTATGACGCGAAAACCGAGGCCATCGGCTCCGGGCCGTATACGGTCGAATCCTTCGACTCCAGCAGCAAGATGGTGCTCAAGGCCAATCCGAAGTATTGGGGCACCGCACACAAGGCCGTCACGCAGAACGTGATCCTGCGGTTCCTGACCGATGACAATGCGGCGGTCAACGCCCTGAAAAGCGGTGACGTGGACGTGCTCTCCCCGGTCAACGCCACGCTTGCGAAATCGCTGGACGCCAAAACCTACAAGGTTTCCGCGGCCGACGGCAGCGACAAATACGTGCTCGCCTTCAATTGCACCAACGCCAAGCTTTCCGACAAGCGCGTACGGCAGGCCATCCGCTACGCCATCAACCATAAGGAAATCATCGCCTCCAGAGGAGACGTCGACTATGCGCTCGGCGGTCCGATCCCATCCGTCGACCCCGGCTACGAGGACCTGACCGACCTGTACCCGTACGACCTCGACAAGGCCAAGTCCCTTATGGCCGAAGCCGGCTACTCCACCGACAAGCCGCTTACGCTCACCCTTACCTACGCCAATACGTACGGCACCGAACTCGGCGACCAGCTACGCAGCCAACTTGCCGACATCGGCATCGAACTGAACATCAACTATGTGGAATTCTCCACATGGCTGCAGGATGTGCACGCCAACGGCGACTACGAACTGTCGCTGGTGGACCATGCCGAAAGCCATGATTTCTACAAGTGGACCACGCCGGACTACTACTACCATTACGACAACAAGGAAGTGCAATCGCTGTATGCCAAGGCGTTGGCCGCGACCGACGATGCCTCCCGCGACGACTACCTCAGACAGGCGGCGAAGATCGTCAGCGAGGATGCGCCGGCGGACTGGCTGTTCGGATACCGCGTGAGCGTGGCCTATAGCAGGAACATCTCCGGATTCCCGGAGAAACTCAGCCAGACGGTACTGCCGCTGTGGCAGATATCCAAGGCGCAATAGCCTCTCGGCCACGAGTGGCGCATACTGGCCTTCCGTTCGTGACGCTGACACGTTGCGATTTGAAATGGTGAAAGAGACATATCATGAGATTCCTCGGTAAGCGGCTTCTGCTGTTTGTGGGGGCGTTGGTAGGGTTATCGCTGCTGGTGTTTGCGCTGCTGCGAATCCTGCCGGGCGATGTGGCGGCCGTGGTGGCCGGCACCAATGCGACGGCGGAACGGTTGACGTCGCTGCGCGCGCAGATGGGGCTGGATAAGTCGTATGCGGCGCAGTATGGCGATTGGGTGCTCGGCTTGCTGCACGGTGATCTCGGCACTTCCGTGGTCAGCGGCAAGGCGGTGTCCGCACAGGTGTCCTCGCGCGCTTCCGTCACCTTCCCGCTGATCGTGCTGAGCCTGCTGATTGCGCTGGCGATCGGACTGCCACTCGGATGCGCGGCGGTGTTGACCCGCAATGTGCGGCTGCGCGGGGTGTTCCATGCGGCTGCGATCGTAGCCGGTGCGATTCCGGCGCTGTGGGGCGGCTTGCTGTTGATTCTGCTGTTCTCGAAGGGCATTGGACTGATGGGATTGCTGCCTTCGCAGGGATTCCCGGACGCGGGATGGGCCGCTCCGCTGAGCGCGATGGCCGCGCTGGTTTTGCCGGCTTTGGCCACAGGCATTACCGCAGGTGCTTCGATTATGCGTTACACGCGTGCCGCGGTGGGGGACATGGCTTCCTCCCAGGCGGTCGCCATGGCCATGGCGTGCGGCATGACACGCAGGCAGGCCGTGTTGCGTGTGGCTTTGCGTCTGGCGATTCCGCAGCTGGTGTCGGTGATTGGCCTGACCTTCGCGCAGATGGTCACCGGGGTGATGGTGGTGGAGAACCTGTTCGCGCTTCCTGGCCTCGGTTCGATGCTGGTCACCGACGTCGGCAATCGGGATCTGACCGCGGTGCAGAGCGAACTGTTCCTGCTGGCGGCGTTTTTCCTGTTTCTGGGACTGCTGGTCGACCTGCTGCATCGCATGCTCGATCCGCGACTGAAGAATGCGACCATTGGTTCGGGTGAGGTGCTTTCATGAACGATCGTATGCATGCCCTGCGAGTCGTGCTGCAATCCATGTGGAACCGTGCGGGCGGCCGCTATGCGCTTATCGTGATGGGTCTGTGGCTGCTGGTGTCGGCGATTTCATTGGCATGGACGCCGTATTCGCTGTTGGCCACCGACGGTTTCAACACATGGGGCTCGCCGTCCTCTGCGCACCTGTTGGGTACCGATGGTGTGGGTGCGGACGTACTGAGCTGGCTGATGGCCGGTTCTCGTACGAATCTCATGATCGCCGTGCTTACGGTGGCGGTCTCGGCCGCGTTCGGCCTGCTGCTCGTCGCCGCCATGGTGTCGCGTCATGGCGCGTTCTCATCGGTTTCCGTGGTCGTCGTGGATGCGTTGATTTCGATTCCGACGGTACTCGTCGCACTGATTCTGTCCGTACCGTTCGGCGCGTCCGTGGTGGTGATCGTCGCCGCCTGCGGATTCGCGTACGGGCTGAATCTGGCGCGAATCCTAAGACCTTCCGCTCTGCTGGCCGCACGTTCGGCATACGTGGAATCGGCCATATGGTCGGGAGCCGGCCCGATTCGCGTGTTCTTCACGCATATTGTGCCGAACACGTTGCCGGTACTGTCGGTGCAGCTGTCGATGAGCGCCGGAACCTCGCTGCTCGCGGAGGCCGGCCTGACCTATCTCGGCGTCGGCGTCGGCGCGGGCGTCCCCAGCTGGGGACATTCCCTTGCCACATCCGTGCGGTTCATCAGCATCCACCCGTTGGCCGTGGTATGGCCGGGCCTGGTCGTGACGCTTGTGGTCATAGCGTTGAATCTGTTCGGCGATGCCCTGCGTGACGCCATCGATCCGCTGGTCAATCCGGCATTGAGGGAGGTCGCATGAGCGTAACCATCCGCAATCTCACCATCGTCATCGGCGGCAAAGCGATCGTCAGCCATGTCGATCTGGATATCGCCGACGGCGAGCGCGTCGGACTGATCGGCTCGTCGGGTTCCGGCAAATCCATGATTGCCAAGGCCATGATGGGGCTGCTGCCAGCCACTGCGCAGGTGAGTGGCTCCATCGAAATGGGTGGCAGGCGGATCGTCGGCGCTACCGACGCCGATATCGCCGATTTGCGTGGACGTTATGTGGGCATGGTGTTCCAGAATCCGGCTGCGGCGCTGAATCCGGTGATGACCGTGGCACAGCAGATCGGCCTTCCCCTGTATCTGCATTACGATCTGACGGCGGCGGAACGTGCGGAGCGCATCAGGGTCATGCTTGCCAAGGTGGGGCTTGACGAGGATGTGTTGCGCAAATATCCGCATGAACTGTCCGGCGGCCAGCAGCAACGCGTCGGCATCGCGACCGCGCTGGTCTCCTCCCCTCATCTGATCATTGCGGACGAGCCGACCACGGCGCTGGATTCCATCACCCAGCGGCAGATCGTCGGCTTGTTGACTTCGCTGGTGGACGATGCCGGAGCCTCCATGCTGTTCATCACGCATGATTTTGCGGTATTGCATCATGCGACCACACGATGCTATGTGCTTGAGCGCGGCGGCATCATCGAATCGGGGGCAACGGCGGATCTACTGGCTTCGCCGCATACCGGGCAGGCCATACGGCTGGTTGAGGCGGCTCGGGAACTGTCGCTTACGACGAAGGAGTCCGATCGTGTCTGACATCGTGTTGCAGGGGCGTGGCATCGACAGGTATTTCGGTTCGGGAAAGCACCGCAGGCAGGTGTTGTTCGGTGTCGATATCGATGTCTATGCGGGTGAGTGCCTGGCGGTGATCGGCGGTTCCGGTTCCGGTAAAACCACGCTTACGCGGGTGTTGCTCGGACTGGAATCCTCGGATGGCGGCGACATCACCTATCAGGGGGTTGGCATCGTTGGTGGCGCGGAACGATTGCGCCGGCAGTCTGGTCTGGTGTTCCAGGACCCGTTCGGCTCCCTTGACCCACGTTGGCGTATTGAACGTTCCATCGCCGAGCCGTTGCGTCTGCATCATCCCGACTGGTCGGACGAGCGCGTGGGCGCCCGCGTGGCCGAGTCGTTGCGTATGGTCGATTTGGATCCGAAGGATTTCCTCAACCGTTTTCCCATGGATCTTTCCGGCGGGCAGGCGCAACGGGCGGCGATAGCGCGCGCCATCGTGGATCATCCGCGGATTCTGCTTGCCGACGAGCCGATGAGCGCCATTGACGTGGCCGCAAGAATCCGAATTCTTGATTCCTTCCGGCGAATTCGACAGGCGGAGCCGGACATGGCGTTGATTATGGTCTCGCATGATCTTGGCGTGGTACGGCATATCGCCGACCGCATCATGGTACTGCATGACGGACGGGTGGAGGAGAGCGGCCTGACCGGTGAGGTGCTGGACGCTCCGCGGCGCGACTACACCCGTGAGCTGATTCGGGCAGCCTCGCTGTAACCGGTGCGATTTGGCTGGCCCGTCCGTTGCGCGATGGTCAACATGAGCATTGCGTGATCGGCATCCCGTTGTACGACCAGATCGCCGCCGCATAGCATCCGCATCCGTTCGCGGACGTTGCTGAGATCGATGATCGCCTGCCGGTCGTCCTTCAGACGGGTGCATGGCGCGTCGGACATGACCTGTACGTACCAGTATTGCCGTTCCTTCCATGAGCTGACCGTCAGATGAAGGCCGCTTTTGGAAGTTCTGCCATAGAGCAGCATGTATTCGATGACCGTCTGCAAGGACATGGGAGGAATCCGGAACGCTTGCTCCTCGAGTCGCCAATCGACGTGGATGGTTTCCGTCGGATCGAGTTGCTCCAACTTGATGTATGACTTGCAGAAAGCGACCTCGTCGATGAGCGGTACGGTCTGGTCGTTGCCGAATACCGACAGATTGCCACGCAGATATGCGGAGAAGTCGGCGATGATGCGGCGGGCCTTGGAGGGATCCTCATCGCATAGCTCCTCAATGGCGGTCAGTGAGTTGAAGATGACATGCGGCTGCCCGGCGAGTGTGATGGTTTTGCTGATGGCCAGATCGATTTCGTGCTGCAGTGCGCGTTGCGCGTTGCGACGTTCATGCAGCACGTACAGGAGTACCAGCGCCATCAATGTCCCGATGATGAGGGTGATGACGGCCAGATGCCGCAATTCGATGACGTACGTTGAATCCGCGGACGCGAATGCCCATGCGAATGGGTTTCGTACGTGTGTCGGATTCATGTTCCCCCCTGATGCCCGAGTACGCGGGTTCCTTCTCTTGTGCACCATAGCGGATGAACCGTATCAGAAGCGTATCTGACGACCCTGTAAGGCGGCGTCAAGTCCAAGATGCCGTTTGTGCGGAAACGATGGGGAGAGGTTGGTGGGCTCATCGGTAAGGTCATTCATGCCGGTCTTTGCGAAATCGGTTAAGCGTCGAGCGTTCACGTGTCGCAGCTGTTGCCGGTGTGGTGGTGACCGTGTTGCGCAGGGGGTGACACGCCGATGTCCGAGGGTGTGGTATTGTTTGAGCCATGTTCAATTTCTCATGTTGTTGCTGTCGCTGACCAACCGCCCGAGGGGCGCGCGGTTCATCGACGCATAACTTGAGATAGGACATTCTTCAGCGTCTGCATGCTGCAGACGGTTGTGAATCGTCAGCCTTTCGTTCTTCCGACGGCATGAGTGCCGCGGTTGGAAAACATGCGCAACGCAACGAATCCCATAACCATGTACGGTGCGGACGAGCGAAGAACATACGACATCACAACGAGTCCCGTTTCAACACTGCACGTGACATCGCGAGCTTCTCGAACACAACGAACACGACGCTTGAATATCGAAAGCCCCCGAAACCACACTGCACAAAGGAAACGCCATGACCATCCACGATTCCCTGGCCGAACTCATCGGCAACACCCCGCTCGTCAAACTCAACCATGTGACCGACGGCATCAAGGCCACCATCGCGGTCAAGGTCGAATACTTCAATCCGGGCGGTTCGTCCAAGGACCGCATCGCCGAACGCATCATCGATGCGGCCGAGCGAAGCGGCGAACTAAAGCCCGGCGGGGTGATTGTGGAACCGACCTCCGGCAACACCGGCGTAGGTCTGGCTCTGGTGGCGCAGCAGCGCGGTTACCGTACCATCTTCACCCTGCCCGACAAGGTCTCCGAAGCCAAGCGCGCCGTACTGCGCGCCTATGGGGCCGAAGTGGTCGTGACCCCCACCGACGCCGGTCCGGACGACCCGCGTTCCTATTATCAGGTGGCCGAACGCCTCGCCAAGGCGATTCCCGGCGGCTATCGCCCGAACCAGTACGACAATCCGAACGGCCCGGAAAGCCACTACCACACCACCGGCCCGGAAATCTGGCAGGCCACCGACCATAAAATCACGCATTTCGTGGCCGGCATCGGCACCGGCGGCACCATCTCCGGCACCGGCCGATACCTGAAGGACGTTTCCGACGGAGCCGTGCAGGTCATCGGAGCCGATCCGGAAGGCTCCATCTATTCCAATCCCGACGACGTGCACCAGTACAAGATCGAAGGCGTCGGCGAGGACTTCTATCCCAAGGCCTTCGACCGTGGGCTGCCTGACGAGATCGTGCAGGTGAACGATGCCGAAGCCTTCGAAATGACCCGTCGACTCGCAGGCGAGGAAGGCCTGCTGGTCGGCGGCTCGTCCGGCATGGCCGTCGTGGCAGCCATCAAGTACGCCCGCGAGCACGATTTGGATGAGCGCCAGACCGTCGTAGTGCTATTGCCGGATTCCGGTCGTGGATACATGGAGAAGATCTTCGACGACGACTGGATGCGCGCCAACGGCTTCGCCGACATCGTGGAACGCACCACCAAACCAAGCTTGGCCGAGCAGTACCTGTAATACCGGCCATCCATCATCATGTCAATCATCCGTTCAACCCAGACCATACGCTACTTCCAAGGAGTTCCCATCATGACCATCTCGACCAACACCGCAGCCCTGAACGCCACCGCACTCGCCACCCGTGCCATCCACGCCGGACAGGAACCCGACCCGACCACCGGAGCCGTGGTCACGCCGATCTACATGACCTCCACGTTCAAGCAGGACGGCGTCGGCGGGCTACGCGGAGGCTACGATTACAGCCGTTCCGTCAACCCGACCCGCAACTCCTTCGACGAGCAGCTCGCCGCAGTGGAAGGTGCCAGGTATGCGCTGAGCTTCTCCTCGGGCCTGGCCGCCATCGATGTACTGCTGCGTTCCACCATCAGGCCGGGCGACAACATTCTGCTCGGCAACGACGTGTACGGCGGCACCTATCGATTGCTGTCCAAGGTGTTCGTGCCGTGGGGCATCGGCCTCGATGTGGTCGACATCACCGACACTGCGGCCGTCTCCGCCGCGCTGGGCAAGAAGCAGTACAAGTACATCTGGGTCGAAACCCCCTCCAACCCGTTGCTGAACATCACCGACATCGCCGCCACCTCCGCAGTGGCGCATGCGCACGGCACCAAGGTGGTCGTGGACAACGTTCGCCTCGCCGGTATTGCAGCATCCATTGGCCGACGGTGCCGACGTGGTCGTCTACTCCACCACCAAGTACATCGGCGGCCACTCCGACGTGGTCGGCGGCGCCGTGGTTCTCAACGACAAGGAGACCCGAGACGAGGTGGCCTTCCTGCAGAACGCAGCCGGTGCCGTGCCGTCCCCGTTCGACTCCTGGCTCGACATCCGAGGCCTGAAGACCCTTGACTTGCGTGTCAAACAGCACAGCCGCAATGCGCTCAAGGTGGCGCAGTGGCTCGAAACCCGTCCGGAAGTGGAACGTGTATGGTATCCGGGTCTTGAATCCCATCCGGGACACGAGATCGCCGCACGTCAGATGCACGGCGGCTTCGGCGGCATGATCTCCGTGCAGATCGCGGCCGGTTTCGAAGCGGCCAAGAAGTTCGCTGGCGCCACCGAAGTGTTCACGTTGGCCGAATCCCTGGGCGGTGTGGAATCGCTGATCGAACATCCGGGTGCCATGACCCACGCCTCCGTGGCCGGTACCACCCTTGAAGTGCCTGCCAATCTGGTTCGCCTGTCCGTCGGGCTCGAAGACGCCGACGACCTGATCGCCGACCTCGAGCAGGCGTTCCGCCAAATCTGATTGCTACACTAAGGGGCATGACGGCAATAACGGATTCCCGGGCACTGGACGCACTGAAACAATACTTCGGCTATGAAGCGTTCCGTCCCGGGCAATCCGGCATCGTCGGCTCCATCATCGCCGGACGCGACGTGCTCGGCGTCATGCCGACCGGTGCGGGCAAGTCCGTCTGCTACCAGATTCCAGCCACAATCCTGCCGGGCGTCGCCATCGTCATCTCACCGCTGATCTCGCTGATGCGCGATCAGGTCGATGCCTTGAACGACGCCGGCATTCCGGCCGCGTTCATCAACACCACGCAAACGCCGGACGAACAGTCGTCCGTATTCGCACAGGCCTCGGCAGGCTTCATCAAACTGCTGTACGTCGCCCCGGAACGTTTGGAAACCGAACGTTTCCGCAACTTCGCAAGCCGTACGCCAATCTCATTGGTCGCCGTCGATGAGGCACACTGCGTATCCCAGTGGGGACAGGATTTCCGCTCGTCCTACCTCGGCATCGGCGAATTCATCGCAAACCTGCCGGCACGTCCGACCGTAGCCGCATTCACCGCGACCGCAACGGAACGTGTACGTCACGACATCGTCTCCATGCTGGGATTGCGCGACCCGGATGTGACCGTCACCGGCTTCGACCGACCGAACCTGTATTTCGACGTCATCAAGCTGGAAACTAGGCATAAAGCCTTCTGGGTGGCAAAATACGTTGCCGAACATGCCGACGAATCCGGCATCGTCTACTGCGCGACACGCAAGGAAACGGAGGCGCTCGCGGCCTCGCTCAACCATGCCGTGGCGGAATTGCGCGCGGCGGACGGTGCCGATCCGGGGCAGGCGGGTCCCATCGCGGTCGCCTATCATGGCGGCATGTCCCCGGACGTGCGTGAGCGGGCGCAACGCGACTTCGTGACTGACCGTGTGCCTGTGGTCGTGGCCACCAACGCATTCGGCATGGGCATCGACAAATCGAATGTGCGCTACGTGATCCACCACAACATGCCTGAATCCATTGAAGCCTACTATCAGGAGGCGGGCCGTGCCGGCCGTGACGGCGAACCCAGCCGCTGCACGCTACTGTGGAACGAATCCGACATCGTTACGCGTCGTCGACTGCTTGACTCTGACTATGAGAACGAACGACTGACGCCCGACGAGCAAGAAGTCGTACGTAGGGCCAAGCGCCGTCTGCTCGACGCCATGGTCGGATACTGCCGTACCACCGACTGCCTGCATATCTATATGACCCGTTATTTCGGCGAGAACGATACGGTCGGCGGCACGTCTGACGGCAAGTGCGCAGGTGGCTGCACCAACTGCGAGCACACCTTCGAAACCGTGGACGTCACCGAAACGGCACGAGCCATCAGCCGATGCGTGCACGATGTGAATCAGAACGTCGGTATGGGCAAGATCGTCAAGATTCTGCGTGGTTCGAAAGCGCAGGATCTGAGCTATCTCAATCCGGAGAGCATGCCTACGTTCGGTATGCTCGAAGGTGTGTCGGAGGCGCGCATACGTGATGTGCTCAGTCAGATGGCAACCGACGGATTTCTGTTCATCTCAGAAGGACGTCTGCCGATCGTGAAATTCGGAACGCGCGCGGCGGAGACGGTCGCACCGGGATTCCATTACGAAATCAAGAAAATCGAGCGCACAAGCCCCACGAAACGTGGAGGAGCGGCACATGGAACGTCTTATGAGGCAGGCGATGAGATAAGCTCCACGGCGGTTGGCTCCTATATTCCCGATGATGATGCCGAGGCGTTGTTCCAGAGGCTACGCGAACTGCGCCTCGACATCGCACGCGAAATCGGCAAACCGCCGTACATCGTGTTTTCCGACAGGACGTTGCGCGACATGGCACGGATACGCCCGGTCACCAATGCGCAATTCCTGGCCGTCAATGGCGTGGGCGACAACAAGCTCAGACTGTATGGCGAGCGGTTCATGAATCTGATCCGTTCGATCAATGCCGGCTGAGCGTGGCCTTTCCGCCGGATTGCAGCGCGTTATCGGCAAAACGCATGACGCTTCGGTTGACTGCGCCCCATGAAACGACAACAGTAGGAACGAACATCGCTTATGCGGGACAGTTCGCAGGAAAGGACAACAGCAATGGCAGACGACAAGCCGGTCGTGGAAAGCTTCCAATTGGACCACACCAAGGTGAAGGCGCCGTATGTGCGTTACATCGATACCGAAAAAGGACCGAACGGCGACGTGGTGTCCAACTATGACCTGCGTTTGGTGCAGCCGAACGAGAACGCCATCCCCACCGGCGGATTGCACACCATCGAACACACCATCGCGGTACTGTTGCGCGAACGCATTCCGGGCTACATCGACTGCTCGCCCTTCGGATGCCGTACTGGCTTCCATCTGCTGACCTGGGGCGAACACTCCACCGAGGATGTGGCCAAGGCTCTGAAGGAGGCGCTGGAATTCATCGCTTTCGAAGCCACTTGGGATGATGTGCCGGCCACCACCATCGAAAGTTGTGGCAATTATCGCGATCACAGCCTGTTCACGGCGAAGGAATGGTGCAGAGACATTCTCTCCAAGGGCATCAGCTCTGATCCGTTTGAGCGCAAGCTGGTATGAGAAGGCTATCTGCCTTATAGATGGCACGTATTCGTCGCATATCAGGCGAAAAGCCCGGGAAAGATACCCCCTAAGTGGCAATTTGCCCTAGGTATCTGCCATCTATAAGGCAGATAGCTGGATGTGTGCGGCCTGTGCAGTGAGCATGGTATTTTTGACGCTCGGAATACGAGAGAACGAATCAGAGGTGAACAGGTGAGCGAGACCATTCCTGAACGGCGCTTCCGCCGCGCCACGATGGCTGATCTTCCGATCATGTTGGAGATTTACCGGCATGCGCGTGAACTCATGGCCGCCAACGGTAATCCCACGCAATGGGGCAGCACATTCCCGCGCGAGGAAGTGGTTCGTGAGGACATCGAGATGCAGCGTACCATACTGCTGGTCGACACCGTTGACGGCAAGGAGCGTGTGCTCGCCCAATTCGCCCTGTGCCTAGGCATTGATCCGACCTATGTGAACATTGACGGTGCCTGGTTGGATGACGACCCATATGTGACCATCCACCGCATCGCCTCGTCCGGGCTCGGTAAAGGTGCCGCCAAGGACTGCATCAATTGGGCCCTTGAACATTACGGCAACGTGCGTGCGGATACGCATCCGAACAACAAGGCCATGCAGCACATCTTCGAATCCAATGGATTCGCGCGCTGTGGTCTGATCCAGCTGCTGGATCGATCCACCGATACCACACGTATCGCCTATCAGCGCCACGAGTGGTGATAAAAAAATGCTCCCCATCGGGGAGCATTTTTTTTATTTAGAACAGGCCCGGTTCGTTCAGCTTGGAACGCTTGCGGCTATACGCGAAGTACACAATCAGGCCGAGTCCGAACCACACGGCGAAACGCACCCAGGTTTCCCAGTTGAGGCCGAGAATCAGCACGAAGCAGAACACGATGGCCAGAATCGGCGTGAACGGTACGCCGGGAGCCCTGAATCCACGGTGCGCATCCGGCTGGGTCTTGCGCATCCACAGAATGCCCGCCGATACGATGATGAACGCGGACAGCGTGCCGATGTTCACCAGTTCGAACAGTACGTTGATGTTGATGAAACCGCCGGCGACAGCCGTCAGAATGCCGAAGAACCAAGTACCCTTGAACGGGGTGCGATACTTCGGGTGCACTTCGCCGAAGAACTTCGGGAACAGGCCGTCACGGCTCATGGCGTAGCAGATACGGGACTGGCCGTACAACTGGACCAGCATCACGGTGGTCATGCCGAGCAACGCGCCCAGGTTCACGATGAATGCCAGCCAGTTGAGACCCGTTTCGAGAATCACGCCTGCGACCGGTGCGTCGATGAACTTCGCGAATTCCTTGTACGGTACCACGCCGGTCATGATGAGCGTCATGATGATGTACAGCACGGTCGACAGCGCCAACGAGATGAGAATGCCGCGCGGCAGCGTCTTGTTCGGATTGATGGTCTCCTCGGCGGAGGATGACACCGCGTCGAAGCCGATGAAGCTGAAGAACACAATCGATGCGGCCGGCACGATGCCGTATGGCTGCGTCGAACCCGGCTGGAACGTGTAGATGCCGTAGGGGGAGAACGGCTTCCAGTTGGCGGGGTTCACATACCAGACGGTGCACACGATGAACAGTACGATGATGGCCAGTTTGATCAACACCATGATGTCATTGGCCTTCTTCGTCTGGTTGATGCCGATCGACAGCAGCCATGTGATGACGAGCACGATCACGAAGCCCGGCAGATTGAAGTAGGTGGTGACTCCCGGCGTGGTACCGTAGGCGGCGGTCAGCTCGACCGGCAGATGCAGTCCGAAGCCTTCCAGCAGCTTGTTGAAATAACCGGACCAGCCGGCGGAGACGGTGGCTGCCTGCAACGCATATTCCAGAATCAGATCCCAGCCGATCACGAAAGCGATCAGTTCGCCGAACGCGAGATACGCATACGAGTAGGCGGAACCGGAGACCGGTGCCATCGCGGCGAATTCCGCATAGCACAGGCCGGCAAAACCACAGCAGATGGCCGCCAACAGAAAGGAGATGCACAGTGCCGGGCCTGCGGTGAGAGCGCCCTTACCGGTGAGCACGAAGATGCCGGTGCCGATGATGGCGCCGATGCCCAACATGGTAAGGTCAAAAGTTTTCATTGTTCGCTTGAGCGGGGTCGACTCGGAGACGAGTTGATCCACAGATTTCTTGCGAAATAGATCCATGGTCTTCTTTTCCCTTTAAATGGATTCCTTATGGGCTGAACCGGACGGATTTCCGGGACTCTGGCACGCCTCAACGCCAGAAATCAAATGGGTCTTCCTAACAGCATCGAAAGACCTCGTGTATGGAGAGTGTAAAGACCGGCCGCGGACAAAATCGTGGAAACCGCGTGAAATGTCTCATAATCCGCGTGTGCGCAACATGGCACGTCACACAACGGCGTAACAATAGGAGCCATGACTTTGAGCGCTACACGTGAATGGCAATTCTCATCCGACCAGGGCAAGGCGAATTATGAGGCGGCCCGTCGGCGGTATCCGGCGCAGGCGATCGTCGATCTGGCCGCGTTGCGTGACAACATGCGCCACTTGGTGAGCGTGGTCGGCGGACCGAATTCGGGTACGGCCGTGATGGGCGTGGTCAAAGCCGACGCCTATGGCCATGGCCTGATTCCTGCAGCCTTGGCTGCCTTGGCGGGCGGCGCGACTTGGCTCGGCACCGCACAATCGCATGAGGCGCTCTTGCTGCGCAAGGCCGGTATCGGCTTGGACCGCTGCCATATTCTGACATGGGTCTACAACGGCACCGCGGTGCCGTTCGCTGAGCTGGTTGCCAACGATATCGACGTTTCCGTCGGTTCGCTTGGTGGTATCGACGGCGTGGCCGAGGCCGCGCGTCGTCTCGGCAAAACCGCCCGTGTACATGTGAAGGTCGATTCCGGTTTCGGACGTAACGGCTTCACTCCGGCCGGTTTCGACGCGGCACTCGCCAAGTTGGTGCCGCTCGTCAAGGAGGGCGTGTTGCATGTCGTCGGCCAGTGGAGCCATCTGGCTGTCGCGGATGCGCCGGACGTGCCGGAATTCGTAGCCTCCACCGACCGTCAGATTGAGAATTTCAAGGATTTCACCCGCCGTATGGAAGCGGCCGGCATCGCCCCGGAGATTCGTCATCTTGCCAATACCGCCGCCACGTTGAGCCGTCCGGAAATCCATTTCGAGCTGACCCGTCCGGGCATCGGCCTGTACGGTTACGAGGCGGATCCGGCCATGGGCACGCCCGGTACGTATGGTCTGAAGCCGGCCATGACCTTGCAGGCGCAGCTCGGCACCGTCAAGGATGTCGAGGCGGGACATGGCATCTCCTATGGCCGCACCTATCTGACCCCGACCGACACTTCCACGGCGATCGTACCAATCGGGTATGCGGACGGCATTCACCGTTCCGCTTCCGGCTTCGATATGGAAGGTGCCAAGCATGTGGTCAAGGCTGGCGGCCCGGTGCGTGTGATGACCGCTGAAGGTCCGCGTCTGTACCGTGTGTCCGGCCGGGTATGCATGGACCAGTTCATTCTTGACCTGCATGGCTCCGCGGATGCGCTCGGCATCCACGAGGGAGATACGGTGGAACTGTTCGGTCCGGGTCGCGGCGAGGATTACGCCGAACCCACCGCCGACGATTGGGGCCGTGCCGCCGACACCATCAGCTATGAGATCTTCACCTGCCTGCGCAATCGCATCCCGCGCCTGTACGAGCATGCCACGGAGGTGCTGTCCGCCGAAGATCTCGCCAAACTCGATTCGAACAGTATTCTGTAAAGTACCTGATTCGTCGGAACGATGGGTGCCAGTCGAGCGCCTGCCGGCGGGAGCGGTTGGCCTTCAGGTCGACCGGGGTGTGCTGAGCGGAGGTGCCCATGACGGTTGGTTACACGTCTTTCGATGAAGAACGGTGGGCCCCGGAACCGCCGAAATCCAGTACGCGCACCGCCTTCCAGCGTGATCGGGCCCGGCTGATTCACTCGTCGGCACTCCGTAGGCTCGGCGCGAAAAGTCAGGTGTTGGTGGCCGGTACCGACGATTTCGTACGAACCCGACTCACGCACACGTTGGAGGTTGCGCAGATTGGCCGTCAGATTGGCGCCTCCCTCGGCTGTGATCCGGATGTGGTCGACTGCGCCTGTCTCGCGCACGATCTCGGCCACCCGCCGTTCGGACACAACGGAGAGCGTGTGCTTGCTGAAATCGCGGAACATATCGGCGGTTTCGAAGGCAATGCGCAAACCTTGAGATTGCTCACCCGGCTCGAACCGAAAATACTGTTTCCCGATGGGCGCCCCGCCGGAGTGAATCTGACACGTGCGGCGCTTGACGCCACCGTCAAATACCCGTGGACCTACGCCGAGGCCGCCGAGCATCCCAAAGGGGAACGCAGCGCGAAATTCTGCGTCTACCCGGATGACGGGGGAGTGTTCGAATGGCTCAAGCAAGGCGCTCCCAAGGCTGCGAGGCCGGTTGAGTGCCAGGTCATGGATCTGTCTGACGACATCGCCTACAGCGTGCATGACGTGGAGGACGCCATCGCCACCGGATCGTTCAATCCGGACGTACTGCACGAAAGCAGTGTGATCGACGCCGTCATTGAGGATTCACGTAGCTGGTACGGCCGGCAGTGGGATCCCGACCAACTTGTGGCGGCATTTCATCGTATGCATCATCGTGGCACTTTTCCCGGCTACTTTGACGGATCTCGCCATTCGCTGGCAGCCCTGAAGAATATGACCAGCGACCTGATCGGACGGTTCGCGAACTCCGTCGAAGCCGCGACGCGGGACGTGTACGGCAGCGATCCGCTCACCCGCTACCATGGCAATCTCATCATCCCTGAGGAAACCAGCTACGAAATCGTGGCGTTGAAAGGCATCACCGTGCATTTCGTGATGGCCCCGGGCGAACGTGAACCGATGCATGATGCGGAACGACGGATTGTCGCCGATCTGGTCGAAGTGTTCATGGCCGACGATCCGCGCCCCTCCAGCGCGCTCGAAAGCGTGTTTCTCGACGATTGGAATGAGGCCGCCGACGACAACGCCCGCCTGCGCGTCGCAATCGACCAGGTCGCCAGCCTCACCGACACCTCCGCACTGGCCCTTCACTCCTTGCTTTGCTGACGGGCGGACAAACGACAACCCCAAGCAATCCCAGTTCTTTCCCGCTTCCTGGCGCAGCGGCGGATGCGATGCGCGATCGCGGTCTTGGCCGAACGGCCTTGATCGTGCCGTGCGTTGCATGCGCCGCGTAGTCATAACCTGTGGGCACGCTGGTACTCTGGAACGTATGCCGGGAATGATTCTGAAGGAAGATGTCGAAAAAGTACGTGCCGCAGCCGATCTGTATGACATCGTGTCCGCAACGGTCACGCTCAAACCTTCCGGAACCGGCACTTACGTAGGCCTATGTCCCTTCCATGACGAGAAGACCCCGAGTTTTTCGGTGCGTCCCGCGCTCGGCGTGTGGCATTGTTTCGGCTGTGGCCTCGGCGGCGACGTGTTCGGCTATGTGGAGCAGCAGGAAAACATCGACTTCCGTGATGCGGTGGAATTGCTGGCCGACAGGTACCATATCGAGTTGCGTTACGATCAGGCGAACGCCAAGCCCGAGCATGCCGGTTCGAAGCGTGCCCGTCTGCTCGAAGCGAACGAAGCGGCGCAGGAGTTCTTCGTATCGCAGTTGATGACCAGAGAGGCGCTTGCCGCCCGCAAACTGCTCGATGGCCGTAATTTCAGCCAGGCTGACTGCCAGCGATTCGGCTGCGGATACGCGCCGCAGGGTTGGGACAATCTCGTACGCCATCTGGCGGGCAAGGGCTTCACGCAGAAGGAGATGCTCGATGCGGGCCTTGCACGTCAGGGTCAGCACGGCGTCTACGATTATTTTCGCGGGCGTGTGACCTGGCCGATTCGCGATTCGACAGGCCGTACGCTTGGTTTCGGCGCGCGCAAGCTGTATGAGGATGACGCGATCAACGCGAAGTACATCAATACCCCCGATACGCAGTTGTATCGCAAGAACCAGGTGCTGTACGGCATCGATATGGCAAAATCCGCGATCGTGAAGAAGCGTCAGGTGGTGATCGTCGAAGGCTACACCGATGTGATGGCCATGCATCTGGCCGGCATCGATACCGCCATAGCCACTTGCGGTACTGCGTTCGGTGCCGAACATGCCAAGATCGTGCGGCGTCTGATTGCCGATGATTCGCTGGGAGCCGTACAGTTGGTCGGACCTTTGAAGGTCGAAGGTCAGGCATTGAGCTCGCGCATCGTATTCACTTTCGATGGCGATGCGGCCGGGCAGAAGGCCGCCATCCATGCGTTTGGCTTGGACTCGGCGTTTCTGTCGCAGACCTTCGTGGCCGTGGCCGATGACAACCTCGATCCATGCGACCTGCGCATCAAACGGGGCAACGAGGCGGTGCGTTCTCTGATTGAGCAGGCGAAACCGCTGTATGACTTTGTGATCGAGGCGGCGATCGGCCGGTTCGACACCACCTATACGACCGGTCAGATGGGGGCGGTCAAGGCGGTCGCGCCACTGATCGCGCAGATTCGGGATCGTTCGCTGTTGGACCTGTACACCCGCAAGGCGGTTCGTCGTATCGGCATCGATCTGGACATCATGCAACGTGAAGTGCGCGATGCCCGTCGTAAGCTCAACGTACGCGATGACGATGCCTACGCGCCGAAACGACGCTACGTCGGTGGCAACGCCGTGGAACAGCGCGTGGAACAAGGTGCCAACCCGTATGAGAATCGCTCCGTGCGGAAGGCCTTGGAGCATCGTGACGCCACCGAGCAGACCTACTACCGTATCGATGATGCCGTGTTCATCTGCGAACAGCAGTTCATGGCCACGCTGATTCAGGTGCCGCGTGCCGTGGAGCCGAGCATGTTCGCAGGGCTCACATTGTCGAACTTCATTACGCCGGTGTTCCGTTCGTTGTTCCAGGCCGTGGCCGCGGCAGGTGGCTTGCCGAGCGAGGATACGCCGCAAGGTCTGTGGATGCATAATCTGACCAAGGCCGGCGGGCCGATGCTCGAATCGGTAATCAACGAGCTGGCGGTCATGCCATTGCCGCTGCCGCCGAGCGAAGACGACATGAACATGGGCCGGGCGTCGCGGGAGCAGGAAGGTGCCGTGCAGCTGCGCAAACCGACGGATGCCGAACGGCGTTATGCCTCCGAGCTGCTGGCCCGCCTGCTAGACATGGGTCTTATGCGTAAGATCGGTGCGGCCAAGCGTCGTATGGCGCAGTTGCCGGATGGCGGTGAGAAGATCGAGTTGCTCGGTCAGGTCACGAACATGGAGGCCCTGCGCAAGGATCTGCAGGCGAAGGTGTACGGCAACAACATCGCCTGACGAAGGTTCGCCGAATGATCCACCCACTTAGGTAGGAGCCCGTCATGGGCGTCTTCGTGCATGTCGACGTGTCGTTTGGCGAACGGAAGGTGACGAAAGCGAACCGGTGCTGAACGCTATCCGAACAATAGACGAAATCCTTGTTGAAGACTTTATCAATAACAGGTCCATGGCAATGCTTTTGGGTGTTTTGCCGGTTTGCAATGGCATAAGGCAGTAAGGCGGAGTGGTCGAAAAACGTTGGAATGGTCGGAATTTCAGCACGCCGAGGCCTTATGATAGGCGGAGTTTCGGGTAAAGTGGGTACGGCATTTGATGAACATAGCTCACTGTTGCAGACGATGTTGCAGGTGAGGATTCCTGGAGGAATGGATGCGACGTTTGGTGGTCAAGGTCCTGAAGAACGAGACCATTCTCGTAGTGGCTTCCATACTCGCCGTGATCTCGTGCTTCATCGTTCCGCCGGATAAGGAGTATGCCGGCTATATTCATGCCAGCACCATCTCGCAGCTCATCTGCCTGATGTTGGTGGTGTGCGGGTTCCAACGCATCGGTGTGTTCCGTATCATCGGCTCGCGTCTGCTGCATCATGTCAGCACCGCACGCGGTCTGGTGATCACGCTGATTTCGCTCACCTATTTCTCCGGCATGCTGATCACCAACGACGTGGCATTGGTCACGTTCATCCCATTCGCGTTGGCCGTGCTCACCATGGCTCATATGGAGGAGCATGCGGTGCTCGTCGGCACGCTGATGACGGTCGGTGCGAACGTCGGCAGCATGCTCACCCCGATCGGCAATGCGCACAACCTGTATCTGAAGGCGCTTACCGGCATGCCATCATCTGAAATGATCGGCATCATGGCACCATATTCGGCGACCGCGGCGGTGCTACTGGTACTCATCACTTGCGTGGTATTCGGCAAGAAGCCGGTTTCCGAATTCTCTTCGATCGACGGTGTCGGCATCGAACAGAACGTGCTCGCTCCTCGCGCCGACCAGCCGCAGCCGGATGAGATCCGCGTGACCGGCTATGGTGCCGGTTATGGCGGCTGGCGCACGCTGGTATATTGTGCGCTGTTCGTGGTCTGCCTGCTCGCGGTGAGTGATTTCATTCCGCTGTGGGTCATGTGCGTGATCGTGGTGGCGGCTTTTCTGCTGTGCGATCGCCGCGTATTCCGCAATGTCGATTGGGGACTGCCGCTTACGTTCTGCATGTTCTTCATCTTCATCGGCAACATGAAGCGTGTGCCGGAATTCTATGAGCTGGCGGCCTCGCTGGTGGGCGCGCACCCGCTGGAGGTGTCCGTAGTCTCCAGCCAGTTCATCTCCAACGTGCCGACCACGCTGTTGCTCTCCGGTTTCTGCGACCAGTGGCGTGAGCTGATCATCGGCACCAATCTGGGTGGCATGGGTACGCTGATCGCATCCATGGCCTCGCTGATTGGCTACAAGAATGTGGTGCGCAAGTATCCGAACAAGAAGGGCCGCTATCTGGCCGTCTACTCCGCGGTGAACGTGCTGTTTCTCATCGTGCTCGTAGGATTGAGCTGGATTATCGAGCCGTGAGCCGGTTGTGACTGGGCGATTCGATGGATTGTCCGCGGTGTCGGACATATCGTCGAATTCAAGGGCGTCATCGTTTGCTGATGATGACGAAGTTCCCTTGTCTCTGCATGCTCCATCCGCGGGAATCGGTATGGTTTTGCGCAAGAAAGCCAAGGGCGAAGCCAAAGGTGTTGAGCAGGATGTCATCAACGTCGAAAATACCCAGATGCAAGATGCTTTGGATGAGTTCGCAAATCGTAATGAATGCGAGGAAAAGCAGGATTGTGACTTTGGGGGACTGACACTTCCATGCCAGCATAAAGCCTATTGGCATGAATGCAAGCATGTTGAACAGAACTGTGAGAGGTGCTTGAAGGAGTTCTTGGACAATCAATAATGGGTTAACATTAAAGCCGGATATTCCTCTACTTTTAAGCATTATTATTGCAAAAATTAATAAAAGATATAATGCAGTGATGAAATATAGCAATAGAACATGAATTTTACCTATGCAGATTTGATATGTAAGCAGTGCCGTGATTAATGAGCAACAGGTAAGCAAGGCGATGATGCATACGTGGGATTGCATGAAAGGATGGAGCGATCCCAGTATGGATTCAATGGTTTGCCATATTTCGATGCAATCCACAAGCGCAAAACGAAATAGGAAAAAGGATAGCACGCCAATGCAGACGGCGACAAGCAAAGATTCTCTGCGTTTCATTCGTTGACTCTTTCGCCGCTGTGAATGATAAGGCATTATCTGTCGCGCGGCCGGTATGCGGTACTTTCAAATCCTTATGCGGGTAATTCTACTCCGGTCGCCAATGGTGTGACAATTACCGTGAATTACGGGCAGACTCGTAATTATAGGGCGAACTGCGGCATAGCGGTCTGTGCGGTAAAGAGGGGCGTAGGGATGTGGTCCCATTGTCTTGCGGGGCGTTCGAGTAAGATGCATCTGGGTTTTCACTGTAAAAACACCGGGTGAGGGAGCGTATAAACTTCGTTGCATCTCCTCTGCTGCCCTAATGGTATGGGTTCGCAACGAGCGACATGTTATCGATGATTGAGCTCAGGGATGCCGGATTGCGCTTGTTGATGAGGGGAATGTGACGGGGTGGGGCAGAATTGTTGATGTGTCAAGTTGGCAACCGCGTGTGAACTGACTATACTGAATCAGGTTTGGCCCTGTAGCTCAGCTGGATAGAGCATGTGACTTCTAATCTCAAGGTCGGGAGTTCGAGTCTCCCCGGGGTCACGATCAAGTCCTCGCCCCCATACGGAGCGGGGACTTTTCCATAGTTCCCCCCAATCTACCGACGCTAAGATACGCCTCACCATCGGTGGATTGGGAGAACATTCAATCCACCGACGCTGACATGCCATCTACCGTCGGTGGATTAGGATCTTTCCCAATCCACCGACGCTGACGGGTTCTTAGCGTCGGTAGTTTGGAAATTGCATCCTACTATAGTGACGTGCTGGAGGAAGAAGGAGTCAAGGCATGCTGCAGTTGCTGTTGGGTGTTTTTTCGGGTTCCATTACGCCGGTGCAAACAGCGGTGAACGCGCGTCTGGGCCGTTCTGTCGGTTCGCCCTTGCGTGCCTCAATGGTGTCGTTCAGTGTGGGGTTGCTGTCGATGCTGGCCATTGTGTTGGCGACGGGGCCTTATCCGTTGTTGTCGGCTACGGCGGCGGACGGCCCATGGTGGATGTGGCTCGCCGGTGTGTTCGGCGTGACGTTCCTGACCGGCAACGTGTTGCTATTGCCGAAATTAGGTAGTTTGAGGACCGTGATCATGACGGTCGCGGGGCAGATCGTCATGGGATTGCTGATCGACGCTTTTGGCTGGTTCGGCGCACAACAGCGGGCGATTTCACCGTTGCGTGTATGCGGCACGGTTCTTGCAATGGCGGGTTTCCTGCTTGCCGTCATGGGGGCCGGTCTGCAGCTGGGTCATCGAGATGCGGCGGATGATGCAGGAGTGAGACGACATGTCAATCCGGGAGCTTCGCACGATGTGCTTGCGATGGCGCTATGGAGTTTGGCAGGGGTATCCTTCGGCATGTGTTCGGCTGTTCAAACGGCCTTGCTCGGCAGACTTGGCGTCTCGTTGGGATCTCCCGCCAAGGCTTCGTTGGCCTCCTTTGTCGTCGGGCTGGCTGCTCTGACGATTGTGGTGGGTCTGGTCGACCATACCTACAGTCTCGGCGATGCGTTGGAAAAAGGCAACCCATGGTGGATGTGGGTAGGCGGATTACTGGGGGCGACTCTGGTGATGTGCAATGCATATCTGTCCTCGGAAATCGGCACCGGTATGACGGTCATGCTCATATTGCTCGGGCAGGTTGGCGGAGGGCTTGTGGTCGACCGATTCGGCCTGTTGGGAGTACCTCGCAAACATGTACGAGCCGCCCAATACATCGGGGTGATTCTCGCCGCAATGGGTATTGTTCTCAAAGCCTTGTGAACACCGTGGCTATGAGTTTGCATGGTGCAAACCCTTTCGCGTGTGTTCGGTCGATGCGACGATGAGGGGTTCCCGTAATGATGCCAACATCCTGTTTGATTGGTTGAGGGGATAAATAATCCAGTGGGTGGATGATGTATCCCATTCACAAACCCTGCAGCGGGATGATTGCGCCAGTCACTGGAGAAATCGGGACGTTGAGAAGCCATTTGCAGGGGTGATTGTTCCAGTGACTGGATGATTTGGTGCATTGCGGGAGCGCCCAGCGGGATGATTCATCCACAGGCCGGATGATTTGGGACGCTGAGAAGTCTGTGAACGGGGTGATTGTTCCAGTGTCTGGATGTTTCGGGATTCTGAGTGGCTTGCGAGCGAGGTGATTCACCCACAAGCTGGAATAATTTGGACGCTGAGCCATCCGAGATCGTTGGCACATGGCCAAGGATGGCGGCATTGCACGTGCCCTTCGCGACGACGATTGCGATTGTTGAGACAGGGGCGGTGTGTATGTTGTTGATAGGTTAGTCGGCCTGTGGGAGGGATTATGAAACGAATCGTCACCGGCATTCTGGCACATGTGGATGCGGGTAAGACCACATTGTCGGAGGCGTTGCTCTATGCCACCGGTCAGGTGCGCAGGCTTGGCCGTGTGGATCATGGCGATGCGTTTCTCGACACGAATGCAATGGAGCGTCAGCGCGGCATCACCATCTTCACCGAACCGGCCATCATCAAAGCGGACGGTCTTACGCTGACCCTGCTTGACACTCCAGGCCACGTCGATTTCTCCGCCGAAACGGAACGCACCCTGCGTGTACTCGACTATGCGATTCTGGTGATCTCCGGCACCGACGGCATTCAGGGTCATACCGAGACGCTGTGGCGATTGCTGGCACGTTACCAGGTGCCCACTTTCGTCTTCATCAATAAGATGGATGCGCCCGGTGCCGATAAGGCGACATTGTTGAACCAACTCAAGCAACGTTTTTCCGATGGCTGCATCGACTTTACAGGTTTCACCGGTGCAGGGGAGCGGGGCGCAGACAATCCCGCATTTGCGGATGCCATGGAAGCAATCGCCATGCAGGACGAATCCGCCATGAACGCCTACCTCGAAGCCGGAACCGTTTCGGATGAAACCATCCGTACCATGATCGTGCATCGCGAGATCTTCCCTTGCTTCTTCGGTTCGGCTCTGAAAATGGAAGGCGTCGAAGCATTCATGTCAGGCTTCGAACGATACGTTGAAGAGCCTTGCTACGGCAACGAACTCGGAGCGCGTATATATAAGGTGTCACATGATGCGCAAGGCAATCGCCTGACTTGGTTGAAAGTGACGGGCGGCGACTTCGCGGCGAAGGCATTGCTGACCGGCACGGTGCGGGTCGGTTCCGCCACGGCAGGCGACGGTTCGTGCGGTGAAGACGGTACATGGCATGAAAAGGCCGATCAGGTGCGTGTCTACTCCGGTGCGAAATTCACCACGGTTGACACGGTTCCGGCCGGTACGGTGTGTGCGGTGACGGGCTTGACACGGACATTCCCCGGCGCAGGCCTGGGCTTTGAACGCAACGGTGAGAGTCCGATACTGCAGCCGGTGCTCACCTACACGCTGCTGCCAGGAGAGTGTGACATCCACAAATGCCTCGTGGCGTTGCGCGAGTTGGAGGATGAGGATCCGCTACTGCATGTCGTGTGGCAGACGCGTCTCGAAGAAGTGCACTTGCA
Organism: Bifidobacterium dentium JCM 1195 = DSM 20436; assembly: GCF_001042595.1. Taxonomy (NCBI): domain Bacteria; kingdom Bacillati; phylum Actinomycetota; class Actinomycetes; order Bifidobacteriales; family Bifidobacteriaceae; genus Bifidobacterium; species Bifidobacterium dentium. Next base: position 790,612 of record NZ_AP012326.1, read on the forward strand.
GTTGATGGGTGCCGTACAGCTGGAGATTATCCAGCAGATGATGCACGACCGTTTCGGATTGGACGTTTCGTTCGGTCCGGGCAGCATTCTCTACAAGGAGACGATTGCCAAACCGATTGAAGGCGTGGGCCATTTCGAACCGTTACGTCACTATGCGGAGACCCATGTGCTGCTTGAGCCGTTGCCGGCCGGAAGCGGCATGCGGTATGCGACCGTGTGCAGCGAGGACGTGCTTGACCGTAACTGGCAGAGACTGATTTTGCAACATTGTCAGGAACGTGAACATCTGGGTGTGCTTACCGGCTCGCCTATCACCGATATGAGGATTACGTTGTTGGTCGGCCGTGCGCATCTGAAACATACGGAGGGCGGTGATTTCCGCCAGGCCACATATCGTGCGATCAGGCAGGGCCTGATGGAGGCGAAGAAGCAGGGCGATTGCCGTCTGTTGGAACCGTGGTATGGCTTCCGTCTGGAAGTACCGCAGGACATGGTCGGTCATGCCATGGCTGACGTGCAGCGGATGGGTGGCACATTCGAGACTCCGAGTCCCGATGGTGAGTACATGGTATTGGATGGCACCGCTCCGGTGGCCGAAATGCAGGACTACGCGATGGATGTGAACGCCTACACGCATGGCCGCGGACATTTAAGTTGCGTCTTCGCCGGATACCGTCCTTGCCATAATGCCGATGAGGTGATTGAGAACGCGGCATACGATCCGGAAGCCGATCTGGAAAACACGCCGGATTCGGTGTTTTGCGCGCATGGTGCGGGCTATCCGGTCAAATGGTACAAGGTGCCGGAATTCATGCATCTCGGCTATGCATGGAGTGGCGTGGGGGAGTAGGAAGCATCGTCGGGTTGTCCCGATTATCGTCGGCGCATGATGGGGACAACCCGACGGTAGTCTGATGCGGTGAAAAGAAAAAACCCCAGTATCGAATGATGCTGAGGTTTTGCCGAATGAGATTTACTGGAGCGGACAACGGGACTCGAACCCGCGGTCTCAACCTTGGCAAGGTTGCGCTTTACCAACTAAGCTATGTCCGCAAAGAATTTCTGCCGTGAGAAGCAGAAATTCAGTGGGTGATATAGGAATCGAACCTATGACCCCTTCCGTGTGAAGGAAGTGCGCTAGCCGCTGCGCCAATCACCCGTGGATGTCTCCACCGGCTTGCCGGCTTCGTCATCCGCTTCGCGTGGGCGATACAAGATTCGAACTTGTGACCCCTTCCGTGTCAGGGAAGTGCGCTACCTCTGCGCCAACCGCCCGAAGCGAGTGCTAACTTACGTGGATAATCCACGAAATGCAAATCATCGGCGTGTCGTAGGGTGTGCGGCGAAACGTCAGCTCTGTGCGGTCACCGCTGGAAACTCCGTGGTCTCGGGAACCTCGCGATCCATGGTGGCGGTGGCCTCGCTCATGGCCACACGAATGCTTTTCGCGGTCGCCATCGCGGCAATTTTGGCGGGAAGCGTGGCATGGCTGCTGGTATTCAGCGTGTCGGCTGAGGCAGGGGCGTACTGCGGGAGGGTGGCGGATTCGGTCGCAGCACCGATCGCATCGCCTATGCCGGGCTCGGCGGCCTCCACTGGCCTGGTCGGCGAGCCGGAAGGCATGCCCGCCTTGACCACGGCGATGGCCGCGGTGACCTCGCCAGGTCCTTCGGCGGCGCGATCGGCCTGCTCGGTGGTGGCATGCGTGAGTTTTAATCGCATCTGATGCCAGACCACATTGCCATGGGTGGATGAGGAAACGCCCTCATCCACGAATCCCAAGCGGGCGTAGAATCCAATCAGACGTTCCTTGCAGGTGAGCACGATGCCGTTACGTCCGGCGAGCACCGAATCCAATATCACGCGACGCAGCAGATAGCTGGCGCAACCACGATGCTGATACACGGGAGCCGTATCCACGCCGAAGATCATCTGCCATGCCCCGTTCTCGTCATGCATGGAGGCGTCATCGTACATGGCGTCGCTGAGATCCGGTTCGTCGGTGGTCATGCCGTTGACGAAGCCTACGAGCGTGCCATCCTGGACGGAAGCGGGGAAGCAGGCGTCATCGTCGCTTTCGGTGTTGACCAACAGCCAGAAATGGTCGGGGTACGCGGCGACGCGAGCGGTGAGGCTTTCGTTGCTCGCCGCCTCCGCAGGAGGGAAGCACGCGGCTTCGACCGCCACAATCGCGTCAAGGTCATCCATGGTTGCATGTCGAATGAGCATGTGCCTACTCTCTCGCGAGGTGTACCCAATCTTCACATTCGGTCATCGGCTTACAGCAGAAACGCATGCTGTGCGATACTGTGAAAGGATTGCCGGGAGGCCGGTTCGCGGGTTCCTGATAAGTCCCTATATGAAAATCCGATAACGCCATGGCCTGTTGCCGGTCCGTTCCGCGCTACGATGGGCCGCGCCTGTCAAACAGGTCGTACGACAGTGCGCATCGGATATGGACACGCGAATAGCGATGAGAGGCGAGGAGGTGACACGTGCTCGACTGGACGTTTATCACGCATTATGCGCCGTTTTTTGTCACAGGCTCTGAAATGACGCTGTTCATCTCGGTGTTCGGCATCGCCCTCGCGATTGCCGTCGGTCTGGTCTGCGCGGGCGTTGAAATCGCACGTATCCCCGTCCTGCGGCAGATCGTGCGCGTTTACATCGAACTGAGCCGCAACACCCCGTTGCTGGTGCAGCTGTACTTTCTGTACTTCGGTCTGCCGAAGCTCGGCGTGGTTTGGTCGGCCGAACAATGCGCCATCGTGGGACTCGGTTTTCTCGGCGGCTCCTACATGGCCGAGGCGATGCGCGGCGGACTTGAGACCATACCCAACGTACAACGCGAATCCGCCTACGTACTGGGATTCAATACATGGCAGACCCTGAGCCGTGTGGTTATTCCGCAGGCCGTCAGCACGTCCATTCCCGGCGTGGTGGCCAATGTGATCTTTCTGATCAAGGAGTCTTCCGTGGTTTCCGCCATCGCGCTCGCCGACGTGATGTATATGGCCAAGGATCTGATCGGCATGTATTACAGCACGTATGAGTCGCTGTTCATGTTGGTGGTCGCATACTTGATTATTCTGCTGCCGATTTCGCTGTTCGGCACATGGCTGGAGCGGAGGTTCGACTATGAACGGCGCTGAGATTCTGCTCCAGCCGGGCGTCTTTCCACGCTTGCTGCAGGGACTGTGGGTCACGGTGTGGATTGCCGGCGTGTCCGTCGTGCTTTCCGTTCCGGTCGGACTGATCGTCGGTTGGCTGATGACGATGAACAATCCCGTCATCCGATTGCTGACCCGCATCTATCTTGATTTCATTCGCATCATGCCGCAGCTGGCATTGCTGTTCATTGCGTTCTACGGTTTTGCCCGCGCCTGGAACTGGAACCTGGATGCGACCGGTGCCTGCGTGTTCGTATTCGTGCTGTGGGGCGGCGCCGAGCTGGGCGATCTTGTGCGTGGTGCGCTCGAATCGATTCCCGACGCGCAATATGAGTCCGCTTACGTACTGGGACTTGGTCCCTGGCAGACCTTCACCCGGGTGATTCTGCCGCAGGCGTTGCGCAGGCTTCTTCCGGCTTCGGTGAATCTCGCCACCAGAATCGTCAAGACCACTTCGCTGGCAGTACTGCTCGGTGTGGTCGAGGTGATCAAGGTGGGCCAGCAGATTATCGATGCGAACCGTTTTCAATACCCGACCGGAACCTTGTGGATTTACGGGGTGATCTTCTTCATGTACTTCATCGTGTGCTGGCCGCTGTCCATCGTGGCCCGCCGACTGGAAAAGAGGTGGTCGCATGACTGACATGCAGCAGCCAAGCCTTCAGGTCGCGCATCTGGTCAAGCAGTACGCCAACGCCGACAGGCCGGTGCTGAACGATATTTCCTTCGAGGTACCGCACGGCAAGGTGTTCGTGATCGTCGGACCTTCCGGTTCCGGCAAATCGACGCTGTTGCGCACCATCGCGGGACTCGAGCCGATCCAGGGCGGTACCATATCGCTCAATGGCGAGGTCATCGAAACCGGCAGGCCGGGCACCGAATCCGCAGGTCGCAGCAAGCGCAGCAGTGAGTTGCGCACGCGTATCGGCATGGTGTTTCAAAGCTATGACCTGTTTCCGAACAAAACCGTACTCGGCAACATCACGCTTGCGCCGACCCTCGTGCAGAAGCGTGACAAGGCCGAGGTCGAAGAGGAGGCCGTCGCGCTGCTGGAACGTGTTGGACTGGCTGATCGCAAGGATGCCTGGCCACATGAGCTTTCCGGCGGTCAGCGTCAGCGTGTGGCCATCTGCCGAGCGTTGATTCTGCATCCGGAAGTGCTGCTGTTCGACGAGGTCACCGCCGCGCTTGACCCGGAAATGGTGCGTGAGGTGCTCGACGTGATGCTCGAACTCGCCGATCGCGGCCAGACCATGCTCATCGTCACGCATGAGATGCAGTTCGCGCGGGCTATCGCCGACCAGGTCATCCTGCTTGAAGACGGTGGCATCGTGGAGCAGTCCGATGATGCCGAGAGATTCTTCACCCACCCGCAGACCGAACGTGCGCAGCAGTTCCTGCACACCTTCGAATTCGACAGGCATCGCACATCAGGCGATGCCGTCGACCAATAGATTGTGATGGCAGTCATCTTGAAGAGAGGAGAAACCATGACCGCATCAATCATCAGCAAAACCGTAAAGAACATCGTGGCCGCATCGGCCGCGTTGATCATGGCGGCCTCCGTGGCTGCATGCGGCCCGTCCGCAGCGACCCCGAGTGACGAGGGTTCCACTGCGAGCGGCTCCAGTTCGAGCAAGACCACCGCCCGTACCCTGGACGAAATCAAAAAGTCCGGTGAGCTCAAGGTGGCCGTGTTCTCCGACAAGGCCCCGTTCGGCTATGTCGACAAGGACGGCAACTACGCCGGCTACGACGTGTACTTCGCCGAGCGTCTCGCCAAGGATCTGGGCGTGAAGGCGGCCTACACCTCCGTCGATCCCGCTGCCCGTGTGGACGTGCTCACCTCCAACAAGGTCGACGTCACCCTCGCCAACTTCACTGTGACCGACGAACGCAAGGAGAAGGTCGACTTCGCCAAGCCGTACATGAAGGTCGCGCTCGGCGTCGTTTCCCCGGAAGGCGCTGAAATCACCGATGTAAGCCAGCTCAAGGGCAAGACCCTGATCGTGGCCAAGGGCACCACCGCGGAAACCTACTTCGAGAAGAACGAGCCCGACATCAAGCTGCAGAAGTATGACCAGTACGCCGATGCCTATAATGCGTTGCTCGATGGTCGTGGCGACGCATTCTCCACCGATAACACCGAGGTGCTTGCCTGGGCCAAGTCCAACAAGGGCTTCAAGGTCGGCATCACCAAGCTCGGTGACGAAGATACCATCGCTCCGGCCGTGCAGAAGGGCAACAAGGAGTTGCTCGACTGGATCAACGAGGAAATCGACAAGCTCGGTGACGAGAACTTCTTCCACAAGGATTACGAGGAGACTCTGAAGCCGGTGTACGGCTCCGACGTCGACCCGGACGACATCGTCGTGGAAAAGGGCGTCGTCGACTGACGATAGCCGTCGACCTGCGATTTGCAAGACGACACCCATGGGAAAGGCCTTTCGCTTTCGCGGAAGGTCTTTTTTGTTGGGATCCCGGTCGCGCCCCTGTTGATGCCGACATCCTGATAACGCTCCATAAATATTGATTATTACGATTTGCGCCTTCCATAAGAAGTGCGTATAGCCACGCCGGTATCCGGCTTGATTATTTCCGATATCTTGTGATTGTCCGTTTGAAAAGACGGTGAAAAGCACTGACGAGAGAGGAGATCGGGGCATGAAGTACGCAGTGATCGGTGCCGGCGGAATGGGCATTCAGTATGGTGTTCTGTTGCAGGAGTTCGCGCATAAGGACGTTGATTTCATCGATACGTGGAAGCCGAACGTCGAGAAGATTCGCGAACAGGGCGGCGCCTATGTGTCGCAGGATGGCGAAGACCGCCATCTGGTGCCGATCGACGTCTACTATCCGGAAGAATACACCGGCGAGCCGGACGTGTGGATCGTATTCGTCAAGCAGATGCAGCTCGACGCCGTGCTCAAGCGCTGCGCCCACCTGTTCAACGACCGCCAGATCGTGTTCTCCGCGATGAACGGGTACGGCCATTTCGAAAAACTCAACGAATACTTCTCCAAAGACCGTATCTACGGCGGTACGGCACTGATCGGCGCCTACGTATATGGTCCGGGCGACTTCAACTTCACCGGTGGCGCCCATGCCAAGGCCATGAACCTGTGCTCCTACGCCGACGATCCGAGCGAGGGGGTGAAGGCGGCCGAACAGGTGCTGTTCGAGGATTTCACGGCGGCCACGCTGAACCCGACTATCGTGGAGAACTTCATCGGCATGTGCATGGCCAAGATCGTGTTCAATGCCGTGCTCAACACGCTGTGCACCATGTATCAGATTCGCTTCGGCGAATTTCACGCACATCCCGACGCGCGCTGGCTCACCGAACAGCTCGTGGACGAGGCCTACGGCGCGGCCGAGGCGGCGGGATACGAACTGCTCGGCACACGTGAGACGGAGGTCGAGACCATTCTGCACACCGCCGGAGTGGCTCATCCGCTGCACTACCCGTCCATGTATCAGGATCTGACCAAGGGACGTCCCACGGAAGTCGACTACATCAACGGATACATCGCCAAGGTGGGCCGCGAAAACGGCTACGTATGCAAGCTGCATGAATTCCTCACCCGAGAGGTGCATCTTGCGGAACGTGCCTTCGCCATCCACAATCCGGATATCGTAGCCCAGGCCGAAGCCGACGCCGAGGCAAGCAAGTGACCGTATAAGTAACCATATATCTTCGTTTTTTCTGACACACATACGAGAGAGGAAACCCATGACCATCAACATCCTGAAGAAAGCGAACGACGTCAAGCGCGTGTTCGCAGCCGTACTCGCCGTCACGACGCTCGTCTCCGTCGCCGCCTGCGGCTCCGACAGCACCTCGGCCAGCCTCGACTCCAATAGCGGCAAGACCACCAAGATCACCGTGGGCGTGTGCCCCGGACCATATGGTGACATGGTCGAAAAGGTCATCGGCCCGCTCCTCAAAGACGACGGCTTCGAACTCAAGACCAAGCTGTTCAACGATTACGTGCAGCCCGACAAGGCGCTCGCCTCCGGCTCCATTCAGGCCAACCTGATGCAGCACATCAACTATCTGAACAAATTCACGAAGGACAACAACCTCGATCTGACCTCGCTGGGCCAGGTACCGACGCTGGGCCTGGGCATCTACTCCAAGAAGTACCAGTCCATCGACGATATCGAAGACGGCTCCACCGTGTCCATTGCGGCCGATGGCTCCAATCTGGCACGCTCGCTTGGAGTGCTTGAACAGCAGGGCCTCGTGACCCTCAAGGGAGACATCGACTCCACCAAGGCTTCCGTCAACGACATCGCTTCGAATCCGAAGAACCTCAAGATCAAGACCCTTGACGCGGCCCAGCTGGCCCGTTCCGTCGATACGGTCGATGTGGCGCTCGTTCCGGGCAATTTCGCCTGGGCTGCGGGACTCAAGCCAGCCGAGGCGCTTGCCACGGAACAGCAGGACGAAGGCGTGATCAATGTGTTCGTGGTCAACACCAAGGACGTCGACTCCGACTTCGGTAAGGCCGTCAAGAAGTTGCTGACCAGCCAGGAATTCAAGGACGCCATCGCCAAGAGCGATTTCAAGGATTTCGGCAAGCCGACCACTTGGTGAACCGTCGACTGGCCTGATCGGTGGGTTTCCCGTGTGAGATGCGTTGAGCGGGAAAGCCCACCGATTCGTCAATCGAGTTACCGAGCCAATCGAAACAACGAGGGAACAATGAGCGTCATCGAACTGAAGGATGTATCCGTCACCTTCCATGAAGGCGGCCGAACCGTCGAAGCCGTCAAACATGTGACTTTGAACGTCGACAAAGGCGAGATCTTCGGCATCGTCGGTTTTTCCGGTGCCGGCAAATCCACGCTGGTACGTACCATCAACCTGCTGGAACGCCCCACCGGCGGACAAGTCGTCATTGACGGCAATGACATCACCGGGCTGAGAGGTGCGGATCTGCGCGGGCTGCGCAAGAAAATAGGCTTCATCTTCCAGGGCTTCAACCTGATCGGCAACGTCACGGTCGGCAAGAACATCGAATTCGCGCTTAAAGCGGGCGGATATCCGAAGCCGCAATGGCAGGAGCGCATCCGCGAACTGCTTACGCTCGTCGGACTGGAAAACAAGATCGACAGCTATCCGTCCAGCCTTTCAGGTGGGCAGAAGCAACGTGTATCGATTGCCCGTGCGCTTGCCAACGAGCCGGAGATCCTCCTGTGCGACGAGGCCACCAGCGCGCTGGATCTTGAAACCACGGAAGGCATTCTGGCGCTATTGCAACGCATCAATCGCGAGCTTGGCATCACCATCGTATTCATCACGCATCAATTGGATGTGGCCAAGCAGATCTTCGACCGCGTGGCCGTGATGGAAAACGGTGTGGTAGTGGAACAGGGCAACACCTTCGACGTGTTCAGTGCGCCGAATCATCCGACCACCAAGGCGTTGGTGGAACCTACCTTGGCATCGCCGTACCGCCGCAGTTGGTGCCGTCGCTACCGGTCGGCACCATCGTGGAGCTGCGATACAAGGGCGATGCGGCGCTTGAGCCGCTCATCAGCCAAGTGGCACAGGATTACGGCGTAAGCATCAACGTGTTGCATGCCAACGTGGAATACTTCGGTTCGCAGGCCATCGGCATTCTCATCGTGTTGGTGGGCGGAGCGGGCGAGCCGCTGGTACAGGCGCTGAATCAGTTGAAAACGCACGTGTTCAGCTACCGGGAACTTGATCGCGGACAGCTGGCGATCGCTCCTGAAACCGCCGATTCCGTTGCATCCGCTCAAGCTCAGGAGGTGTGAGAGATATGGAAGAAACCCTTGAGATCCTTCAGGAAAATCTTGCTCAGGCGCTATTGGATACGGCGTATATGGTTGTCATTTCCGCCATCATCGGCGTGGTGCTCGGCACTCTGATCGCGCTGTTGCTGTATTTGACTGAAAGCCGCCTGTTCAAGCCGAATCGTGTGGTCAACACCATCGTCGGATTCATCGTCAACGCCATTCGATCGCTACCGTTCCTGATTCTCATGGTCGTGCTCATCCCGGTTGCGCAGCTCTTGCTCGGCGACCCGTACACGCCGACCGGCGGCGCGATCTCCCTGTCGATCGCCGCAGTGCCGTTCTTCGCCCGAATCGCGGAAAGCGCGTTTTCCGAAGTCGATCCGGGCCTTTTGGAGGCGGCCATCTCCACCGGTGCCACCACCAGGCAGATCATCTGCGAAGCGGTGTTCCCACAGGCGTTGCCGTCGTTCATCCGCGGCGTGGTGCTCACCATCATCTCGCTGATCGGCTACTCCGCGATGGTCGGCACCATCGGCGCGGGCGGCATCGGCGACATGGCCATCCAGTACGGCTATAACCGGTACGAAACCGGCGTGCTCGTGGCGATCGTGATCATTCTGATCGTCATCGTGCAGATCATCCAATGGATCGGCGATGCCATCGCACGCAAGGTGACTCACTGAGCTTGACGGTGTCGTAACAAAGGTTGACGGCGTACGTGGCAAGCTGAGGCTGTTTTCGGTCCCGGCTCCACGTACGCGGTTGCTTTCAGCAAGGCAGGTGTTTTCATGACTTCATACGTTTCCCCGGTCGCGTTCACTACGGTCGCGCAGTCGATTCCGCCGAATGTCTTCGCCGACATGGACCGCAAGGTCGCTGCCGCCGTCGCGGGCGGCGCCGACGTGATCGATCTGGCGAAAGGCAATCCGGACGCCTTTCCGGCGGATTTCATCCGTGACGTCGCCAAGCAGGCCGTCGATGACCCCGCGAACGCGCGGTATTCGCCGTTCGACGGCAAACCGAGTTTTCTGCAGGCGGCCGAGCATTGGTATCGCAATACGTACGACGTCGACTTGGATTGGAGGACGCAGTTGTTTGCGGTGGAGGGCGCCGTCGATGGATTGGCGGCGCTGTTTGCGGTGCTGGTGTCTGAGGGAGACGCCGTTGCATACGCGGATCCGTATTATCCGTCGTACCATTGCATGACACTGATGAGCCGCGCTGAGGAGATTCTGCTGCCATCGCTTGCCGAGCGCGGATTCCTTCCCGATCTGGATGCGGTGCCGGGGGAGACCTGGGATCGCGTCAAGGTGCTGATTCTGAACTATCCCAACAATCCGACCGGCGCGCAGGCGCCGCGTGAGTTCCTGGAACGCGCCATCGAGCTGGCTCATGAGCACCGCTTCGTGATCGTACAGGATTTCGCCTATGCCGGTTTGGGTGTGCGCAATCAGCAGATCAGCATCCTATCGTTGCCGGATGCGTTCGATGTGACCGTCGAGGTATGCTCACTCTCGAAGATGTACGCGATGGCCGGTTGGAGGGCCGGATTCATCGCCGGTAACGACGACATCGTCAGCCACGTCAAACAGTATCACTATCAGATGGGTTCCATGGTGACCGGCAACGTGCAGGATGCCGGTACCGTGGCCTTGCAGTCCGATCAGGAATGCGTGGCCGAGTTGGCTTCACGCTATGCGTTGCGTCGGCAGATCGTCGCCGACGGTCTGCGCGATGCCGGCTTGGACGTGTTCGATTCGGACGGTGGCATATACGCTTGGGTGCATGCTCCGGAAGGGCTGACCGGCGAGCGGTTCGCCGATCTGCTGCTGGAACGTGCCGCCGTAGCCGCGCTGCCGGGTACCTGTTTCGGCAAAGTCGGCGTCGACTATGTGCGATTCAGCCTATTGAAGTCAGAGGATCAACTGCGGGAGGCGGTGCGCCGCATAGCCGCCGTGCTGTAGTTGCTAATGGTCGGGCGGTCGTTCTCTGGATGAGAATCGGCCGCCCGGCCATTGTTTTGTCGGTATGTGCCGGTATATGAAAAATCGATAGTGCCTTCAAGAACCCCGAGGTCGCGCGGGAGCGTCAAAAGACCATAAGCAAAGCCTATAAGAAGAGCCGTGTTTCACGGTTTTCGATGGTGTTCAATGACGAATGTCGCCGCATGAAAGATATGCGGCCTGATTGAACCCGAGGGGGTGCGCATCATGGCCAGATTCAATACCCAGCTTGTCCACGGGCTACCGGTCAACGACAACAACACCGGAGCCGTGAACCCGCCGATCTACAACTCGTCCACCTATGCTTTCGAATCGGTCGAGTCCATGCCTCGCTGGGATTATGCGCGCAGTGGCAATCCAACCCGCGAGTTCCTAGAAAAGCAGATCGCGCAACTTGAGCATGGCACACGTGGTTTCGCTTTTGGTTCCGGCCTTGCCGCCATCCATGCGGTGTTGTCGATCTTCCAGCCCGGCGACCGTATCATCGCTGGAGATAATGTATATGGCGGGTCATATTCGCAGTTGAACGAACACTTCAACCGCTGGGGTCTTCTCGTTGATTCCGTCGACACCTGCAATCTGACAGATGTCGAGCGGGCCGTCGCAGGACATGATGCAAATGGTAGATTTCCGGCAAAGGCAATCTACTTTGAAACCATCACCAATCCCTTGCTGAAGGTGAACGATGTGTATGCGATTGCTGAAATCGCACATCGTTACGGGGCGATAGTAATCGTCGATAATACGTTCGTTACGCCGTATCTGCAGAATCCGCTTGATCTCGGGGCGGACATCGTACTGCATTCGGCTACGAAGTACTTGGCCGGACATTCCGATGTGATTGCGGGTTTGGTCGTGACGAAGGATGATCGGCTTGGACAGCGTGTATACTTTGCACAAAATCGTCTTGGTGGAGTGCTCGCTCCGACGGAGTGTGATTCGGTGCGTCGGGGCATTCAGACGTTAGCGTTGCGATTGGAACGGCAGCAGGAGAACGCGATTTCGGTGGCGAAGTACTTGTTGAACCATCCGCTAGTGAGGAACGTCTATTATCCAGGACTCACTGATGGTGAGAATCTGGTTGCTAAGGGGCTTCGTGGCGCCGGTGGCGTCCTGAGCTTTGAGGTCGTCAAGGGAATCGACCCATCTGACGTGTTGAACAACCTGAGGCTATTCCGTTTGGCGGTTTCCTTGGGCGCTGTTGAGAGTCTCGCCGAACTACCGTGCCGTATGACGCATTTCGAACTTCCGCGTGACGAGCGTTTAAAAGTCGGCATCACTGATGAGCTGATTCGCCTATCCATCGGCATTGAAGATGCTCGTGATTTGACGGAAGATCTGGCTCAGGCATTTGAGAAGGCTGCAGAAGCTTGTTTGATTGCGAGGGAGAAACCGCTTGACGAGAGTGCGCTGGTCTGAGAGTCAGCTATCACGTGACGATTGAGGTGTAAGCATGATAAAGATTCGAGGCGTACGAAAATCGTTCGGGACGCAAGCGGTACTTAATGGCATCGATTTGGATATTCCGCAGGGCAACGTCGTTTCAATCATCGGGCCGAGCGGGTCTGGAAAATCGACGCTATTGCGTGTGATTGACTATCTGGAGTCTGCCAATGATGGGACGATTGACTTCGGTCAAGGCATTGTTTCTTTGGCCAGTGCCAGGCCTAAGGATATCTTTTCGGTTCGTTCGAAGATTGGATTCGTGTTCCAGAATTACAACCTTTTTCTGAATAGAACCGCTTTAGATAATGTTGCGCTTGGCTTGATGCATGTCAAGGGACAGAGCCGCAAGGAGGCTGAACGTACTGCGCTTGATGAGCTTGAACGGGTGAAAATGGCTGATTTTGCCGACAGATATCCGAGCAGGTTGTCCGGAGGCCAGCAGCAGCGTATCGCCATAGCTAGGGCGATCGCCTTGGAGCCGGAGCTGTTGGTGTTGGATGAACCTACGTCTGCTTTGGATCCGGAAATGGTGGGCGGAGTGCTTGCCGTTATCAGGTCTTTGGTTGATTCCGGAATGACCATGCTTATGGTTACGCATGAGATGCGTTTCGCTCGTAATGCATCTGATCATGTCGTGTTCTTCGAAAGCGGCAAAATCGTGGAGCAGGGTAGTCCGGAACGAATCTTCAATCACCCGACTGAAGTGCGTACTGCGCGGTTTCTGGCTTCGATACACGATTCTAGTTTAATTTATAGCTAGAAATCTGGAGACATTATCTTAGTGGAATCCGGGGAATCGCGAACATCATCTGCTTGTAATTTTTAGTGAAATTGACTGAATGGTAATCATTGGAAGTAGGAAATAATGTCTAGGAATATTTCAGTGTGGAAGAAATTTGTGACTGTGACAATTGCAGCAATCTCGATTATCGGTTTTGGTGCATGTGGTTCATCTAATAATTCCTCATCAGTCGGTGAGCTTGATCAAATTAAGGAGAATGGAGAAATTGTTTTCGGAACAGAAGGCACATATGCTCCATTTTCCTATCATGATGCTGATGATAAGCTGACTGGTTACGACGTTGAAGTTGCAACGGCCGTTGCCAAGGAACTTGGCGTTAAGGCCAAGTTCGTAGAAGCCAATTGGGACTCTCTTCTTGCTGGAGTGGATGCAAAGAAGTTTGATACCGTAGCGGATCAGGTGGCGCCGAGTGATGAGCGCAAACAGAAATATGATTTCACTGATCTCTACACCTATTCGCAGGGTGTTGCGGTGACGAAAAAGGGAAATGATGACATCAAGACCTTCGCTGATATCAAAGGTAAGAACGCAGCCGAAACCAAAACCAGCAACTGGAACCAGACCGCCCAGGAAAATGGCGCCAATATCGTGTCCGTCAATGATTTCGCCCAAGCCGTTGATGCCATCACATCTGGTCGTGCAGAGGTGACGCTCAATGACAAGTTGGCGGTTCTTGACTATCTTAAGCAAAAGCCGGATGCGGAAGTTCAGATTTCCGCAAAGTCCGAAGTCAGTCCTGCTGCGGCCTTCCCCATTCGTAAGGGTGAGGACGATCTGGTGAAAGCCGTCAATGATGCTCTTGCCAAGCTACGGAAGAAGGGTGTCTTGGAGAAGCTTTCCGTTAAGTACTTCGGTGAGGATGTCTCTGTCAAGTAAATCCGTATTCGTGATTTCACGGTGGTTGCGGGACTGTGATTCGTGGCCGCCGTGGAATGTGATGTAGAGACAGGAGGAATCATGGACGGCAGGCTTTGGGGAGTCATTGTTGACTCCTTTGACAAATTGTTGATTCCGGGGTTGACGGTGACCATCCCGTTGACTCTCATATCTTTTGTCGTCGGATTGGCGTTGGCCATTGCAGTTGCGCTTGTCCGTGTGGCGAAAGTGCCGGTAATTCAACGGATTGCCCAATTCTATGTGTGGGTGTTCCGAGGAACTCCCCTGTTGGTTCAATTGTTCGTGATTTTCTTTGGTTTGCCATCGGTGGGCATTGTCGTTCCTGCTTTCCCGTCTGCGATCATCGCGTTCTCTCTCAACGTTGGCGCTTATGCTTCGGAGACGTTGCGCGGGGCTATCCTTGCAGTGCCTAAGGGTCAGATTGAAGCCGGCCTGACCACTAACTTGAATTATCTGACCATCATGCGGCTTATCGTGTTGCCGCAGGCGTTCAAATCTGCATTCCCCGCATTGTTCAACACTTTCATCTCGTTGGTGAAGGACACCTCGCTTGCTGCAAACATCACAGTGGCCGAGATGTTCATGGCCGCGCAGCGTATCGTCGCGACTACGTATGAGCCTTTGGTGCTGTATTGCGAAGTCGGTCTTATCTATCTGGCGTTTTGTACGGTATTGACTTGGCTGCAGGGGATATGCGAAAGGCAGCTTGCCAAACGTTTCTGATTTTGCCGTATTGGCGGATCATCGATTGACGGCAATGACATCGAAGTTGCGAATCGGCTCATCTCATGCTTCCGGGTCGGTCGAGTCGATACCCTGATGGGACGGGTTTTGGATTTGTTGGTTGTCTCTTTGCCCATATGCCTGTAAATAGTTAACATCGGCGTGGCTGTATTGCTGGCATTTACAAGATAGTGCTTGGTGTATTTTGCTGATAAGTAAGGAAGCGAATACCGTTAAAGCATTAATCTAGTGTGATGTTATTAATAATATTGATGATTCTTTATTAAGATAATATTATTCTTTGCGTAGTCGGAAAGCTATAGATTATACATATATCGCAAGTCGCGTGGAGCACGCTTTTATGTGCTTTACTGTGGTTTAGTGCAAACAATAATTAATTTTTTGAGAATATAAAAGGAAATGTATTATGTCTTTTATCTACTATACGCAAAGCAAATTGGTTTTTGGCGTTGGTTCCCAAAATCAATTGGAGGCATTATTGCGAGAGAATGCGGCAACCTCCATTTTGCTGATATACAGCGGTGATTATGTATTCGACCTCGGCATCCATGATGTCATCAATCAGGCTGCACGCAACATAGGGGCGAATCTGATTGAGAATGGCGACGTTGTGCCAAACCCGCATATCGACCTGGTTCGGAATCTGATTGATCAGGCTCGGGCGGCAGATGTCGACTTCATCTTGGCGGTAGGCGGCGCAAGTTCGTTCGATACGGCCAAGGCGGTGGGTGTTGGTCTTGAGTACGATGGGGACGTCTGGGATTTATTCACTGGAGTTGCCGAACCACAGAGCAGTGTTTCGGTCGGCGTGATTTCCACGATTCCCGGGAGCGGTTCCGAGGTATCGGATTGCGCGGTGCTTCAACAAGGACATGACAAACGCGCCTTAGAGAACCGTATTGTGATTCCGAAATTCGCCATAGTCAATCCGGAGTATTCCCGTACCGCTCCTTATCGATATCAGGCGGCTGCGGTAGCGGATCTCGCAGTTGGCTTCCTAGAACCGTATTTCACGGCGAAAGATCATTTGGAATCCGAGGACAGATTACTCGAAGGGGGCCTGAAGGCGGCACTGGTGGCAGGCAGGCGATTCGTGGAGGATCCTCAGGATTTGAAGAATCGCACCGAACTGCATTGGCTGTCAGCAACCATGTTCAATCATTGCTTTCTGGCCACAGGTTCGGAGAATGACTGGACCACTCACCGGATCGAACATGAGCTGGGTGGTGAGTTTGATGTTATTCATGGTGAGGGAATTTCGGCAATTCTGCCATCGATCATCCGTTATGTGGCTCGACGCCAACCGAAGAGGTATGCCCAGCTCGCCGTTCGGGTATTCGATGCCGATCCCTACGACAATGACGCGGAACAGCTTGCCAACTACTTCGCCAATCGAATCGAAGAGCATTTCAAGGCTTTTGGACTTGCCACGAGCCTGCATGAACTGGGGATTGCGGAGAGCTCCATTGAACATGTGGCTGATCGATTGACTCTTAATGGAAGCAAAACAGTCGGCAATTATTCACCGCTCGACCGGAATGATGTCATAGCGGTACTTCGCCTCGCTTACTGAACATGGCTGTGAATTGTCACGAAACCGTAAGGAATGGATATGACGGATGAAACGACAATATCGTATCAGCGAAATCTGGTGACGATAAGGAATCTCAAAAAAATATACCGCACCGAAGATGGTGAGAAGGTGGCTTTGCATGATGTGAACCTGAATATCACCAAAAGAGACATTTACGGCATCATAGGATTGAGTGGTGCCGGAAAATCCACACTGGTACGGTGCATTAATGGCCTGGAACGATATGATGGCGGCTCCATGGTCGTTGATGGACACGAAATCACAGATCTGTCCAAAAAAGACCTCAGGGCGGTACGCCGCTCCATCGGCATGATTTTCCAATCATTCAATCTCATGCCTTCCAGAACGGTGGCGGGTAACGTTGAGCTGGCATTGCTTGATTCAGGTCTTGGCAAGGGTGAGCGGGAATCCCGTGTCAAGGAACTGCTTGAACTAGTGGATTTGTCCGAAAAGGCCGATAATTATCCGAACGAACTATCTGGTGGTCAGAAGCAACGCGTTGCCATCGCACGGGCATTGGCCAACAATCCTAGCATCTTGCTCAGTGATGAGGCCACCAGTGCACTTGATCCCAACACTACGAAGTCCATTCTGAGACTGCTCAAGCATCTACATGACACTTTGGGGCTGACGATTGTCATCATCACGCATCAGATGTCGGTGATCAAGCAGATTTGCAATCGCGTCGCGGTGATGGATCGCGGCACCGTTGTGGAGGAAGGCAAGGTATTCGATATCTTTGCCAATCCGAGGGCTCCTCTGACGCAGGCTTTCGTAGCGACGACTTCGAACCTTGGAAAAATCAGTGATCTGCTTGAGGACGGCTCGAACTTGGTTGATCTCAATCCGGGTCAGGTGCTGCTACGTATGAAATACATATCGAAGGAAGTGTCCGAAGCACTCGTCTCGCATATCTCTCGCTCATTTAATATCGACGTCAACATCATTTTCGGTGACATCGACATTATCGACGATGCGCCGTTGGGCGGTCTGGTGGTGATTTTGGATGGTCCCGCCGACCATATTGAGGCTGCAATCGACTATCTGAAGAGTCGCAATATCGGAATCGAGGTACTGGCGCAATGAACATCCTTGCTCAGTGGTTTCCCAATGTGGTCCATCGACTACCTGAATTCATCGACAGTTTCGTTCAGACGCTTATCATGGTTGCGGTCACTGGAGTGCTTTCCTTCATGTTGTCCACTGTTTTTGCCGTGGGCCTGACACTGACCCAGCGGGACGGTCTTGCTCAGCAGGCCGTGGTTTTCAATGTTCTGGATAAACTGATCAATCTGTTCCGATCTATTCCGTTCATCATTCTTGCGGCGGCTTTGGTGCCGTTCACTAGGGCGTTGGTCGGTACGGCAATCGGAACGAAAGGAGCGATTTTCCCACTGGTCGTCGGTATTACGCCGTTTTTCACCAGACAGATCCAATCCGCTCTTGCGGGAGTTGATCCAGGTCTCATCGAGGCGGCGGAATCCATGGGCATGAGTACGTCGAAGATCGTATATCGCATCTATCTCAGAGAGTCCGTTCCATCCATTATTCGTGTGAGCGTCATCGCGATTGTGAGCCTGATCGGTCTCACCGCAATCGTCGGCATTGTCGGAGGCGGCGGCTTGGGCGATTTCGCCATCCGTTATGGCTATCAACGGTACATGCTTGACGCCACCTATGCGACCATCATCGTCTTGGTCATGCTCATCGGCGTGATCGAATTCGTCGGCAGACAGTTGGTTGCGTTGACCGAACACTGATTTCACAACATTGCACAACAAAGGCAAAAAAGGAAGGGAAACATGGCAACTTCAAACAAAGCAAAAGCCAAAAGGAATCTGATCACCGTGCTGGTCGCATTGGCATTCGTGATTGTAGGAATCGTTGGATATTCGATATATCGCAACGCACAGAGCAGTGGCGGCACCGTTGTGACGGTTGGCGTGGTCGGCAATTCCGATGATGCCATCTGGGAGGCTGTGCAGAAGGAGCTTGACGACGAGAACTCCGGTATCACAATTCAGACCAAGGCTTTTCAGGATGGTATCTACGCCAATCAGGCTCAAGCGAATGGCGAGCTTGATTTGACGGCATTCCAGCACTATGCATTCCTTAATCAGGAGAAAGAACAGAAGGGGTATAAGCTCACGGCAATTGGCGAGACCTACATTTCACCGTTGAATCTTTATTCCCAAAAATACAAGAGCGTGAAGGATTTCAAAGCCGGAGACAAAATCGCCATCCCCAACAATGCGACGAATACCGGCCGCGCATTGAAAGTTTTGGATTCCGCAGGCTTGATTAAACTGAAGGACAACACCAAGGCGAATCCGACCGTTGACGACATCGCGGAGAATCCCAGCGGCATCGATATCGAACTCAATGATGCCGCTGCCATCATCAACCTGCTTCCGGACTACGCAGGTGGCATCACCAACACCAACTTCATCATCGATGCCGGCATGAGCGTGGATGATGCCCTCTATCAGGCGCCGATTGATTCCGGCAACAAGAGTTTCAAGCCATACATCAATATCATCGTGGCTCGCGATGATCAGAAAGACAACGCCACCTATAAAAAAATCGTGGATGCCTACCATACCAAGGCCGTGGCGAATGCCATCACCAAGAACTACAAGGGTGCCGTGGTACCGGTGTTCAAGTACTGAGCGGTCGGTCGAGCGATTAGAAAGGAAAACCGGTATGACGAATCACAACGTTCCCCAAGACGCACATAAAGCGGATCCATATATCCAACAGTGGCATATCTGGCATGCGCAGCGTGTCGAGGAGTTGTCCTCGCCACATGGATATCTCTCCCCGACGTCCATCAATTGGATCAATGATGGTCAGAGCAAAACCATAGAGGGCATCCCAGGAACCTGGTCGTCTAAAAATGATGTGTTGGTCTACACTCCCGAAGAACGTGCACAGGTATATAACGCGGAGACGCTCGTTGAACAGCCACTCGTCTTTGTACCGACAGCCTTTGGAGAGGAGGCGTTGGGCTATCTCGATTATGGTGATATTCGAATCGAAGTCAATGCGCAAACCAATCTTAACGATCAGAACAATCATCTGTTCTGGCTCCGTGTGAAAGATCCCGATGCAGAACGTCGTAAAGCCTTCAAAGGCATCGAACATTTTCCGATTGACCGCAGATGGCGATTCCCCGCGACGTTCCGCCGGGCAGATGATGACGAATTGGATATTCATGATTCCGTCGTCAAGACGGTTCTGCAATCCTATCCGGTATTGGGCTTCGTGGAATTCGATTATGGCGGTGGACATCATTCGCTGGTGGTCTCGAACGTATTCGGTCATGTTACGGTGTTTTTCTCAGATGAAACGACCGGCAAGGAAACCTATGGTATCGGGCGGGTGCTGCATCTTGATCCATTGAAACTCGATGCGCTTGATGTCATCGATTTCAACTACGCCTTTAACTATCCGTGTGCGTTCTCGCCATATTGCACGTGTCCGATTCCTTCTCGAAGGAATCATCTGCCGTTCGCGGTGACGGCAGGGGAGAAGACTCCTGAAGACAGTGCGCAGTACTGATATCGTCGAAACGGGATGACGCATAGGGGGTGTGATGAGCTCAAATGTTCATGATGATGATGTACGAAGCGGACCGGATCGCTACATCAGCGAGTTGGGCGTCGCCAAGGACATTGGTCGGTACCTGTCTGATTACCGGCATCCCGTAATTGTAAGCGGAGAACATTCATGGAATGCCTTTGCCGAGTATGCGGATGAAGTCCCCGAATATCCGGTGTTCAGATATGATGGCAGTGCCACGCTACGTAACGCACAGGAGTTGGCGCAAATCATCGGGACGTCGCAGGCGGATGCCATCGTGGCCATCGGAGCCGGGAAACTTTCCGATACGGCGAAGAATGTCGCTGAAATTCTCGGCATTGATTTGATAATGGTGCCGACGTTGGCAGCCACTTGCGCGGCCTACTCGGCACTGTCCGTCAATTATGATGACCGGCATCGCTATGTCGATGCACCGTTGCATTCCCGCAATAGCAACTTAGTTCTAGTCGATGCAACTTTGATCGCAACCGGGCCATATGAATATCTGGTCGGAGGCATAGGCGATACTTTGGCCAAATGGTACGAGTCTAGGCCCGTGTTCGAAAGTGGCGCTTCGCTCGCCATCTTTGACAGGCTTTCACGACAATCCGCACTGCTGATTCGTGAGACATTGCTCAAAGAGAGTGAACTTGCTCTGAAAGCTCTGCGGAGAGGAGAAGCCAATGAGCATCTTCGGCTGGTCGTGGATACGAACATCGGTCTGGCTGGGACGGTTGGTGGTTTTGGAGGGTGCAAGGCACGGGCCTCTGGTGCCCACTCCATGCATGATGCGCTCACTTTGTTGCCGCAGACGGCTTCCGTCGTGCATGGGATGAAAGTCGCATATGGCATCATGGTTCAGCTTGTCGCGGAGGGGCGAAGCAGCGAGGCTCGTGCCTTGATTCCGTTCTATGATGCGGTGGGGTTGCCCCATTCGTTAGCTCAGATTGGTGTCGATTCGTGGAATAATGCAGTTCTGCGTAAGGTTGCTGAATTAGCATCCAGCGAACAGGCGGCTTTTGCGCGGGCGGTTCCTGGAATCACCGCGGATGATGTGATGCAGGCAATGGAACAAGTTGAGCGGTTGCAGTAGCGGGGTGCACCGACTGGCCGGCTTGCGCATCGCGGTTCCGCTTCCGGACAAACCATGCAAACGAATGCAATCTGCTGATATGGTTGACGGTTAGGCGTCACAATGGTTGCGACGCTTGGATCTATCAAGAGAAGCCAGAGGAGGAAGTGACGATATGGGCTTTCTATATGCTCTCCTTGTCATTGCGGTGATCATCGCCATCCTGTTCCTGTCCACGCTATTCATCGTGCCGCAGCAGCAGGCCTACATCATCGAACGGTTCGGCAAGTTCAACAAGGTGCAGTTCGCCGGCATCCATATTCGTATTCCGTTCGTCGACCGCATCGCCATGAAAACCAACATGCGTGTCAACCAACTCAACGTGCAACTGGAAACCAAGACGCTCGACAACGTGTTCGTCACCGTCGTGGCCTCCACCCAGTTCCGTGTGAACCCGGAGAACGTGGCCACTGCTTACTACGAGCTGCGCGATCCGGCGGGCCAGCTCCGCTCCTACATGGAGGATGCCTTGCGTTCCGCCATTCCGGCGCTGACCCTTGACGATGCGTTCGCCCGTAAGGATGACGTGGCCTTTGACGTGCAGAAGACCGTCGGCAATGAAATGGCCCGTTTTGGCTTCACCGTGGTCAAGACGCTGATTACGGCCATCGATCCGAGCCCACAGGTCAAGAACGCCATGGATTCCATCAACGCGGCCCAGCGCGAGAAGGAAGCCACCCGTCAGCGTGCCGAAGCCCAGCGCATCCAGATCGAGACCCAAGCCGCCGCAGAAGCCGAGAAGACTCGACTGCAGGGCGAAGGCCAGGCCAACTACCGTCGTGAGATAGCCAACGGCATCGTCGATCAGATCAAGAGCCTGCAGGCCGTCGGCATGAACATCAACGACGTGAACAACGTGGTGCTGTTCAACCAGTATCTTGATGTGATGCGTTCGCTCAGCGAGTCCGACAACACCAAGACCGTGGTCTTGCCGGCATCGACGCCAGGCGGCTATCAGGATCTGTATGAGCAGGTCACCAAGGCCATGCTCACCGCCGGCGAAGCGAAGTGATGTGAAGGCTTTCGCCTGCCACTTTCTGTATTGTCACGGTAGGTGAAACCCCTCCTTTCGGTGGAAACCGCATGAATGGTGACGGAGAGTGCGGAAAACCCGAAAGGAGGGGCTTGTCATATTCGGGTGCACTGCATATCAGCGGTGCACGTTTGATTGGCGGGCGGAAGGATGCGTGTCAGGCGGCGCTTCCGACCAGTTGTCGTACCGGCATCATTGTCACGGTGTCGGTGTTGCCGACGGTTTCGAGGGCATTGATGCGGGTTTGCAGATCGATGACCTTCTTCTCCAGCCATTTAATGGTCATGGATTGGGTGAGTACCAGCAGATCGTGCTGATCGGAGCCGGATGCATTGGCGAAATCCCGTGCTTCGAGCATGATTTGCGGATCGGCCTTCCAGCGGGCGATGGCACGTTCGATGCGTTTGCCGCCGACGATCTTCGGATCGAGGCCGGCGCTGGCGAAGATGCTGGTCGGGCCATTGCCCCGCAGATACTGCGCCATGCAACGTACCTGGAAGTCGTGCGAATAGGTGATGCGGTCGGCGGAGGCCCGCTCGACCGCGGGCAGGGTATTCAGATAATACACTTCGGCCTGAGTGAAACGACGACGCATGATGATCCCCTTTCTAATGATCAGCTTCGGCTTTCGGCGCTTCTCTGAATGTCGAAGCTGATGATTTCATTCTATTTTCATGATTTGCGGGGTGAATGGCTTCTGGCACGAAACGGGGTGTTCTTGGCGCGAAACGAGGGGGTTATCATATCGACGAGAGATGACGAATATGGCGATAAGCCGGTGAAATCAGGTGGGTCAGGGTGTTCCCCTAGGGGATGCAAGGATGATGAAAAAGGTATAGACTCAACCCCAGAACCTCAAGGGGAAGGCGAAGAAGGCTTGTGGAAGGGACCGTACCATTGCATCCGATATCGGTTGAACGAACAGGTGCAACGGCATCTGCCGGCACCGTTGTCAGACCAATCATCGAGGTGAGGAACCTGCGCAAGGAATATCCGGTGCTTGACGAAACCGTCGTGGCGCTGGAGCGCATCAATCTCAATATTCCACGTGGTCAGATTTGCTGCATCTACGGCGAATCGGGTTCCGGCAAGTCAACATTGCTCAATCAGCTGGCGGGCATGGAAAAACCGACGAAAGGCGGCGTGCGCATCGGTGGCGTGCCGATCTCCCGCCTCGATGAACGGCAATTGGCGGAATTCAGGCAGAAACACCTCGGTTTCGTGTTCCAGTCCTACAATCTGCTGCCGAATCTCAATGCCATCGAAAACGTGGCGATGCCGTTGATGTTCCGGGGCGTGCCCAAACAGAAGCGCGAAGCGGTCGCCAGAACCATGCTCAGGCGTGTGGGCCTTGGCAAACGCATGAGGCATTATCCGACGCAGATGTCGGGCGGTCAGCAGCAGCGCGTCGGCATAGCGAGAGCCTTCGTGGCGCGACCGGAGGTCGTATTCGCCGACGAGCCGACCGGCAATCTCGACTCCAAGACCAAAACCGACGTGATGGATATGATCTGCGCGTTCGCACACGATTTCAATCAGACCATCGTGCTCGTCACGCATGACGACAACATGGCGCAATACGCCGACCGCATCGTCACGTTACTTGACGGGCGCATCATCGACGACCGACCCGTGCATCACGGCCGAAACAGGGCATGACGCAGACAGATACAGAGAAGAAGGACCGTTTTTCATGACCAACACCAATCGCAAGACTCGATTCGTCAACCTGCTGATCGCCACGGTGGCGGCAGTGGTCATCATGCTGACCTGCATGGTGCCTCATGCGTTCGCCATGGCCGGAGGTGCGGAATATGAGGCGGCACGGGCCGCGGCCGGTCAACTGGCCGACACCAATGCCGACGCGGGCACGGGATCGGACGGCACCGTCAATCCGGCGAATGGAGGCTCTGACGGCAGCGATGGCGGAAGCGAACAGATTGCCGGCCCCGTGCCGAACATCATCATCACCAACTTCACCTATGGCGATGGCTCCGTATCGGTCGGCAGTAGCTTCAATCTCGGTTTCACCTTCCAAAACATGGGCAAGGTGGCCGTGCAGAACATGGTCGTGACCGTTGACGGCGGCGAAAGCTTCGCCATCAACGGCGGCACGAACACCTTTTACTTCGATTCGCTGTGGGCAGGCTATTCGCTCACGCAGAGCGTGCCGATGCAGGCATTGTCCAGCGCGAAGAGCGGCGCCCAGGGCATTACCGTAAGCTTCAAATACGAATACGTCGATAATAATGTGCGCAGCTCCAACAGTTCCGACATCAAGATTTCGGTACCGGTCTCGCAGCCCGACCGTTTCCAACTGAGCGATCCGGTGCTCCCCGACATCATCAACGCCGGTGAGGAAGCCACCATCACCATGGCATACGTGAACAAGGGCAAGGGCGACATTTCCAATGTCGAGGCATCCATCGAAGGCGACGGCATCACCAGCACCCAGGCCACGCAGTACATCGGCAACGTGGCGTCCGGAGCGTCCGGATCCATAGGCTTCGCATTCACGCCGAACGAGGCGACAGAGACCGAGGCCAAACTGCGCGTGACCTACGAGGACTCCGACGGACAGTCGCAGACCAAGGAATTCCCGGTAAAGTTCACTGCGCAGGAAGCCGCCAAGCCTGACATCAACGACGGGATGACGCCTGATGATGGGCAGAACCAGCAGGGTGTTCCGGCATGGGTGTGGGCGCTCGTCGCCCTTGCCGTCATCGTGGCGATCGTGTTGACCGTCGTGTTGGTCCGCCGTCACAGGAAGAAGGCCAAGAAGCACGATATCGACGAGGATTGGGACGATTGGGCGTCCGGTGATTCTGCCGGTTCCGCCGCGGCCGACGAGGCGCCGACGCAGACGATTGCACCTGCCGATCCCGCATCCGCCGATTCCGCCAAGGGGCAGGCATGAGATTTTCCGATATCCTGCACACCTGCAGTCAGAATCTGTTCCGACGAAAGTCGCGCACGATTCTGACGGTGCTCGGCGTGGTCGTCGGCTGCTGTTCGATCGTGCTCATGATCTCGATCGGACAGGGCATCAACGAACGGAACGAGCAGATGCTCAAAAGCATGGGCAGCCTCAACGTCATCACCGTATACGCCGGCAGCGGCTCCCAAGGAGGGGGCGGATATGACGATGCCGTGAACTCCGCCGGTTCTTCGACGGAGGCGAAGCTGAACGACGATGCCGTGCAGAGCTTTCGCAATATTGCGGGCGTGAGCGGCGTGCTATCGGAAAAGACCCTGCAATATACCACTGATGCCACTGCAGGCGTCGGCAACCGGTATGCGGCGCAGTATCTGTCGGTCATGGGTGTCAACACGTCGCAATTGGAGGCATCCGGCTACACGCTCAAAAGCGGCCGATTGCCGTCAAGAAGCGGCGAAGTGCTCGTCGGCGAAGGCACCGCCTACAATTTTCTCGACAAATACCGGTCCGGCGCGGACATACAGCGGACCGCACCGGGCGGCTACGTCTGCGATGCGAGCGGCGAATGTCAGGAAAGCGAAGGTGAGGAGCCGTTCTTCGATGTGCTCACCACGAAAATAACGCTGATCACGGGGGCGAACTATCAAAGTCCGGACGATTACCGTAAGGTCGGCAGTGGGACTTCGGGCGGATCCGACACGGACGGCAATGCCGGCCAGCAGACTCCGACCATCTCCAACGAATACACGCCGGTAGGCGTAGTCAAGTCGAGCGACAACGGTTACGATGCGTTGAGCAACGGTGTGGTCATGACCATGGACGATATGAAGGCCTTGATGGCCAAGGCGGCCAATACCAGCGTCACGGACGTATCCCGCAACTTCACTTACGATCAGATTCTGGTACGGGCGGAAAACATCAAAGATGTGCCGAGTATCGAAGCCCAGATCAAGTCAATGGGGTACCAGACCTCGTCCTTCGAGCAGACGCGCAGGGAGATCGAGAAGCAGACGCAGGGCATTCAGTTGGCGCTGGGCGGTATCGGCGGCGTTTCGTTCCTGGTGGCCGCCATCGGCATCGCCAATACGATGATCATGTCGGTATCGGAACGAACGCGTGAAATCGGCATCATGAAGGCGCTTGGCTGTTATGTGCGTGACATTCGCGTGACCTTTTTGTGCGAGGCCGGTGCAATCGGTCTGATCGGTGGCGTGATTGGCTGCCTGATTTCCGCTTTTGGTTCGCTCGGCATCAATCTGGTGGCATTGCACGGATTCAGTTGGGAGAACGTCATCAAGGCCATCATGGGCGGTGATGACGTCAGCAGAATCTCCGTGATTCCGTGGTGGCTGTTTGCGGCCGCAACCGTGTTTTCGATCGCAGTCGGCGTGCTTGCGGGTTTCGGACCGGCCAATAAGGCCGTGAAGATTCCGGCGCTCGACGCCATCAAAAACGAGCAGTAGGCACTAGGGACGCGCCTGACGAATACGGTTGACGATACACTCGGACGTCAGGCCGTAACGCCGGTTGAGATCGGCAAGCGGCACACGGTCGGTGAACTCCTTGACCGCACCGAAATTGAGGACATGCACGGCGTTCGCCCGCGAATCGGTCGAATTGGCGTAGAAGGCGGTGATCTTCTCGCCCCATCCGCCCTCCAGTTGTCCATCCTCAAGGGTCACCACGATCCGGTGGCCATCCGCCAACATGGACAACAGTTCCTCATCCAACGAGGAATACTGCGGCACCGCAATCAGCGTGGCGGTCACCGGGAGAGCCGGCAGACCGTTCGAATCGCCATCGGCGCCGCCTTCCGACAGGCGGTCGACCACTTGGGAAGCCAACGCGACGGTGTTGCCAAGTCCCAGAACCGCGATATCCCGCCCCGCCTGAAGAATCTGATACCTGTTGAACGGACAATCGCCGGCATTGTCGACAGCCGGAATGACCGGTTCGTGGCCTGCGGCACGTGCTATCGGATCGAACGCCATATCCGCGGCGCGTTCCAACTCGAGAATCTGCTCGCCGGGCATGCGGATCGCCACCACGCCATGTTCGGACGGGCCGGTGGCCCACGCCAGCATGTCGAGCATCTGCTCGCCGCTGGTCGGCGCAAGGCAG
The DNA here is from genome assembly GCF_001042595.1 of Bifidobacterium dentium JCM 1195 = DSM 20436. NCBI lineage: Bacteria > Bacillati > Actinomycetota > Actinomycetes > Bifidobacteriales > Bifidobacteriaceae > Bifidobacterium > Bifidobacterium dentium. The sequence continues at coordinate 817,843 of NZ_AP012326.1, forward strand.
GTCAGATCCGGGATATTCGCGAACATCGTGATATCAAAGGCGCCGGAATGCGTGTTGTCCGTACCGGAAAGGCCGGCGCCGAAAATCAGCAGCGTCACCGGAACATGGTTCAGCGACAACTCCTGCTGCAGCTGATCGAACGTGCGCTGGAAAAACGTGGCGGAAGTCGCCAACACCGGTCTTCCGCCGGCTTTGGCGATACCTGCCGCGAACGCCGCGGCATGTTCCTCGGTGATGCCGGTATCGATATAGTGCGCACCCGCGCGTTCACGGAAATCACGGGTTATGCCGTTCGACCCGGGTGTCGCGGGGGAGATGACCACCAATCCCGGTTCGTTCGCAAACCGCGATTCGAGCGAGTTCATCGCCATGGCGCCATAGTATTTACGCGCGTCGAGCGCCGCGTTGAGCGCAGAATCGGGATTCTGCCAGTGATTCGCCTCGCATTGGCCGGCATGCGGTTCGGTACCTGTCTGGTTGCAGCCATCCGAACCATTGTTGCCATCGCCGGCCGCTTCGTCGAATCCGAGTCCCTTGGTGGTATGCACATGCACCACGATCGGATGGTCGATGTCCTTGACTGCGCGCAGCGCCTCCACCAGCGCGTGTACATCGTTGCCCCGCTCCACATATCGGTAGTCCAGACCGAACGCTTTGAACAGGTTCAATGCGGCCGTGCCGTCCGACTTGCGCAGCGCCGCCAGCGAGCCGTACATGCCGCCGAAATCCTCGGCTATCGACATCTCGTTGTCATTGACGATGATGATGAGATTGCCGCCCTGTTCAGCCGCGTTGTTCAGTCCCTCGAAGGCGATCGCCGAGCTCAACGCGCCGTCGCCGATCACGGCGATCACATTGCCGATCGCGCTGGAACCGGAGGCACTGACCTGCATATCGCGGGTCTTCGCAAGACCGCAGGCCAATGAGATGGATGTGCCGGTATGCCCCAGCACGAAGGAATCGTGCTCGCTTTCGAGCGGATTCGTGAAGCCGGTCACCGACCCGAACTGTTTCGGATCGGTATAGGCCGTGGCACGCCCGGTCAGCATCTTATGCACGTAGCTTTGGTGGGAGACGTCGAAGACAAGACGGTCACGCGGTGAATCGAATACGCGGTGCAGGGCCACCGTCAATTCCACGACACCCAGATTCGAGCCGATATGGCCACCATGGCGCCTGCCGTATTCCAACAGGGTGCCACGGATTTCAGCGCACAGATCGGCAAGCTGCGAAGAGGAAAGGGCATGCACGTCGGCCGGAGAGTGTATCGAATTCAACATGCCAACGGTCATCTTGTCCAACGATCCTTTCCCTTGCCTTCCAAAGGCGAAATCCTATCGCACCATGTGCCCCCGCGGTGAGATTTGCGGGCAAATGACTGCAAAGTCTTCTCAACTGCGGCACAATGGAGTCTACGAAACGTTGCACACAGTATTCGCAAAGGAGGGCCAATGAGGGCCGTATACGCTGCAGGGGTGGATTACGACGATCCGCTGTCCGTGCTGGAGGTGGGCGAGCGGCCGGAACCACAAGGCAAGCCGTTCTGGTCGACCATCAGCGTGCATGCCTCCACCGTGAACCACCATGATGTCTGGAGTCTGCAAGGCGTGGGCCTGAGCGCCGATGCCACGCCGATGATCCTCGGCACCGACGCGGCCGGCGTGCTCGAAGAGGACATTCCCGTACGCAAAGGGCTCAAAGCCGGAAGCGAAGTGGTGCTCTACACGTTCATCGGCACCGACGGCGCAGGGGTCATGCCAGGGGAGCGACGCACCATCCTGTCCGAAAAATATGCGGGAACCATGGCCGAGCTGACGCAGGTACCCAGCGCGAACGTGTTCGCCAAACCGTCCAACCTGAACCTTGACGAAGCCGCTGCGCTTGGCACCAGCTGGTTGACCGCGTATTCGCTATTGTTCACCTCGGCGAACGTAAAACCCGGGGATACGATTCTGATTCAAGGTGCGGGCGGCGGCGTGTCCACTGCGGCCATACAGCTCGCGCATGCGGCCGGTCTGGAGGTGTTCGTCACCTCCCGCAGCGAAGCCAAGCGCGCCAAGGCCGTGGAACTCGGTGCCGACGCGGCCTTCGAACCCGCCGCACGACTGCCACGCAAGGTTGATGCGGTCATCGAATCGGTGGGCGCGGCCACATGGAGCCATTCGGTCAGATCGGTACGACCCGGCGGCACCATCGCCATCTGCGGCGCCACCACCGGCGACCAGCCCGGAGCCGAACTGACTCGCGTGTTCTTCCAAGACATCCGCGTGCAAGGCAACACCATGGGATCGCGAGAGGACTTCGCAAGACTGCTCCGCTTCGTGGAACACGCGGACCTGCATCCGGTGATCGACTCCACGTTCGCGCTCGCCGATGCGCGTCGCGCCTTCGCCAAAGTGATCGACGGCGATGTTTTCGGAAAGATAGTGCTGCACATCTAGCCGATTGCGTAAAGTAGCAAAGGTATTCTTGGCTATTCTCTACGGAGGTTTTCATGGCAGACAATAAGCCCGAAGTGGCGGTGATCATGGGCTCGGCGAGCGACTGGGAAACCATGAGGCATGCATGCGAGATACTCGACGAGTTCGAAGTGCCGTACATGAAGCAGGTGATTTCCGCACACCGCACTCCGGAACTCATGGGTGAGTTCGCCCATGACGCCCGTGCCAATGGCCTGAAGGTCATCATCGCCGGCGCTGGTGGGGCGGCCCACCTGCCGGGCATGGTCGCAGCCCAGACCACGTTGCCGGTCATCGGCGTTCCGGTGCGTTCCCACGCCCTGTCCGGCTGGGATTCGCTGTTGTCCATCGTGCAGATGCCTGGCGGCATCCCGGTGGCCACCACCGCCGTGGGCAACTCCGGTGCCACCAATGCGGGCCTGTTGGCCGTGAGCATGCTGAGCACCACCGACGAGCGCTTGGCCGAGGCTCTGCAGGAATACCGTGATTCATTGAAGGAAAAGGTGGCTGAATCCAATGCCCAGCTTGTCTGAGGAAACCGACGGCCGTGTCGAGCGTCTGATGCCGGGGGCTACCATCGGCATCATCGGCGGTGGACAGCTTGGCCGTATGATGGCACTGTCCGCACGATATATGGGCTTCAGGATCGGGGTGCTCGACCCCACCCCCGATTGTCCGACCGCGCAGGTGGCTGATTTCCAGATTGCCGCCGAATACGACGACATCAACGCCATCCGCGAACTGGCAGAGCGATCCGACGTACTCACCTACGAATTCGAGAACGTGGATGCCGATGCCATCGATCAGGTGCGCGCCCTTGCTGCGGCACCGCAGGGTACCGATTTGCTGCGCGTTACGCAGGATCGTGTCAATGAAAAGCGTTTCATCAACGATCATGGCACCGAAACCGCTCCGTGGAAGGCCGTGAACAGTTTTGAGGAACTCGACGCGGCATTGGATGAGATTCATTATCCGGCCGTGCTGAAGACCCGTTCCGGTGGTTATGACGGTCACGGTCAGACTGTACTTCGTTCCGAAGCGGATTTGGAGAAGGTGCGCGCCCGTGGCGATCGCGGCGGTGGCTTCCCTCCCAGCATTCTTGAGGGATTCGTCGATTTTGCCTTCGAGGCGAGCATCCTTGTGGTTGGCAACGGCAAGGACTACGTGACCTTCCCGATCGTACGCAACGAGCATCGCAACAACATCCTGCATATGACCATCGCACCGGCCGAAGTGAGCGATGAGGTGGCGTGTGAGGCGCACGAACTCGCCCTGCGTTTGGCTGAGGGCTTTACGCTGGCTGGTATTCTGGCCATCGAGCTGTTCGTCACCAAGGATGGCAGGGTAGTGGTCAATGAATTGGCTCCGCGCCCGCACAATTCCGGACACTACACCATTGAGGCATGCTCTTTCGACCAGTTCGACGCACACATCCGTGGCATCGCCGGATGGCCGCTCGAACAGCCCCGGCTGTTGAAACCGGCCGTGATGGTGAATGTGCTCGGCCAGCATGTGGCGCCGACCCGTGCCTTGATCGCCGATCATCCCGAATGGAACATGCATGACTATTGCAAGGCCGAAGTGCGTCACGATCGTAAGATGGGACACATCACCGTGCTGACCGACGACACCGCCGAAACCGTGGCCGATCTGGAATCGACCGGCTGCTGGAACGACTTGAAGAAAGCCTGAAATTCGAACCAATGAGTGAACACATCGTACGTCAGACCCGTCAGAAGGATGCGATCCGGGAGGCGCTGAGCGGCAATGACGAATTCATCTCCGCCCAGGACCTGCACCGCAAGCTGGAAGACGAGGGTGTGCATATCGGTCTGGCGACGGTGTACCGCCAACTCAACGCGCTGGTCGAGTCGGGCCGTGCCGATACGGTACGGCTCGACGGCCAGCAATTGTACCGTTTATGCGGTGACGACGGGCATCACCATCATCTGGTATGTACGTCATGCGGTAAAACCGTGGAAATCGACCCTCCGAGTGAAGACTGGCTGCGCGGCATCGCGGAAAAGCACGGCTTCACCATCGAATCGCACACCGTCGAGGTGTTCGGCCTGTGCCCCGACTGTCGGCACCGTCGATAGCCGCACGGGAAGACGTAGCATTATCGCCCGCGAGTAGCGAAAATCGTAAAGAAATATGCTCGCATACCGCTCTTTTCAGGAACATATATCACAATGAGCATGGCAAAACGTGAACAAAGTGGGGAAACGCGTGACCAGAACATCCGTGAACAAACCAATTGAAGAACTGAGCATCGCAACGGTCGGCCCGTCCGCTCGCGGCAAGGAACGCAAGGCGTTCCCGGGTTGGCTCTACGCCGTGCTGTTCCTGGTATTCGATTTTCTTGCGATTGCGATTCTGCAGTGGGGCGTGACGCTGTCCAGCACTAGGGTGACGCTGTCCAGCCCGCTCAACGGTCTGGGTGACCTCGTCTCGAAAATGTGGCTGAAGCTGAATTTCGTGCTTCTGCTGAACATGATCATGGTCGGCATCGTCTATCTGGTGCTGCTCATGCTGTGCAATCGTTTCTGGATAGCCACGCCGGTACTGATCGCAATCGCCACGGTCATTGCGGTAATCGAACGATTTAAGGTTGAGATTCGTTATGAGGCGATTCTGCCGTCCGATCTGAACTTCCTCGGTTCGAACACCGGCAATCTCATGAGTTTCATGCCATCGAACGCGCCGCTGGTGATTGGCGTTGCCGCGGCCGCGTTCGTCGTGTTCGTGGCATTGATCGTGTTCCTCAACCATATCGACGGGCGTCATGGTCGCATGATCCGCAGTGCCAACCCCGGGCTTGCCGCAGTCACCCGACTGCTGCTGATTGCGGTGCCCGGTCTCGGATTCGGTCTGTATGTCGCGCAGGTCGGCACCGTGGATTCATGGGCATACGGCCTATCCCGAGGCATGGGAGACACGCCTTCCATGTGGGATTCCGTCTACGATGCGCAGCGCAACGGCCCGGTCGTCTCCTTCGTGCGTCAGCTCAATCCGAAAGTCATGGACAAGCCTTCCGATTACAGCGAAGAGACCATGAAGGCCGTGGCCGCACGCTATGCAAAGGCCGCGAAGAAGATCAACGCGAATCGTTCCGCGAACATGACCGACAGTACCGTGATCTATGTGCTGTCCGAATCCTTTTCCGACCCCTCGCGTGTGCCGGGGCTGAAGGTTAACAAGGACGCGATGCCGAATATCCGTTCCATCAAGGAGCACACCACTTCCGGCCTGATGCTCTCTTCCGGATACGGTGGCGGCACCGCCAATCTTGAATATATGGGTCTGACCGGCCTGAGCATGGCGAATTTCGATTCGTCGCTGACCAGTCCCTACCAGCAGCTGGTGCCGACCGAGCATTGGACGCCGACCATCAACCAGATGTGGGGCGCTGCCAAGAACTCCATCGGCCTGCACCCGTACGAGCCGTCCATGTATTCGCGCGCCACGAATTATAAGAAGTTCGGTTTCTCGCACTTCTACACGCTTGAAGGCGATGACATCATCTCGCATCAGGACAAGATCGATGATTCCCCGTACGTCAGCGACGAGGCCGCCTATGCGAGCACCATCGAAGAGGTGAAAAAGAGCAAGAGCGGTCAGTTCCTGCAGCTCATCACCATGCAGAATCACATGCCGTATAAGAATTGGTACAAGAACAATGAGTTCAAGGCCGAATCGACCACCGGCACACCGCTGGGGGAAGGCGAAACCGAGTCTATCGAAACCTATGCCAAGGGCGTGGAACTGACCGACACCGCCACCAAGGACTTCCTTGAGCAGCTTGACGAAATCGACAAGCCAATCACCGTAGTCTTCTATGGCGATCATCTGCCGGGCATCTACTCATCCGCCAGCGAGGATGAGGATAATTCGCTCGACCTGCACCTGACCGACTATTTCATCTGGTCCAATAAGGCCTCGTCCTCGGCCAATACCAAGATTTCCGACGACAATTACTCTTCGCCGAACTTCTTCGTGGCCGAGGCGGCCGAACATATGGACGCCAAGGTATCGCCGTATCTGGCGTTCCTTACGCAGATGCATTCCAAGATCGCCGCCATGGAACCACCGGTCGTCAACAACATCCAAGGCTGGGATCGCATTCCCGAAGGTCAGAACATCTATCTTGACCAAGACGGCAAGCCGATGGCCGAAAAGGATCTCGATGCCGAAACCAAGCAGTTGCTGGCCGACTACAGGCTGATCCAATATGACATTACGGCAGGTAAGAACTATCTGAAATCCACCGGTTTCATGAATCTGCCGAAGTGATGGCGGCGGCATGCCGCGAACGGTGCGGTTGACGGGATCGGGGGCGACCATTGATCCCGTCCGCTCACGAATGAGGTCGAAATTCACGGCGAGCCCGCCAATCGAATGGTTTCCTGGCTGTACAGGCATTCGATCGGCGGGCTCGCCTCGTATGTTCGTATGTCGTTTATGCGTTCAACGCCTTGGAACCGATGTCGTGGCGGTAGAACATGCCTGTGGTGTCAAGCTGGTCGATGATTGCGTAGACCTTGTCCTGAGCGGCCTTGATGTCGGCGGCGGAGGTTTCGACGAGCAACACGCGGCCGGAGCTGGCCACCAGACCGTTGTCGCCATTGGCCACGCCGGCGTAGTAGACATGGGAATCCTGATCAACCGGAATCTCAGGGATTGCGGCACCCTTGACCACGTTGACCGGATAGCCTTCGGCGGCGAGCACCACGCCAAGGGTGGCGTTCTCGCCATCCCAAGTGAACTCCGGGGCTTCGCCATTAAGAATGGCATTGATGCCGGCACCGAGGTCGGAAGTGAGTTTCGGCAGCACCACTTCGGTTTCCGGATCGCCGAAGCGGGCGTTGAACTCGATGACCTTCGGACCGTCGGCAGTGGCGATCAGACCCGCATACAGAATGCCGGTGAACGGTGTGCCTTCGTCGGCCATGGCTTCGACGGTCGGTTTGACGATGGTCTCAATGGCGGTGTCGATCACATCCTGGCCGATTTGCGGCACCGGGCTGTAGGCGCCCATGCCGCCGGTGTTCGGGCCCTTGTCCTCGTCGTAGGCGCGCTTGTGATCCTGCGAAATCGGCATCGGCCAGAAGTCGGTGCCGTTCACGAAGCTCATCAGCGAGAATTCCTGTCCTTCGAGGAAGTCTTCGATAACCACTTTGGCACCGGCGTTACCGAAACGGTGATCGACGAAAATATCTTCCAAAGCGGCAATGGCGGTTTCCTCATCCATCGCAACGGTCACGCCTTTGCCCGCAGCCAAACCGTCAGCCTTGATCACGATCGGGGCACCATGTTCGCGCACGTAGGCTGCGGAACGGTCCAGGTCGTCGAAGGTCTGATACTTTGCGGTTGGAATGTCGTGACGTTCCATAAGCTGCTTGGCGAAATCCTTGGAGCCCTCGATCTGGGCGGCGGCCTTATTCGGGCCGAACGCCTTGATGCCGGCTGCGGCGAAATCGTCGACAATGCCTTCGATCAACGGCACTTCCGGACCGACGAATACCCAGTCGTAGTCGTTGTTCTTCACGAATTCGACCAGCGCGGCATGGTTGGAAGGATTGAGCTGCGTAGTGCGGATGCCGTCCAGTTCCATGCCTGGATTGCCCGGGGCCACGGTGACCTCGCTGACACTGCCGCCACGCATCAACGCGTGCGCGATGGCGTGCTCGCGCGCGCCGGAACCGATAACCAGAACCTTCATATTTCCTCCTATCACTGTCCCCGCCGAGGGGTTGCTACGAAATGATCGGGGTGAACCGATCCGGTTCACCCCTTATTGCCATTACTGAAGTTCGACGTCGTCGTTGGTCTTCTTCACAATGCTGCCCAGCACATAGCCGGTCTCGCCGTTGCTCTTCAGCAACTCCATGGTTTCATCCGCACGGTCGGCGCTCACGGCCAGCACCATGCCGATACCCATGTTGAAGATGTTGAACATTTCCATATGATCGATTTCGCCGGCCTTCTCGAGTACGTCGAAAATTGGCAGGATCGGCCAGGAGCCGAGGTTGATGCGGGCGGCAAGGCCGTCCGGAATCATGCGCGGGACATTCTCGATGAAACCGCCGCCGGTGATGTGGGCCACGCCCTTGACCACGCCCGCCTCGAACAGTGGGGAAAGAGCCTTCACATAGATTTTGGTTGGGGTGAGCAGCACGTCGCCGAGCTTTTCACCGTTCAGCTCGTCCAGCACGGTGTCCACGGTGTAGCCGGCCTGTTCGAACAAGGCTTTGCGTACCAAGGAGAAGCCGTTGGAATGCACGCCTGTGGATGGCAGGCCGATGAGCACGTCACCTTCGCAGATGGTGGAGCCGTCGACGATTGCGGACTTTTCAGCCACGCCGACTGCGAAACCGGCCAGATCGTACTCATCTGCGTCGTACATGCCCGGCATTTCGGCGGTCTCGCCGCCGATCAGACCGGAACCGGCCTGCACACAACCGTCGGCGACTCCTGAAACGACCTGCTCAAGCAGGGCCGGGTCGTTCTTGCCGCAGGCGATGTAGTCCAGGAAAAAGAGCGGTTCTGCACCTTGGGCGGCGATGTCGTTGACGCACATGGCCACGCAATCGATGCCGATGGTATTGTGCTTGTTCGCCATCTTGGCCACGACCAACTTGGTGCCGACGCCATCGGTACCGGAAATCAGCACAGGCTCCTTATAGCCGAGAGAAGCGAGGTCGAACAGGCCGCCGAAGCCGCCGATGCCGCCGACCACGCCAGGACGGTTGGTGCGTGCCACATGGGACTTGATGCGCTTGACGACTTCGTAACCGGCTTCGACGCTTACGCCGGCCTCTTCATATGCTTTTGGCATATCAAACCTTTCTAGGGTTCCAGTGTTCTTCTTTGTGGTTGCGGACGTGTAATGAGTCGGGTTCCGGATGGTCGAATCGCCATGCGGAACCCGAAACGGTTATTCTTGTGCCTCCGTCGGCTGCACCTTGTACTCGTTGCCCTCGTACTTGCTCTTGTACAGGGCGAACTCAGGCAGACGCACGCGATCCTCAGGGGTGAGGGATTTGAGGAAGTCGGCTTCGTAGTCGGCAAGGGCGGTGGGGTAGTCGCCGTTGAAGTAAGCGACGCACAGGCCTCCGTAGGGCGCATCCGCACCCAGACCGATGGATTCGACCAAGCCGTCGAGCGACAGGAACGCCAAGGAGTCGGCACCGATGAAATCGCGAATCTCCTCGACCGATTTCTTAGCGGCGATGAGCTCCTTGGTGGTGGAGATGTCGATGCCATAGAAACACGGATATTTCAGCGGTGGTGAGCTGATGCGCATGTGCACCTCTGCCGCGCCGGCCTCCTTGAGCAGCTGCACGATGCGCTTGGAGGTGGTGCCACGCACGATGGAATCGTCGATGACGACCACCCGCTTGCCTTTGACCACGCCGCGCACAGCGGACAGCTTCATACGCACGCCCTGTTCGCGCAGTTCCTGCGTTGGCTGGATGAAGGTGCGGGCTACGTACTGGTTTTTGATCAGGCCCATTTCGTTCGGCAATCCGGCGGTTTCCGCATAGCCGGAAGCGGCGGAGAGCGAGGAGTTCGGTACGCCGATGACCATGTCGGCCTCGACCGGGGATTCCTGCGCCAGTCGTGCGCCCATGCGCTTGCGGGCGGAGTGCACGTTCACACCGTAGATGTCGGAATCAGGGCGGGCGAAGTAGATGAATTCCATCGAGCAGATGGCCAACTGCGTCTGGTTGGTGTATTGCACGATCTTGTAGCCGTGGTCATTGATCACTACGATCTCGCCCGGACGGATATTGCGCACGAGTTCGGCGCCGACGATATCGAGCGCGCAGGTCTCGGAGGCGAGCACATAGGCGCCGTTCTTCATCTTGCCGAGGGAGAGCGGTCGGAAGCCATTCGGATCGAGCGCGCCGATCATGGCGTCTTCGGTCATGATCAGATAGGCAAAACCGCCGTGCACGGTGTTGAGCGCTTCCTTGAGTTTGTCCATGAACGTACGTTGCGTGGAACGACGCAGCAGGTGCATGAGCACTTCGGTATCGGAGTTGGAATGGAAGATCGCGCCTTCATCTTCCAGCTTGCGACGCAGGGACGGGCAATTCGTCAGATTGCCATTGTGGCATAGGGCCATATCGCCGTCATGGAAACGGAAAATGAACGGTTGGATGTTGTCGGTGCCGCCCGAACCGGCAGTGGCGTAACGCACATGGCCGATCGCCCTGTCTCCCTTCAGACGTTCGATTTCACGTTCGTCGCTGAACACCTGGGTCAGCAGACCCGTTCCGCGATGACCGATGAGATGACCATTATCATTCGAGACAATGCCGGCGCCTTCCTGACCGCGGTGTTGCAACGCATGCAGACCGAAGTAGGTGAGTCGGGCGGCGTCCGGGTGGCCCCAAACGCCGAAGATACCGCATTCCTCGTGGATGTCTTCGAGTTCAGCTGACAAGCCAAAGCTCCTTCCAAAACCATGGAGACAAGGGGTTCGCTACCGTTCAACCCTACCAACCGCCGGCTACAACCGGCGGGTTTGGAAGGAATGATGAAACACGCGGCATGTCGAACGGATGTTCGAAAACCTTGCTATGATGAGGGGGTAAATCGTCCATTGTCGGAAGGGTGGAAGGAAGGACCATGGCCGAACGTACCTATATCGCCATCGACCTGAAGTCCTTCTACGCCTCGTCCGAATGCGCGGAACTTGGTTTCGATGCGTTACGCACGCATCTGGTGGTGGCGGATCAGTCGAGGAGCGACAAGACCATTTGCCTGGCGGTATCTCCGTCACTGAAGGAGTACGGGCTTCCCGGGCGTGCGCGGCTGTTCGAAATCAAAGCAAAACTCAAGGAGGTCAACGCGACTCGGCGCAAGGCGGCGCCAGGAGGCGTGCTCATCGGCGAATCGTACAAGGCGGATGAGCTGGAGGCCAATCCGAATCTCGCCGCAGGCGTGTACATCGCCAAACCCCGCATGTCGCACTATCTCGCCGTCAGTGCGAAAATCTACGGCATCTATCTGCAGTATGTGGCTGCGCAAGACATTCATGTCTATTCCATTGACGAGGTATTCATGGATGTCACCGGGTACCTGCGTGCCTACGGCAAAGGCGCGCACAATCTGGCGAAGGAAATCATCCAACGGATCTTCGACGAAACCACCATCACCGCGACGGCCGGCATCGGCACGAATATGTATCTTGCAAAAGTGGCCATGGACATTGTGGCGAAGCATATTCCGGCGGATGCGGACGGCGTGCGCATCGCGCAACTGGATGAGATGTCATACCGGCGTCTGCTGTGGAACCATCGGCCGTTGACGGATTTCTGGCGCGTGGGCCGCGGATATGCGAGAAAACTTGAGGCGCAAGGGTTGATGACCATGGGTGATATCGCCCGATGCTCGCTGGGCAAGGCCTCCGAATACTACAACGAGGATCTGTTGTACAAGCTGTTCGGTGTGAACGCGGAGCTGCTCATCGACCACGCGTGGGGTTGGGAACCGTGCACCATCGCCGATATCAAGGCGTATAAGCCGGCCGGGCACAGCATGAGTTCCGGGCAAGTGCTCACGGGTGCCGTTGGTTTTGAGACCGCACGACTGATCGCCAAGGAGATGGCGGACACACTGTCGTTGGATCTGGTGGCCAAAGGCGTGAAGGCCGGCCGTATGGGACTGATGGTCGGATATGACACCGCCAGTTTGGACCCGAAACGGTTGGGGGAATGCGGTACGCCGGAATTGAAGATGATTGCCGAGCGGGCGGCGGCTGAGTACGACGGTCCGATTGCGGTTGACCGATATGGCCGCCGTGTGCCCAAACCTGCGAACGGATCGATTGATCTGAGGGAGTGCAGTTCCTCATCGGCCCGTATCCGTGACGCCGTGGATGAGCTGTTTTGCGCGATTGCGGACAGGCGGTTGCTGGTGCGGCGGTTGAATGTGGTCGCAGCGGAATTGGTTGCTGAAGAGGAATTGGCCGCACGACGAACGGTTCCTGACTATACCCAACCAGACTTGTTCGATATTGTCGAGGGAGATGTGGAAGCGCAGGACGTTGCGGCTCGCGGTGCTCGGCCGGAACCGGAAATGACCGAACGCCATGTACAACGAACCATCCTTGACATCAAGCGCAAGTTCGGCAACAACGCAGTCATCAAGGGTATGGACCTCTTTGATGACGCTACCGGTCAGCAGCGCAACAATCAGATCGGGGGCCATGCCGCATGAGCCTGCAGGAGACCCATCGCTACGACGACATCATCGATCTACCGCATTGCCAGTCGCGCACGCATGCGCACATGAGCACGCATAATCGTGCCGCCCAATTCATGCCGTTCGCCGCACTGACTGGCTATGGGGATATCATCAGACAGACCGCTGAATCCAGCAATGCGGCCGTCGAACGAGCCAACGCGCCCGTGAACCTCGAAGACGGTTACTTTTCCGCCTGAGTCTACGGGTTTGTCAGTGCTCGCCAACGTGTTTCTTGGCATGTTTCCGGCGTCGACTGAATGCGTGTGAATCTTGCTGGGTCATAATCATGAGCGAACTGTCCGTATATGTGAGAGAGAGGGGCGGTCATTCCGTCTGCCCAAGTGTCGAATATGCGTCGTGCAACAGCGGGAAGATTGTTGACCGTGCTGTAGCAGACGCAGACTTGGTTGCTTAGTATAAATGGTTTCTCGTTGGTTTCGCTAGCCAAGTAATCGACATTCATGCCGATGAAATCAGCGATAATGGCGTATGGTAAGGCCAATGATATGACATACGACGTCGTAGTCACTACGGGCCTCTCAAGAGAAAGAGAAGATTATGACGGCAAAATCCGTTATGAGGAACATGAATAGCAAGAAGGCGAAAACGATCATCATCGTTGTAGGCATCGTGGTCTGCGTTCTGCTGGGAATGTTGATCTACCGCAAGGCTGAGGATTTTTTTAATCCTCAGAAGGAGGGGTCTACAATCACTACGACGATCGTTTCTCGTCAGCTTGAAAAGATGCAGGATCTGACCACCGCGAAGGAGAACGACTACGGGTTTGAGGAGTTCTCCGAGGGCAAGGTCTCCTATGTGAACAAGAAGAAGTTCACCATGTTCTACAGTTACGAGATTCGTGCCGGTGTCGACTTGTCTAAGGCGAAGATTGCGGTTGATAACGAAGCCCACACGATTTCCATCACATTGCCGAAAGCGGAGTTGCAATCGGTGTCAGTCGATCCTGATTCTCTGAAATTCTTTGATGTGGAAAACTCATTGTTTAATGGCAATGATGTGACCGACACCGCTGACGCGTTGAAGGAGGCGAAGAAGGCGGCATCGAACAAAGCCAACAAAAGCGAGCTTCTTCAGGAAGCCAACGATCAAGCTGTGGAAATCGTTGAAAAGGCGTATGCGCCGATTGCAAAGGCAGATGGATATAAGGTCAACGTTCAATTCGCCGACAAGCAGTAAGCGGTTCCGTCAATGGAGGTGTAATTGATGCAAGGCCTGATTCATATCAGATGAACATCATTTGAGTGCAGAGTCGGTGAATTTGATGTCTGGTCTCGGCTTATTTCGCTTATAGATGGCGGTTCCATAGCAGAATGACGGTTAAATTTGTAATGAATATACCCCCTAAGCTGGATTTCCATTTCTTCATCTGCCATCTATAAGCGAGATAGCGTGAAGAAGCGGTTGGACTGGCGTGGCTCCATGACATGAAACATGTAAGGCTTGGAAGAAGATTACGGTCGGTGCCACTGGATTGAAGACTAACTGTATACGGATAAGGTTCGGCGGCGGAAAGACAGGGGAGGGTTGGAATCCACGCAGGATTCCAACCCTCCCCCTTTGGCCTATGCGTTCACTGCCGAGGTGCTCAGGCGGTGAAATACTCCACACCGGCTGCGAACAGCGGCTGGTCCTTCTCGCCTGGCACGTTCTTGAACGTGCCGTTACTGTAGCGCTCGGAGTGGCCCATCTTGCCGAACACGCGGCCGTCCGGGCTGGTGATGCCTTCGATGGCCAGCAGTGAGCCGTTCGGGTTCACGTCGAGGTCCATACCCGGCACGCCGGCCTCGTCCACGTATTGCGTGGCGATCTGGCCATTGGCCTTGAGCTGGGCGAGCACGTCGTCGGAAGCCACGAAGCGGCCCTCGCCGTGGGAGATGGCGATGGTGTGCATGTCGCCCACCTCGGTTTTGGCGAGCCACGGGGAGAGGCTCGATGCTACGCGGGTGCGCACCAAGCGGCTCTGGTGGCGGCCGATGGTGTTGAACGTCAACGTCGGGCATTCGGCGGTCATCGGCACGATATCGCCGTACGGCACCAATCCGAGCTTGATGAGCGCCTGGAAGCCGTTGCAGATGCCGAGCATCAGACCGTCGCGATTGTTCAACAGGTCGCGCACGGCCTCGGTCACGGCCGGGGCGCGGAAGAATGCGGTGATGAACTTGGCGGAGCCGTCCGGCTCGTCGCCACCGGAGAAGCCGCCAGGAATCATGATGATCTGGCTCTTCTTGATCTCCTCGACCAGCGCGGCGGTGGATTCGGCTACGGCAGCCGGGGTGAGATTGTTCACGATGAGCGTGCTCACGTCGGCACCGGCACGCTCAAAGGCGGCGGCGGAATCATATTCGCAGTTGTTGCCGGGGAACACCGGAATCACCACATGCGGCTTGGCGATGCCGGCGCCGGTATACAGGGTCTTCTTCGGCGCGTTGAAAGACACGGTTTCGACGGTCTTGCCCTTGTCTTCACCCTTGGAACGGTACGGGAATACGGATTCGATGCCGCCCTCCCAAGCATCCTGAAGTTCGGCCAGTTCCAGCGTCTCGCCGGCGGCTGAGAAGGAATACTCCTCGGTGGTCTTGCCGATCTCGCCAACCTCCACCAGATTGGACATGGACGGAATCTTGGCACCGTCGGCCAGCTCCACAATGAAGGAACCGTATGCCGGAGCGAACAGGTCGTCCACGGAGATGCCGTCAGCTAGCTTCACGCCAATCTGGTTGCCGACGGTCATCTTGAAGATGGCCTCGGCGGTGGCGCCGTAACCCGGTGTGGATACAGCCAACGCATCGCCGAATTCAGTGAATGATTCGATGGCGGAGAACACTTCGAGCAGCGCATCTTTGTCCGGCATCAGACCATCAGCCTGGTAACGCGGGGCGATGCGGACCACGCGGTGGCCGGCGCCCTTGAACTCGGGGGAGGTAGCGCGCTTCATATTGCCCACCGCCACGGCGAAGGAAATCAGGGTCGGCGGAACGTCAAGCTGCTCGAAGGTGCCGGACATGGAGTCCTTGCCACCGATCGCACCCGCACCCAGATCGATCTGGGCCATCAGGGCGCCCAGTACGGCGGCCATCGGCTTGCCCCAACGCTCCGGTTCATCGCGCAGCTTCTCGAAATACTCCTGGAAGCTCAGGTAGGCCTTCTCGTGCTCGAAACCGGCGGCGACCAGCTTTGACAGGGATTCGACCACGGACAGGTATGCGCCCGTGAACTGGTTCTTCTCCATGATGTACGGGTTGAACCCCCAGGCCATCGCGGAGGCGGTGGTGGTTTCGCCGAACACCGGCAACTTGGCGACCATGGCCATGTTCGGAGTCAGCTGCCTCCTGCCGCCGAACGGCATGAGTACGGTGCCTGCGCCGATCGTGGAATCGAAACGTTCGCTCAAGCCCTTGTTGGAAGCCACGTTCAGGTCGGTGAGCATGGTGCGCATACGCTCGGACAGCGAGCCGGAAGCCCACGGCGTGGCGTAATCATGCTGCGTTTCGACATGCACCACCTGATGCTTCGGAGCGCCATTGGAGGCGAGGAATTCGCGGGACAGGTCCACGATCGTGTCGCCATTCCAGACCATCGTCATACGCGGATTTTCGGTCACGGTTGCGATGACCTCGGCTTCGAGGTTCTCTTCCTTGGCGTAGCTAAGGAACTCGTCCACATCCTCCGCAGCCACATCCACGGCCATACGTTCCTGCGATTCGGAAATCGCAAGCTCGGTGCCGTCCAGACCTTCGTACTTCTTGGATACCTTGTTGAGATCCACATACAGGCCGTCAGCCAGCTCGCCGACCGCCACGGATACGCCGCCCGCGCCGAAATCGTTGCAGCGCTTGATCAGACGGCATGCGTCGCCACGACGGAACAGACGCTGCAGCTTGCGTTCGACCGGTGCGTTGCCCTTCTGCACCTCGGCACCGTCGAGTTCCAGCGATTCGACGTTGTGGGCTTTGGAAGCGCCGGTCGCGCCACCGATGCCGTCACGTCCGGTACGTCCGCCGAGCAGGATGATCTTGTCGCCCGGAGCCGGGGTCTCACGGCGCACATGATCGGCCGGAGTCGCGGCCACGACCGCACCGACCTCCATGCGCTTGGCCACATAGCCCGGGTGGTAGATCTCGTCGACCTGGCCGGTGGCCAGACCAATCTGGTTGCCGTAGGAGGAATAGCCCGCAGCCGCCGTGGTGACGAGCTTGCGCTGGGGGAGCTTGCCCTCAAGCGTTTCGGAAACCGGAACGGTCGGATCGGCGGCGCCGGTCACGCGCATGGCCTGGTATACGTAGGAACGGCCGGACAGCGGATCGCGGATGCAGCCGCCGATGCAGGTGGCCGCGCCACCGAACGGCTCGATTTCGGTCGGGTGATTGTGGGTCTCGTTCTTGAACAGGAACAGCCAGTCCTCATCCTGACCGTTCACATCCACCTTCACCTTGACAGTGCAGGCGTTGATCTCCTCGGATTCGTCAAGGTTCTTCAGGATGCCGTTCTTCTTGAGCCACTTCGCACCGATCGTGCCCATATCCATCAGGCACACCGGCTTGGCGTCGCGGCCCAGTTCGTGACGCATCTCAAGATACTTGTCGAATGCGGCCTTGACGGTGGCATCATCGATGGTGACCTCGTCAAGCTGCGTGCCGAATGTGGTATGTCGGCAATGATCGGACCAGTAGGTGTCGATTACCTTGATTTCGGTGATGGTCGGATCGCGTTGCTCCTCGGTGAAGTGCGCACGGCAGAACTGCAGGTCGGCCAGATCCATGGCGAGACCACGGTCGGCGATGAACCGCTCAAGCTCGGCGTCGCTCATGGTGCGGAATCCGTCGATGACCTCCACCTTGCCCGGGACCGGCACCTGGGTCCTGAGTGTGGTCTTGGTGTCCAGCGAAGCCTCACGCGCTTCGACCGGGTTGATTACGTAATGCTTGATGGCGTCGACGTCTTCGGCGGAAAGATCGCCTTCCAACGCATACACCTTGGCGGAGCGCACGGTCGGGCGCTCACCCTGCGAAATCAGCTGGATGCATTCGCTGGCGGAATCGGCACGCTGGTCGAACTGTCCAGGTAGATATTCCACTGCGAACACGGTGTCCGTGCCAAAATCCGGCAAATCGGCGGATACGTTGTCCACCTGCGGCTCGCTGAACACGGTCGGTGTGGCCTGGGCGAACAGTTCTTCGCTGATGCCTTCAACGTCGTAACGGTTGACGAGACGCACGTTCTTCAATGCCTTGATGCCGAGAATGGTCCTGAGCTCGTTGGCGAGTTGTCGTGCCTCGACGTCAAAGCCGTGCTTCTTTTCCACGTATACGCGAAAAACCATGTGTCATCTCCTTCTCACAAAAGTTTCGGGATTCCAAAGAATGATGAAAACAAATTGAGCCCGCATCCGGCTTGTGCTTCAGATGCGGGCTACACACGTATTATTCGGCTACTTCGATGCCTTCGGACTTGGCGAGCTCGGCCAGACGGCTCTCAATCTCCTCATATGCGGGGATGATGTCGCCCAAGTCGCGGCGGAACAGATCCTTGTCGAGATGTTCGACCTTGCCGGACTTGTCGCGCTGATCCCACAGGCGGCAGGAGTCAGGAGTGATCTCATCGGCCAGCAGCAGCGTGCCATCGGAGGTACGGCCCATTTCGATCTTGAAGTCCACGAGCTTGACGTCGATCTTGGCGAAGATCTCGATCAGGGCCTCGTTGATGCGGCGGGCGAGTGGTGCGATTTCGGCGAGATCCTCGCGGGTGCAGGTGCCGAGAGCCACCAGATCGTCGTCGTTCACGAACGGATCGTGCAGGTCGTCGTTCTTCAGGAAGTATTCGAGCACCGGCTCCTTCAAAGCCATGCCCTCTTCAACGCCCAAGCGAGAACAGAAATGGCCGGCGGCGGTGTTGCGCAGCACGATCTCCAGCGGGAACATGGTGACCTTCCTGACCAGCTGGGAGGTGTCACCGACGCGGGCCACAAGGTGGCTTTCGATGCCGCGTTTCTTCAGAAGATCGAAGATGAGGGTGGTAATGAGATTGTTCAACCTACCCTTGCCGGCGAAGTCTTCCTTCTTCTCGCCGTCACCTGCGGTAGCGGAGTTCTTGTATTCGACCCAAAGCACTTCCGGATCGTCAGTTGCGTACAGTTGCTTGGCCTTGCCCTCGTAGAGCTTTTCCAGCTTCTCCATTACTCGCCTTTCCTGGGGTTGGTAGGTAGATAGTTTGGTGAACTTGACGGTTAACAAGATACCAACGGGAGGCTACAATCGGGGCGTTTTCGGTGCGTTCCGAAAACGCCCTCGAAGGGTGGTCAGGCTACGCTGACCGTAAGCGTTTCGGCTACATGTGCGGCTTTGGCCCGAGCGTCGGATTCGCTGGCTCCGATGGCCAGCGCCACCGCCATGCGACGATGGCCATGCACCTCAGGCTTGGCGAAGATGCGTAGGTCGGTTTCCGGCTCGGCCAACGCATCGGCGACGTTCGTGAATTCAGCCTCGCCGTCACCCGCCACCACGATGGCATGGCTGGCGGCGACGGATCCTGCCGGAATGGAAAGCGCCACGTGACCTTCCGTAATCGGCAGGCCGAGAACCGCGCGGGCGTGCAGGGCGAACTCGCTCAGGCGCTGCGAGGCCATGGTCACCATGCCGGTGTCGTGCGGTCGGGGCGAAACCTCATTGAACAGTACGGAACCGTCGGTCAGCACGAACAATTCCACGCCGAACACGCCCCAACCTTGTTCTCCGGAGGCCTTCGCCTTCGCCACAAGGCCTTCCACCGCAGTTCGTGCGATACGTTGCGCCTGTTCGAGCACGTTTGTGGTAAAGGCGGCCGGTTGCCAGGATTCGCGGTAATCGCCGCTTTCCTGACGTTGCCCGATCGGAGCGCAGGTCACGATACCTGCCGAGGAGCTTACGGTCAGTACGGTCAGCTCGTAGTCGAGCGGGGCCAACGCCTCCACGATCACGCGGGACACATCTCCCTCATCATGCGCACGCCGACCCTCCTGAGCTTCCGTCCAAGCGGCGTCAATCGCACCTGCGGAACGTACCACGGACTGTCCGTGACCGGAAGAGCTCATGATCGGCTTGACTACGCAGGGATATCCGACGACTTCGGCACCGGCGCGAAGTTCCTCGAGCGAACCGGCGAAACGGTACGGCGTGGTCGGCAGTCCCAAATCCTCATGCGCAAGTACACGCAGTCGTTCACGATCCATGCAGATCGCCGCGATTTCGGCACTCGGCACCACCTGCGCACCATGAGCGGCGGCTGCGGCCAGTTCGGCGGTGGCGATCGCTTCGACTTCCGGCACGATGATATCCGGCTTGACTTCATCGAATAGCGCACGCAGTCGTTCGGCGTCCGCCATGTCAAGCACACGGTATTCGTGAGCGACTTGTTGGGCGGGGGCGCCGGCGTAGGAATCGGCCGCACACACCCAGGCGCCGAGCCTCATCATTTCGAGGGCAACCTCCTTGCCCAGCTCACCGGCGCCAAGAAACAGAACGCGGGTCGGATGGTTGCCAAGCGGAGTGCCTAAGGTACGATTCTCTTCAGTCATGATTCTTATTGTGCCATCGGCGTAGGATGGGGCGCATGCTTGAGAACGAAAAGAAGGAAGCCGACCGACCGTTGACCATCGCCATGGTGGTCGACACATCGGGCAACCGGGGCAACGGCACTTCGAATTCCGCCCTGCAATGGGCGCAGGAGCTGGAACGTCAAGGGCATCATGTGCGTCTGGTCGGCATCGGGGCGCCTGATTTCCCGGCTCGTGTAAACCATGTGCCACTGGTGAGCTGGGTGGCGAAGCAGCAGCAGATGCAATTCGCCGAACCGAGCGATACGCTGTTCCGCGCGGCGTTCCTGGGCGTGGATGCGGTGCATATCTACACGCCGTTCCGTTTCGGACAGCATGCCTGCAAGGTGGCCAGGCAGATGGGCATCGCGGTCACTGCCGGATACCATGTGCAACCGGAGAACATCACCTACTCCGCGGGGCCCCTTAAATACGTGCCTGGCATTGACTCATTTATATATTGGCTGTTCAATATGTGGTTGTATCGCAGGATCGGCCATGTGCACGTACCTACCGAGCTTGGCGCCAGTCTGTTGCGTTCGCATGGGTATAAGGCGAAACTGCACGTGATTTCCAACGGATATGAGACTCGTTTCACGCCGAGACGGCAACGGAGGGAAGACGGGGCCGTCGCCAAGCCGTTCCGTATCGTCGCGTCGGGTCGCCTGACCCACGAGAAGAATCATGTCATGCTGATTCGTGCCATCGCGCGATGCCGTCATGCGCAGGATATCGAATTGACGATCGCCGGCACCGGCCCGTTGAAAAAGAAGCTGCAGAGGATGGCCGACCGTCTGCTCGCCCGCCCCGCCTCCATCGGATTCCATAGGAACGCCGATATGCCGGCCCTGCTGCGTTCCGGTGACCTGCTGGTGCATCCGTCAATCGCCGATCTGGAATCGGTGAGCGTGATCGAAGGCATGGCATCCGGCCTGGTGCCGGTAATCGCTTCGTCATCGTTGAGCGCAGCCGGACAGTTCGCGTTATGCGACGAGTCGCTGTTCCCCGTTGACGATGTGGATGCGCTGGCCCGCCGCATTGACTGGTGGATCGACCATCCGGCGGAACTCAACGAGTGGGGTTCCGTCTACGCCGAACATACCAAGGAACATTATTCGGTGGCCGCTTCCGTACGCAAGTTCGTGGCCATGGAGCGCGAAGCCATCGCGGACAACGCGAAATAGCCGCTCGTGCCGGACCGTCAGGACCGGTGGAGTGAGCTAGAGCAGTGCGATAAGCTCCTCGACCTGCTCATCGGTGGTGGCCCAGCTGGTGCAGATACGCATTACGGTGTGCGTGTCGTCGGCCTTCTCCATGAAGCCCAGACGAACATGCCGCTGCAGACGTTCCGATGTCTCATTGTCAAGCGTGATGAAAATCTGATTGGTCGGTGCGTCGAAGGTCAGTACATAGCCGCGTTCCACGAGTGCTTCGCGGATACGGTCGGCTGCGATGTTGGCACGACGTGCGATGCGGCTGTACAGATTATCGGTGAACAGCGTGTCGAACTGCAGCCCGAGCAGCCAGCCTTTGGCCAGGAGGGCACCATGCCGTTTGATGAGCGTGACGAAATGCTTCGGCACGCTGCCGTGCGTGAACACCACGGCCTCGCCGAACATCGCGCCCACCTTGGTGCCACCGATATAGAACACGTCGGCGAGCCTTGCGATGTCTTCAAGGGTCACGTCGTTGCCGGTGGCGGTCAGCGCGTAGCCGAGGCGTGCGCCGTCAATGAACAGCGGCAGTTCGTATTCGTCGCATACCTTGCGGATCGCCTTCAGCTCGGACAGCGTGTACAGCGTGCCGTATTCGGTGGCTTGCGAGATGTAGACACAGCCCGGAAACACCATATGCGTGTAGTTGCCGTCCGCGTAGAAGTTCGCACAGTACTCATCAAGCTCGTTCGCATCGATTTTGCCGTCATGATGGGGGAGCGTCAGCACCTTGTGCCCGGTGCATTCGATGGCGCCCGCCTCATGAACGTTCACATGGCCGGTATCGGCGGCCACCACGCCGGCGTACTGCGGGGTGATGGAATCGATGACGATCTGGTTGGTTTGCGTGCCGCCGACCAGAAAGAAGATCTCGGCTTCCGGGCTTGCGCATGCCTCACGGATTTTCGCCTTGGCGGATTCGCAGATTTCGTCGTTGCCGTAGCCGGGATACTGTTTCGTGGCGGTATTCCGGATGCTCTCGATGATTTCCGGTGTCGCGGCGCAGGAATAATCGTTTTCGAAAGACAGCATGATGCTCCTTAGCTGGTTGCCATCGGTCGTATGTCTTCGGGAATAACAAAAAACCTCGGAATGTCTTCCGAGGTTTACCGGGGTGGCTAACGCGGCTCGAACGCGCGACCTTCTGAACCACAATCAGATGCTCTACCAACTGAGCTATAGCCACCATGTCGTTACTCCCCTAAGGAAGCGCAACAGGTGAATACTATACACGATTTTTCGGGGATGGATATTCCGGCGTGTTGCGTTGGAAGAAACGGCATCCGTCGTTCGGCATATGAACGCGGTGTCACATGCGCGGTACACGTTGGCATAGGTTGTATCCGCAATCCAAAAGATGATGTTGACGTATCAATGACATTGCTGAATCGAGAGAGAAATGCAGAAAGTCAAAGCCTTTGGTGAGTGGCTCACCAAATGGTTCACCGCAATCGTGATCGTGTGGGCCGTATTCAATTATTTCGTTCCTCAGGCCAGCTTGTGGGGCAAGTCCTATACCGGTTACTTCCTGGGCATCGTGCTGTTCGGCATGGGCCTGACGTTGACGCTTGATGATTTCAAGCGCATCCTTACTCAGCCGTTGATGGTGATCGTCGGCACCGTGGCCCACTTCGTGATCATGCCGCTTGTCGCCGTGCTACTGTGCTGGATCTTCCGTCTTGATGGCGCACTGGCCGTCGGTGTGATTCTGGTCGGCTGCTGCCCGTCCGGCACCTCATCCAACGTGATGAGCTACTTGAGCCGTGGCGACGTGGCCTTGGATGTGTCCATCGGCATCCTGTCCACGTTGTGCGCCCCGTTCATGATTCCGCTGCTGATGCAGTGGCTGGCCTCCCAGTACGTGACCGTACCGGTCGAATCGTTGTTCCTCAACGCCGTCAAGGTGGTGCTCTTCCCGATTGCCCTCGGTGTGATCTGCCATGCCGTTTTCAAGGAGAAAATCGAGAAGATCACGGTGGCGCTGCCAATCGTCTCCCAGGTCGCCATCCTGCTCATCATCGGCGTGGTGGTCGCGGCCAACGGGCCGAAGCTGTTCGTGGCCTCCTCCCTGCTGGCCATTCCGGTGGTCATGCTGCACAATCTGTGCGGTTACGCGCTGGGCTTCGGATTCTCCAAGCTGATGTACAAGGTGTATCCGAAGGGTTTCCGCTATGCGCAGCAGAAGGCCATCACCTTCGAGGTCGGCATGCAGGATTCCGCTTTGGGTGCCACCCTGGCCCTGACCTCCTTCGCGTCCAACCCGTTGGCAGCCGTGCCGTCCACCTTCTTCAGCGTGTGGCACAACATCTCCGGCTCGGTGCTTTCCAGTTGGTGGCGGGAGCATGACGACAAGCATCGGATTCACCCCGATTCCGACAACGGCGAGAAGGGAACCGCGACCAAGGCCGATGCCGACGAAGTCGAATCAAAGGCCACTGAATCGACGAATGCCTGATTCGTTCCGCTTGATCGCCTGATGGCGATATGTGTATGCAACCCCTGAACCGCTCAGAACGGCTCAGGGGTTGTTCGTTTTCGACGGTAATTCCGGATTGTCTGTTCGGTTTTGTCGCTTTGTGCCCGTAAGGCGTAAAGCATTGGAATTGTTGGGATTTGACAGTGTCGCTACCCGTGTTTCGCGTGCGGTTTAGGGTATACTGATAAGTGAAGGCCGGAGTTGTGGATCGGTCGAGAAGTCGGCAGGTCGCAACGAAGCGTCCACGGCCGCGAGGCACATGCGCAACGCCTTCAAGATAATTGAATAATAACTGAAGAATAATTGAATATAGCGATTCGAAAAGGCGGCAAGAGGCAGTACGGCAGGGAGGCCGGGCCGCAGCAAAACAGACAGTAGGCATCGCATTTGGGTTATTGTGAACGCGCAAGGTGGCGCGTAAGAACCGAGAGTGGGAACCTCCTTCCCCGAGCGAATGGTCCCGGTGGCCGGTAAGCCACCGGGACCATTCTTTATGCCATGACACGACGGGAAAGGTATTGTCCGGCAAGAGCGTATACTAGTAATTCGTGTGTGCCAATGGCATGCCTTATGTAACAGGCGTGCGGATTGGGATATCCCGGAACTCGTGCGAATCACGCGCAGTAATGCGGCGGTGAGAGAGGAACGGGCCATCGGGCCGGTGGACTGTGGCTGTCTTTACGATTCGGTGTCGTGAAGTGTGCGCAGTGCGGCGGTCACACGAAGACAAAAGAAACCACTGAATCGGAGAATTCAAGTTGCCTACTATTGAACAGCTCGTCCGTAAGGGACGTCAGGCAAAGCCGAAGAAGTCCAAGACTTTGGCGCTGAAGGGAAGCCCGCTGCGTCGCGGCGTGTGCACCCGTGTCTACACCACCACCCCGAAGAAGCCGAATTCGGCACTGCGTAAGGTCGCCCGTGTGCGCCTGAGCTCCGGTGTGGAAGTCACCGCTTACATCCCGGGCGAAGGCCACAACCTGCAGGAGCACTCCATCGTGCTCGTGCGCGGCGGCCGTGTCAAGGATCTGCCGGGTGTTCGTTACCACATCGTGCGTGGCGCCCTCGATACCCAGGGCGTTAAGGACCGCAAGCAGGGTCGTTCCCTGTACGGAGCAAAGAAGGCGAAGTAAGAGATATGTCACGTAAAGGACCTTCCAAGAAGCATCAGCTGCTGCCGGATCCGATCTACGGTTCCACCGTTGTGGCACAGCTCATCAACAAGATTCTGCTCGACGGCAAGAAGTCGATCGCCGAAGACATCGTTTACTCCGCTCTCGATATGGTCAAGGAAAAGACCGAGCAGGAGCCGGTGGCCGTTCTGAAGCGCGCTCTCGACAACATCCGCCCGTCCCTCGAGGTTCGCTCCCGCCGTGTCGGTGGCGCCACCTACCAGGTTCCGGTCGAGGTGAAGCCGGCTCGTGCCAACACCCTGTCCCTGCGCTGGCTGACGGACTTCTCCCGCGCTCGTCGCGAGAAGACCATGGCCGAGCGCTTGGCCAACGAAATCCTCGATGCCTCCAACGGTCTCGGTGCCTCTGTCAAGCGCCGCGAGGATACTCATAAGATGGCGGAAGCCAACAAGGCATTCGCTCATTACCGCTGGTAATTAGTCGAGTAACGAGAGTTAAGGAATACTCATGGCACTAGACGTGCTTACTGATCTCAACCAGATCCGTAACATCGGCATCATGGCTCACATCGATGCCGGCAAGACCACCACCACCGAGCGTATCCTGTACTACACCGGCAAGAACTACAAGATCGGCGAGACCCACGATGGCGCCTCGACGATGGACTTCATGGCTCAGGAGCAGGAGCGCGGCATCACCATCCAGTCCGCGGCCACCACCTGCTTCTGGAATCGTCAGACCCATGACGAGAAGCAGAAGTTCCAGATCAACATCATCGATACCCCGGGCCACGTGGACTTCACGGCCGAGGTGGAACGTTCCCTGCGAGTGCTCGATGGCGCCGTTGCCGTGTTCGATGGCAAGGAAGGCGTGGAGCCGCAGTCTGAGACCGTGTGGCGTCAGGCCGACAAGTACGGCGTTCCGCGTATCTGCTTCATCAACAAGATGGATAAGCTCGGCGCTGATTTCTACTACTCCGTCGACACCATCAAGACCAAGCTGGGTGCGACCCCGCTCGTCGTGCAGCTGCCGATCGGCGCTGAGAACGACTTCGCCGGCGTCGTCGACCTGATCCGCATGAAGGCCTACGTCTGGAACGACGTCAAGGATGATATGGGTGCCCACTACGACACCACCGACATCCCGGCCGATCTGCAGGACAAGGCTGAGCAGTATCGTGCAGAGCTGCTCGACCAGGTCGCCGAGTCCGACGAGGAACTGCTCGAGAAGTACCTCGAGTCCGGAGAACTGACCGAAGACGAGATCCGCTCCGGCATCCGTAAGCTCACCATCAACCGTGAAGCCTATCCGGTGCTGTGCGGCTCCGCCTTCAAGGACAAGGGTGTTCAGCCGATGCTGGACGCCGTCGTCGACTACCTGCCGAGCCCGGAGGACGTGCCGTCCATCGTCGGTTTCGATCCGAAGGACGAGTCCCACGAAATCGATCGTCACCCGACGACCGATGACCCGTTCGCCGCTCTGGTCTTCAAGATCTCTACGCACCCGTTCTACGGCAAGCTCGTCTTCGTGCGCGTCTACTCCGGCGCCGTCAAGCCGGGCGACACCGTGCTCGACTCCACCAAGGAGAAGAAGGAACGCGTCGGCAAGATCTTCCAGATGCACGCCGACAAGGAGAACCCGGTGGACGCCGCCGAAGCCGGCAACATCTACACCTTCGTGGGCCTGAAGAACGTCACCACCGGTGACACCCTGTGTGACGAGAAGGCTCCGATCTCTCTCGAATCCATGACCTTCCCCGATCCGGTGATCGAGGTGGCCGTGGAGCCGAAGACCAAGGCCGATCAGGAGAAGATGAGCATCGCTCTGGCGAAGCTGTCCGACGAGGATCCGACCTTCCAGGTGAAGACCGACGAAGAGTCCGGCCAGACCCTGATCTCCGGCATGGGCGAGCTGCAGCTCGACATCATCGTCGACCGTATGCGTCGTGAGTTCAAGGTGGAGTGCAACGTCGGTAACCCGCAGGTTGCATACCGCGAGACGATCCGCAAGGCCGTCATGAACCAGGAATACACGCACAAGAAGCAGACTGGTGGTTCCGGCCAGTTCGCAAAGGTTCTGATGAACTTCGAACCGCTGAACACCGAAGAGGGCGAGACCTACGAGTTCGCCAACGAGGTTACCGGCGGCCACATCACCAAGGAATTCATTCCTTCCATCGATGCAGGCGTGCAGGAAGCCATGGAATCCGGCATTCTCGCCGGCTTCCCGGTGGTTGGCGTCAAGGCAACCGTCACCGACGGTCAGGTCCACGATGTCGATTCCTCCGAAATGGCCTTCAAGATCGCAGGTTCCATGTGCTTCAAGGAAGCTGCCCCGAAGGCCAAGCCGGTCATCCTCGAGCCGATCATGGCCGTGGAAGTGCGTACCCCGGAAGAGTACATGGGCGATGTGATGGGCGATCTGAACGCCCGTCGTGGTTCCATCCAGTCCATGACCGATTCCACCGGTGTCAAGGTCATCGACGCCAAGGTTCCGCTGTCCGAGATGTTCGGCTACATCGGCGACCTGCGCTCCAAGACCCAGGGCCGTGCAATGTTCACCATGCAGATGGACTCCTACGCAGAGGTTCCGAAGAACGTCTCCGAGGAGATCATCAAGGCCCAGCGCGGCGAGTGACACACGCCGCCGCTTCATTGGAAACTGTCTCCAGTCAGCGTTAGTATTTTGTAGCGCTGACTGGGTTCGGGCTCCAAAGTGGCACAAACCCGTCAAACCCAGTAATATGTAGCGAGTGCCTTGAACCGAGTTCAAGGCTGTTTACTACGAGACGTCCAGGAGGACAAAACACATGGCAAAGGAAAAGTACGAGCGTACTAAGCCGCACGTTAACATTGGTACCATCGGCCACGTCGATCACGGTAAGACTACCCTGACCGCAGCCATCTCCAAGGTCCTGCACGAAGAGTACCCGGACATCAACCCGGCCTACGACTTCAACCAGATCGACGCCGCTCCGGAAGAGCAGCAGCGTGGTATCACCATCAACATCGCCCACATCGAGTACCAGACCGCTGAGCGTCACTACGCTCACGTCGACTGCCCGGGCCACGCCGACTTCGTGAAGAACATGATCACCGGCGCTGCCCAGATGGATGGCGCTATCCTCGTTGTGGCCGCCACCGACGGCCCGATGGCTCAGACCCGCGAGCACGTGCTGCTCGCTCGTCAGGTGGGCGTGCCGCGTATCCTCGTCGCCCTGAACAAGTGCGATATGGTCGACGACGAAGAGCTCATCGAGCTCGTTGAGGAAGAGGTCCGTGACCTCCTCGACGAAAACGGCTTCGATCGCGATTGCCCGGTCATCCACACCTCCGCCTACGGCGCGCTGCACGATGACGCTCCGGACCACGACAAGTGGGTTGAGTCCGTCAAGGAACTCATGAAGGCCGTCGACGAGTACATCCCGACCCCGACCCACGATCTGGACAAGCCGTTCCTGATGCCGATCGAAGATGTGTTCACCATCTCCGGCCGTGGCACCGTGGTTACCGGCCGTGTCGAGCGTGGTAAGCTCCCGGTCAACTCCAACGTTGAGATCGTCGGCATCCGTCCGACCCAGACCACCACCGTCACCTCCATCGAGACCTTCCACAAGCAGATGGACGAGTGCGAGGCTGGCGACAACACCGGTCTGCTGCTCCGCGGCATCAACCGTGACCAGGTCGAGCGTGGCCAGGTTCTGGCTGCTCCGGGCTCCGTGACCCCGCACACCAAGTTCGAGGGCGAAGTCTACGTGCTGACCAAGGACGAAGGCGGCCGTCACTCGCCGTTCTTCTCCAACTACCGTCCGCAGTTCTACTTCCGTACCACCGACGTCACCGGCGTCATCACCCTGCCGGAAGGCGTTGAGATGGTGCAGCCGGGCGATCACGCTACCTTCGGCGTTGAGCTGATCCAGCCGATCGCTATGGAAGAGGGCCTGACCTTCGCAGTGCGCGAAGGTGGCCACACCGTCGGCTCGGGCCGTGTCACCAAGATCATCGAGTAGTTTTACCCGATATCGCAAGGCACGCTTGAACTAGCGTTTCTCAGGAAAACCTCCCCAGACCCACGTCTGGGGAGGTTTTCCCATATATATGGAAGGTGCGCAATCAAAGTATGCACGCCGTGGCATAATGGGCAAGGCTATTTTTGAGCTTTCCCTGTTAGTCGAAGAAATAGGTGAGTTAATTTGGCACAGACTACCAATGACATCAAGAACGGTTCCGTCCTGAACCTCGACGGCCAGCTGTGGTCCGTCATCAAGTTCCAGCACGTCAAGCCGGGCAAGGGTCCCGCCTTCGTGCGCACCACCATCAAGAACGTGCTTTCCGGCAAGATCGTCGACAAGACCTTCAACGCTGGCATGAAGATGGAATTCGAGACCGTCGACAACCGTAACCTCCAGTATTCCTATGAGGACGGCGACAACTTCGTGTTCATGGACATGACCACTTACGACCAGATCTACATCCCGAAGACCTTGGTCGGCGATCAGGCCAAGTACCTGCTCGAAGGCACCGACTGCGTCGTCTCCTTCCATGACGGCACCCCGCTGTCGGTGGAACTGCCGGCCTCCGTGATCCTGACCGTGACCCACACCGAGCCGGGCCTGCAGGGCAACCGATCCAACGCCGGCACCAAGCCGGCCACCGTCGAGACCGGTGCTGAGATTCAGGTGCCGCTGTTCATCGGCGAAGGCGAGAAGGTCAAGGTGAACACCACCGACGGCTCCTACCTCGGCCGCGAGAACTGAGAGTAGAAGGACGAAAGAAGCTTCCATGGCACGTTCCACCGCTCGCAAAAGGGCTCTGAATACGTTGTATGAAGCGGATGAGAAGGGACAGGACATCCTGTCCCTTCTTGCTGAGCGCATCGAGCAGCCCGGCGCTCAGACACCGCTGCCTGATTATGCCATCGAAATCGTTCGTGGCGTTGCAGAGAATCTTTACCGGATCGATTCCGTGCTTGATGAGCACTCCACGGGTTGGAAGGTCAAGCGCATGGGCGTTGTCGACCGCAATATCCTGCGCATTGCCGTTTGGGAGATCATGTTCAACGATGATGTGCCCAATATGGTGGCGATCGATGAGGCTCTGGGCCTCGCCAAGACATTGTGCGATGACGATTCCCCGGCATTCATCCATGGCCTGCTCAGCGCGGTGAGCGCCGACGCGGGTGATGTTCAGGTGGATGACCACCCGACCGACGATTCGGCTCAGTAAACAGCCGAAAGGCAAGCGATTCGGCCGGGTCGCGAGTCCTAACCGGCCGCTATCCTTGGTACGAATACCTTGACTATAAGGGGGTTTTGGTGAACCAGTATGATTCCGAAGCCGTGACTTTTGCCCCTCAGGATGCCGTTCTCGTTCTCGAAGACGGTCAAGTGTATGTGGGCGAACCTTACGGTGCGATCGGTACGACCAGCGGGGAGATCGTTTTCGCGACCGGCATGACCGGATATCAGGAAACGCTTACGGACCCCAGCTACGATCGTCAGATCGTGGTACAGACGTTCCCGCACATCGGGGACACGGGAATCAACCAGGAGGATCCGGAATCCTCCAGAATCTGGGTCGCCGGATATGTCGTGCGTGACCCCAGTCCGAACGTGAGCAATTGGCGTGCCACGGGTAGCCTTGACGATGATCTGGAATCGAACCATATCGTCGGCATCAGCCATATCGACACCCGCAAGCTGGTACGCCATCTGCGTTCCGCGGGCGTGATGCGTGCCGCCATTTTCTCCGGAGACGCCCTGCTTGACGCATCCGGCAAGCCGCGCACCATTGAATCCATGCTTGACGAGGTCAAGGCCACTCCGCAGATGAAGGGCATGAGCCTGTACGACGAGGTCAGCACCGACGAGGCCTACACCATCGAGCCGTGCGGCGAATTCGAAGGCAAGGAGCCGCTGTTCACCGTGGCTGCGGTCGATCTCGGCATCAAGGCCATGACACCTCACCGTATGGCCGAACGTGGTTGCCGCGTGCATGTCGTGCCGTCCACCATCACCTTCGACGAGCTCGAAGCCCTCAATCCCGACGGCGTGTTCTTCTCCAATGGCCCGGGCGACCCGGAACAGGCCGATCCGGAAGTGAGTCTGCTACGCAAGGTGCTTGACGCGGGCCATCCGTTCTTCGGCATCTGCTTCGGCAACCAGCTGCTCGGTCGCGCACTCGGCTTCGGCACCTACAAGCTGAAGTTCGGCCACCGTGGCATCAACCAGCCGGTCAAGGACATGACCACCGGCAAGATTGAAATCACCGCTCATAACCATGGCTTTGCCGTGGATGCCCCGATCGGCGAAACCGTGGATGCGCCGTTCGGCGACGGCAAGTATGGCAAGGTGTTCGTCAGCCACATCGACCTGAACGACAATGTGGTCGAAGGCCTGCAGTGCGTCGACATCCCGGCGTTCTCCGTGCAATACCATCCGGAGGCCGCCGCCGGCCCGCACGACGCCGCATACCTGTTCGATCGTTTTGTGGATCTCATGCGTTCCGCCAAGGAGGAAAACCGCAATGCCTAAGCGCACAGACATCAAGTCCGTGATGGTCGTCGGCTCCGGCCCGATTGTGATCGGCCAGGCCGCGGAATTCGATTATTCGGGCACCCAGGCCTGCCGCGTGCTTCGTGAAGAGGGCATTCGCGTCATTCTGGTCAACTCGAATCCGGCCACCATCATGACCGATCCGGAAATGGCCGACGCCACCTACATCGAACCGATCTCCACCCCGATTCTCGAACAGATCATCGCCAAAGAACGTCCTGACGCACTGCTGCCGACGCTCGGCGGCCAGACCGCCCTGAACGCCGCCATGGCTCTCGGTGAGGCCGGTGTGCTGAAGAAGTACGACGTCGAGCTGATTGGTGCCTCCCTCGAGGCCATCGACCGCGGCGAGGACCGCGAACTGTTCAAGAAGGTCGTGGAGGAGGCCGGCGCCGAATCCGCACGTTCCGACATCGCGCACTCCATCGAGGAAGTCGACAGGATCGCCGAAAAGTTCGGCTATCCGCTGGTCGTCCGCCCGAGCTTCACCATGGGCGGCCTTGGTTCCGGCATCGCGCACGACGAAGAGGAGTTGCACCGCATCGCCGGTGCCGGCATCCATTATTCGCCGACTGACGAGGTCCTGATCGAAGAGGGCATCGAGGGCTGGAAGGAATATGAGCTCGAGCTGATGCGCGACAAGAAGGACAACGTCGTGGTCGTCTGCCCGATCGAAAACGTTGATCCGGTCGGCGTGCACACCGGCGACTCCATCACCGTGGCCCCGGTCTTCACTCTGACCGATCGCGAATACCAGAAGCTGCGCGATATCGGCATCGCCATCATCCGTGGCGTGGGCGTCGACACCGGTGGCTGCAACATTCAGTTCGCAATCCACCCTGATACCGGCCGTATCATCGTCATCGAGATGAACCCGCGTGTGTCCCGTTCGTCCGCGCTGGCTTCCAAGGCCACCGGCTTCCCGATCGCCAAGATCGCGACCAAGCTGGCTCTTGGCTACACGCTCGATGAAATCCAGAACGATATCACGCAGTCCACTCCGGCCAGCTTCGAGCCAACCATCGACTACGTGGTCACCAAGGTGCCGCGCTTCGCATTCGAGAAGTTCCCGGGTGCCGACCCGACCTTGACCACCTCCATGAAGTCTGTCGGCGAGGCCATGGCACTGGCCGGCAATTTCCAGGAATCCCTTGGCAAGGCCATGCGCTCCATCGACAAGCGTCATATGGGCTTCAACTGGGACGGCGACAAGCCATCCGCCGAAGAGGTCGAACAGCTGCTCGAAGCCATCAAGGTGCCGACCGAACATCGCTATCTGCAGAT
Source organism: Bifidobacterium dentium JCM 1195 = DSM 20436 (assembly GCF_001042595.1). Taxonomy (NCBI): domain Bacteria; kingdom Bacillati; phylum Actinomycetota; class Actinomycetes; order Bifidobacteriales; family Bifidobacteriaceae; genus Bifidobacterium; species Bifidobacterium dentium. The sequence continues at coordinate 850,804 of NZ_AP012326.1, forward strand.
TCAGCGTGCCCTGTGGGGCGGTGCCACCGAAGAGCAGATCTTCGCGGCCACCAAGATTGATCCGTGGTTCATCCGCCAGTTCGAACTCATCAATGAGACCGCATTGGAGGTCAGGAACGCTGAGAAGCTCACCGGAAGGCTGCTCAAGAAGGCCAAGCTCGCAGGTCTGTCCGATCTGCAGATCGCTCATCTGCGCCACCTCGGCGATGAAGGTGAGAACACCATCCGTGAACTGCGCTGGACCTATGACCTGCGTCCGGTGTTCAAGACCGTCGACACCTGCGCTGCCGAATTCGATGCGGCCACGCCGTATTACTACTCCTGCTATGCCGATGAGACCGAATTGCGTCCGCGTGATCGCGAGGCGGTGATCATCCTCGGTTCCGGTCCGAACCGCATCGGCCAGGGCATCGAGTTCGACTATACCTGCGTGCACGCCGTGCAGGAGCTGGGCAAGGACTATGACACCATCATGGTCAACTGCAACCCGGAAACCGTGTCGACCGATTATGACATGTCCGATCGTCTGTACTTCGAGCCGCTCACCTTCGAAGATGTGCTGGAAATCTACGAAGCCGAAAAGAAGATGGGTCCGGTCAAGGGCGTCATCGTGCAGCTCGGCGGTCAGACCCCGCTGTCGTTGGCCGCGCGCCTCAAGGCCGCCGGTGTACCGATTCTCGGCACCACGCCGGAATCCATCGACTTGGCCGAGAACCGTGAGCTTTTCGGCGAGGTGCTCAAAAAGGCCGACATGAACGCGCCGCGTTACGGTACCGCATTGAGCTTGGAAGAGGCTCGCGAGGCTGCCCATGGCATCGGCTACCCGGTGCTGGTGCGCCCGAGCTACGTGCTTGGCGGCCGTGGCATGGAAATCGTCTATGACGACGCCCAGCTGCGCAAGTATGTCGACCGCGCCCTTAGGGAGGCCCAGGCCGATACCGTGGTCTCCGGCCGTCTGCCTTCGCCGTTGCTGATCGACAAGTTCCTGCAGGATGCCGTGGAAATCGACGTCGATGCCTTGTTCGACGGCGAGGAACTCTACATCGGCGGCATCATGGAGCATGTCGAAGAGGCCGGCGTGCATTCCGGCGATGCGGCCTGCACCTTGCCCCCGAGCACCCTGTCCGACGACCAGATCCGTCGTCTGCGTGAGGGTACGTACGCCATTGCCAAGGGATGCGGCGTTCAGGGCCTGATCAACGTACAGTACGCCTTCATGGCCAATACGCTGTATGTGATCGAAGCCAATCCGCGTGCTTCCCGTACCGTGCCATTCGCCTCCAAGGCCACCGGTGTGGCTCTGGCCAAGGCCGCCGCCCGCATCATGGCCGGCGAAACCATCCAGCAGCAGCGAGACAATGGCCTGTTGCTGCCTCACGGTGACGGTGGTGACATCCGCCGTGGCCAGCAGGTGGCCGTCAAGGAATCCGTATTGCCGTTCAAGCGTTTCCGTACCTCGTTGGGCAAGACCGTCGATGTGCTGCTTGGACCGGAGATGCGTTCCACCGGTGAGGTCATGGGCTTCGACCGTGACTTCCCGCACGCCTTCGCCAAGAGCCAGCTCGCCGCCTACGACGGAGGCCTGCCGACCAGCGGCAACGTGTTCATCTCCGTGAACGACACCGACAAGCGTCAGCTGCCGCTGTTCGCCGCCCGATTGGTGGAGCTCGGCTTCAACATCTGGGCCACCGAAGGCACCGCCTCCGTACTGCGCCGCTATGGCATCGACTCCAAGATCGTGGATAAGATCAGCGTGCGCATGGATTCCGATCCGGAAGATCCGGTCACCACCTACCACGCGGAGGGCAGCGTCGGCAAGAACGTGGTTCAGCTGATTGAGGAGGGTGCCATCGACCTCATCCTCAACACGCCGAATTCCCGTGGCTCCCGCTCCGATGGCTATGCCATCCGTTCGGCCGCGATTGCAGCCGATCTGCCTCAGTTCACCACCATGACGGAGTTCTCCGCCGTGCTGATGGCGATCGAGGCCGTAAAGAATAATGATTACCAGATCATGAGCATTCAGGATCATTCCAAGCAGCTGTTCGAACTGGAAAGCCGTGAGTAATGATGAGTAGCCTCAGCAATGAAGAGTTAAACGCCCAACGGTCCGATTTCGGTCTGCGTCTGAGCAATTCCATGGCCAAATATGGTCCGTTGTGCGTCGGTATCGATCCACATCGACAACTTCTCATCGACTGGGGCTACAACGTGGATGCCTTGGGTGCGGAGCTATACGCCATGCGTATGCTCCAAGCCGCCAACGGTCGGGCTGCGGCCGTCAAATTCCAATTCTCCATGTTCGAGCGCTACGGTTCCAAAGGCATCGCGGCGCTCGAGCGTGTGCTCTATGCGGCACGTCAGATGGGCACCATCACCATCGTGGACTGCCTGCACGGAGGGTTGCCGACCACGGTTTCGGCATTCGCCGACGCCTACTTCAAACCGGGCGCTCCCTTGCTGGCCGATGCCATCACGTTGCTGCCGTATTACGGCGCACGTTCGCTCGGAGGCGTCATCAACGACGCCCTCAACAACGGGCGGGGCGTATTCATCGCATCGTTGACCTCCAATCAGGAGGGGGCCAGCCTGCAGACCGCCATCCGCCAGGCAGGGGAATACAAGGGCAAGACCGTGGCCTTCGGTATCGCCAGCACTGCGCAGAAGTTCAATAACGGCATTGATGGCATGGGCTCCGTAGGTCTGATCATCGGCGCCACCATCGGCCAGTGGATCAACGACAGCGGCGTGGATCCATCGAAATTCACCGGCCCGATCCTATCGCCGGGTTATGGATGGCAAGGCGCCGAAAAACGTGATCTGAAAACCGTGTTCAAAGGCACCAAGGGCAACGTGCTGGTCACTGTCTCCCGCTTCATCGCGGCACATGGCCCCAGCATCGCCGCTCTGACTGAAGCCACTGAATCCGTGGCTCTTGACATTCGTCAGGCGTTGCTGGAAGCTTCCACCGAAGGTGACGAGATCGACGAAGTCGACTAGGCGAATGCCGTTTTCCGGCTTGCATACGCAGACGATAACCAATCAAGGATGTTGCATTCATGACTTGTGTACATAACGAAGACGCAACCACCCGTCACGGAAGACTGATTGTGCTGTGCGGACCCGCAGGCGTAGGCAAAGGCACCGTACTTGGCCGTGTACGTGCGCAGCATCCGGAAATCTGGTTATCGGTATCGGCAACTACGCGTCAGCCACGCCCCGGTGAGGTGGATGGCGTGAACTACTACTTCATGAGCGAACGGGAATTCCTCGACAGGGAGGCCCGAGGTGAGTTTCTGGAAACCGCCGACGTGTTCGGTCTGGCGCATTACGGTACGCCGATTCAACCGGTTGTGGAACATTTGGAACAGAATGTTCCGACCGTGTTGGAGATTGATATCCAGGGAGCACGACGTGTCAAGGAACGGGCGGAAGAGCTCGGCCTCGATGTGATGACCGTGTTCATCGCACCGCCGTCGTTCGAAGAGCTCAAGCGGCGCTTGATCGGGCGTGGTACCGAAACAGCGGAACAGCAGGCCAAAAGACTTGAAACGGCGAAGATTGAACTGGCGGCCGAATCGGAATTCGATGTGGTGATTGTCAACGAAGTGGTGGAGGATGCAGCCGCGCAGCTGTGGAATATCATCGCCACGGAGTTCGGACTGTAGGTTCCAGTCGGTACGACGACCGCAGAGGGCGGGAATACGAAAAGGGGGTTACGCGGGTTTTTGAACCGCACCCCGATTATTGGACTGAAGAAATTCGGATTCGATGATTGGAGGTGTGGTTCTTTCGTATGCGTGAGGATCGGAGGAAGCACTATGACGACGGGTTCCGGCGCGAGGCGCTGAGGCTCATTGAGGCCGGCGTGGGCAAACGCTCCCTCGCCCGTCGGTTTGCGATGCCCGTGCAGACTGCGGAAAAATGGATCATGCTGTACAGATCCAACGGCGGGGAGGCGGTCATGGGAACCACCGGCAACAGGCGTTATGACTGGGAGACGAAGGTCGCGGCGGCGCGGGACCACGTCGAGAACGGCTTGAGCGTGGCCGAGGTCATGGCCAGGTACGGGATAGCGAGCATCGCCCCGCTGCAGCGTTGGTGCCGCGAATACCGTGCCGGTGGCGCGGAGGCGTTGAGGCCGAAGCCCAAGGGCAGGCCTAAAGGCGCGAAATCCAAGCCAAGGCCGAAACCCACGCGGGAGCAGGAGCTGACCGAGGAGGTCGCCTACCTGAAGGCGAAGGTCGCGTACCTGGAAAAACTCCGGGCCCTGCGGGCGCAGAAGTCACGAAGCGCGAGCGAAGCGCCGTCGTCCGACTGCTCGCAGGGCAGGGGCACCGGCTCGACCACCTGCTGAAGATCAGCGGGTTGGCGAGATCCACGTATTTCCACCATCTGTCGCATCCGGCGCATGAGACGCGCCCCGACCTCGATCCCATGGTCGCAGAGATCTGGGAAAGGACGGCCAACGGGTGCGGCCACCGGCAGATCCATATGTGCCTGGTCCACGAGTTCGGACAGAAGGTGTCGGCCAAGAGCGTCCTGAGGGTCATGCGCCGCATGGGACTCAGATGCCCGATCCGCGCCAGGAATCCATGGAGAGGCTACAGCTCGTACAGGGGCGACGCTGGCGGAGGGGTGCCGAACCTGCTCAAACGCGACTTCACCGCCGGCAAGCCGTTCGAAAAACTCGGCACCGACGTCACCGAATTCAAGGTCGCGGGCGGCAAGGCCTACCTCGCGCCCGTGTACGACATGGCCAGCAAGGAAATCGTCGCCTGGGACGTGAGCCGGCACCCCGGCATGGGGCAGCAGCGGCGTCTGCTCGCCATGCTCGAAGCCAGGCTGCCCGGGGGCGCGAACCCGATCCTGCACTCGGACATGGGATGGCAGTACCAGCACCCGTGGTGGCGCGGGGAGCTCGAACGGCTGGGCATCCGCCAGTCCATGAGCCGCAAGGGCAACTGCCTGGACAACGCCGCCACCGAACAGGTCTTCGGACACCTCAAGGACGAGTTCTACCGGGGGCGCGAATTCGACTCGTACGAGCAATTCAAACGAGAACTTGACGCGTACGTCATCCACTGGAACACCAGACGACGCCAGATACGACTCGAGGGACACACCCCGGAGGAATTCCGAAGCGTGTCCCTCGCAGCCTAGACCTGTATCCTATTTAACAACGTCCAACAATCGGGGCGCAGTTCATTTCCGCGTAACCCCCTTTTTTGAGTTCTACAGGGTTCTCAGGCGAGACCGGAGAGCCTGTTGATCAGCTCCGGGTCTCGGGTCGCACCCTTGTCGGCGGAGCGGGCGAAGGCCGCATAGGCCTTGAGCGCCTGGGACACCTTGCGGTCGCGGTGCGCCACGTAGCCGTCTCCGGCTTCGATCTCGGCGCGACGCTGGGCCAGCTCATCATCGGTCAGCTCGACGTTCACAGTACGGTTCGGAATGTCGATGGTGATGATGTCACCGTTCTTGATCAGCGCGATCGGTCCCTTGTTCGCCGCTTCAGGCGCGATGTGGCCGATGGACAGGCCCGAGGAGCCGCCGGAATAACGACCGTCGGTCAGGAGGGCCACTTCCTTGCCGATGCCCTTGCCCTTGACGAAGGAAGTCGGATACAGCATCTCCTGCATGCCCGGTCCGCCCTTCGGACCCTCATAGCGAATCACCAGGGCCATGCCTGGCTTCAGCGTATCGTTGAGGATGACCTCGATGGCCTCCTCCTGGGATTCCACGACCAGAGCCGGTCCACGGAACGTCCAAATCTCCTTCGGCACGCCTGCGGTCTTGACCACACAGCCGTCGGGAGCGAGGTTGCCGCGCAACACGGCTAGGCCGCCTTCGGTGACCGCCGGATGGTCGATGTCATGGATGGCGCCGTTGACACGGTCGCGGTCGAGCGAATCGAACAGCGTGGTGTGCGTCCACGGATCGGGGGAGACGATGTGGCCCGGAGCGGCCTTGTACATCTGCTGCGCCTCCTCGGTGCAGGAGTCGCGCATGATGTCCCAATCGTTGAGCTTGTCTTCCAGAGTCTTGTAATCGACGGAATGCACGTCGCGGTGCAGCTTGCCCGCACGGTCGAGTTCGCCGAGGATGCCGGTGATGCCGCCTGCGCGGTGCACGTCGGAAATCTCCCATTCACCGGACGGCGAGGCCTTGCAGATGCACGGCACGGTATGCGAGATGCGTTCGATGTCGTCAAGGGTGAAGTCCACATCGGCGGACTGGGCCATGGCGAGGATGTGCAGCACGGTGTTGGTGGAACCGCCCATGGCCACATCCATGGTCATGGCGTTCTCGAAGGCCTTCTTGGTGGCGATGGAACGCGGCAGCACGGTCTCATCGTCCTCGTCGTAGTACTGCTTGGCGATCTTGACGATCTGTTCGGCGGCGCGCTTGAACAGATCCTTGCGGTAGGAGTGGGAGGCGAGGATGGTGCCGTTGCCGGGAAGCGCCAGGCCGATGGCTTCGGTCAGGCAGTTCATCGAATTGGCGGTGAACATGCCGGCGCAGGAGCCGCAGGTCGGGCAGACGGTCTTCTCGTAGGCGAGCAGGGCCTCTTCGTCCAGATTGTCGTCGGCGGAGGCGTACATCACGTCGATCAGATCGGTGTTCTTCTTCACGGTGCCGTCGGGCAGTACGGTGGTACCGGCCTCCATCGGGCCGCCGGAGACGAATACGGTAGGGATGTTCAGGCGCAATGCGGCCATGAGCATGCCCGGCACGACCTTGTCGCAGTTCGGGATGCAGATCAGGGCGTCGGCGCAGTGCGCATTCACCTGGTATTCCACGGTGTCGGCGATGATATCGCGGCTCGGCAGGGAGTAAAGCATGCCGGTGTGACCCATGGCGATGCCGTCGTCGACGGCCATCGTGTTGAACTCACGGGGGATGCCGCCGGCCTCCTTGATGGCTTCGGAAATCAGTCGGCCGACCTTGTTCAGGTGCACATGGCCCGGCAGGAACTCGTCAAAGGAGTTGGCAATGGCGATGATCGGCTTGCCAAAGTCCTTGCCGTCCACGCCGGCGGCACGGTAGAGGGCGCGTGCGCCCGCGAATACTCGTCCATTCATCAGTTTTGCAGATCGCATTTCCATGCCTTCTATTGTGCTGGCCGAACGGGACACGCGTTTTGTCAAGAGTCACTATGTGGAATTTTCATAAGCGTTACATTCCCCGGACGGCAAGGCGGCTCCGAATGCCCTGTGTGGGGATTGCGTCCGTCCAGCTGCGCCTCTATACTTACGAGATTGGAAAAGAAGCTTCGCGCTTATCTGATGATTGGGAGATAATCAACTATGGCATTCGGCACTCAGCCAACCCCGACCGGACTTGCGGATCCGCCGATCGACGATCTGATGGAGCATGCGGACTCCAAGTACGCCTTGGCTATTTTCGCCGCCAAGCGTGCTCGCCAGATCAATTCCTACTTTACCCAGCTCAATGAGGGTCTGCTGCAGAACGTCGGCCCGCTGGTGGAGTACCAGAACCAGGAAAAGCCGTTGTCCATCGCGTTCCGCGAGATCAACGATGGTCTGCTGGAGGAGACCCTCGGCGAGGACGACCTGACCGAAGGCAACTGATTTCCAAGGAATCGCGCCTGATTTATTTTCTTTCGCCCCGATACCTGAACGGAGCGCATGAGATGATGGTTGCAAAACCATTGATTGCGTCCTGAGGGTTGGGGCGTTTTCTATATTCGCCATTCACGACAACAGACATCCGGGCGGAGTTGGGATGACCGCCCTAGGAAAGGAGCAGCCGGCATGGCTGAATTGAAGTTGATTTCCGCCGAATCGGTGACGGAAGGACATCCGGACAAGGTCTGCGATCAGATTTCCGATGCGATTCTCGACGATATGCTGCGTCAGGATCCGCAGTCGCATGTGGCCGTGGAAACCTGCGCTACCACCGGACAGTTCTTCGTGTTCGGCGAGGTGACCAGCGAGGGATATAGCGACATCCAGAACATCGTGCGTACCGTGGTCAGGAACATCGGTTACACCAGTTCCAGGGTCGGCCTCGATGCCAACTCCTGCGGCGTGATGGTCTCCCTGACCGAGCAGAGCTCCGAAATCAACCAAGGTGTGGCACGTCTCGACCGTGAGAAGGAGTCCGCGGCCTCCCGCGAAGAGCGCTATGAGGCGCAGGGAGCCGGCGACCAAGGCGTGATGTTCGGCTACGCCTGCGATGAGACCGACGTGCTCATGCCCTTGCCGATCTATCTGGCCCACCGCCTGGCCCATCGTCTGACCGAAGTGCGCAAGAGCGGTGAAGTGACGCACCTGCGACCGGACGGCAAAACTCAGGTGACCATCGAATATGACGACGACGATCGTCCGGTCCGTCTCGATACCGTGCTGGTCTCCACGCAGCATGATCCCGAAGTGGATCAGGCTTGGCTCAAGGAACAGCTGACTGAACATGTGATTCGCCCGGTGCTTGACGACGTGCTTGCCGATCGCGTGACGCACGATGAATACCGTGTGCTGGTGAACCCGACCGGCTCGTTCGTACTTGGCGGTCCGGCCGCGGATGCGGGACTGACCGGACGCAAGATCATCGTCGACACCTATGGTGGCGCGGCGCACCACGGCGGCGGTGCCTTCTCCGGCAAGGATCCGAGCAAGGTGGATCGTTCCGCGGCCTATGCGGCCCGTTGGGTGGCCAAGAACATCGTGGCCGCAGGCCTTGCCCGCAAGGTCGAGGTGCAGGTGGCCTACGCCATCGGCGTGGCCGATCCGGTATCCATCAACGTGGAGACCTATGGTACCGAAATGGGAGTGACCCGCGAGCGGATTCAGCAGGCGGTACGCAAGGTATTCGATCTGCGTCCGGCCGCCATCATCGACGAACTTGACCTGAAACGCCCGATTTACGCCAAAACCGCCGCATATGGTCACTTCGGGCGCGCTGACGCCGACTTCACGTGGGAGATCGTCAACAAGGTCGATGACCTCAAGGCGGCGATCGCCGAGTAGGGCGAACGCCGAGAGTACGTATGTCAAACGGGTGGCTGCGTTACTCTTGGAATCATGACCTTTGAGGATGCCGAGCAGCTGGCGCTTGACGGGCTTGCCCCGCGCAAGCGGCGCAAACGCATGCCCGTAGCCAAAACGCCGGCTGCCGAGCATCCCGTGGCCCAAGTGGTGTTGGACGTGCAGGCCACGCATCTGGGACAGACCTTCGACTATTACGTCGAGGAGAAATATTCCGAGGTGGCCCGGCCCGGCGTGATGGTGCGCGTGCGATTCGGAGGCCAACGCGTCAATGGCATTATCTGGAATCGGACGGATGTCAGCGATACTCCGGCGTCCGCATTGCGCTTCATCGACCGTGTGGTCACCGACGGCGTGCTGGTTCCAAAGGCCATGCGCGAGGACATTACGTTGATCGCCGACGCTTTCGGGGGTACCCGCGCCAATATTCTGCGTCTTGCCGTGCCGCCGCGTGTGGCACGAGTGGAGCAGGAACAGCGACGAAGCGGATCCACGGCACGCGAGGGCAGGGCAAGGGCGGAACGTCTGCTCGCCGTGGAGCAGGAGCACTTCGACCAGCTGAAGGCCCGGTACGGTGGCGTCAACCTGCTACGGGAGGCTCTGGAAGGCTCGCGTTTTCAATCCTTCGTATTCGACACCCTTCCGGGATTCGACCATTGGCGACGATGTGCGGCATGGATGGTGGCCGCCGCGCTTTCGCACAACAGACCGGCCGTGATCGTGCTGCCTACCATGCGCGAAATCAACGATATGATCGAAACCCTGCAATCCATCGGACTGCGTGTGTTCGCCCAAACCAACGCCTCCAGCGGCGGCTACGACGGTGACATGGCCGTGCTGAATGCGCAGATGCCGCCTGCGGAACGATATCGTGCCTATCTGGCTGCGAGCAGTGGACGGGTGTCATGCATCATCGGAACGCGGGCCGCCATGTATGCGCCGGTGGAAGGTCGTGCCCTGTTTCTGATCGTGGATGATGTGTGCTATCAGGATGCCGACGGCATGATGCCTTACGCCAATGCCAGAGGGGTATTGCGTCTGCGTGCCAAGGCCCATGGCGGAGTATTCGTGGCGATGGCGAATGCCCGAAGCGTGCAGAGCCAATGGGAAACCGATGCCACACATGTGGGGGAGACGCCGGTCAGCGGCTTCAGTACGCCGATTCATGCGCTTCCGGCGGTGACTAAAGAGGCGAGTCCGTGGATTCGCTGGCTCAACCGTGACGAGTTGGCGCGTGTCGCGGATCCGACCATCGGCGCCCGTGTGCCGCACACGGCCGTACGCGTGCTGTCCAAGGGACTGGAAAGCGGTCCGGTGCTGTTGTCCATTCCGCAGGATGGCATCACCGAGGCGCTGAGTTGCTCGCAATGCCACCGCCAGGCGCGATGTGCGCAATGCACCGGGCCACTGGAACGCTTGCAGGACGGTTCGATTCGATGCCGTTGGTGCGGTGCCGCCACCGTGCAATGGTCATGCCCCGCCTGCCATAACGAACGTATGCGCGTGGTGCGGGTCGGTGCGGCCGGTACCGCGCAGGAACTGGGCAAACTGTTCCGTGGCGTGCCGATCGTGATATCCACGCCAAGCCAGCCACGAGGCATTGTGCCGGACATTGCCTTTGCGCCGCAGCTGGTCATCGCCACCCCCGGCGCCGAACCTCGTGTGCGGGGGACCAGCCCGTACGAGTGCGAATATCGGGCGGTGGCGATTCTGGATGCCTGGATCAGCCTGTATGCATTCGGCATCGATGCGGGCGTGGATACGCTCACCGCCTGGATGCGTGCGGTGTCGCTGTGCGCGCCACGGGTCAGGGACGGACAGGCGTTGCTGCTTGGCGAGACCGATCCGGTGCTCGCCCAATCATTGATGTTGTGGAATTCACCGCGGTTGGCGCAGACCGAGCTTGAAGAGCGTGCGCAGACGGCCCTGCCCCCGGTGTTCGCGGCGGCATGCGTATGGGGTCGCCGAAGTGCGGTGAAAACGGCGCTGGAACGAATCGGCGCTCTGTCGGGCGGTGACTGGGCCACCATCGAAACCGTGGAAGGTGTCATGCCTTCGGTGCTGGGCCCCGTGCCGATTCCGCAGCCACGCACCATCGATACCCGTGAGCTGGAGGTGACCGCCGACCGGGTCAAGGCGATCGTGCGTGTGCCGCAAGGCAAACGTGCCGAACTGGCCCTGCGACTGCGCAACGCCAGCGCAAGGCATGTAGCCGCACGGGAGGCGGGCGAGCTTCGGTTCCAACTCGATCCGAAGGAACGCATCTAAGCATTCCAAAAGCGCCTTGTCGAAACCATTTGTGAAGGTCACGTCCTCTCGCCGTGAAACACTATGGAAGACCTGAAGGACTCCATCGAATATGAACGGAGGAACGCATGAAAGGCTGGCCTGGAGAGCCCGACATGGAATACGACGTGCTGATGGCCGACGGCGAGGCGGCCGCCAACGCGGGCAAGCCGATCACCGATGTGATCTTCGATTTCGGCAATGTGCTGATATATTGGGATCCGGCCGCGGTGATGACGCCGCGATACGACGATGAGCTCGTCGAGCGGTTCCTCGACAACGACATCTCGGGCTTCTACGACATCAACAACCTGCTGGACGGTGGCATGTCCAACGACGAAGGCGTGGCGCTGATGCGTAAGACCAGTGGCGACCAGTGGGCCGACATGCTGCAGTACTATCTTGACAACTTCGTCGATTCACTCACAGGCGTCGTGCCCGGCGCCCGTGTGCTGATCAACGATTTGAAGGCCGCTGGCATCGGCGTCTGGGGATTGAGCAATTGGCAGAAGGACCTGTTCCCGATTGCGCTGGAACACTACGATATCCTGCAGACGCTGAACGATCGCGTGGTTTCCGGCTACGTCGAGCTGCGCAAGCCGCACAAAGACATCTATGAGCATGCGTTGGACCGGTTCGGCATCAATGCCGCAGGTGCGATGTTCGTGGACGACAAGGCGATGAACATCGTCGGGGCGAACGAGGCCGGCATTCGTGGTGTGCGATTCAAGGATTCGCGTGCCCTGCGCAGGTTGCTAATCGCCAACGGCGTCGATATTCCCGCCGTACTGCAGGCGTGACGTTCGCGATCGTCGCGGCATCGATCCCGCGACGTCGATGATGGTTTGTGATTGAGATGTGGACAAGGAGTCTGATTCATGCTGAAAGTGCTTTTCGCCGGTTCTCCGGAAGTCGCCGTACCGTCGCTGAGGATGCTTGCCGAAGATACCGAGCATTTTGAGGTAGTGGCCGTACTCACCCGTCCGGACGCACCGACCGGCCGCGGACGCAAGCTCGTACCGAATCCGGTCAAGCAGGCCGCGCTGGAATTGGGATTGCCAGTCATCGAATCCGATCCGAGCGAAGAGACCTTCATCAACGAACTCACGGCCACCGGCGCACAGGCCGCCGCCGTGGTGGCCTACGGCAAGATCCTCAAGCAGGAGGTCTTGGACGCCTTGCCCATGGGCTGGTACAACCTGCATTTCTCGCTGTTGCCGCAATGGCGTGGCGCCGCTCCGGTGCAGCGTTCCATCTGGGCAGGGGACACTTTGACCGGCGCCACGGTGTTCCGCATCGTCAGGAAGATGGATGCAGGCCCGATTCTGGCGCAATCCACCGTGGAAATCGGTGCGCACGAAACCTCCGGCGAACTGCTGAACCGTTTGGCTGAAGATGGCTCCCGATTGCTGGCCGCTTCGCTGCAGGCCTTGGCCGATGATCAGATCGCGCCGGTCGAACAGCCCGCAGGCGCCTATGAAATCGCCCAGAAGATCACCGTTGAGGATGCGCGCATTCGCTTCGACGTTCCTGCGTTCGCCGTCGACCGGCAGATTCGTGCCTGCACTCCGAATCCTGGCGCCTGGTGCGAACTGCATGCCAGCGCTGACGCCGAGCCGACCACCCTGCATGTGTTGCGTGCGCAGACGTCCGACATGGACAATCCGAATGTGCCCGCCACGCTCGAACCGGGACGAATCGTGGCAGGCAAGAAGCATGTGTGGATCGGCACCGCCACCCAGCCGTTGGAGCTGCTCGAAGTCAAGGCTCAGGGCAAAAAGGCCATGCGTGCCGCTGACTGGGCCCGTGGAGCCCGCCTCGACGGGACGGCTTTCTGTAGGTAACAGTCGGCTATGGCGTCCGCAGTGACGGACGGCATGCATTGACGACACGCTCCGGGCCGTTCAGGACAAGTCTTTACGGCTCTTTACGGCCTTACAGCGCATGCCAATCCGACACCTGCCGTACGTGCGGATGCTACGTCATTCCGCAAGCCGCGCGGTTGCGACGGGTACGCGCAGCGGAGGGGCTATCTGAGAAAATCGAGGATCTTGATGAGGTCACGTTCGTTCAGACGGTGCGGAGCCTCCTGCTGGACCTTCGGTTTGGCGCAGAATGCCACGCCCAATCCCGCCGCATGAATCATCGGCAGATCGTTGGCTCCGTCGCCCACGGCCACGGTTTGCGCCATGCTGACTCCCATTCGGCCGGCCCATGTGCGCAATGATTCCAGCTTGACGTCCTTGGTGACGATATCGCCAAGGACGCGGCCCGTCAGCCTGCCACCGGCGGTTTCGAGACGGTTCGCAATCCAGTAATCGATGTTTGCGTCGGATGCGAGACGATCCACGACTTCATGAAATCCTCCGGAGACGACGCCGATCTTCCAGCCATAGTCGTGCAACGCATCGATGAGGGCAAGCGCGCCGTTCGTGAAATGGACGGCATGGTAGACATCGTCGAACATCGAAATCGGCAAATCCTTCAGCAATGCGACGCGGGCACGCAACGCATCGCGGAAATCCAATTCGCCGTTCATCGCACGGGCGGTGACGGATGCGATTCGATCACCGACGCCGGCGGCGACGCCGAGCTCGTCGATGACCTCTTCGTCAATCAACGTGGAATCCACATCCATTACCAGCAGTCCGGGGTGGGACAACGTGGGCACGGTGGCAGCATTCAGCGTTTCTTCTTCAAGCATGGTTTCGATTGTCGGAAAGCATTAGGACAATGGGTATTCTGGACGGTGAATCGAAGAAAGCGAGGGTCGGCATGGAACGGCAGGATGAGAGGTTGCGGTCCCTCAGTGAGGCCAATGACCGGCTGATGGCCAAGAACCATGCGTTGGCGAAGGCATTGACCCGTGCCACGCAAGAACTCACCAAGGCCAAGGCGCAACTGAATCAGTTGGCCGGGCCTCCCATGACTTTCGCCACCATGATACGCGTGCATGCGGCGAACACCGACGAACAGGGGGTGCAGCACGCCAGCGCCGAGGTGATTTCGGGCACGCGGCGCATGATCGTGCCGGTGGCGGCGAACGTACAGGCGTCGCGGCTGGAGGCGGGACGTACGGTGCTGCTCAACGAGAACATGGTGATAGTGGATCAGCATGACACCGACACCTTGGGTTCGGTGCGCACCGTCAGACAGGTTCTTGACGACGGTCGTCTGCTGGTGGCCGACAGTGGAGGCAACGTCACGTTGGTACGCCGTGCCGGCACACTCGCCAAGGAGAACGTCAATACCGGCGATCGGGTGAGCGTGGATTCCTCCGTCCGCTTCGCGCTGACCCTGATTCCCGTCGAGGATGACGCCGATCTGGTGCTTGAGGAGACTCCGGACGTCACCTTCGACGACATCGGCGGTCTGGACGAACAGATCGAGCGCATCCGTGACGCCGTGCAGATGCCGTTCCTGCACCGTGAGCTGTTCGAACGCTATGATTTGAAACCGCCGAAAGGGGTGTTGCTGTACGGCCCGCCCGGCAACGGCAAGACGCTGATCGCCAAGGCCGTGGCAAACGCGCTCGCCGAAGGTTCCGGCGCGGGGTCGGGCGTGTTCCTTTCCGTGAAGGGGCCGGAGCTGCTCAACAAGTTCGTCGGTGAGTCGGAACGTCTGATTCGCATGATTTTCAGACGTGCGCGCGAACGTGCCGCCGACGGCAGGCCGGTCATCGTGTTCATCGACGAGATGGATTCGTTGCTGCGCACTCGCGGTTCCGGCGTGTCCTCCGACGTGGAAACCACCATCGTGCCGCAGTTCCTCTCCGAACTCGACGGTGTGGAAAGCCTTGACAATGTGATGGTGATCGGAGCCTCCAACCGCATCGATATGATCGATCCGGCCGTGTTGCGTCCGGGTCGACTGGATGTGAAAATCCGTGTGGAACGTCCGAAAGCGAAGCAGGCCGAGCAGATCATCCGCCACTATCTGACCGACGACCTGCCGCTCACGCCGGGCATCGAGGCGAAGGCCCTGACCAGCGTGCTCGTCGCCGACATCTATGCGGTCAGCGAGCATCGCCACCTATGCGACGTCTGCGACGAACACGGGCAGTGGTCGCCGGTCTATCTGGCCGACGTGGTTTCCGGAGCGGTATTGAAGAACGTCGTGGATCGCGCCAAGACAAAGGCCGTCAAAATCTCCATCGAATCGGCGGAGCCCGCGGCGATCGGCGTGAATCTGCTGGCGAAGGCCGTGCAGGAGGAATTCGAAGAGACCCGTGACGCCGTGCTGGACGCCGATCCGGTGCAGTGGAGTCGAATCAACGGATTCGAGGCCGGGCATGTGACACGCATCAGGCCGACGGCGCAATAACCGGATCGGATCGGCCGGTATAGGGCAGAGGAAAGGAATCGGGAGATGAGCGTTCGTCGAGTAATGGGAACCGAAACCGAGTATGCGGTTTCCAGTCGTGGGCAAGGCCGGTACAATCCGGTGCAGCTATCATTCGATGTGGTCGGCGCCGCCGCGGATGAACGCACGAAGCATATCCGCTGGGACTATCGGCAGGAAGATCCCGTCAACGACGCCCGCGGCACCCGTATGGAACGCGCCTGCGCACATCCCGACCTGCTCACCGACGCGCCACAGCTCAACATCACCAACGTGATCGCAGCCAATGGCGGACGCATATATGTCGACCACGCGCATCCGGAATACTCCGCGCCGGAAACCACGGACCCCTTCGAGACGGTGCTCTACGACCATGCCGGTGATCTGATCATGCAGCAGGCCGCGCAGAAGGCGAGCGGCATCACGGGCCGCGCCATCATGCTGCATCGCAACAACGTGGACGGCAAAGGCGCCAGTTGGGGCACGCATGAAAACTATATGATGCTGCGTGCGGTGCCGTTCGAGCATGTGGCACGGCTGATGACCGCGCATTTCGTTTCGCGGCAGATCTATACAGGCTCCGGTCGCGTCGGCCTGGGGGAGCGCAGCGAGCGCGCCGGCTACCAGCTCAGCCAGCGCGCCGACTACTTCCACATGAAAGTGGGACTGCAGACCACCTTCGACCGGCCCATCATCAACACCCGTGACGAATCGCACAGCACCGATGCATACCGTCGATTGCACGTGATCGTGGGCGACGCCAACCGTATGGACGTGCCGCAGGCGCTGAAACTCGGCACCACCAGCATGCTGCTGTGGGTGCTCGAGCATGGCAGGGAGGCGGGACTCGATCTGGAGGCGATGATGGACGCGCTGGCGCTCGCCGATCCGGTGGAGGCCATGCATACCGTCTCGCACGACCTGACGTTGAATGCCGAACTGCCGTTGCGCAACGGCGGCATGACCACGGCATGGCAGATGCAGGTCACCTTGCGGAGCATGGTGTATGCGGCGGCCGCGATGGTCTACGGCAGCGACACGGCGGGAGAACCCGTCTGGCCGGACCGTTCCACGCGCAACATCATGGCGATGTGGGGTCAGGCGCTCGCCGACGTGGCTGCCATCCGCCATGCCGACGACGATCGGCGTCTGGCCATGCGCGAAGAGGCAGGCCGCATCGAATGGCTGCTCAAATGGCGGCTGCTGGAGAAACTGCGCCGTAAAACCGGTTCCGATTGGGCCGACCCACGTTTGGCCGCCGTCGATCTGAGATGGGCCGCGTTGGATTCCTCGGATTCGATATTCATGAAACTGACGCCCCAGATGGAGCGGCTGGTCGATGATGCGCAATTGAGGCGGGCAATCTCGGAACCACCAAGCGATACGCGTGCCTGGCTGCGCGCGCAGATGATCCGGCGTTTTCCCGAACAGACGGTGGCCGCATCCTGGTCTCATCTGACCGTTCGCAGTGAGATGAGTGGTGATGAATCCGTGGAGAATGCCATGACGTCATTGGATATGTCGGACCCTTTGGACTTTGGCGAATCCCAATGTCTGCGAGCCTTCGAGGGGGCATCGGACGCGCAGACGGTCATGAACCGCTTACGCTGAACATCACGTCGGTCGCGTACTATTCGTGATGATGGTATAACCATGCCAGGCAACAGGAACACAGAAACAGGCCCTGATATCAGGAGAGAACATATCGGGCGCGCAGTATGACGAATGAAAAGGCATAATCTATGGAGTTGAGGCAAGCGGCCCTCGAAGTGGCCCGTATTCTGCAGGATGCAGGCAAACACGCATTGAACGATCAGACCAATCCGCGCGATATGAAAAGTCTTGAGCTGTCGGACGACCACCTGCATTTCACGTCGGATCTCGACAAGCGTCTCGCACAGTTCATCAGCAACCGCATCACCTATGTCGACGTATTCGATGGATTTTGGCAGTTCCGCCCCGAAGAATGCCATCCGGGGGAACGGTACTGGTGCGTCGGAGGCATCGACGGCGTGATCAATTTCGCCCACGACATGCCGGAGTGGGCCATCACCGTGACCTTGTTCGAATTTAACGAGCAGTGCTCCGCACAGCCGATTCTCGCGGTGGTGCATGCCCCGGCGTTGGGTTTGACGTATCTTGCCGTCCGTGGCTCCGGTGCCATTCGTATCCGTCGCACCCCGTTGGGCGACAAGCGCGAGAAGATCATCCCCTCCACCACACCGTCATTGGACGGGGCCGTGGTGAGTTTCGGCATGTCGTACGTGCCGGCGGAATCCAAGCGATCACTTGACGTGGTGGCGCGCATCGCCGGACGTCCGGCCGACATCAAGCGCGTGGGGCCGGTGTCGCTGGATCTGTGCAAGGTGGCTGACGGCACGTATGATGCCTATTTCGAGCCGCATCTGCATAAATGGGATGTTCCCGCCGTGTCGGCCGGTGCCATGATGGTCTGGGAGGCGCAAGGTCACCTGAGCCAATGGAATGGCGACGGCGTTCACTGGCGTCAGGAAAACGACGTGGTCGCCACCAACGGACTCATCAACGACGATTTACGTCAGTATTTGGTATAGCGCCATAGGGCCTGTCTCTCATGGCCTCATGTGTGGCGCAGTCGGCGCCGTTGCGATTGGTGCAATCGCTGGCGGATGCCGAACGTATCGAAAGGGAAAGCCATGCCTCAGGAATTCGAACAGATCCGATCCGCGGACCAGCCGTTGGACAGCGAGGAGAGCGCTCCGGTCGCCGGTGCGCGAACGGATGATACCGTGGATGCCTTGGATGCCGTGCTGGATGATATCGAATCCGTATTGGAAACCAACGCCGAAGAATATGTCGGCAGTTTTGTGCAAAAAGGCGGCGAGTGATGCCCCAGCTGCGCGACAGCGGCAATCATTCGACGGCCCCGCTTGACGGCAGGACCCGCGGTGAGGTCGACGCGTTCATCCGCATCTTCGGCATCGAAACCGAGTATGGAGTCAGCGTGACCGGAGCCGATGCGCCCTGTGATGCGGGGCAGACGGCCATGATGATGTTCCAGCCGATCGTGGCCCAGGCCAGATCGACGAACACTTACATCGAAAACGGTTCGAGACTCTATCTTGATGTTGGTTCGCATCCGGAATACGCCACGGCGGAAGCCCGGGATCCCATGGATGCGTTGGCGCTTGACGCGGCCGGCGAGCTGGTGATGCGCGATCTTGCCATGGACACCCAGCACAGGTTGCGGGAAGGTCATGGCAGGCGTGCCATCGTGCATGTGTTCAAGAACAACGCCGATTCGGCCGGTCATTCCTTCGGTTGCCATGAAAATTATCTGGTGCGGCGTTTCGTGCCGTTGGAGACCATCGAACATGAGTTGTTGCCATTCTTGATCACCCGGCAGATATTCACCGGTGCCGGTCGTGTGGGCGGACAAGGCTTCCAGATCACGCAACGTGCCGATTTTCTGGATGAGGCCGTGTCTTCGGCCACCACGCGCTCGCGCCCGATGGTGAACACGCGCGACGAACCACATGCCGATCCGGACGCGTTCCGTCGTCTGCATGTGATCATCGGCGATTCCAACCGGTCCCAGTGGGCTACGATGATGAAACTCGCCACCACGCATCTGGTGTTGTGCGTCATCGAACAGGCGGGGCGTGAGGGGCGTGAATCCGGATTCGCACGGTTCGCCTTCGCCGACCCCGGCGCGGCGAATCATGCCGTCAGTCGCGATGCGAGCGGCGTCGGTGCGGTCTTTGACATGGCCGATGGCGATGTGATTCGCGGTGGTGCGGTCGCCGTGCAGGAACGATATCTGGCGGCGGTGGAACGTTTCGTCGAAGATCATCCCGAAGTCGGGGCCTCGTTGCCTCGTACCGATGTACATGATGTGATCGCTCAATGGCATGAGGCGTTGGAAGCGTTTCGTTCCGGTGACGTCGACGCTTTGGCCGATAGGGTGGATTGGGTGTGCAAGAAGCGCTTGTTCGATGCCTTGCAGGCTCGTACCGGCCATCTTCCGGCAAGCAGACTCGAGCAGTTGGACATGGACTATCACGATGTGGCCAACGGTACCGTATATGCTTCGCTGTGCCGCCGTGGCGGCATGCGCACGTTGTTGGGGCGGGATGCGGCGGATCGTGCCGTCCACATGCCTCCTGACGATACCCGTGCGGCTTTACGGGGCAGATTCGTGCGGGAGGCGAAGGCGAAGGGTGCCCGGTATTCCTGTGATTGGACCAGACTCACGTTGATGTCGCCCCACCATTCGGAAATGGTGTTGCTTGATCCCTTCGATTTCGAGGAATCGGAGCGGTTCCGGCAGATGATGGATATGCTGGCCTGAGTTCAAGCCGGAGGGGGTATGCGCCTGATCCGGCATCTTGGCTGATGCGAGGAGGGAAGGTTCAGGCTTCGCCGCGGTATTTGGCCATCATCTGCGACTGCATCTGTTGGGCGCTTGGCGGCGTCCAGGTGATGGCGTCGGCTCCGGCGTCGATGGTGGCGAGAATACGTTCCTCGGAGCCGCCTCCGGAAGCCAGGATCGGAATTTCCGGATGGTGCTCTCGAATGCTGGAGACCACCTGTGCGGTTCGTGCGCCCGCCGCGACGTTGATGATGGCGGCGCCTGCGATGATTTTGCATTCGGTGACTTCGTCATCTTCGGTAACGGTGGCGATGACCGGAATGTCGATCATGGACATGGTGGTTTCGATGGTTTCCGCCGGAGCGGGGGCGTTGATGACCACACCTGCTGCGCCCTGCATCTCCGCCACCATGGCCAATTCGGCCACACGCGGGCCGGTGGTGGTTCCACCGCCCACGCCTACGAACAACGGCATCTGGGCCACCGTCAGCAATGCCTGCGTGATCACCGGCTCCCCGGTGAACGGATACACCGCCAGAATGGCGTTGGCGTTGGTATTGCGAATGATCACTGCATCGGTGGTATAGGCGAAGGATTTGAGCGTATGCCCCTTCACCGTAATGCCGCCGCACCGTTGCGCGATGATTTCCGGCACGCGTGCGCTTGGAGAGGTCAATCGTCCTTCGACGATGGCGGTGCCATACGCGGTGCGGGACACATATGGCGTGGCGGAATGCTGTTCCACGGCGACATCCGCGCTTGGCGTGAACAACGAACGTTTGCTGATGGGGATAAGAGCCGGATCATTCGGCTCCGGAGTGCCTGTTTGATCGATGCTCATTCCTGTGCCTCCGTACCTGAACGATCGAGCATGAGAAACTCATGAATGGCTTTGCGTCGTTCGGTGATCTCCTCGTCCAGAAGTCTGGTATCGGTGTTGTCGATGATACGCTGCAGGTATTCGCTGAGAGTGGAAAGTTCATCGGGATTCAGGCAGTCGAACATGCGCAGGGCCGATTCGGTCTGCTCCTTGATGGGGCGCATGAGGGGTCTTCCGCGACGTGCCGCATCGACGTTTCTGACCGTTGCCGCCGCGCGACGTGCCGTTCTGGCCCTGGTCGCCTTGAGTTTGGAATGCAGCAGCAGGATGTTGAGCTCATGGAGCTGATTGATTACGATCTTCCTCTGGTCGGCCATGGCGGTTCCTGTCTATATGGACACGATGTCTAATATGTAAAGTCTATCTGGAAAATCAGGAAACGCAACCCGTCGCTGCAATGTCGTGAAACGACTGGGGCCCCGACCATCATGGTCGGGGCCCCAGTCGCCAATGAATCAGAGACTCACTTGGTGACGGCCTTCTTCAGCAGGGAACCGGCGGAGATACGAACACCGTAGGTTGCCGGGATCTCGATGGTCTCGCCGGTGCGCGGGTTGCGGCCGGTACGAGCGGCACGCTTGACGCGCTCGGCGGAGAACAGACCGGTCAGCTTCAGGCCTTCGCCGGACTGCATTGCCTCGACGAACACGTCCTGGAAAGCGTTCACAGCTGCCTCAGCCTGTGCCTTGGTCAGGTTGGACTTCTGAGCGATCTTCGAGACGAGATCAGACTTGTTGTATGCCATAAAGCATCCTTCTTGGGTCAGGGGACATCCTGATTACTCTGATGTCCACGTTCATTACGATATTAGCGCACCTTACCGCCGAAAACCGCATTCTATAAGGGTTTTGGCGAGATTTTTTAGAAAAACGGACCAAAATGACCGGTCACGAATCGATTCTAAATCAGATTATGCCTGTCAAGCCACTTCATGGCCAACGCACCGACCGGGATCCGTAGCCAGTAGAAGGCAATTCGGTAGACGAGAGTAGCGGAGACGGCGATCGTGGAAGGAACCCCTACGGCGGTGAACGCCACGGACAAAGCCGCTTCGACCGCACCCAAGCCGCCCGGTGTCGGCACTGCGGAACCGAGCGTGTTCGCCAAGAGAAAAATAAAGGTCGTTTCCACGGGATTCGTATGGTATCCGAATGCCAGCAACGCGGCCCAGAATCCCAAACCGGTACCGATATTGAGAATGAGTGCGCCCACGATGCCGAAAAGCAGTTCCTTCGGCCTGGTAAGCACATCCACCAGATTGCGCGCATACGACATGACGATCGGCAGATACTTGTCCGTGACCAGATGACGCACCGGCGGAATCGCCATGCCCGCAGACACGATCAGTGCAACGATGGCGATTACCATGATCAACGTATTGGTGGGAATCATGCCGGAAAGCGTGTTACGGCCGGTGAATACGCCGATGACCAACAGCAACACTATCGTAGTGGCGCCCTGCACCGCCCAGACGGCACTCATGATGGCGGTCGCCTTGGTATTGCGATAGCCGCTTTTGCGCAGGAACTGCAGATTGACGAATGCCGGACCTACGCCCGCGGGCATGGAAACCGCGGTGAATCCTGCGGCCATCTGCGAACACATCAGACCGATGGGATTGCGCTTGTCGGCATCCATGAATCCGCCCAGCGTCATGGCGGAACCGAACCAAGCCACGAACCCGAGAGCCACGCAGACCAACGCCATGGCGAGATTCGCCTCTTTGACGGCCTTGATCATCTCACCCGGCTGAACCTGCGTGAACACGACGTACACGGCCACTACCAGCAGTGCGATGGCGATGAACGAACGGAAACTGAATCTCGAAAGCGTGACCTTTTCCATGGAATCGGCCATTTCCTGCGGAGCGAGGGCGGAGATGCGGTCGCGAAGCCGCACCAGTAATTGCTTGTCCCATCCAGGCAGGGCGCGAGTGGCGGCAGGGGCGGCGGCCTTCTGCACGAACGGGGCCAGATCGATGAGCCGATCGTCGCCCCATGTCCGACGGGCGCAGGCCATGGCACGATCCACGCCATTCAGCGCGCTCAGCACAATCAGCAGCTGCACCTTGTCGAGCGCGAAATTTGGCGCACTGCTGCCGTAGTCGCCATTCTGCCAGCCGGCGATCACCGGAGTGCCGTCCTCCATGCGCGAAAGCGTGTTCGGCGTGATGCGACGGTGGGTAAAGCCATGGCGGTGGGCCTTGTCCAGATACGCCATGAACTGTTCCATGTCACTGTCGCTCATGGTATTGAGATTGCATTCCAAAGGCATGCGGCCGGAACGGAACACCAGAATCGAGGATTCGCCGTTGTCGGCCACGCCATAGACCCCCGGCGCGACGAGACCGGCGTTATGCAGTCCCAGCAACATGGCGTAATGATGATGGATGGCGTCGATGGAGGAACGGTCCCGGCGCATGGACACGCCGGTCAGCCGAATCCATTGCCACAGCTGATTGAGATATCCGGCGACATGCACCTGATTGTCGAGCACGGATACGATGAAACGGTCGCCGTTGGCGTCAACGGCATCGTAGATGCGGGAGTTTTCGATGAGATCGTCATCGAGAATGGCCTGCAGCATGCCCGAATCGGCACCGGAATCGAGACGGCGTGACAGAGAAGCGACATCGATGCCGATGGAACGCAACGACTGCACCACCTGCGAACCCCATGCTCCGTTGGTCTGCGTACCGATGGCGAAACGAATCAGCATGCCGATGATACGGCCGACCGCGAACGAGACCAGCACTCCGGCTACGGAATTCCACGACAGCACCACCAACAGCACCGCCACGGTATAGAGGACGTTCCATCCCCATTTCACGGCGGATCGTGTGCGTCTTGGGCCCGCGGCGGTAAGGAACGCGGCCATGGCCGCATAGAAATCAGGAAGCAGACCGGTGCCGGTAACCGTGCCGTTGGAAAACAGGGAGGCGATCAGCAGCGTATTGCGAGTGCCGGTAATCAGTGCAGACACGCCCCAGACAGCGGAGAATCCAAGAATCAACGCGATGGCCGAGGTCACGCTCTGCAGCCACTCCTTGGCAATCAGCAGCTGCAGCAGTACGCTGACGGCAATGAACACGATGGCCAGTTGCTGCAGCAGGGAAGCCGGCACGTCCATAAGCCAGCTCACCGCGTGACTGGCCGAGCGCACGTCCGACTCGACGCCGGAGGCCGTGCCATGCAGGTAGATCGAGAACAGGATGACCACCACTGCGATGATCAATGCGAATCCGGCGTGCAACAGATCTGCGAAATCCCGGCTACGACGCGGCGGAATATCATCGATGCGCACTTCATGCTTGCTGGCGGCGGGGGCGTGAGACACTATGACATGCTCCATACATACGGTTAGACAAAGACGGTGACTGCTGCCGTCATCGCTTTCGATGATACAACTTGGGGCGGCTGCGGGGGAAACGCAACCGCCCCAAGAGGCTTATGACCGTACGTGAACCGGATCAGCGGGCGAAATCGACCAGTCGAGAGGCCACACCGGTATACGTGGCCGGAGTCAGTGCCTTCAGACGTGCCGCAGTGGCCTCGTCGAAGGACTGCTCGTCGATGAACCTCTCGACGGCATCCTGGGAGATTTCATGGCCGCGCATCAGTTCCTTGACTTTCTCATAGGGCTTGTCCATGCCCGGCAGGCCGGCCAGCTCGCAGGCGCGCATGGCGGTCTGGATCGGCTCGCCCAGCACTTCCCAGTTGGCGTCAAGCTCGGCCTGGATGGCGATGTCGTTCGGATGGATGGAATTCAGTCCGCCCATCAGATTGTTCAGTGCCAGTACGGAGTAACCCAGGGCCGAACCGATGTTGCGCTGCGTGGTGGAGTCGGTCAGATCGCGCTGCCAGCGGGATTCGACCAGTGTGGCGGACAGGGTGTCGAGCAGCGAGCAGGAGATCTCCAGATTGGCCTCGGCGTTCTCGAAGCGGATCGGATTGACCTTATGGGGCATGGTGGAGGAGCCTGTGGCACCCTTGACCGGGACCTGGGCAAACACGCCACGGGAGATGTACATCCACACGTCCACGCACAGATTGTGCAGGATACGGTTGGTGTGGCTGATGGTACCGTACAGCTCAGCCTGCCAGTCGTGGGATTCGATCTGCGTAGTCAGCGGATTCCAGGTCAGGCCCATGCGGTTGGTCACGAACTCGCGGGACACGGCAACCCAATCCACATCCGGGCAGGCCGCCAGATGGGCTCCGAACGTACCGGTCGCACCATTGATCTTGCCGAGGTATTCCTGATTCCTGACCTTGTTGAGCTGACGGCTCAGGCGGTACACGTACACCGCAAGTTCCTTGCCCAACGTGGTCGGTGTGGCCGGCTGGCCGTGGGTCAGCGACAGCATGGCCTTGTCACGGTATTCCTCGGCCTTTTCCGCCAGATGGTCGACGATGGCCTGCGCGCCCGGCAGCCATACGTTCTCGATACCGTTTTTCACGCAACGGGCAATGGACAGGTTGTTGATGTCCTCGGACGTGCAGGCGAAATGCACCAAGGTCTTGAGTTCGGTGAGCTGCGTCTCGTGACCGAGTGTTTCTGCCGCCTTGTCGAGCTGATCGTCGATGTAATACTCGACGGCCTTCACGTCATGGTGGGTCACGGCCTCATGGGCGGCATGCTGGGCGATGCCTTCGGCGCCGAAATCCTCCGGAATGGCGCGCAAAAACGCCTGCTCCTCATCGGTAAGCGGCTTGATACCGGGAACGATGGTCTTGAAACCGTTGCCTTCGAAACCATTGGCAAGCAGAATCATCCATTCGACTTCCACGCGCATGCGCTCGCGGTTGAGCGCAGGTTCGCTCAGATACTCGACGAGGGGGGCGGTCTGCTGATGATAGCGGCCATCGAGGGGGGTCAGGGCAATTGCAGGGGAGATGTCAGTAAGATTCATGTTGTACAGCATACTTTTAGCCGTAAACGAGATTCCGTCGGTGTCCGCTCGCCGGTTGCCGATGACACGCCCGCGAGGAGCTCACTTGCTCATACGGCCTTGCCAGTAGGTGACTTCCTCCAGATCGCCGTCGATGACGTTGCGGAAATGCCGTTCGTGGTTTTCCAGGGCGGCCGATCCCATATCGGAGGCATTTCGATAGGCTGCCTGATGGTATTTGAGCCAATGGGTGATTTCCTTGGTGTCGGGCGCATCCTGCACTTCGGTACCGGTGAAGAGAGAGCCGTCGTCAGAGGTCTGGCTGACCGTGCCCCGTACGGTGAGCCAGTGTTCGGTATTCGGATTGACCGCGCCGTCCAAGGCTGCGACCAGTTCGTCATCCATTTCCACGCTGGTGACCCATGTGCTTTCGGGAATCGGATGGTTGGCCACGGGGGAACCGGCGGTCACCACATGTTCGATGTCGTATGCATCCTTGAGATCCGAAGCAAGCGTGGCCGCAACGATGCCGCCTTGGGAATGACCGATCATCGCCACCGGTTCGTCCGGACCGATGCCTGCCCGTTCCATGGCTTCGGCCACCATGCGGGCACTATCGGCCTGCATGCGTTGCTGGGAATCCGAACTCATGAGTTCCACGTTCTGCGGCCATCCGAACGGCGAATCCGGTTTGCCGTCGGTTCCGGGAATCGTGACCAGCCAGGCGTTGGATCCATCTTTTCTGCGGTATTTGGAAATGGCTATGGTGCCGTAGTCCAAGCCGCTGCCAAGATCGATTGTGCCGAGGCGTTCTTCGGCAAGCCGCCGCAGATCCTCCATGGAATCGGCCACACTGTGCGATTCGCGCACCACGGTGGCATTGGCATGCACTTGGGTGACGCTGAGCTCATTGCCTTGAATGAGGTCATATCCGGGTGCCGTGACCTTGGCGATGCGCTTGGCCGCGATATTGACCTCATCGGTATGGAAGAGCCCGCGCAATCCGCCGAGACCTGCAATGGCGGAACCGGCGCCGCTCATCAGTCCTTCCTGCGCCCAATCCAGCGAATCCAATGCATGGATTCCATTGGGGTCGCCTTCTTTCGCCGAGCCAAAGACAAAGCCTCCGAGCGAAAGGAGGCCGGCCGCTGCAAGCGACTCCTTCGGGAATGTGGTAACCGTGGCCTGGAGCAATTCATTGAGTATGCGCCGGTTGCGGTCATCCGCCTGGGCATACAGGGAGTGCGCCCTGATGACCAAATCGGCGAGCCATGTGAGCTTTTCCGCCATGACGTTACAGGCGCTTGCATGTTCGGCGCAACGTTTGATGATTCGATCGTAGGGGAACGATATATGGTCGTCCCCGTTGCAGATGATGCCGTTTCCGCCGAGCGCTGCGGCGAAGGGCGTGCCGTAACGCTGGGCTTGAAGCTGCAGTACCGTTGCATTCCATGTGTTCGACATGACCGCATATGTTCGGGAAGCGTCCGACAGGGCGGTGGCGACGCCAAGATATTGGTTGTAGTCGGCGGTCGAATACCTGCGACCTCCGCTGATGGTGGATGTGACCTGCCAACTCATGCCGCACCTACCGACCACAGCGTACGTGAAGTGGTTCGCAACGCTTCCTTCAGGGTGGTGGATAGGCGATGCAGTTCCGTAAGCTGACTACGGAAGGATTCCGCTGCGGTACCGTTCCAATCCGTCAACTCGCTGCGTGCAAGCGTGGACTCAAGCTGGTCGAGGCCCGCGCTGCATGATCTGATTCGCATATCGACAAGATTCTGACTGATCCGTATGCCGGCGCGGCACCGGCATGTTGTACCGGGCGGAGCGACGGACCCCATCGGCAACGGAGGATTCGCGACCGTGCCGGATGCGCTGTATGCAAGTGATGTGTTCATGGTGTCATTGAACACGTATGCACGATGAGGAGTGCAGGAAAAATGGGGTCGGTGGTCGAAGGACGCGAGAAAAACACGATGCCGGCGTGTCATCGTTGAAAAGACAACGGAAACGCGCCGGCAATGCGGTGGATAAGTCAATTCCGACCGGATTCCGTCACCATGGTTTGGTCTGGGTCGAAGATGAATCCGAATCCTGGTTGGCGGCCGAACCTTTGGATGATTCATCACTCGAATCAGGCGATGTGGATTGCGTGTTCTGCTGAAGGAGTTCCTCCACCTTCTTGCGTTGTTCCTTGGTCAGGTTGCCGCCGCTTTGCTGTTTGTCCGTATCGTTCTGCGAGGACTCGTTCTGGACGTTTGTGTCGGAATTCTGAGGATCGCTCGTTGCCTTGATTGTTTTGAGCGTGCGTTTGGTCAATTGCTCGGATACCGCACTGTTATGCTTGATCGCCTCACGCAGCTGCGGCAGCAGCAGCGCCCCGACGGAAGCGGCATCCCGGAATTGCGCGTCCGTTTGCTGTTGTTGCGCGTTCAGTTTGTCGAGGTCGGGAGTCTGCGACTGACTGGTCTTGATGTTTTCAATCAGACTTTGCGTGGCCTGATTGTACTGGTTTGCGGCCACGAGATTCACGACGGCCAGCGCCGCGACGGCGACCAACGCCACGGCGATGACGATCAGTGCGACGCGTACCGGCAATGAGGCGCGCGCCTTACGC
The DNA here is from genome assembly GCF_001042595.1 of Bifidobacterium dentium JCM 1195 = DSM 20436. Taxonomy (NCBI): domain Bacteria; kingdom Bacillati; phylum Actinomycetota; class Actinomycetes; order Bifidobacteriales; family Bifidobacteriaceae; genus Bifidobacterium; species Bifidobacterium dentium. The sequence goes on from NZ_AP012326.1 coordinate 879,184, forward strand.
GGGGATGATGCATTCATAGCAACCTCCTTGATGACGCCAGCCATGCGCCGAGCTCACAGGATAACAAGAATGCCACCGCAATCGCGAATGGCCAGACCAAGGGAGTGACACGTGTTCGCTGCTTGGCGGTCTGCGAGATGCGCCATTGGCTCGAGGCTTCTTTCGACATGCCGGAACTCATGGTGTTCGAGGCGTTCAGTTGCAGGGCGGTACCGCTGAGCTCATCGGCGATGGTCTTCATGGTATCCGCATTCATGCGGGATATGCCCGGCTGGCCGGTTTCCGGATCGGTGACCCATTGCTGATCGGTTTCGCCCACGCCATCGACCGTGACGGGAATCTGGCCTCCTTGTTCGCTACCGACCGCCACGGTGAACGCATCGTTGAGATATCGTCGCAGTGAGGAGAAGGTGCGTCGGGTTTTCGAGGAGGTCTGTTCGCCATCGGAGATCAGATACATCACGATGGCATCATCGGGATGTTGCTCATGAATTGACTTGCAGGTCAACAACAGCTGATCGATCGGAACGTCAAGCGTGGAGCCGGATGAAACGGAGGTCGCCTCCGGGGCGAGGGTGTCGGCCCAATTGTCAATCGCCTTGGAATCAGGGGTCAATGGAACATCCAACGTACCGCTGGCGCCGAAACGCACCGCGGCGAAACTGGAATTCGGGTACAGGCCGGTGATGTCCTTCACCGCCTGCTTGGCCACATCCAATCGGGTTTGCAGCTCGTCGGAACCATATTGCGCATCCTTGACCGCCATGGAGCCGGTCACGTCGACGGCGATCACCACATCGGTGGCGTTGATCGCACGGTTATGCGTGGACGATACGATGCTGGGCGTCAGGATCATGACCGCAACCAGCAGGCAGATCAGGGTACGTCGCGTGCAGGCCCATACGGTTTCGTCGCTGTCGGCGCGCCGCCTTATGTGCAGCATGACCTCGATTATGGCGGCCGCCAGCATGACGGCGGCCAATACGCCGCCCGCCGGCCATCCCAGCGCCGGTGAGAAAGTCAGATCGTTCATCGTCTCAACCTCCATGCGAGCGCCAGCCAGATGATCGTCAATACGGCCAGGGCCAACGTCCACCAGCCGGGAGCGTCGACGAGTGAGGCCTTGCTGTTCGCCGCATTCTCATGGCTTCGGCGTGAATCGATCTGTTTGACCAGTTCGGCCACGGATGAGCCGCCGGATTGCGTCAGGAACACACCTCCGTGCGCTTCGATTTCGGATTTGAATGCGGAGGTCGTCTCGTCGCCTTCGCTTTGCTTCGGCCCGGAGAACAGGCCGTCCACGGTGATTTTCGCCTCGGAGGTCAGTTGCAGAGCCTCATTCAGGGTGTAGATGGGCGTTCCGGACACGACGTTGTCGGTGGCCAGCACGATGGAGGCCGCACGCTGACGGGCCGCATTGTCCGCATTGGCCTGACCATAAGCGAAACCGGGCAGCATCGCGGCGCAGCTGACCACACCGTCGCCTATCAGCGACGTGGCTTCCTTGCGGTTCTGCGTTCCCTCCAGCCAATCGGAGATCTTCTGGTAGTCGCTGTCCTTCATCTTATCGATATCGTCCTGTGATTCGACGCCCTTGAGGATCTTGCTGGCCTCGGCAAGCTGCTTGGAAACCAGCTCATAGTCGTCGGTCAACGGGAACACGGTCCGCGATGTCGAATTGAAGATGCTCAGACCAATGCGTTCGCCTTTGAAATTGCTTACCAGCTTGCGGTAGGTATCGATGACCTCGCGATCGTAGGGAAGCGTGGAACCGGATACGTCAAGGCACAGCACGATGTCACGGCTGCCGGCGCGTTCCTCACCCTCGTCGACCTGGCTCGGTCTGGCGACCAGGGCTACGGAAACGACCAAGGACAGCGTCAGCAGCACTGCTGCCAGGCGAGACAACGTGCGCCACAGGCGGAAAAGGCGGGAGGCCGTTTCCGTGTTGAGATCGTCATCCAAGCTGAACGAACGAGCGGCGTCGGTGTCATGCCTCTGCGCATGCGAGGCCACCAACATCAAGACGGCGATGACGGCGATGGCGCCGATGACGCCTGCGACGGCGGCCCAAGGCCAATGCCATGACAGTTCCATCTACCGCCACCTTTCCACAAGATTGGCCACCCATTCCCCGGCCTGTTCCACCGTTGCCTCACGTGCGATGCCGTTGTTCGCGGCATCGGCGAATTCGGGCGGATACAACGCCTCGATGGTTTGACGAAGCAACGTGATGCCCTCCTGATTACCGGTGGTGCGCGGAGCGGCGTCGATGTCGGCGAGCGTGCGGTTGCGGATGTCGACGCCGGTGACGGTCGAAACGTAGTCCCGGGACAAGGCCGCCAGCTCGGCAAACGCGTCCTCACGGCTGATTTCGCCCCTATCATGACGGGTCACGATGTCATCGATCCGTTGTCTCCACAGCGCCCTGTCCGTCAATTCGTCATGCCGACCGCGAGGTTGCCGACGTGCGGCTTTTCGGCCCGGACGGGACAGCCCTATGGCCGCGGCCACCGTCATCGCGGCCAGAACCAGGCAGATGACCAGCGTCACGATCAGCGGCATCTGCAGGTCGATCAGGCCCAACGGCTTCAAGTCGGTTTCGGACAAATGGAGCGTCATGACTTCCCTCCCGACGATAGGCGTGCGGGGGAGCGTAGCGGGTTATGCGAAGACCCGGCCAAGGCCATGGAAACCATGTGCACGAATTCGTCGAACATGCGCTCGCTGGATCCGGCATGAATCACCGTGGACCCGCAACGATTCAACTCCCGGCGCACGGCCGCGGCGAGATACCCGCGATGCGTACGCACCTCCTGCGCCGTTGTGCGGTTGCGCAGGAATGCGGGGACACGGCGAGGGCCGTTGCCGTCGAAGACATGCGTGAAACGTCCATATTCGAACGGGTTGATGGTGGCTACGTCGATAAGCACCATGGGATGCGTACGCGCAATGCGTCTTATGGCTTCGATATGGCGCTCCTGTAGGGCGTGCTCATCGGTGGCAAGCACCACCAGCGCTTCGCGGTCACGAATGCGACGCGCGTATTCCAGCAGCGCGTCGATATTGCGCGGATTGAACCAATCACGTTCCAATGCCTGATCCAACGTCTGTTCGAATTGTGCGAAGCCCCCGTTGAAAGGTATCCGCGTGATCGAAGCGGAGTCGCCGAAGACCACGGATACTTCGTCGCCACGACGCAGACTCAACGCGGCGAACATGCACAGCGCATTGGCTGCGACCTGATACGCCTGTTCGCCCGAAGGGCAAGTGCCGGTCATCTCCTGGCCGACATCCAGCAACAGCCATGCACGGGAAGTCGACGGACGTTCCCTGAGCACCACCATTGGGCGGCCGACGCGGGCGCTGGTCTTCCAATCGATCTGTCGAGCCTCGTCGCCGGCCTCGTAGACGCGGATGTCCATCACATCATCCGATCCGAAGCGTTTGTTCGAAGCGTGGGCACCCTCCAGCACGCCCAGCGCCTTGCGAACGGTAGGCAGGCTCAACGTGGTTCCGAGGGCTTCGATCTTTCTTCGGATCGGATTGTCGGAACGGTTCTGATCGATCATGGAACGGGAACCGCCTGCACGATCGAATCGACGACTTGATCGCTGTTCACACCGTCGGCCAGAGCCTCGAACGTAAGAATGATGCGATGGCGAAGTACCTCGTGGGCGAAGGCCTTGACATCTTCCGGCACCACATAGTCGCGACCTTGCAACAGCGCATTGGCCTGGCCGATGCGGGTCAGGGCAATGGAGGCGCGCGGCGAGGCGCCGAGGCGTACCAACGAGGACAGTCCCTGCACCGGATGCGATCCTGCGCCGCGGGAGGTCGCCGCGATATCGACGGCATACTGCATGATCGCGTCGGACACATGTACGCGACGGGCGCATGAACGCAGGAACTCCGCGTCGCTGATGGAAATGACCTCGGAGGTGATGGCTCTCGGATCGAAGGTGTCGGAACCGCGACGAGTGAGCATGGCGAGCATGCGCTGCTCCTCCTGAGCGCTCGGATAGGTCATGACGGCCTTCATCATGAAACGATCCATCTGGGCTTCGGGGAGATTGAACGTGCCTTCCTCCTCGATGGGGTTCTGCGTGGCGATGACCATGAACGGCTTCGGCAGCGCGATACGCTGGCCGCCGATGGTAGTGGCGCCTTCGGCCATGGCTTCCAGCATGGCCGACTGGGTTTTCGCGTTGGAACGGTTGATTTCGTCCAGCAGTACGAAATTCGCGTGAATCGGACCGATCTGCGTGGCGAATCGTTGTGTGGAGAAATCAAACACCTGCGTGCCGATCAGATCGGATGGCATCAGATCCGGCGTGCACTGTACGCGCTTGAACGTACCCGACACGGAGGTGGCCAAGGTCTGAGCAGCCGTGGTCTTGGCAAGACCCGGCACCGATTCGATGAGAATATGGCCGCCGGCCACCAGCGTGGTGATCAGGGATTCGCGCAGATTCTCCTGGCCGACCAGGGTCTGGGCGAATCGGGCGCGAATCTGCGAACCCAGTTTTTTCGCGCGGTTGATGTCTTCTGCGGATAGTGCGACTGTGGTCGGTGCAGTCGGGGCCGGAACCGACGCCGACTGGGGAACCTGCGGTTTTGGAGGGAATAAAGCCATGCCATCTACTGTAACTGGTTAAGCTGACGGCAAAGACCAATCGACAGGCGAGGATCCCATCGAAGTCAGCGCCGCGTTGGCGCGAGAGAACGGCTTCGAGCCGAAGAATCCATAACGTGCCGACATCGGACTTGGATGGGGAGATTTGATGATGAAGGCATTCGTGAGCAACGGCTCCAACGTCTGCGCATTGCGACCCCAGAGTATGGCGACGAGGGGCTTGGGGGTGCCGTCCGCGTTCGTCCTCGCGTTCAACGCGCGGATCGCCGCTTCGGTGACGGGCTCCCAACCTTTGCCCTGGTGGCTGTTCGGATGGCCGACCCCCACGGTCAGGCACCTGTTGAGCAGCATGACGCCCTGCCCGGTCCACGGTGTCAGGTCGCCGTTGGCCGGCATGGGCAGGCCAAGGTCGTCGGTCAGCTCCTTATAGATGTTGGTGAGGCTTCGGGGAATCGGCCTGACATCGGGGGCCACGCAGAAACTCAGGCCGACCGGATGGCCCGGGGTGGGGTAGGGATCCTGACCGACGATCAGCACCTTGATGTCGTCGAACGGAATGGTGAATGCACGCAGAATGTTCTTGCTGGCGGGCAGGTAGGGGCGGCCTGCGGCGATCTCTCCCCTGAGGAAATCGCCCATGCGATGCACCTGCGGCTCCACATCGGACAGCGCCGTGGCCCAACCGGGCTCGATAAGTTCGGATAACGGCTTGATATGAGCTTGAGTCATGGGTATTACTGTACGACCCATGGTACGACCTTGTACGCCTATGTCGTGCGTGCATGACTGGGGCACGCGACGCGAATTGGCCGCTGACTGCAGTGGTCAGTACACTTTCAGTGTAAGTGTGCGAGAAATGAGGTCGTAAGATGGCTCAACAGGACAAGGAAACCTATGATTCCTATGCCAAGGATGCATTCGACAATCCCCCGGCGGGGCCGATGGGCGTCCACCGGGGTGCGCGATCGGCCGCATCCCGTGCCATGCCGTACGTCATAGTGGTCGTGGTGGCATTGCTCGCCGGTCTGCTGTTCTGGGGAATCTATTCCGGTGAAATCGGCAAGTTGAAGATGCCGTGGTCATCGTCGCAGGCAAGCTCGTCACAGACCGCATCCACCAAGAAGACGGCTACGGCCGAAGCGCAGTCCAGTGATACGGCCACCGCCACGCAGACTCCGGACGCCACGGGGGAGGCGAGCGATACGGCGTCACCGACCGAGTCCGCGACGCCGGAGCAGATCGTGAACAAGGACACCCAGATCCGTGTGATCAATGCCACGAACGTCACCGGTTACGCACAAAGCAAGGCGAACGAGCTGACCAACGCCGGATATACGAGTGTGACCCCCAGCAACCCGACCGGTACGGTTCCCACGCAGACCGTGGTCTGGTACCAGAACGAAACCGACAAGGCAACCGCCGAAGATGTCGCCCAGACGCTGGGAATCACCAATGTCGAGCAGAGTGACGGATTAGTCACCCCGATTGTGGTGGTGCTGCTGAACTGAGAGCGCGTCACGAAAAACGCCGGGACCCCTGTCCGTATCGGGCAGGGGTCCCGGCGTTGGAAGAATACCGGAATCGCAGGGCTATGCCGTGGCGTCGAAGGGGCCGGTGTTCTTGCCGATAGCGCAAAGCACGCACCTCGGTTTGGCACTCGAGGCCCGAGAGTGCTAATCTGCACAATTAGCACTCGAGGAGTGAGAGTGATAACTGGCAGCTGACGGCCGGCATCACGGACTCGTCTCCGACAGTGGGAACAATACCGTGTAGCCATATGTGGAGGAACAATGGCAAAGATCATTGCATACGACGACGAAGCGCGTCAGGGAATGCTCGCGGGCCTCGACAAGCTCGCCGACACCGTCAAGGTCACCCTTGGCCCGAAGGGCCGCAACGTGGTTCTGGACAAGACCTACGGCGCCCCGACCATCACCAACGACGGCGTTTCCATCGCCAAGGAAATCGACCTTGATGACCCGTACGAGCGCATCGGCGCCGAGCTGGTCAAGGAAGTCGCCAAGAAGACCGACGATGTCGCTGGCGACGGCACCACCACCGCCACCGTGCTGGCCCAGTCTTTGGTGCATGAAGGCCTGAAGAACGTCACCGCCGGCTCCAACCCGATCGCCCTGCGTCGTGGTATCGAGAAGGCTTCCGAGGCCATCGTCAAGGAGCTCGTCGCAGCTGCCAAGGACGTCGAGACCAAGGATCAGATCGCTGCCACCGCAACGATCTCCGCCGCGGATCCGGAAGTCGGCGAGAAGATCGCCGAAGCGCTGGACAAGGTCGGCCAGGATGGCGTCGTGACCGTCGAGGACAACAACCGCTTCGGCCTGGATCTTGACTTCACCGAAGGCATGCGTTTCGACAAGGGCTACATCGCCCCGTACTTCGTGACCAACGCCGAGGATCAGACCGCGGTGCTCGAAGACCCGTACATCCTCCTGACCTCCGGCAAGCTGAGCTCCCAGCAGGATGTCGTGCATGTGGCCGAGCTGGTCATGAAGACCGGCAAGCCGCTGATGATCATCGCCGAGGACGTTGACGGCGAGGCTCTGCCGACCCTGATCCTGAACACCATCCGTGGCACGTTCAAGTCCTGCGCCGTCAAGGCTCCGGGCTTCGGCGACCGCCGTAAGGCCATGCTGCAGGATATGGCCATCCTGACCGGCGCACAGGTCGTGTCCGACGAGCTGGGCCTGAAGCTCGACTCCATCGACATGTCCGTGCTCGGCACTGCCAAGAAGATCATCGTCTCCAAGGACGAGACCACCATCGTGTCCGGTGGCGGCTCCAAGGAGGACGTGGCAGCCCGCGTGGCTCAGATCCGCGCCGAAATCGCCAACACCGACTCCGACTACGATCGTGAAAAGCTGCAGGAGCGCTTGGCCAAGCTGGCCGGTGGCGTCGCGGTCATCAAGGTGGGTGCCGCCACCGAGGTCGAGGCCAAGGAACGCAAGCACCGCATCGAGGATGCCGTGCGCAACGCCAAGGCCGCCATCGAGGAAGGCCTGCTGCCGGGCGGCGGTGTCGCTCTGGTCCAGGCTGCCGCCAAGGCCCAGAAGGACGTTCAGCTCGAAGGCGACGAAGCCACTGGCGCCGCAATCGTGTTCCGCGCCATCGAGGCCCCGATCAAGCAGATCGCCGAGAACGCCGGCCTGTCCGGTGACGTGGTGATCGACAAGGTTCGCTCTCTGCCCGACGGTCAGGGTCTGAACGCCGCCACCAACGAATACGAGGATCTACTGGCCGCCGGCGTCACCGACCCGGTCAAGGTCACCCGTTCCGCCCTGCAGAACGCAGCCTCCATCGCAGGCCTGTTCCTGACCACCGAAGCTGTGGTGGCCAACAAGCCGGAACCGCCGGCAGCCGCTCCGGCCGCTGGCGCCGACATGGGCTACTGATCGGCCTGATATAACCGATCGGTCCGATCGCTGACTGAGCGAACAGACATTACGGGAACCCGTCTTTCCTTTGGGAGGAGACGGGTTCCTTGCGTTTGCCGGCCATGCGGGGTGATGCCACCACTTACTGATGCCACCACTACTGTGCGAATAGGCGGGACGCCTGCATTTCCGTGTCCGCGTACAGCGAGGATGCCTGCATGAGCGCATGTTGAATGGATTCCAAGGACCGTTCCATCTGCTGCTGCGCCGCACGCCATTGTTCGGCCACGGCATTGAACTGTGTGGCCGCGCCGCCCCTCCAGACGCTCTGCAGGTTGTTGAGATTGCCGTACATGCCCTGTACCGCTTGTCGAATCGATTGGATCGAGGCGCTCACTGCGGCGCTGGATGACTGTATCTGTTCCGAATCGACTTGAAACTGTGGCATGGTGTGTTCCTTTCATCGTTGAATGTGTGCATATCAGCCGTTCGCTTACTGATTGGCGTATCCGAACGGTAAGGTGGAGCGTATGGCAAAAGTGAGTGGAACCAATGCACAATCGAAGGCTGTGGTCGGAGGATGGTCCCAAACCGGATGCATCGGCGTGTCGCGTCAGTATGCCCAAGGCGAACATCGCTGGATTCACGCGCTTTTCATACTGTTGGCAGCCATGTTGTGCTGCTGTATGACGTTGTGCATAACTCCCGTCGGATGGGCCGATGATACGCAGACGAACGATACACAGACCGGCATCACCGCGACGGATAACATCACCGATACTGAAAACCTGCTTGGATCGAATGTGTCCGAAATCACCGACGCCATCAAGAACACCAAAAAGGAGACCGGGGTCACCGTTCGACTGCTGTACCTGTCGACGTTCAATACGGGTAAGAAGAAGCCATCCCAGTGGGCGAGCGATTTGCTGGAATCCCTGAAGCCCCAACCGAATACCGTGCTGCTCGCCGTGGCCGCGAACGACGGTAACCTAGTGGTGGCGGTATCGTCGAACTCCGACGAATGGCTGAAGAAGAAGTCCACGGTGGACGCGCTGTCGGATGCCGCGCAGAAGCCGCTGATGGAGTCCACGCCCGATTGGTCGAAATCGGCCACGGCGATGATGGATCAGATCGTACTGGCCAAAAAGACGTCCACGTCATCGAACGTCACCATGATCGGCGTAGGCATCATGGGAGCCGTTCTGGTGCTGTTGGTCGTCATCATCGTAGTGTTCCACATCTATCGTAAGAAACATCCGAAGCGGCGCAGGAAGAGGCGCGGCAGCCATCGCAAGACCAAAGGCGGCGAATTCGAGACGTATCGTGAGGTCGAGGAGAAGACGGAGCCGGCAAAGGCGTGGAATCCGCAATCTTCAACGGAAGACCCAGATATCGTTCAGGAAACGTCCAGCGAATCGAGTGAAGCTTGAAGGCATGAGTAAGCCTATTGAAGCATCAATTGTCGTTGTCGATGACGAACCATCCATTCGCGAGTTGCTGGTGGCCTCGCTGCATTTCGCGGGATTCGAGGTGAATACCGCGGCCTCCGGTTCCGAGGCCATCGAGGTCATCGAAAAAACGCAACCCGATTTGATCGTGCTGGATGTGATGCTTCCGGATATCGATGGTTTCACGGTGACCCGACGCATTCGTCAGGAAGGCATCGCCACACCGGTGCTGTATTTGACGGCACGCGATGACACCCAAGACAAGGTCATGGGCCTGACCGTCGGCGGCGACGATTACGTGACCAAACCTTTCAGCCTGGAGGAAGTGGTGGCGCGCATCCGCGCCATTCTGCGCCGTACCCAGGAACAGGTGGAGGACGATCCGATCATCCGGGTCGGCGATCTGGAGATCAACGAGGATTCGCATGACGTATCCCGTGCCGGCCAGCCGATCGATCTGAGCCCCACCGAATACAAACTGCTCCGTTACCTGATGGACAACGAAGGCAGGGTGCTTTCCAAGGCGCAGATTCTTGACCATGTGTGGCAGTACGACTGGGGCGGCGACGCAGCAATCGTGGAATCCTACATCTCCTATCTACGTAAGAAGGTCGACGGCATCGTGGTCGAGGACGCCGACGGCGAAGAGCATAAGGTGACCCCGCTCATCGAAACCAAACGTGGCATCGGCTACATGATTCGCGCACCCAAGAACTGAGACGATCCGATCGATGAGCCGGGACACCAAGCGAACACAACCTGACGATGCAGGCGTTCAGGGCGGGCCTGCGGCGCAGGCCGCATCTCAAACGTCGCCAGCCCGTCGCCCATCGTTGTTTCGACGTATCGGCAGACGGGTCGATGCGATTCCTCTGAGCACGAAACTGGTCACCTGCATCATCGTGCTGCTGACCATCGGTACCATTGGCATCTCGTTCTCCATCCGAACGCTGGTCGGCAACTACCTGCTGCAGAAAACCGATACGCAGCTGATCAACCAGGCGCAGCTGGTGTTCAACAATATGGATTCGCTGGGCGATACCACCGACAGCGAGAACAGCAGGAACAGCCTGATGAACACCTACTACGTGGAGGTGCGCACCAGTGACAGCAAAATCACCGGAACCGGGTTGGTGCCGGTGCTCAAAGACGGAGTGGTTTCCGAACCGAGCCTGCCGGCGGACGGCAGCAGCGACGGCGTGACGCTGGGGCAGCCTTTCACCACTCAGGCCGTGGTCCATGTCACCGGTAACCATGTGCCGGATCATTCCACCATGCAGGCGGCCCAATCGCCGTGGCGTGTCGTAGCCCTGCCATGGAGCGAGCGAGGCAAGGACGGCCAGGTTAAAAACAGCGGCATCGTGTACATCGGCCTGTCGTTGAGTGACCAGATCGATACCACGAATACGCTGACCAGGTACTGCGCGATGGTAGGTATCGCCGTTGTGCTGCTCGGCGCGATTCTAGGCACCATCGTGGTGCAGAGCACACTCACTCCGCTCAAGCGCATCGAGAAGACGGCGGCGAAAATCGCGGCCGGCGACCTGAGCCAGCGTGTTCCGGATATGCCGGAAAACACCGAGGTCGGCTCGCTGTCGGTGTCGCTCAACACCATGCTGACCCGTATCGAGGAGAGCTTCCATGCACAGGCGGAGACAACGGAGAAGATGAAGCAGTTCGTCTCCGACGCCAGTCATGAGCTGCGTACGCCGTTGGCCGCCATTCATGGCTATGCGGAACTCTATAAGATGCAACGCGATATGCCGGGGGCGCTTGAACGCGCCGACGAATCCATCGAACATATCGAAGCCTCCAGTGCGCGTATGACGGTGCTGGTGGAGGATCTGCTGTCCTTGGCGCGACTTGACGAAGGCCGCGGTATCGACATCACGCAGCAGGTTCCGCTCACTTCGGTGGTGCGCGATGCGGCCGATGATCTGCACGCGCTTGATCCGGACCGTGGCATCCGCTGCGGCCTGATAGCGATCAAGCCTGGAACCGATCTGGAGCACCCGTCCGACTTCACCTTCCAGGATGATGACATGCCGGCGATCACGTTGACCGGTGACGCCTCAAGACTGCGCCAGGTGGTCACCAACATCGTGGGCAACATCCACCGGTACACGCCGGCCGATTCGCCGGTGGAGATCTCCATGGGCGTGCTGCCGGCATCGATCAGCCCGGAATCGTTGTCGCGCATGCCCGCCAACGAACGGTCCATGCATCATCTGGTCGAGGCCATCGAAGTGGGCCAATCCATGCAGGTGGGCATGAACTATGCCATCGTACGATTCTCCGATCACGGTCCGGGCGTACCGCCTGAGGCCCGATCGAAGATCTTCGAACGTTTCTATACCGCCGATCCCTCCCGCGCACGGCAGAAGGGCGGTACCGGACTCGGCATGGCCATCGCGCAATCGGTGGTCAAAGCGCATCATGGTTTCATTTGCGCATCCGGCAGTGAAGGGGGAGGCCTGACGTTGACGGTGGTACTGCCGGTCGCGCCGGTCGAGCCACGACCCGTGCCGGAAGCGGAAACACGCAAGGCGGACAAGAAGGGCCGGAAAACGAAGAAATAGAGGCCGACTGGCGCGAACAATGGCGGGTGTGATCATATTCCCGTCTTCTGCGAAGGGCCGGCATTGGTCATCATCCCACCTCTTGCGCTAGACTATATCCTTGGTTTGCAATAGGCGGATGACGAGCATCCGCAAGCAGGTATGTGAAAAGTAGTGAGGTGACAATGCCTAGCGGACGCGTTCGTTGGTTTGATACGAACAAAGGCTATGGATTCATTCAGAACGAGCAGGGCGCCGATGTGTTTCTGCCCGCCGTTGCGTTGCCCGAAGGCGTGAAGACGCTGCGTAAGGGCGCGAAGGTCGAATACTCCGTAATCGAAGGGCGTAGGGGACCTCAGGCGATGAACGTGACATTGGTCGCATCGGCCCCGTCACTGGTCAAGGCCACCCGACCGAAGCCGGATGACATGGCCGCCATCGTCGAGGATCTGATCAAGTTGCTGGATTCCGCAGGGAACCAGTTGCGTCGACATCGCTACCCTTCGCCGGCCGAAAGCAAGAAGCTGGCCACGCTGATGCGTGCCGTTGCCGATAATTTCGACGTACAGGACTGATTTATGCCCGATACCACTTTGGATCCCCAGGCGATCGCCAAGGCGGTGGCCATCGAAGTCGCCGACGAGGACAATCAGGTCGGTGACTTCGTCGAAGCCATCGACCTAGGTGATGACGTCACCGATTTTCGTTTCGAGACGCGTGTGCGCGGCTATGAAGGCTGGCAGTGGTCGGTGACGCTGTACCACGACGTGGAACTCGATCATTGGACGGTCAACGAATCATCGTTGGTACCGACGGATAAGGCATTGCGCCCGCCGGCATGGATTCCCTGGAAGGACCGCCTCGAACCCACCGATCTGGCGGTGACCGATTCCATCGGCACCGAGCCGGATGATCCTCGCCTGGAAGAGGGCTTTCGTGCGACGGACGCCGGTGAAGGCGCTTCGGCCGAGACGCCCGAGATGTCTGAAACGTCTGAGACATCCAAGGAGGATGTCGAAGATGCGGTTGAGGAATTCGAACTGTCCCGCAGGCATGTGTTGACGCCCTTGGGGCGTGCACAGACCGCCAAGCGCTGGTATGAGGGGCCGCGTGGCCCGAAGTCGCTGTCCACCAAGACGGCTGACGGCAATCCTTGTTCCACCTGCGGTTTCTTCATTCCCCTGAAAGGTGAGCTGAATCTACTGTTCGGTGTGTGCGCCAACAAGTGGAGTCCCGATGACGGTCGCGTGGTGTCAGTCGACCATGGATGCGGCGAGCATTCCGAAATCGAGCCGCCGGAGCCGTCGCATCTGTGGGTGCAATCCAAGCCGGCCTTCGACGACCTGCATATCGACATCATCGCCCAAGCTCCGCGTGAGGAACGCGGTTCCGTCGAACTGATCGAACAACTGGAAGGCGAGGAGCCCAATCCGAACGATGAGGAGGAGGCTTCGGAAGAAGACATCGAAGCCAACACCATCGATGACAACGAGGCATCGCAGGAGGACGTGCAGGAACATGCCGAACCTGCGGACAGCCCTGAGGTGGAGACCACGCTCGATCTGAGTGAAGACGAAGAGACCGAGAAGTCCTCCGATGATGAGGAGCCTGCTGAAACCGGGGAACAGCCCGTGAAACAAGAGGCTGGGGGAACCGGGGATTCCGCCGGACCGGAGGAATCCCCCGAGTCGACGGAATCGGAGAAGCCATCCGAGACGGAGTCCGCGGAACTGACTGAACAGTAACGCCTTCCTCACGTTACTGTAGACAATCGAAGCGAGTCAAGGAATCCTGATGCCCGTGTGATGCCGGTGTCGGTTGGATTCCCTGATTCGCTTCGATCATTTACGCTTCAATCGTTCACCATGACGAATGTGCATCGTTCAGTGCACGACGGTGACGGTGCAATCTGCGAAATTCACGATCTGCTTGGATACCGAGCCGAGGAAATGCGCATCCATGCCGGACAGTCCACGTGATCCAACCACCAGATGGCGGGCGAAGCGCGAGGCCGCGATAAGGCCTTTCGCGGCGGAAATGTGGAAGGCATGCGATTCGATGTCGAAATCATCGGGAATGTCTCGCGCGGGAATCTCAATGGAATCGATCATCTCGTCCAACAGATGCTCGGCTCGCTCCTGGCCAACCGAAATCGGTGCGACGGCGTTTTCATATCCTTCGATCACGCCGAGATCCTTCAACTGCCAACAGAACATAACCTGCAACGGCGCGTGATGAATGGACGCCAGCTCAATGGCGAACTGCAACGCGTGCTTCGACGTTTCCGAGCCGTCCACCCCGACCACGATCGGACGTTGGTTCTTCGGCAGCGGCGATCCGGGCATGTCGAAACGCACCTCCCGATCGCCGGGGGTCAGCGCATTGGCGATGGCATCTTGCACGCTGGCCTCCTCATCATCGAGAATGCGCACCACGGTGACCGGAACCTTCGCCTCCTCGGCCAGCGATGCCGACAATGAGCCCAAAAACCATCGGGCCACGCGACCGAGCGACCGGCGGCCCACTACGATTTGTTGCGCGTCCTTGCCGATTTCCAACAGGGCTGCGGTGCCGGAAGCCCTTACGGAAGTGAGTTTGACACGGTCCTCATTGATGGCCATGCCGGAACTGGCCTGCGCCACCCAGTCCCGCAGACGTTTCGCGATGCCATGGCGCATGGCCGCCCACTGCTCTTCGGAATCCGGTTCCGAACCCATATCCCACGAATGCGTCCAGCCATATACCGCATTGACCCGCTGGCCGGTGAGGGATGCCTCCTGCAGTGCCCAGCGCAACGCGGCGAAGGATTCGTCGGAACCGTCGACACCGACTACGATGTCACGTTGACGAATGTCCGTGTCAACGCCGGCTTCGGTGGTTTGTAGGGTGGTGTCGCTACTCATGATGACCTCCTTGGTCGTTGCCCTATACCAAGCATATCGGTTTGGTTGCGTCGAGAGCGCAAATTCACATGCGCGTGGGAATAAACGTCATCGTGAATCGGTAGAGTGTTGAAGGACTAATAAGAGTGGAAGGACAAGCATGTTCGAACGGTTTACAGACCGTGCCCGGCGCGTGATCGTGCTGGCTCAGGAAGAAGCTCGTACCCTCCAGCACAACTACATCGGTACCGAGCATCTGCTGCTCGGCCTGATTCGTGAGGGTGAGGGCGTCGCCGCGAAGGCGCTGGCCTCGAAGGGTGTGTCGTTGGACGATACCCGCAAGCAGGTCGAAGAGATGATCGGTAAGGGGAATGCGTCGCCGAACGGCCACATTCCTTTTACTCCGCATGCCAGGCAGGTGTTGGAGCTGTCGTTGCGTGAAGCGTTGCAGCTGGGGCACAGCTATATCGGTACCGAGCACATTCTGCTCGGCCTGATTCATGAGGGCGAAGGCGTCGGTACCCAGGTGCTGATCAAGATGGATGTCAATCTCGGCGAGCTGCGCAGTGCGACCATCGATCTGATCCGTGGCAATTCAGGCGGTAGCCAGGGTGAAGGCAAGGGCGATCTCGCCAATGCCGGCGGCGTGCAGGATAGGCGGAACCAGAGCGGTTCGGCCATTCTCGACCAGTTCGGTCGCAATCTGACCGCCGAAGCCGCTTCGGGTAAGCTCGACCCGGTGATCGGTCGTTCGAGCGAGATCGAACGCGTAATGGTGGTGCTGAGCCGGCGTACCAAGAACAATCCGGTGCTGATCGGTGAGCCGGGCGTCGGCAAGACCGCCGTGGTCGAGGGTTTGGCCCAGAAGATCAACGCCGGCGATGTGCCGGAGACGTTGAAAGGCAAGCAGGTCTATTCCCTGGACTTGGGTTCCATGGTGGCAGGTTCACGCTATCGTGGCGATTTCGAGGAACGCCTGAAGAAGGTCTTGAAAGAGATCAAGACCCGTGGTGACATCGTGCTGTTCATCGACGAGATCCATACCATCGTGGGCGCAGGTTCCGCGGACGGTGCCTTGGGCGCTTCCGACATGCTTAAGCCCATGCTGGCTCGCGGCGAACTGCAGACCATCGGCGCCACCACCACCGACGAGTACCGCAAGTACATCGAAAAGGATGCGGCGCTGGAACGCCGTTTCCAGCCGATTCAGGTGCATGAGCCGACCATCGCCGAAACCATCGAGATCCTGAAGGGTCTGCGTGAACGCTACGAGAATCACCATCATGTGACGATTACCGATGGTGCGCTGCAATCCGCAGCAGAGTTGTCTTCGCGTTACATTCAGGACAGTCATCTGCCCGATAAGGCCATCGATCTGATCGATGAGGCCGGTGCGCGCCTGCGTATCCGCCGTCTGACCGCCCCGCCGGAGCTCAAGGAGCTTGATGCGAAGGTGGCCAAGCTGGCCGAAGAGAAGGATCAGGCCATCAAGGACCAGGACTTCGAGAAGGCGGCCGAGCTGCGCGACAGGCAGGAGAAGCTGGAAGCTGAGCGCAAGGAGAAGGAATCGTCCTGGCGTGAAGGCGAATCCGACGTGAAGATGGTCGTGGACGAGGATGTGATTGCCGAAGTGATCTCGCAGACCACCGGCATTCCGGTGTTCAAGCTCACTCAGGCTGAATCCAAGAAGCTCATGAGCATGGAATCCGAGCTGCACAAGCGCATCATCGGTCAGGACGAGGCCGTGTCGGCGCTGTCCCGCTCCATCCGCCGTGCGCGTGTGGGCCTGAAGGACCCGAAGCGCCCGTCCGGTTCATTCATCTTCGCCGGCCCGACTGGTGTGGGCAAGACCGAGCTGGCCAAGACGCTGGCGGAGTTCCTGTTCGATGATGAGGACGCGTTGATCCGCGTGGATATGTCGGAGTTCTCCGAAAAGTACGCCGCATCGCGTCTGTTCGGCGCCCCTCCGGGATATGTCGGCTATGAGGAGGGCGGCGAGCTCACCGAAAAGGTGCGTCGCAAGCCGTTCTCCGTGGTGCTGTTCGACGAGATCGAGAAGGCGCATCCGGACATCTTCAACACATTGTTGCAGGTGCTCGATGATGGTCATCTGACCGATGGCCAGGGCCGCAAGGTAGATTTCAAGAACACCATCATCATCCTGACCACCAATCTCGGCACCCGCGACATCGCGAAGGCCGCCAACACGGGCTTCAATCTTGGTACGAACACCGAGTCGAGCTACCAGCGCATGAAGGATCAGGTCTCTTCGGAATTGAAGCAGCAGTTCCGTCCGGAGTTCCTGAACCGTCTGGACGACATCATCGTGTTCAAGCAGCTTACCGAGCCGCAGGTGCGCCAGATCGTCGACCTTGACGTCAAGCAGCTCAACGACCGTCTGTTCGACCGCCACATGTCGCTCGAGCTCACTGATGCCGCCAAGGACCTGCTCGCGCAGAAGGGCTTTGACCCGCTGCTCGGTGCCCGTCCATTGCGCCGCGTGATTCAGCGCGACATCGAGGATGCCATATCGGAGAAGATTCTGATGGGCGACCTCGAAGACGGCCAGCGCGTGAAGGTCGATGCCGAAGGCGAGGGCATTCTGGGCGAATTCACCTTCTCCGGAGAGGCGTTTGAGGAGCCGGTGACGGCGGACGAGTCGTCTGAGTCGTCTGAGTCAGATTCCGCCGAGCCCGTCGAGGTTTCGGCCGGGATTGCCGATTCGGCATCGGAATCTTCCGAAACCGAATAAGTGACTCGGATACCGCACTAAGCGGCTGAAATCCACAAAAAGCGGCTTATCCATGACAGATTGTTGTCATGGATAAGCCGCTTTTTGTGGATTTCATATATGTGTTGTTGGATATGGATCAGTATTTTGGCGTCGTGTTTGTCCTGCACGGTGTACACACGCTTGTATCGCAGATTACCGATGGTGGGGCAGCGAAGGCTTGGCTGTGAACGGTATTCCGGCCGCACGTAATTTGTTGATGAGCGGCGTGCGCCTGACCGCATCAAGAAAAGTGAACCTTACGACGGCATCGACGCCGCATGCTCGTAATGTATCGGATCGCAGTCGTTCCTCTTCCACAATGTCGCTGATCGTATGTCCTCCGGTCATCGTCGGATTCACGTATTTGTCCTGTCCGTCAAGTTCTCCGACAATCGTTCGGCCATCCTCCGTATGCCATACATAATCGGTGCGGCGGCGCTCGCCGGAAACAGGATGCACGAATTCCACCTGTTGCGTAGGCAACGCAACGCCTTCTTCGATCATGGTTGCCAGGCAAAATGATTCCCCGCCGTTCTCGCTAATGCCGATGGCATGTTGTGCGACGGAAATCGCCAGCTCACGTTTTCTGCCGACATACGGCTCATCGCAATAGTCGATGATCTGCTGTCGCGAAGCATGCCCGTCTCGAATCGCGGATTCGAAAATCGCAAATGCGTTACGAAAAGAGAGCATGCGTCCGCAATCAAAAAGAGTGCGGAATATGTCGGTTGACTTGGCGCCATCCAGATTTACGGCTTGGTCCAGAAATCTTGATGCCGTATGTACGCGTTTGATTTGATTGCAGTAGCTTCCACCCCTTCCTGACGTAGAGGCGATGTAGATGGTGCCGTTGCTGTGCAAAGCGGTTGAATGGTCGAGTCTCCATAATGCCGCCGCGGAGAGCGAGCTGAAAATCATGTTGGGATGATGTTGGGCCAGCGTTCTGCATATATGTCGGGATCGTTCGATTGCGTCCAGACCATTCCAGTATGTTTTTTCCGCGTACATTCCCGGATAGGGACGGCATGTGATGCCTTGCATGGTGAGTCTGTGAAGCAAGGCGCTTTCATTGTTGTTCCGTGCGAGAACGCACATGCGCCGGGACTGTGCCTGCCGCAGGCGTTGTCTGATAACTGCCCTGATGTTCATTGTTCGAGCATAGGGAAACCCATGTTCTGTGGTCTAGTCGATTTGGCGATTGTGGATAACTTAAGGGTCGCTACGGGGTGGTATCGGCGTGTTACGGTCAAAAGAGGTGTGGATAAGTCTTTTGGCGCTTGATTTGGTCGTTTGATGATTGATATGGTCCGATGCTCGGCGGTGCGCATCGCACAGTGATGTAGACGTCTTGAATGTGTCTTGAATCCTGCAGATACCAGCTTTGTTCCAGCGAAAAACAGTCTGATTCCACACATAGGAGCTTATTCATGACATCTGGTGCTGGATATAGGGCGGTTTTTGTGGATATAGATTGGTTTCGATGGGTGAATTCTCTGGATATGACGAAAGGGCGGGTACGCAACCTTAAAAAAGTTACGTACCCGCCCTTTTGCGTTACGGACCGTGCGTGTGACGTCAAGTCGCGTGCAGCCGAACCAAGGCTATTTGATGGCGTTCAGCCACTGTTCCTTGGTAGCCTTTTCGGCCTCGAGCTTGGCCTTCTTCTTCGGATCGGACTCAGCGGCGATCTTGGCGTCGAGCTCGGTCAGCTGGGCGTTCAGCTGTTCCTCGAAGGAGGATTTGCGGGCGTCGGCTTCCGGATCGGACTGCTTCCAAGCAGCATCCTCGACGGCCTTGATTTGCTTATCCACGGCGTCAAGACGGCCTTCGATGCGGCGGACTTCGTCGCGCGGCACATAGCCGATCTGATCCCACTCCTCCTGAATGGCGGCAAGTGCCTGACGCGCCTGCTTGGCGGCCTCCTCATCCTTGACCGGAACAAGGGCTTCGGCCTTGACCAGCAGTTCCTCCTTCTTGGCCAGGTTCTCCTTTTCGGAAGAGCTGATCTGGTCACGGTCCGCCTGACGTGCGTTGAAGAAGGTGTCGGCGGCGGCACGGAACTGGGCCCACATGGCATCATCCTCGCGGCGTCCCGCACGGCCGGCCTTCTTCCAACGATCCATCAGCTCGCTGAACTTGCGTGAGGTTTCCACCCAAGCGGTGGAGTCCTTCAGGGCTTCGGCCTCGGCAATGATGGCTTCCTTGGCCTCCTTGGCTTCGTTGCGTTCGGCGTCGCGGGTCTGGGCCCACTTGCGGCGTGCCACGTTGAAGGCGGTGCGTGCCGTGGAGAAGCGGGACCACAGCGCATCGGCATCGGCCTTGTCGATGCGCACATTGTTGCGCTGATGCTCCTGCCACTGCTGGAAGAGCGAGCGGAACTTGTCGGAAGTGGAACGCCAGTTGGTGTTGCTGTCAAGACCGGCGGCAAGGGCTTCGGCCTTTTCCACGATGACGGTGCGTTCGGCCACTGCCTTGGCCACGGCTGCCTTACGGGCTTCGGAAAGCTGGGCCTTCTTGGCCGCACCCTCTTCCTTCAAGGCTTCGAACTGCGCCTTGAGGGCCGCCAGATCACCGACGACGGCCGGCTGTTCGGTCTCTTCGGACAAGGTCTTCAGCGAGTCGTCGATTTCGCGGGACTTGACGCTGCTGGACTTGAGCCTGTTCGCAAACAGGTCGAGCTTGGCCTTGAGATCGAGGTAACGGCGTGCATACAATGCCAGGGCCTCTTCTTTGGAGGCATCCGGGAACTGGCCGACCTCACGTTCTCCCTCTGCCTCCTTGACGAATACGGTGCCGTCATCGGAGACGCGTCCGAAAGCCTCGGCGGCTTTGACATCAGCCTCGGAGAAGCCGGTGCCGGTGGCTGCCGGAGCCGGGTGGGACGGAGTCTTCTTGGCGAATGCGGCGGGGGATGGGGCGTGCGGCTTCATCGCTGCCGGGCTTGGAACGGCCGGTTTGCTGGCCTGGGCTGCGGGCGTCGTCGCCTGCTCGGTGATTTCATTGGTGTTCTCGGACGCGGTGACATTCTCGTCGGCCATGGCCAGCTCCTTTAAGTAAGCTTCATGTAGTGCAGGGAAGCGGATGACGCAGATCGACCCAGGAAAGCCTGAACAATCGTGCGGCATTTTCCGCAACCTCATTTATTATAGGGAACCGTGGCAAAAGGCGCATCTATTTCAGGATTTCCAGAGTGGCTCCCCTCTGAACGTGTTGTGGAGCAGCGTGTTATCGACACGCTCCGTAATGTATTCGAACTCAATGGCTTCATCGGCATTGAAACTCGTGCGGTTGAGCAGGGTTCGAGCCTGTTGAAGAAGGGTGAGACCAGCAAGGAGATTTACCTGCTGAGTCGTCTGCAGGAGGTCGGTCACGAGTCCGACACTCCGATTGAGGATCGTTTGGGCCTGCATTTTGATCTGACGGTTCCGCTGAGTCGGTATGTGGTCGAGCATTCAGGTGACCTCGCCTTTCCCTTCAAGCGTTGGCAGATTCAGAAGGTGTGGCGTGGCGAGCGTCCGCAGGAGGGCCGTTTCCGCGAGTTCGTGCAGGCCGATATCGATGTGATCGGCAATGGCGATCTGCCTGACCATTACGAGGTCGAATTGCCGCTGGTCATGGTGTCGGCGCTCGAACGTCTGCGCGAGTTCGGCTTGCCGAAGGCCACCGTGCATGCGAACAACCGCAAGCTGTCCGAAGGCTTTTATCGCGGTTTGGGACTGACCGACGTCGAAGGCGTGCTGCGTGAGATCGACAAGCTCGACAAGATCGGCGCCGACGAAGTGGCCAAGCTGCTCGTCGAAGGCTGCGGTGCAAACGAAAATCAGGCACGAGCCTGCCTTGAACTGGCCGAACTGACCGCCGCAAATGGAGCCGATCTGGCCGAAAAATTCGATGCGTTGTGCGCGAAGCACGACATCGCGGCCGATTCCGACGCCTACGTGCTGGCCCGTCAGGGCCTCGACACCTTGGCGATGATCGTTGATGAGGCAGCGCGCATTCGTCCGGGTTCCGTGATCGCCGACCTGAAGATCGCCCGCGGTCTGGACTACTACACCGGTTCCGTATATGAGACCTTCCTTGATGGCGCCGCATCACTCGGCTCCATCTGCTCCGGTGGCCGCTACGACAACCTCGCCTCGCAGGGCAACAAAAAGTATCCCGGCGTCGGCCTGTCAATCGGCCTGTCCCGTCTGGTCTCCTACATGCTGCATGCCGCCGGTGCGCACGCCAACCGGGTTTCCCCGGCAAGCGTGCTCGTGGCCGTGTGGAACGAAGCCGACCGTTCCGCTTCCAACGTAATCGCCAACCAGCTTCGCGCACGCGGCATCGCGGCCGATGTGGCCCCGACTGCGGCCAAGCTCGGCAAGCAGATCAAATACGCGGACAAGCTGGGCGTCCCGTACGTGTGGTTCCCCTCCGATGCCGCCGAGGATGGTGTCGGCGACGAAGTCAAGAACATCATCACCGGTGACCAGCAGCCGGCTGATGCGAGGTCGTGGGAGCCGGATACTGTGTATGCCCGGCAAACCGTTACCGTCGAAGCCTGAACATCAAGGCATACGGTATTGTTTCGTTCATTGAACATAAGGAAACAAAGAATAGAGGAAGCATGAGCCAGACGGCTTATAGAACACATCATGCCACCGAGGTGACCGAGGAGCTCGTTGGCCAGAAGGTGACGCTCGCCGGTTGGGTGGATCGTCGTCGTGACCACGGCGGTGTGGCCTTCATCGATCTTCGCGACAACACCGGTCTGGTGCAGGTCGTGATCTACGACGAGGAAATGGCGCGTCCGTTGCGCTCCGAGTTCGTGATCCGGGTCATCGGCGAGGTGCGTCTGCGTCCGGATGGCAACGAGAACGACCATCTGGCCACCGGCAAGATCGAGGTCGTTGCCGAAACCATCGAGGTGCTCGCCAAGTCCGACGCTTTGCCGTTCCAGGTCTCCACGGCTCTTGAAAACGAGTCTGAAAACAAGTTGCCGGGCGAGGACGTGCGTCTGAAGTACCGTTACCTCGATCTGCGTCGTCCATCCATGCAGCACAATCTGAAACTGCGCTCCCAGATGTCGAAGGCCGCACGTCACGCCCTCGAGGAGATGGGCTTCGAAGAGGTCGAGACTCCGACCATGATCAAGTCCACGCCGGAAGGCGCTCGCGACTTCGTGGTGCCGGCCCGTCTCGTGCCGGGTTCCTGGTATGCTCTGCCGCAGTCTCCGCAGTTGCTGAAGCAGCTGCTCATGGTCTCCGGTGTGGAGCGCTACTATCAGTTGGCCCGTTGCTACCGCGATGAGGATTTCCGTGCCGACCGCCAACCGGAATTCACCCAGCTCGACATGGAGATGGCCTTCGTGGATCAGGAGGATGTGATGGCCATGGCCGAGAAGGTCATCGCCGCCATCTGGAAGTCCGCGGGTTACGAGATTCAGCTGCCGATTCAGCGCATCACCTGGCAGGAAGCCATGGATAAATATGGCTCCGACAAGCCGGATCTGCGCTTTGGCAACCCGCTGGTCGAGCTGACCGACTATTTCAAGAACACCCCGTTCCGCGTGTTCCAGGCACCGTACGTCGGTGCCGTGCTCTTCAAGGGTGGCGCTGCCACGCCTCGCCGTCAGTTCGACGCATGGCAGGATTGGGCCAAGCAGCGTGGCGCCAAGGGTCTCGCCTATGTGGTCTTTGCCGAGAACGGTGAGCTTAAGGGTCCCGTTGCCAAGAATCTGTCCGAAGAGGAGCGCAATGGTCTGAAGGAAGCCGTTGGCGCCGAAGACGGAGACGCAGTGTTCTTCGCCGCCGGCCGTCGCACTTCCGCGCAGGAACTGCTGGGCGCCGTGCGTGTGGAGCTGGCCGATCGCGCCGGCTTGCTCAAGCCCGACGATTTCGCCTTCACCTGGGTCGTGGACTTCCCGTTGTTCAAGACGACCGATGATCCGGATGACGATGATGTGGCAGTCGGTCACTCCAAGTGGACCTCCATGCATCATCCGTTCACCATGCCGTCGAAGGATTGGATCGACACCTTCGACAAGGATCCGGAACATGCCATGTCCGACTCCTACGACATCGTCTGCAACGGCAACGAAATGGGCGGCGGCTCCGTGCGTATCCACCGCGACGACATTCAGGACCGTGTGTTGGACGTGCTGGGCATTACTCCGGAAGAGGCCGCCGACAAGTTCGGCTTCCTGCTTGAGGCCTTCAAGTACGGTGCTCCGCCGCATGCCGGCATCGCCCTCGGCTGGGACCGTACCGCCGCCATTCTGGCAGGTGCCGATTCCATCCGTGACGTCATCGCCTTCCCGAAGGCCGGCGGCGGTCGTGATCCGCTGACCGGTGCTCCGGCTCCGATCTCCGATGAACAGCGCGCCGAAACCGGTGTCGACTATGATCCGGATGAGGACGAGGACTGACACCTCTTCTTGCGGTAGGACGAGGGCTGTTCGTGCATGACACCATGCGCGAACAGCCCTCGTTCATGGTTGGAGCACCTGTTTTCGTATGCGTTCGCTACAGTGAGAAAGAAGGGGAACGCTAACTATTACCAAGAAAGAGTTATTTTCACAGGATGATTTCCGATATAGAAACGCTATTTCGTAGTGCATGGGTTCGCCTGTGCACGTTGTTGATGGTCGTTGCGGTTGCGGTTCTGGGCCTTGCGGCCGCTGCTCCCGTCGCCCATGCCGCTGAAGTCGGCGACCCGGCGGCAACCAAGGGCAAGACCTACAAGATCGGTACCGACACCACGTTCGCTCCTTTCGAATATCAGGAGAAGGGCAAGATGGTCGGCATCGACATGGAGCTGATCCAATCCATCGCCAAGAAGGAAGGCTTCAAAATTGAGATTCAGGCCTCCGGTTTCAATGCCGCATTGCAGGCGTTGAGTTCGAATCAGGTGGACTTGGTCATCGCGGGCATGTCGATCACCGACGAGCGCAAGGCGACCTATGATTTCTCCGACCCGTACTTCCAGTCGGGCATTCAGATGGCCGTCGCCGCCGACAATGACGACATCAAAAGCTATAAGGACCTCGACGACAAGACCGTGGTGGCGAAAACCGGTTCCGAAGGCGAGGCCTATGCCAAGGAACATGCCAAGGAATACGGCTACACCGTCACATCCGTCGACCAATCCTCGACCATGTACGAGATGGTCAAGTCCGGCAACGCCGTCGCCGTATTCGACGATTACCCGGTGCTGGCCTATGGCGTATCCCAGCACAACGGTCTGAAGATCGTCACCCCGAAAGTGCCGCACGGCGAATACGGCATGGCCGTGAACAAAGGCAAGAACGCCGATCTACTGGCAGCCATCGACGATGGTCTCGCCCAACTGATCTCCTCGGGCGAATACGAGACGATCATCGCGAAGTATCTCGGTGCCGAGGGCGCCAAGGCGCAGGTCAAGGCCATTTCCGGCATGGTCACCGACAACGATGCCACCGCAACCGCCAAAGCCAAGGTCGGGTTCCTGGGACTGGCCAAGCAGTCGCTGCCCGCGTTGATGATTGGCCTCAAGAACACGCTGTTCATCACTGTCATCTCATTCGCCATCGCCCTGCTTCTAGGTGTGGCCTTCGGCCTGATGCGAGTAGGGGAGAACAGGGTCGCCTCCGGCGTCTCCAAAGTGTATGTCGCCATCTTCCGTGGTACTCCGATTCTGGTGTGGGCGTTCTTCTTCTACTTCGGCGTGCCGCAGCTGATTGGGCACAGCGTGAACATCTGGATTGCCGGTGCGCTGACGCTGTCGCTCAACTCAGGCGCCTACCTGGCGGAAATCGTACGTGGTGCCATCCAAGCCGTCGATCCCGGCCAGATGGAAGGCGCTCGCTCACTCGGTCTCAATCGTCGTCAGTCCATGGCGCGCGTGATCCTGCCGCAAGCCAGCAAAATCGCCATGCCATCGGTCATCAACCAGCTGGTCATCATGATCAAGGATTCCTCACTGCTGCTGGCCATCGGCTTCGGCGAACTGCTCTACCAGGCCCAGCAGCTGTATGCGGCGAACTTCCGCGTCACCGAAACCCTGCTGTTGGTCGGCGTGATCTACTTCGTGGCCATCACCATGCTGACATGGCTGGCCAATATCGTCGATAGGAAGGTGAATCGATGAGCGAAAGCAACGTCAGGCATATGATGCTCGATGACGGCATGACCGGCGGAACCGGCACCGACGATGTGATGATCGAGGTCACGGATCTCCGCAAGAGCTACGGCAATGTCGAAGTCATCAAAGGAGTGGATCTGACCGTGCACCGTGGTGAGGTGATCTGCATCATCGGTCCCTCCGGCGCGGGCAAGTCCACGTTGCTGCGCTGCCTTAACGGATTGGAACACGCCACCAGCGGCCGGATCGTGGTCAACGGGCATGACCTGAACGACCCGAAGGTGAACATCGACAAGGTGCGCGAACAGGTCGGCATGGTCTTCCAGCACTTCAATCTGTTCAACAACATGAGCGTGATCGACAACATCACGCTTGCGCCCAAGTTGGTGCACAAGGAGTCCGAGATCCAGGCACGTGAGCACGCCATGCGGCTGCTCGAAACCGTCGGACTGGCCGAAAAGGCCGACGCCATGCCACGTTCGCTTTCAGGCGGCCAGAAGCAGCGCGTGGCCATCGCGCGTTCGCTGGCCATGCGCCCGAAGGTGATGCTGTTCGACGAGGCGACCTCCGCGCTCGATCCGGAAATGGTCGGCGATGTGCTCGAGGTCATGCGAGAGCTCGCCAAGGAGGGCATGACCATGGTGTTGGTCACCCATGAGATGGGCTTCGCCCGCGAGGTGGCCACGCGAGTCATCTTCACCGATGCCGGTGTGATCGAAGAGGAGGGAACTCCCGACCAGATCTTCAATCACCCGAAGAGCGAAAGGCTCAGGACCTTCCTTTCCAAGGTGCTGTAGCGGGTGGCGATCTGCACGTGGAAGTCAGGCGAACGCCCATGAGAATTCACCCTGCGTTCGCCTGTCTCACCCTTGGTCGTTGCTTTACGGCCATAGCCTTGCCGGTATGAACATTAGTGAGATCTGCCGGCGCTGCATCAAGGCGTTCACCAATAGGGTGCCGGCGAGGGTGACCTACGGGGTGGCGGCCGCTTTGGTCGTCGTGGCGGTACTCGTCATTGAATTGCCGCGGCTGTGGTGAGGTGACACCGTCTCACAATGCGAACTTCGTCTCATGAGGAAACAGGCAGGGAAACAAAGGCTCCCTATACTTGCCGGTTATGTCTGATATGAACGAAACCACAGCAAAGCGCCCGTTGGTGCCGGGCGCCGAAGTCAGCGATCGTCCACTCGTCGAACTGACCCATGTCGAGAAGCACTATGGTGACCTGCACGTCCTGAAGGACATCAATCTCACCGTCAAGAAGGGTGAGGTACTCGTCATCGTCGGTCCGTCCGGTTCCGGCAAGTCCACGATGTGCCGCACCATCAACCGTCTGGAGACCATCGATTCGGGTGATATCCGCATCGACGGCAAGCCGTTGCCGCAGGAAGGCAAGGAGCTTGCCAGCCTGCGTGCCGAGGTCGGCATGGTGTTCCAGTCGTTCAACCTGTTCGCCAACAAGACCATTCTCGAAAACGTGACGCTCGCGCCGATCAAGGTGCGCCACATGGACAAGAAGGCCGCCGAGGACCTCGCCATGGATTTGCTCGGTCGAGTCGGCGTGGCCTCACAGGCCTCCAAGATGCCGTCACAGCTGTCCGGCGGCCAGCAGCAGCGCGTGGCCATCGCCCGAGCGCTCGCCATGCAGCCGAAGGTGATGCTGTTCGACGAGCCGACCTCCGCGCTCGATCCGGAAATGGTCAATGAGGTGCTCGATGTCATGGTCGAACTCGCCCATGAAGGCATGACCATGCTGTGCGTGACCCATGAGATGGGCTTCGCGCGCAAGGTGGCCGACAAGGTCGTGTTCATGGCCGACGGCCAGATTCTCGAACAGAGCACGCCGGATGATTTCTTCGAAAATCCGAAGACCGATCGTGCCAAGGACTTCCTGTCGAAGATCCTCACCCACTGAGCGATTCGAACACGCAGAAGAGGGATTTTCCAATGACATCACTTTCAACCAGGGCGAAGCGTATGCTGCGCAGGGCCGTTGCGGCCCTCTGCGCATGCGCATGCGTGTTCGCCGTCTCCGCGTGCGGCGCGGATGATGCGGATGGCAAGATCCGCATCGGCATTAAATTCGACCAGCCCGGTCTGGGCTTCAAGAAGAACGGCACCTACGTCGGCTTCGACGTGGATGTGGCCAAGTACGTGGCCAAGAAGCTCGGTTATTCCGAGGACCAGATCGTATGGAAGGAGGCGCCCTCCAAGCAACGTGAGGCCATGTTGCAGAACGGTGACGTCGACTTCATCGTGGCCACCTACTCCATTACCGACGAACGCAAGAAGGTCGTCTCCTTCGCGGGACCGTATTTCGTGGCCGGTCAGGATCTGCTCGTTCGCAAGGACGAAACCTCCATCAAGGGGCCTGAAGACCTCAACGGCAAGCGTCTATGCTCCGTGACCGGCTCCACCTCCGCCGTGACCGTCAAGGAGAAGTTCGCCAGCGAGGTCCAGCTCATGGAGCAGCCCGGTTACGCCGAATGCGCGACCGCACTGTTCTCCGGCATCGTCGATGCGGTGACCACCGACGACATCATCCTGGCAGGTCTTGCCTCCGCCGCGCGCGGACGCCTACGCGTGGTCGGCAAGCCGTTCACCCAGGAATACTACGGTGTCGGCATCAAGAAGGGGGACACCCAACTGGCCACCAAGATCAACAACGCCATTGCCGACATGATTCAGGACGGCTCCTGGAAGCGTGCCATCTCCGACAACACGAAGGGCACCTCCTATACGCCGAATGCCAAATACAATCCGCCGGAGCCGACCGAGGGGGAGAAGTAGCAATGGAAGCGTTCATTTCGCTATTCAGCCAGTACAACGTGCCGGCCGCCTTCTTGGTCAACATCGAGCTGACCCTGTGGTCGACTCTGTTCTCCACGATTCTCGGTGTGATTCTGGTCATGATGCGCATCTCGCCGGTCTCCTCGTTGCGTGCCGTGGCCGGTGCCTATGTCGAACTGTTCAAGAACCTGCCGTTGACCATCATTATGGTGTTCATGGTGCTGGGCGCCTACGCACAGCTGAAACTCAGTTTCTCCGACACCTTCGCCACGAACTTCTTCTGGCTGGCCGTCACGGGTCTGAGCCTGTACACCGCGGCCTTCGTATGCGAATCACTGCGCTCGGGCATCAACACCGTGCCGCTCGGCCAGGCCGAAGCGTCCCGTGCGCTGGGCCTGAGCTTCATGCAATCCGCCACACAGATCATCCTCCCGCAGGCGTTCCGTGGCTCTGTGGCGCCTCTGGGCAACACGTTGATTGCATTGCTGAAGAACTCCACCGTCGCGGCCGCCGCGTCCGTGGCCACCGAAACCTCATCGTTGATGAGCGAGATGATCGAGTACCGTTCCGACGTGATCGTGCCGATCTTCCTGATCTTCGCCTTCGGCTACGTGATTCTGATCATTCCGATTGGCATGCTGACGACGTATCTATCCAACAAGCTCGCGGTGAGGAGGTGACGCACCATGGCAAGCAATGAAAGCGCCGTACTGTTCGACCAGCCGGGCCCGAAGGGCCGCAAGACCATCCGTATCGTCAATTGGGTCGCAGGCATCGTCTTCGCAATCGTGCTCGTGCTGATGCTGATGCGTCTGCACAACCCGCCGGACGGCGAGAACCAGCTGAGCTGGGAATTGTGGAAGCCAGCCCTCGACAGTGAGGCATGGACCGATTTCTACCTGCCGGGTCTGTGGGCCACGGTTCGCGCCACCATACTCGCGGTGATCGGGGCCGTGGCGTTCGGTCTGGTCTTCGGCATCGGCCGACTGCTGCCAAGCCTGATCATTCGCACCGTTTCCGGCGCCATCGTGGAATTCGCCCGAGCCGTGCCGGTGCTGTTGCTCATGATCTTCTTCTGGCGTTGGTTTGCCTTCGCGGGCCTGCCAAGCCCGGCTTACTGGGCCGTGGTACTCGCATTGGTGATCTATAACGGCTCCGTGGTCGCCGAGCTGGTTCGCTCCGGTGTGGGTAACCTGCCGAACGGCCAGAGGGAGGCATCCCTCGCCCTCGGTCTGACCCGTACGCAGTCACTCATGCAGATCGAAGTGCCGCAGGCCATCTACGCCATGCTGCCGGCCGCCGTGACCCAGCTGGTCGTGGTACTGAAGGACACCGCCCTCGGCTCGATTATCATGTACACCGACCTGTTGCAGGAGTCCCGCCGACTCGGCTCGATGTACTTCAACATCCTGCAGACCCTCGTGGTGGCCGCAGTCGTGTACTTCATCGCATGTTGGCTGCTGAGCCGGTTGGCCGAATGGCTGCCGGAACGCATGCAGAGGCACACCGCCGCCCCCGCCGAACCCGAGCCGGTCGCCCCGATCGCCATCATGGATCCGTCTAACGTGAACCAGATCGCCGTGGCCAAGGAAGGCGTGCCGCTGGGCGGTGCGCAACGCCAGTACCATGTGCACCATCGTGGTACGAACGCGTCGATTCGCCACTGGCGTCAGACGCGGTACGACCAAGGCTACGATGAGACGCATCCGGAAAGCCAGATCAAGTTCGACAAGAACGGCAAACCGCTTCGCGAGAACCCGTTCGGTGATCTTCTGAAGGAAGCTAAGCCGAAGGAAGACAAGCCGAAGGGCAGCAAGTAACACACCATGACCGATTCTTTGGGGGTATCCCCGAGAATCGGTCATTTGCGTCTACCATGGGAACCATCAATCGTCAGGCAGGGAGGCTTGGGATGGCGGATAAGGATTCGAAGAAGGGTGAGGCAAAGAACCCCGCAATCGCGAAAACGCTCAACAAAGTGGAGGAACGACTCGACATGGGAGAACGTTCCGATTCGGTGGCGGAAGGCTTGGCGAACGTAGCCAAGGCGAGCGAATTGCTGAGTTCGGTGTGGACGTTGCCTCCCGGGCAGCTGTTGCGATTCCACCACGATACGAAGGTGGCCGAACTTGACGGCGATTCCACGCCGGGATTCGACGGCAACAAGGAGGATGCGGAACGGTTCATCGGCATCAGCTCCGCGGAAATCGCACGATACCAGCGATTGATGTATGCCAACGGCGTGAAGGGGTCACGTAGGCGCCTGCTCATCGTGTTGCAGGGCATGGATGCCTCGGGCAAGGGTGGCATCGTACGGCATGTGTTCAGCCAAGGCGATCCGATGGGCATGCACTATCACGGTTTCGGAGCTCCCAAAGGCGAGGAGCTCGATCACGACTATCTGTGGCGTATCAAACGTGAGTTGCCCAAGAACGGCTGGATCGCCATCTTCGACCGATCCCAGTATGAGGATGTCGTCATGCCGCATGTCCACCGCACCTATCCGGAAGAGGTATGGCGGCCCCGATACGACGAAATCAACCGTTTCGAATTGCAGTTGGTATCCGACGGCTGCGCCATTATCAAAATCTTCCTCGTGGTCAGCAAAGAGGAGCAGAAAAGGCATTTCCTGAGCCGACTGGACGATCCGACCAAATATTGGAAATTCGATCCCAGTGATCTTGAGGCGCGTGAACGCTGGGACGACTATATGGATGCCTGGCAGGAGGTATTCGTGAAAACCAGTACCGAGCAGGCGCCATGGTATCTGGTACCTGCCGATAACCGCTGGTATTCCAGGGCGGTGGTCTCCGAACTGTTGCGCAATACGCTCAAGAACATGAATATGATCTGGCCGCCGCTCGAAGTCGACGCCGACGAAATGCGACGTCGACTCAACGACATGTGACGG
Source organism: Bifidobacterium dentium JCM 1195 = DSM 20436 (assembly GCF_001042595.1). NCBI lineage: Bacteria > Bacillati > Actinomycetota > Actinomycetes > Bifidobacteriales > Bifidobacteriaceae > Bifidobacterium > Bifidobacterium dentium. The sequence goes on from NZ_AP012326.1 coordinate 910,674, forward strand.
CGTGACGGTCAGTTGGTGACGGAATAGTCGAAGAATACGACCTCGCCGCTGGATTGCGTGGCATCCAAGTCGACCACGCCGGTGATGGCCCAATCATGGTCGCCGTCGGAATCGTCGATGATCTGGCGTACTTTCCAGCTGTGTTCGTCTTTCTCCTTGCTTTCGTCAAGGATGAACAGTTCGCCGCTGCGCGCCTTCGCATCGGTGTTCACATACTCGTGTTCGTCGTAGAAGTCGTCAAGCACGTCCTCCCACTCGTGCACTCCATAACCCCAGTCCTTATCGAGAGCCCCCAACTCTTCGGGTCTGTCGAGATCCATGAGTTGCACTCGGCGGAACATGGCGTTGCGTATGAGCACGGTAAGGCCACGACGATCCTCAACCACGGCGTTCCTCGTGCCGGGAGCCGCCAGATTCGCGGCGGCTTCGGCGGCTTCGGCATCGGCCCCGGCATTCTCCCACTCGTCAACCAGACTCGAATCGATGGAACGTACCACCACACGCAACCATGAGATGATGTCATGCAATTGCTCATCACGTTTCTCGGCCGGTACGGTACGGGCCAATGCACGGTAGGCGTCGGACAGGTAACGCAGCAGCGTGCCCTCGGAACGGGCGATGGCATAGCGGGCGATGTAGCCGGTGAAATCGGAAGCCGTCTCGACCATGTCTCGCACCACTGACTTCGGGCTCAGCCAATAATCGTTCGCCCAAGGCACATCATGGCGATATTCGTCGAATGCGGCCTGCAGCATGTCCTCCAACGGCTTGGGATAGGTGATTTCCTGCAAGCGGTCCATGCGTTCGTCATAGTCGAGGCCGTCCTCCTTCATGCGGATCATCGCCTCATCGCGCGCCTGGCGTTCCTGCGCGCGCAACACCTGCTTGGGATCCTCCAACGTGGCTTCCACCATGGAGATCACATCCAGCGCATACGTTTCCGACTCCGGATCGAGCAGCTCCAAGGCTGCCAGCAGAAACGGGCTCAGCGGTTGATCGAGTGCGAAATCGTCAGGCACGTCGACGGTCATGAAATAGTTCTTACCACCGTCGTCACGGTCTTCGGTCTCGATCACGTTCGTGTCGAACAGTGTCTGGAAGATCTCGTCGGCACGCGCATGCAGACGTTCCTTCTGCTCCGGACTCTGCGCGGAATCGTCGATAAGACAATCCACGCGGTAGCGTGCGTCGCCGCCCTGCTCCACTTCGTTCAGCACCATCGAATGCGTGATCTTCATATGTGGCACCAATGTTTCCGGTGCGGCGTCGATGAGTCTGTCGAATGTGCTCTCGTTCCATGTCACGAAACCTTCCGGTGCCTTTTTGCGCTTGACCTTCTTGAGTTTCTTCGGATCGTTGCCGGCCTTGGCGAGTGCCTTGGCGTTCTCGATTTCGAATTCGGGGCCTTCGGCGATGACCAGGCCTTCCGTGTCGAAACCCATACGGCCCGCACGACCTGCGATCTGGTGAAACTCGCGGGCGCGCAGCCTGCGCATCTTCGTGCCATCGAACTTGGTCAAAGCCGTCAACACCACGGAATGAATCGGCACATTGATGCCGACCCCCAACGTATCCGTGCCGCAGATCACCGGCAACAGCCCCTGCTGGGCGAGCTGTTCGACCAGACGGCGGTAGCGGGGGAGCATGCCGGCATGATGGATGCCGACGCCCGTACGCAGCAGGCGTTGCAGGATCTTGCCGAATGCGGTGGTGAACTTCGTGCCTTTGATGGCCTCGGCGATGGCGTTGCGTTGCTCCTTGCTGGACACGCCCGTGCTTGCCAGCGCATTGGCGGTCTCCAACGCCGCATCCTGAGAGAAATGCACGACGTAGATCGGCGTCTCGCCTTTGCCGAATGCCAGTTCCACCGTCTTTTCCAACGGGTCGAGCGTGTATTCGTAGGTCAATGGCACCGGGCGGGGCGCATCGGCGATGATATCGACATCCGTGTCGGTCATGCCTTCCAGCCTGTCGGCGATGGCATCGACGTTGCCGAGCGTCGCGCTCATCAGCAGAAACTGCGTATCCGGTAGGGTCAACAGCGGTACCTGCCAGGCCCAACCACGTTCGGGATCGCCATAGTAATGGAACTCGTCCATCGCCACGCATCCGACATCGGCATGCCGTCCCTCGCGCAATGCCTGATTGGCGAGAATCTCGGCGGTGCAGCAGATAATCGGCGCATCCGCATTGATATGGGTGTCGCCGGTGATCATGCCGACATGCTCACGGCCGAACACCTCGACCAGATTGAAGAACTTCTCGGAGACCAGCGCCTTGATCGGAGCCGTGTAGTAGGAACGCCGTCCCGTGCACAGAGCCGCGAAATGCATGCCGAGAGCCACCAACGACTTGCCGGAACCGGTCGGGGTGTTGAGAATCACATGGTCGCCCGCCAGAAGATCCATGATCGCCTCTTCCTGATGCGGCCACGGTTCGACGCCCTTGACGTTCGCCACCCAATCGAAGAAACGTTCGTAGATCTCATCCGTATCGATGTTGCGTTCGCCCTCGTCCCAACGCGGCGCCAACGCGCCCAACGAGCCATAGTTCGTATCGTCTGCCATAGCTGCAAGTCTACCGACGGGTTACAAACGCGCGTGTCGAACGTGTGTTCGAATTTTGTGCCTCGTTGGAGTAGAGTTGGCTTCATGACTGAGGATTTGTTCGGTGCGATGGAGGCGCCGGAGGAGATGACGAGACCACTGGCCGTGCGCATGCGCCCGTCAACGGTTGATGAGGTCGTCGGGCAGGGGCGTGTGCTGGGAGAGGGTTCGCCGCTGCGCAGGCTCGCGAATCCGGCTTCCAGGAAATCGCTTACCGCGCCGAGCTCCATCATCCTGTTCGGGCCTCCCGGGGTGGGCAAGACCACACTCGCCTACATCGTCGCCAAGCAGTCCGGTCGTGTATTCGAGGAGCTGTCAGCCGTGACTTCCGGTGTCAAAGACGTGCGGGACGTGCTCAAGCGTGCGCACGACCGACTGGTCGCCGAAGGCAAGGAGACGGTGCTGTTCATCGACGAAGTGCATCGTTTTTCCAAATCACAGCAGGATGCGCTGTTGCCCAGCGTGGAAAACCGCGACGTGACCTTCATCGCGGCGACCACCGAGAATCCGAGCTTCTCCGTCATCAAACCGCTGCTGAGCCGGTCGGTCGTCGTCAAACTCGAATCGCTGGAACCGGATGATCTGAGAACCCTCATCAACCGTGCCGTCGAAGACGAGCGAGGGCTGAACAACGAGGTGCGAATCCGCGATGACGCCGTGGATGAAATCATCCGCATGGCCAGTGGCGACGCACGCAAGACACTGACCATCCTCGAGGCGGCCGCGGGTGCGCTCACCGGGGACAAGGAGCGTAAGAAGGGCGCGAAACGACCTGTCATCACACCTGACGTGGTATCGAAGGTCATGGATGTGGCCACCGTGCGTTATGACAAGGACGGCGACGACCATTACGATGTGATCTCAGCATTCATTAAATCCATGCGCGGCTCCGATCCGGACGCCACCATGCACTATCTGGCTCGTATGCTGCGTGCCGGAGAGGACCCGCGCTTCATCGCCCGCCGCATCATGATCGCAGCCTCGGAAGAGGTGGGCATGGCCGCCCCGCAGATTCTGCAGGTCACCGTGGCGGCCGCACAGGCCGTAGCCATGATCGGCATGCCGGAAGCGCGCATCATTCTGGCGGAGGCGGCGCTCGCCGTGGCGACCGCGCCGAAATCCAACGCCAGCTACAACGCCATCAATTCGGCGCTCGCCGACGTGGATGCGGGGCTGATCGGGCAGGTGCCACTGCACTTGCGCAATGCGCCGACGGCCCTGATGAAAAGCTGGGGCAACCACGAAGGGTACAGATACGCGCATGACTGGCCGGGTGCGGTGGCTCCGCAGCAGTACATGCCCGACGAATTGAAAGGCCGCGAATACTACCATCCGAACGACCGTGGCTACGAACATGAGGTTAAGCCGCGGCTGGAGAAAATCCGCCGGATTCTTCATGACGAGGATGAGACGCAGCAATAGGCGACCCAAGTGGGCCGGCGGTGAAAGCGTGTCGAAAACGGTCAGGGCCTCCGCTACACTGCTAGATGGCTTTCCGGCAACGGCCATCGCACTTGGCCGTAGGAAAAAGTGCGCAGACAGGGAAATATGGAAGCAGAGAACATCGTAAAGAGCAACGAATCATCAGGCAACGAAATAACACATAACACGACGGTCGCCAATCCCACCCCAGACGAACGTATCCCAAGCAAACTCATCGGAGCCATCGTGGCAGTAGGGTCGTTGGCGTTCATCGGCATTCTCACCGAGACGGTGATGACCGTGCTCTTCCCGCAACTCATGAGGGAATTCGACGTCGATACCGCCACCGTGCAATGGATCACCACCATCTACCTGCTGGTGGTGGCCTCCACCATGCCATTGTCTTCCTACCTCAACCGCAAGTTCAGGCACCGCACGCTGTTTCTGGCCGCGGTGGCGCTCGCGGTGTTGGGATCGCTGATCATGATCTTCGGCCATGCGTTCCCGGTGATTCTCGTCGCACGTGTGGTCCAGGGCGTCGGATCGGGCGTGGCGACTCCGTTGATGATCAACATCATCCTCGAGCAGGCTCCGCGCACCAAGGTCGGACGTCTGATGGGCGTAGGATCGCTCGTCATCACCGTGGCCCCAGCCATCGGTCCCACCGTCGGCGGCGCCATTTCCAGCATCCTGCCATGGCGTGCGATTTTCGTCATCGTGATTCCGGTGATTTTGCTGATCTCGTTGCCGATAGGCTTGCGGTGCATCGAACAGCACCGTCCGATCGAAGAGGCGCACCTGAATCCGCTGCAGTTCATGGCGATCGTATTGTCGCTATGCGGTCTGGTGATGTTCCTCAACCAGGCCGGCGTGGCCATCGGTGCCGAGGTCGGTGGCGGCAGTGCGCTACCTTCGACCGCCATCGCGGTCATCAGCCTGATCGTCGGCCTGGGTTCGCTGGCGTTCTTCGGCTGGTCCTCGAGGCGTTCCTTCTCACCGCTCATACGTCTCGGTTGGTTACGCGATCCGATGGTGCTGTTGCATCTGATCGCCTACATGATCCTGCCGATCGTCGGCATCGGATTCGGCTATGTCATCACCAATCTGGCTCAGCTTTCGCTTGGCACGAACGCTTTCGTCGCCGGTGCGCTGGTGTTGCCGGGCGCACTGATCGGCGCCTTCTTCGCACCGGTAGGCGGCATGCTCTACGACCGATTCGGCGCGTTCCGTCCGATTCTCGGGGCCTTCTGCGCGGCCATCTGCGGTCCGGTTCTGCTGTTGGCATTCTCGATGCATCTGACTCCGGCGATGCTGGCGGGCTTCTATTTCATTTTCGGACTCGGCTATTCGCTGGGATTGTCGAACATCATGACCAACGCGTTGAACCATATCAACCCCGTATTCATGCCGGACGGCAACGCCGTGTTCAATACCGGACTGCAGTTCGGCGGTGCAGCCGGAACGGCGCTGTTTTCCACGATTCTCGCAGTGGCCCAGGCCGGAGCCGGCAAGGAGGGGAGTGACGCTTTCCGCCATGCCACGGCCGTAGGCGGAGGGTGGACCTTCGCCACGATGATCGCCATCGTCGCCATCGCCATCTGTTGCCTGATCGTGGCGTTCCGTATCGGTTCGAAGCGTCGATAACGTGCCATGGAAAACGCCTGTAGCGTAATGTGAAGTGGGCGCTTCGCAAGGGAATCGGGGCTTGCTAATCTGTCTCTACCGTCTAATCGAGAGGACAGGATATGAAACCCGGATACCCGCATAACGGCATCACCACGGCATTGTTCAAGCCAGTCGCGGCAGCGCTTTCCATCGTCGCGCTGCTGGCAGGTTGCGGTTCCGTGGAGGCGAAGGATTCCAAGACCGAGATCGCCAGCATCGATAAGGTGGTCAGCGTCAACATCACCGAGCCGTCCAACGGCCTGCTCCCCAGCGATACCAGCGATATGTCCGGATGGAAGATCGTCAGTCAGCTATATGACGGGTTGGTCACTTTCGACGCATCGGGCAACGAAACGCTTGTCGAGGCCGAATCGATCACTCCGAACGATGACGCATCCGAATACACGATCGTCATCAAACCGGATCTGGCGTTCTCCAATGGCGAGAAGATCACTGCCAAGACCTATGCGCGGAGCTGGTCGTTCGCGGCCAATGCGGCCAATGGGCAGGTGGGGGCCTCCATTTTCGAAGACATCCGGGGATATGACGAGTTGCAGGATGAGAAAGGCTCCAAGACCGCCCAACTATCCGGCCTCGACGTGGTGGATGACACCACATTGAAGGTTACGCTCAAAGCGCCCAACTCGGCGTTCCTGTACAAGATCGGAGACATCGCCTTCCTGCCGATGCCATCCGAAGTGATCGAGAATCCCAAGGAATATGGGCAAAAACCGATAGGCAACGGTCCATACAAGCTGAAGGCGTACAAGGGCGGCGAGGAAATCATCCTCGAACGTGATGCTTCCTATACCGGTCCACGCAAGACCAGCAATGCCGGTATCGACTTCAAGGTCTACCAGAGCCTCGACGCGGCCTACTCGGATCTGCTGGCCGGCAATCTCGATGTGCTTGACTCCATTCCGACTTCCGCGCTGAAAACCTATCGGAGCGAGACATCCATCACTGCGGTCAGCAAGCCAGGCCCGGCGTTCTCGGCCTTCACCATTGCCCAGAACCTCAAGCATTTTCAGGGCGAGGAAGGCAAATACCGCCGCCAGGCCATCGCACATGCCATCAACCGTGAGAATATCGCCAAGGCGATTTTCGGTGGCACCGTGACCCCGGCCACGGACTTCCTTGCGCCGGTGATCAAGGGGTATGACGCCAATCTCGACACCGATGGCGTGCTGGCATACGATGAGACGAAAGCCAAGGAGCTGTGGGCCAAGGCGGACGCCATCTCGCCATGGGACGGCACCTTCCGCATCGCCTACAGCGCCGACGGCACCGACAGGGAATGGGTGGAGGCCGCGGCCAACTCCATCCGCAACACGCTCGGCATCAACTCCGAAAGCTACCCATTCGCCACGTCCAAGGAATTGAAGAGCGCGATTCAGGAACGCACCGTCAACGCGGCGTTCAAGTCGGGCATGCAGTCCGACTACCCGCATCCGGAAGGCTACCTGGTGCAGGCGTACGATTCGTCGGCGGCTGACGGCAAAGGCCTGAACAACGGCGATTACAAAAGCGACCAGTTCGACGCACTGATCGACCAGGCCTCGGCCGAAACCGATCTGGACAAGGCGGTGAGCCTGTACCGACAAAGCGAACGCGTGCTTTTGGAAGACCTGCCGGTGATTCCACTGTGGTATACCAACGTCACCGCGGCGGCGGTCAAAGGCGTGCAGGTGGACTACAACTACATGGGAGTCCCGGAGTACAACACCATCGTCAAATAACACCTTCAGCAGCGTGACGGAGACTCCACCATAGGCGCAAATCACACACCCGTCGCTTCGAAGCGGTAGGCTGAAGAACTATAGAAAACACTGAAAAGGAGACAAGGTGAGCAACCTAAGTGCACCCCTGCCCGTTATGGCCGGCGAAGACATGCCGGCAGGGCCCACCGATCCGATTTTCAATCGTCTGCTGAAGGACCGCATCATCTGGATGGGTGAGGAGGTCAAGGACGATATGGCCAATCGCATCTGCGCACAGATGCTGATGCTGGCCGCAGAGGACCCGAAGAAGGACATCTGGCTGTATATCAACTCCCCGGGTGGTTCCATCACCGCAGGCATGGCCATCTACGACACCATGCAGCTCATTGAGCCCGATGTGGCGACCGTGGGCTTGGGCATGTGCGCGTCCATGGGGCAGTTCCTGCTGAGCTCCGGCACCAAGGGCAAGCGATTCCTGACGTCGCACGCCCGCGTGCTGATGCATCAGCCGTCCGGTGGCATCGGTGGCACCGCCACTGACGTGCGCATCAACGCCGAACTCATCATGGACATGAAGAAGACCATGAGCGAGCTGACCGCCGAGCAGACCGGCCACACCGTCGAGGAGATTTACCGCGACAACGAATACGACCACTGGTTCACCGCGCAGGAGGCGTTGGAGTACGGCTTCGTAGATAAGCTCGTTTCCACGCACGACACGATGAGCGCCACCAAGGGAGAGTGATTATGGCAAGCGAAGAAGCACAGTTCGTAGCCCGCGCCGAGCATCTTGCCGGCCCGACCGGCGTGGTTGGCTTTCAGACGCGCGCCGCACGCGAGGCCGCATTCGCCCCGCAAGACCGTTATGTGCTGCCGCAGTTCGAAGAGAAGACTCCATACGGCTTCAAGAGGCAGGACCCGTACACCCGCCTGTTCGAAGATCGCATCATCTTCATGGGCGTGCAGGTGGATGACACCTCCGCCGACGACATCATGGCCCAGCTGCTGGTGTTGGAAAGCCAGGATCCGAATCGTGACGTGATGATGTACATCAACTCTCCGGGTGGTTCGATGACGGCCATGACCGCCATCTACGACACCATGCAGTACATCAAACCGGACGTGCAGACCGTGTGCCTGGGCCAGGCGGCCTCCGCGGCGGCCATCCTGCTGGCCGCCGGTACCAAGGGCAAGCGGCTGATGCTGCCGAACGCCCGCGTGCTCATCCATCAGCCGGCCATCGACCAAGGTTTCGGCAAGGCTACGGAAATCGAAATCCAAGCCAAGGAAATGCTACGCATGCGCGAATGGCTGGAAGACACGTTGGCCAAGCATACCGGGCAGGACGTGGAGAAGATCCGTAAGGATATCGAGGTTGACACCTTCCTGACCGCGGCCGAAGCCAAAGCATACGGCATCGTGGACGAAGTGCTCGAGCATCGTTCCTGACGGTTCGTATCGGTCCGAGCATATCTTCACAAATCAATGCCCCTGCACCCAACCGGCAGGGGTATTGTGTTTTCTCAACACAAGGATTTCGAAAAGGGGTGCGAATGGGACGTGTGGTCGACTACAACGACGCAGCGCCAAGATGCACGTTCTGCGGCAAGTCCGAGAATCAGGTACGCAAGCTGGTCACCGGTTCGGGTGCGGCCATCTGCGACGAATGCATCGAACTGTGCGTGGACATCATCTCCGAGGAACGTGTCAAAGACGCTCAGATCAATACGTTGCAGTTGCCCAAGCCGGCGCAGATCAGTGCCTACCTCGACGGTTATGTGGTAGGGCAGGAGGCGGCCAAACGCACGCTGTCGGTGGCCGTATACAACCATTACAAGCGTGTCAACATGGAGATGCGCGAATCTGCCGAGTTGGCCGATTCCGCCACGCGGCGCAATCAGTCCGATCCTTTGGCTGACGTGCAGGTAGCCAAGTCGAACATCCTGCTGCTGGGACCGACCGGCGTGGGAAAAACCTATCTGGCGCAAACGCTGGCGAAAGTGATGAACGTACCGTTCGTCATCGCCGACGCCACCACGCTCACTGAAGCCGGCTATGTGGGAGACGACGTGGAGACGGTGTTGCAGCGCCTCATCCAGGCTGCGGACGGTGACGTGGCGCGTGCACAGCAAGGCATCGTCTATATCGACGAAATCGACAAGATCGCGCGCAAAAGCGGCGAGAACACCTCGATCACCCGCGACGTATCGGGTGAAGGCGTGCAGCAGGCGTTGCTCAAGATTCTGGAAGGCACCATGGCGTCGGTGCCGATGGAAGGCACACGCAAGCACCGCGAACAGGAAACCGTGCAGATCGACACCCGCGACATCCTGTTCATCTGCGGTGGCGCCTTCGTAGGGCTGGACGATATCGTGGCGCAGCGTCTTGGTGCCAGGGAAAGCGGTTTCGGTGCGGCTTGGCATGACCATGAGGTACCCAAACGTGAGTTGCTGGCGCGGGCCAGCGCCGACGATCTGGCCGATTTCGGTCTGCTTCCCGAATTCATCGGGCGTCTACCGGTGGTGAGCGTGCTGGAGGAGCTTACCGAAGACGACCTGGCCCGCATCCTCACCCAGCCCGAAAATGCGCTGGTCAAGCAATATCAGAAGCTGTTCGCCGTGGATGGTGTGAAGCTCACGTTCACCGAGGAAGCGGTGCGGCAGATCGCGGCCACGTCGATTCGTCGCGGCACCGGCGCCCGAGGACTGCGTTCCATCATCGAAAAGACCTTGGAAGATACGATGTTCCAATTGCCTAGTCTGGACGATGTGTCGGAAGTGATCGTGGACGCCGCCTCGGTGCATGGCACCGGCACTCCGAAATTTCTGCGCACCCCGACTCAGGAGATTCCTCGGCGTAAAGCGGCCTGAACCCTGTGAATCGCAGCGACACGCCGAAATTTTGACTCAAGGGTGTTTGGGTGTATCTTATTCGAGTTGCCAAAAACAAGCAACGTTGCGCGAGTAGCCCAGCGGATTAGAGCAGCTGACTACGGATCAGCAGGTCGCAGGTTCGAATCCTGTCTCGCGCACCAGCCGCCGATCATCAGGCGGCGCAAACAAATGAGATGATGTTGCGCGAGTAGCCCAGCGGATTAGAGCAGCTGACTACGGATCAGCAGGTCGCAGGTTCGAATCCTGTCTCGCGCACAAGGATCTCCTTCGCGAATGCGTTGGAGGCTTTCTTTTTTCTCAGAGGTATGCTCACAGTCAACGCCAAGGGTGTTCGGTACACTGGTGTACGGCATTTTTACGTGCGATTCGGCCATATTGAGAACGCAGACAAGGAGCATAATGACCGCAGAAAAGCAAGGACTTTGGGTGACCATACGGCGCATCGCCGCCTCCGACCGCATATCCGGCCTGATCATGCTCGGTTTCGCCCTTGCCGGTCTGCTGCTCGCCAACCTGCCATTCACGGCGCATGCCTTCGAACAACTTGAGGAATTCCGTATAGCGATTCCGCGCACCAACATCGACATGGGACTCGGACATTGGGTGCAGGATGGTTTGCTGACCGTATTCTTTCTGACGGTCGGTCTTGAGCTCAAACAAGAACTTACCACGGGATCACTGTCCAATCCGAAGGCCGCGGCCGTGCCGATGCTGTGTGCGGTGGGAGGCATGCTCGTTCCGCCGGTACTGTTCATCGCGGTCATCGCGTTGTTCGCGCATTTCGGCCCTGGCGGAGTGGGGGAGCTGGTCATCGCTTCCGGCACCGATTTTTCCTTCGGTGAGATGTCTCATGGGTGGGCGGTGCCCACCGCCACCGACATCGCATTCTCGCTGGCCGTGCTTGCCCTGTTCGCCAAGGCGCTGCCAGGTTCCATCCGTGCATTCCTGATGACTCTCGCCACGGTGGACGATCTGTTGGCCATCATTCTGATCGCCGTGTTCTTCTCGTCGGTAAACGCTTGGTACTGGTTCATCGGCATCGCCGCATGCGCGGTCGTCTGGTATTTTCTGGTGCGTATGCAGAAGGTGCCGTGGCTTGCCGTGGCCATCGTAGGCATCCTTGCATGGGTCATGATGTTTGAAGCGGGCATTCACCCCACACTTGCCGGTGTGTTGGTGGGACTGCTCACCCCGGCCCGTGAACGATTCGGCGAGAAAAGCCCACGTGCGGAACGGTATGCGGATAAGCTGCAGCCGTTCTCCGCACTGTTGGCCTTGCCGATCTTCGCCCTATTCGCCACCGGCGTGCATTTCGAATCGTTGACTTGGGCGCTGTTCGTCTCACCGGTGGTAATCGCCGTGATAGTGGCTCTTGTGGTGGGCAAGCCCTTGGGCATTATGATCACCGCATGGCTGTCCACGCATCTGGCCGGCCTTAGGATGGCCAAAGGGCTTCGTGTGCGTGACATGTTTCCGGCGGCATGCGCGTGCGGCATCGGATTCACCGTATCGTTCCTCATCGCCTCATTGGCATATCAGGATGCCGAACTGTCGGCGGAAAGCCGTTTTGGCGTACTGATCGCCTCATTGATCGCGGCGGTGATCTCAGGCATTCTGTTGAGTCGTCAGTCCAAGCGCTTTGAGGCCGCACAACGGCAGTCTTCCGAAACGGACGACCGGTATGCCGATGACGGCACCGATGATGAGGTTGAGACCGTGCTCGAAGACGGCACCATTGCCGTCAGCCAAATGATTGGCACGCGGAACGAGACGAAGTGATACGCGGCGCCCGTTGCCGGGCGCCGACACGGTGTCATCGTTTGACGGCTACAAGAAGACCGGTGCCGGTAGGGGTGAGCGTGGTGACGAAACGTTCGTCGGATTCCACGGTTTCCAGCAGTGCACGCATGGCCACGGATTTGGCGTCCCTATTGGCGGGATTCAGTACGCCACCCGCGGATTCGGCCGATTCGAAAGCCAACATGTCGGTGAAGACGATGACACCATGGGATTTGAGTAGGCGGGGCGCCTGTTCAAAGGAAGCGTCATAGTTACCTGGATCGCCGGCAACGACAATCAGATCGTAGGTTTCGGCATTCAACCGCGGCAGAAACACTCCCGCCGGCGCGTTCACCGCACGAAGCGTGGTCTGAATCTCATCGGATAGGTGATTGAACAAAGTACGGATGAGCGCAATGCCTTGGGAGGAGGAATCGACGGCGGTCAGTTGGCCACCGTTTTCCAAGCCGTTGACCAGCTGTAATGTCTCCACTACGGAACCGGTGCCGACGGCGATTACCGATGAGGCGCCAATCATATGCACCAGTACGCGCAACAGCTCGGCCTGAGCGGCGGACCCCTGCGTGATACCAGTCTCCTCGGCACGTGTGCGCACCGCATTCAGCTCGACGGACTGGCGTGAGAACGCATGATCCTCAACAAACTCCCAGGCTTTGGCGAGATTGGTGTACGACGTTCTATCCATGACTTTCAGCGTTCCTTGATTTGGGCGATCAGCTGCCAGATTTCCTCACCGACGTCAATGCCACGCGGGCATTCACGGCTACAGGCGCGCACCGACTGGCATGCTGCGATGCCGTCGGCCGAATCGATGGCATCCATACGCGCAGAGGCCTGTGTATCTCGTGAATCGTTGATGAAACGGGAGGCGGTGATGAGTGCGGCCGGACCGATGAAGGCTTCGCCGCCGGCATATACCGGGCAGCTACCCTCACAGGTACCACACGCAATGCAGTTGCTCAGCTGTTCGTATTTGGCGAGTTGTTCGGGGCGTTGCAGATATTCGAACGCATCGATCTTACCTTCGGCGGTGGTGGCCAGCTCACCGTTCGCCTGCAGATATGGCTTGAGCCTTCTGATTTGGTCGAGCATCTGGTCGATGTCGGCGATCAGATCGCGCTGTACCGGAAAGCCCGGCAATGGTGCCAACTCGATGACGCCGAGACTGCCGGAATCATCGGCGGCACCGTCTTCGACCGCCACGGCATCTCCCGTATGGCGGAAACCTTCGTCATCGACCATGGAGCTATTCGGCTGCTTGGCCCAGTCTTTGATGGTCGCAGTGCACAACAGGGTGGGGGTGCCGTTGATGGCCACGGCGTCGGATCCGCACATGCCATGGCCGCAGGAGTAGCGGAAGGCGAGCGTCGGGTCGATGGTGCGTTTGATGCTCAGCAGGCAATCAAGCAGCGTATCTTCCGGGCGTGCATTCAACGTATAGTCCTGCACCCACTGTTTGCCGCGAGGACGGCGCCGCGACGATGCGCCCGAGTCGCCGAAGGGTGAGCTTTTCTTCGCGAACGGGCTGCCGCCACGACCGCGGTCGCGATCCGGGCGCGGAGCGAACCGATTCACGCGCAATGTCACCGTGCTCACGCCGTTTCCCATATCGCTCATGTACCCGCCTTTCCGATGAAAACCGTCAACCAGTTTGCCATATGCTGTGCCCAGAAACACTAATATTCACGGGTTTTTGGCGGCATGTCCACAATATGCACGGGCTGCCAGGAGACCTGACCGTCCGCATCGACCATGGAATGGGCGAGGAAATGCTCGTCGTCGCGTTCAGGGAAGTCGAGGCGCTTCAGGGATCCTCGGGATTCATGGCGTGCATCGGAGGCCTTCAGTACGGCTTCGCCCAGCTCGATGAGATGACGCACCTCCCAGATGGCGGTAATCTCCTGATTGAAGGTCGGTGCATCGGAATGCGCGTGCAACCGTTCGGCCCGTGGCTCAAGCTCGTCATGCAGTACGGTGAGCGCCCGCTCAATGCCGTCCTCGTCGCAACGTACGGCGACGGCGCGCTCCATCACCGATCCCAGATCGGCCATCAGCTGATATGGATTGTCCCGGCCTGCTTCGTCATCTTCCGGTGCCGTCACCAGCAGATCCTTGATCTCGGCGGTACGTGCGGAGGCCGTTCGCTCCACGACGTCGACTCCGGCATCTTCCATCGGTTCCTCAGCCATCGGATCATTCACCGGATCATTGACGATGCGTGCCGCCATCGCCTGACCGGAACGGGTGCCGAACAGGCAGGCGTCCAGCAGGGAGTTACCTCCCAGTCGGTTCGCGCCATGCACGGATACGCAGGAACATTCGCCGGCGGCGAACAGTCCCGCGACCGTATGACGTTCGTCATCGTGCCAGCGGTAGACCTCGCCATCGGTACTTACGGGCATGCCGCCCATCGTGTAATGCGCGGTCGGCTTGACCGGTACGTAGTGCACGGTCGGATCGAGGTCGGCGTACTTCTCAATGGTCTCGACCACCTGAGGCAGTACCTCGTGCATGTGCCGGGCTTCGATGCCGGTCATATCGAGCCATACGCAATCCTTCGGGCCTTCCGGATCCTTCGGATCGGCGACTCCTCGCCCCGCGTCGATTTCGGCCATGATGGAGCGGCTTACCACATCGCGGGCGGCCAGATCGGCATGCCCCGGCGCGTAACGTTCCATGAAAGCCTCGCCATCGGCATTGCGCAGCACGCCGCCTTCGGCACGAGCCGCTTCGGACAGCAGAATGCCCGTATGCGCGAGCCCGGTCGGATGGAACTGCACGAATTCGGCGTCCTCAAGCTGCAGCCCGGCAGTCAACGCCAATGCCATGCCATCGCCTGTCAGATCCCAGGAATTCGAGGTGGTGTGGAACAACCGTCCCGCACCACCGGTGGCGATAAGCACATTGCGTGCATGAATGGCATGCGCCACACCCTTATGCGTGTCGAACGCCACCACGCCTTCGACCTTCGAACCGTCCTGTGAGACGACCAGGTCGGTCACATACCATTCCTCGGCGAATTCGATGCCTTCGGCCACGCACTGCTGCCACAGCGAGAACAGGATCTGGTGGCCGATGCGGTCGGCCGCATAGGCGGCACGACGGACGGGTGCCTTACCGAAATCCTTGGTATGGCCTCCGAAACGACGCTGGGCGATATGGCCGTCCTCGGTACGGGAGAATGCCACGCCGGCATGTTCGAGCGCGATGACGGTGGCGGGGGCCTCTTGGGCGAGCAGACTGGCGGCATCCTGATCCACCAGCCAATCGCCGCCCTTGACGGTGTCGAAATAATGCCAGTGCCAGTCATCTTTCTCGACATTGCCCAGGCTGGCGGCGATGCCGCCCTCGGCTGAACCGGTGTGCGAACGCAACGGCTGGAGTTTGGAAACCACTAGGATGTTCGGGTCGATGCCTCTGGCCTTCAGGTCGCGCATCTGTTCGCTGCGCAGCATTCCCAACGCCGCCGACAGGCCCGCCGCGCCGGCTCCTACGATTACCGCATCATACAGATCTTCAACATGCTTCGGACTCATACCAACGATTCTCGCACAAGGTACGACGAAACGGCAGAGCCCTCGTGTGGATCGCGACCTTACGCACCGCCGGATGCGATGGCGATCCGCCCCGCCTCCATGGTGATGATGCCGGAAAGCTCCAATGCGCCAAGCTCCTGCATGATCGCCGCAATGGAGTATTCGTCCGGATGCGATTCGTTCAGCATGTCGAGGATGCCGTCGGCCGACACGGTGCCGTAACGGCTGCGGCATGCGCGAATGGCATGCAGGATGTCGTTGCCGGCCGTGTTCGTGCCATCGTCTTCCTTGCAGTGGTCCGGGTCGTCGGATGGCGGGAGGTCTTCGGCTTTCGACGATGCGGTGATATGCGGCCGATGTGCCTCATGGCACAGTTCGCCGATGTCGCTCAGCGAGCAGACGATTGACGCCTTGCCGTCCTGAATGAGCCGGTTACATCCGGTGTTGTGGGGCATGGTGACGTCTCCGGGAACGGCGTAGAGTTCGCGATTGAGCTCGCCGGCCCATCCGGCGGTGTTCAGGGCTCCTGACCTGGCTCGTGCCTGCGCCACGATCACCGTTGACGACAATGCGGCGATGAGTCGGTTGCGTAGGAGAAAACGTCGTGCCTCCGGAATGGTCGCAGGGCATAGTTCGGAGACCAGGGCGCCTTTGCCGTCGACGATGCGTTCGAACAGTCGCGCGTTGCTCTTCGGGCCGATGTGGTTGAGCCCTCCGGCGAAAACCGCCACGGTTCTGCCGCTGATGCCGGCACCGACCTCATCCATGGCGGCCAACGCTCCCCAGTGGGCGGCGGCATCCGTGCCCAATGCGCCGCCGGACACGACCGTATGTCCGGCTCGGGCCGCTTGACGGGCGAGTTCGAACGCGCACTGGCGACCATAATCGCTGACGCCCCGCGAGCCGACTATGCCCACCGGTTTGGGGCAGGAGACCAGTGCTTCAGGATCGCCACGCCCCCATAGGCATAGTGGGGCGGCCCAGTCGGTACGCAACGACAGATCGGCGAGTTGGGATGGCCAATAGGGATGGTGAGGGGCGATGATCCACTGCGTGCCTGCGGCCGTGAACCAGCATTCCAGCTGCTGAGGGTCATGTGAGGGCAACGTGGCCAGACGCTGTTGCCATGACGCGAGCGAACCATGGAATGAAGACATGCCGCGAGCGTTGATGGTGCGTCCCCACCGGGTGATGCCGTTGATGAAGGCCGCGTCCAATGCTTTGCAGGCTGCGGTGACTACCCCTTCGTGTTTGCCTGGACCGCAGTCGGCGATCAGTTGCAGAGCGCTGGTGGCGCTGCCCGTACCCTTCAGCAGCGCATACATCATGGCGTCCGCACTGTCCAGGCAGTACGTCAGTACGGCCCTTGCCAAAGTCTCCTCGTCGACTGGATGGAGCGTCTCATTCATGACAACCTCGTTCGCATGGAGATTCCCTGCATCATTTCCGTGGGCCCGGGGGAGGATTTGCCGGCCAGATCGGCGAGTGTCCAGGCGAGGCGCATGGCCCGGTCCGCCCCGCGTAGGCTGAGCCGCTCGCTTGCCAGAGCTCGATTGACCAATGCGATGGCCTTATGTGAGGTATTGGCGCGCAACCACGTGCCGGTGGCTTGCGCGTTGCAGGACCATCCGTATTCGCGGAAGCGTTCCTGGGCCATCTGTCGGGCCACCATGACCCGCAGTCGGATTGTGTGGCTGGATTCGCCGGTCTGTCGGCTTCCCGAATCGATGCGGTCGACCGGCAGCACTTCGACTTGAATGTCGATACGGTCGAGAATCGGACCGGAAAGACGGCTGAAGTATTTGATGCGGTCCTTCTCTTTGCAGGCGCAACGTTCGCCATTGCCATAGGAAAAACCGCAGGGGCATGGGTTGGCGGCCATGATGAGCTGGAATCGGGCCGGGTAGTAGGTGGTGCCTTTCGAACGCGAGATCGCCACGTAGCCCGACTCCAACGGTTCGCGCAGCGTCTGCAATGCGCGTGCGGAAAATTCCGGGGCCTCATCCATGAACAGGATGCCACGATGCGCCCTGGTGATGGCACCTGGTTGGGCCAATCCCGTTCCTCCGCCTACCAAGGATGCCATGGAAGCGGTATGGTGCGGCGCTTCGAATGGCGGAACATCGGTGATGCCATAGCTGGGTAGCGTGCCGCAGAGCGAACGGATCGAGGCGATCTCCAGTTGCTCCGTCTCATTCAACGGGCTCATGATGCCGGGCATGCGAGAGGCAAGCATGGTCTTGCCGGTGCCGGGAGGGCCGGTCATGAGCAGATGGTGGCCTCCGGCCGCCGCGACTTCCAAAGCCCATTTGGTCGATTCCTGGCCGACAACTTCGCACATGTCTCCGGGCGCAGAGCATTGGGTGACGTCCATACCGGTTCCGATATCGCGCTGGGTGTCCGGTATATGGTATGTGGCATGGCCTCCCATCAGTTCGATGAGTTCGCCCACATGACGTACGCCGATCACGTCGATGTCGTCGATGAGCCGGGCCTCGTCGATGTTGGCGTGGGGTACGATGACCTGCCGTATGCCCTGTTCCCGCGCATGCAGCATGATCGGTAGCAGGCCGTTGACGGGAAGTACGGTGCCGTCGAGATTGACTTCGCCCAATACGATGGTGTCAGCCAAGCAATCATGCCCGATGGTGCCGGATGCACTGAGTACGCTTGCCGCGATGGCCAGATCATGCGAGGATCCTTTTTTCGGCATGGAGGCGGGGGAGAGATTTACCGTGACACGGGTTTCGGGCCATTTGAAGCCGCTGGCCTGACATGCTGACTTGACCCGTTCCTTCGCCTCGGAAAGTGAGGTGTCGGGCAGTCCGATGATGGAAAAATACGGTAGGCCGGGGGATATGAAGGCCTGAATCTGGATGATGAAGGCCTTCAGTCCGATCAGACCGACTGACAATGCGCTGCCGATGGCCATCAGAACGCTCCTTCGATATGATGCACCAGCGGTCTGCCTGCGCGTACGATGACGGTGATGACGTCGAAGCGCACCCCATTATGGGGAACGCGGTGACTGGGTTCCATCAGCCATTGCACCGCCGCATGTCGCAGGTTGATCTGCTTGGAAGCGGTGACCGCCTCCTGCGGGGTGCCATAGCGAAGGGTGCGTCTGGTCTTGACTTCGACGAACGTGATGCAACCCGCTTCGCTGCGGGCCACGATGTCGAGTTCGCCATAACGGCAATGCCAGTTACGGTCGAGAATGCGCCAGCCGCGGCACTGAAGCCATGCGGCGGCGTATTGTTCGCCGAGCGCGCCGATTTGGCGGGTGGATAGCGTGCCGTCGTGCAGCCGCTGTGCAAGAGAATCAAGGGGTTGCTCCGATGGCGGCGTCGCGACCGGAAGCTCGGGTGTGATGTTGCCGTTCATGATTCAAGTGGAACAGAGACGGATGTCCCGAGGCAAGGCCGAATGGCGAATGTGGATAAGTCGAACGTCTTCGGGCGTGTTGTGGATTGCCGGTGGATGGCGATCATCAATCCACAACAATCCACAACACGCCCGAACCATGAGGGAGCATCGCGGAAGGACTAACGGCGCACGAGTCCCGTCAGCTCTCCCAGATTCAATTCGAAGCTGACGCCACGTTCGTCGTGGTGCGGCTGATATTGTGTGCTTTCCATGGCGTGACGTACGAATTCGCCGGCGATATACGCGGATTCACCCAGAGACCTGCCGGCCATCACAGCCCCGCACAGGGCCGAGGCGAACGCATCACCGGTGCCATGCGTCATGAACGGAAGCTTGTCGTGTGCCAGTTCCTGCTTGCCCGAGGCTCCCGATATCGCGGACGCGACGTAGTTGCGAATCTTGCCGTCGTTTCGATCGATTCCCTTGAGCACTACGTTTTTCGCGCCACGTAACAGCAGTGCGTCGATGATGTCGTTCACCTGGGCATCCGAAATGTTCTGTCCGGGATATGCGCGGTCCGTCAGCAGGGAGGCCTCGGTCAGATTCGGCATCAGCACATCCGCGCCGTCGACCAGCGAACCCATCGCCTCGCACAGTTCGGGCGTGTAGGTGGCATAGATCTGCCCGCCGTCGCCCATCACCGGGTCCACCAATCGCAAGGCGTGCGGGTATTCGTCATACAGACGCCTGATGATCGCGACCTGATCCGCGGAACCGAGGAAGCCGGAGTAGACGCCGTCCAACTCGACGTTCTCCTTGCGCCATGCATCCAGATAGCCGTCCAGGATCTCGGTCGTATCGTGGAACGTGAAGACCGTATAGCGCGTATGCGCGGAAAACAACGCCGTCGGCACCGGACACACGTCGCAACCGGCCGCCGACAGAATCGGAATGGCCGCCGTCAGCGAACATTTGCCATAGCCGCACATGTCATGCACTGCGGCCACACGCGGAATGTACTGTGGGTCACGGTCGTACAGAATCTCGTCGCTCATATCGAAACCTCTTCCGTCGGTCATATCTGTTGAACGACTTTAGCCGGTGCGTTGACCTTGGGAGGAAACCGTTTTCGGCGCCACGGATTCGATTCGCCCCGACATCGGCGTGTCGTCGGCCTGTGCAGAAGGTTTTCGAGGTGAACGGCAAGGTGGGAAACCAATGATTCCAACGCTTTATAAAGGGGTATAGGTAAGCGCGATAACGTTCGGCTTGCGCAGGGCTTCACCCCCGGTTTATTGTCGCTAGCAACACCCGACCAACCGCCAAGCGCACGGCAGGGCGGAAGGTCGAATATCAGGCACGAATCCATCCGAAGGAGACCACCATGGCAAACGAGAACTATCGTTTTGAGACGTTGCAGCTGCATGTCGGACAGGAGCAGGCCGACCCGGCCACCGACTCCCGCGCGGTGCCGATCTACCAGACCACCAGCTACGTCTTCCATAACTTCGATCACGCCGAGGCCCGCTTCGGTCTGGCTGACCCGGGCAACATCTACGGCCGTCTGACCAACTCCACCCAGGGTGTGTTCGAGGATCGCATCGCCGCCCTCGAAGGCGGTACCGCCGGCCTGGCGGTCGCTTCCGGCGCCGCCGCCGTGGAGTATGCCGTGCGTAACATCACCCAGAGCGGCGACCACATCGTGGCGGCCAAGAACATCTATGGCGGCACCTTCAACCTGCTGCGTCACACCCTGCCGCGCGACGGCATCACCACCACCTTCGTCTCCGCCGAGAACCCGCAGGAGTTCGAGGATGCCATCCAGGAGAACACCAAGCTCGTCTATTTCGAGACCTTCGGCAACCCGAACGCCGACCTGCCGGACTTCGAAGCCATCACCGCCATCGCCCATAAGCACCATCTGCCGGTGATCGTCGACAACACCTTCGCCACGCCTTATCTGTTCCGTCCGCTGGAGCACGGCGCGGACGTCGTGGTGGAGTCGGCCACCAAGTTCATCGGCGGCCATGGCACCACCCTCGGCGGCGTCATCGTGGAAGGCGGCAACTTCAACTGGGCCGAGGTGCCGGGCAAGTTCCCGACCCTGACCGAGCCGGATCCGTCCTACCACGGCCTGAACTTCTACGAGGCCCTCGGTGGTGCGGCGTTCGTGACCCGTGTGCGTGCCATTCTGCTGCGTGACACCGGTGCCACCCTGTCCCCGTTCGCGGCCTTCCTGCTGCTGCAGGGCACTGAGACCCTGTCCCTGCGCGTCGAGCGCCATGTCGAGAACGCCCTGAAGGTCATCGACTACCTGAAGACCGTTCCGGAGGTCGAATCCATCTCCCATCCGTCCATCGAAGGCCGCAAGGATAACGATCTGTACAAGCGGTACTTCCCGAACGGCGGCGGCTCCATCTTCACCTTCGACATCAAGGGCGGCAAGGATGCGGCACGCGTGTTCATCGACAATCTGCACCTGTTCAGCCTGCTGGCCAACGTGGCCGACGCCAAGAGCCTGGTGATCCATCCGGCCTCCACCACGCACTCCCAGGAGACCCTTGAGGAGCTCGAGGACCAGGGCATTCACCAGGGCACCATCCGCCTGTCCATCGGCATCGAGAACATCGACGACATTCTCGATGATCTGAAGGGCGGCTTCGAGGCCCTGCGTGCCTCCGGCCTGGCCGAGTGACCGACCTGCGGGACCTAGCGAAGGGGTGGTTCCGCATGCGACCGTAAGGTCGTAGGATGGGGGTCCCGTGCTTCCTGCGAAGCGCGGGACCCTTCATGTTGCCCGTATGTCGTCGGTAAAACGGATGTGAGGGTTTGTAGCATGGATGGTATATCATCTCGATTGTCACGAAAAACAATATCGATTTTTTATCTTTTGAATAAAAAAACTATAATTCATTTCAAAATATATGATATTGATTGAGATATTGACGATTTGTTAAAGTGAGAAAGAAGGTATCCATGGCCACTGGAATCAAGAAGACGCTGCGGGCCAACATCATTCCGCTCATCGCCATCATGACGGCCGTTACCACCGTGCTGACCATGTTCGTGAAGATCCCGACCCCGACCCGTGGCTATCTGAACCTGTCCGACACCATGATCTTCTTCAGCGCCTATGCGTTCGGTCCATGGGTCGGCGGCATCGTCGGCGGTCTCGGTCCGGCGTTGTCCGATCTGATTTCCGGATATCCGCAATGGGCCATCTTCACGTTCGTCATCGATGGTCTGCAGGCGGTCATCGCAGGGTTGATCATCAGGGAGTTCAAGCCATTCAACATCATCGCCGGTTCCTTGGTGGCCGGAGTGTGGAAGGTGTTCGGCTACTTCATCGCAGGGGGCATCCTGTCCGGCTTCGGTCCGGCGCTTGGGGAGATTTTGGGAAACTCCTTCCGGATGGTGGTTGGCCTGATTGTGGGACTGGCGCTGTTTTCCGCCGTTCGCAAAGCGTATCCGCCGTTGGCGCGAATGGGCAATCTCGGCATCAAGACCAGTGAGTGAGTGATACATTATTCTGAGAAAGATGTCAGACCCGTGGGATTCACCGTTGAATGGGGGAGCCCACGGGTTTTGCTTGTCGGAATCTGAACGAAGCGTGTCAATAGGAGCATGGGGTGAGTGGCATGATCACGGTTCGCGACCTAGGGTGGAAGTATGCGCCGTTAACGGACGGGGGTAAGGCCGTCGAGAGTCTGAGGCATATCGACTTCGATGTTCCATCCGGCTCGTTCGTAGGCGTCATCGGCCCGACGGGAGCCGGAAAATCCACGTTGTGCATGGCGTTGGCCGGCATCATCCCCAATCTTGCCGATGGCACGATGAGCGGCACCGTCGTGGTCAACGGCATGAACACCGCCCGATACTCGGTCTCGCAGCTTTCCCAACACGTCGGATACGTGCAGCAGGATCCGGAATCCCAACTGTTCTGCGCCTCCGTAGAGGATGAGATCGCCTTCCCCTTGGAAAACCGAGGCATTGACCCCGAAACCATGGACCGTCGCATCGATGACATGCTTGAACTGGTCGGCATGACCGGTTACCGCAAGCGCGTGCCTACCAGCCTGTCGGGCGGGCAGATGCAGCGTGTGGCCATCGCCGCGGCTCTGGCGGCCGAACCCGACGTGCTGATTCTCGATGAACCGACCGCCGCGCTCGATCCGGAGGGCAAGCAGGAGGTGTTCGACGCGCTCGAGCGCATTCGCCGAACCCGTCAGCTGACCGTGGTCATGGCCGAACAGGATACCGAACATATCGCACGCTGGGCCGATCAGGTGCTGTTTCTGGTCAATGGCGAACTCGTGCGCAACGGCGACGCGCGCATGTTCACCCGTGAACGTGCCATGCTTGAATCCGCAGGCGTCGAAATGGCGGCCGACCCATTGCCGAGAATCGTTGCGATGCCGGAAGCGGCCGCCGGCGAACCCGTCATCGCCATGGAGCATGTGACGCATCGTTATACGGAAGGAGGCAACGCTTCCGCAGCGCTTGACGACGTGAGCGTCCGCATCATGCCCGGCTCCTTCGTCGGGCTCATCGGCCGAAACGGTTCCGGCAAGACCACGTTGGCCAAGCATCTCAACGGTCTGCTCAAACCTGACCGCGGCACCATCACGGTGGATGGGCTTGACGTGGCGAAGCACAGCGTAGGCGAAATGGCGGCACATGTCGGCTTCGTGTTCCAGAATCCCGACCACCAGATCTTCTGCTCCAGCACGCGCGAAGAGATCTCGTTCGGTCCTACGGCACTCGGATTGGACGGTGGAACCGTATTCAGGCGGGTGGATGAGATGATGACGCTGTTCGACCTGCACCGCTATGAGGAGGTGTCGCCGGCCACGCTTGGCTACGGTGAACGACGCGCGGTGGCATTGGCTTCCGTACTGGCCATGCGCACGCCGATTCTGGTGTTGGACGAGCCAACGGCAGGCCTCGATCACAGGCTTTCGCAGCGTTTCCTTGGCGCAATCAAACGGTTGAACGAGCAGGGCACCACCATAGTGATGATTAGCCACGATATGCGTGCCGTCTACCGATACTGCTCCCATGTGCTGCAGTTGCAGGATGGCCATGTCGTGCAGTTCGGTCCGATAGACAAAACCGGATCGGCGCAGCATCCGCAAGCCGACCAGCACGAACGGCATGAACCGATCACGAATACGCATGGACTCAGAAAGATCTCCAAACATCACAACAAGACAGGGAGGAAGCGCTGATGGACGCCGATCTGTATGTTCCCGGCGACGGTTGGCTGCATCGTGCCGACCCGCGCGTGAAATTCCTCATATCCGTAGCCATGCTGGTACTGTGCCTGGTCTGGCGCAACTGGATGTTCATCGCCGCGATTCTCGTCATCGAGCACATCATGCTCGTCACCGACCATGTGCCTGCGGAACGTATCGCCTGGGTGTGGAAGATCCTTGCCCTAATCATCGTGCTCATCGTTGTGCTATGGCCGATTTTCGACACTTCCGGCACACATGTGCTGTGGCGCTGGGGGTGGTTGAGGCTCACCCAGGAGAACCTGCTCATGGCCGCGGTGATGGGCCTGCGCATCCCGGCACTCGGCTTCGCCTGCTTCATCACGCTGTTCACCACCGACCAGCCCAAATTCATCCGTGGGCTTGTCTCATTGGGAGTGCCATACAAGGCGGGCCTCACCCTTGCCACCGCGCTACGGTACATTCCGGTGTTTTTCTCCATCTTCCAGTCGGTCTCGGCCGCACAGCGCGCCCGAGGGCTCGACCTCAGCGGCAAGGTCACCGCGACCGGCAGGAAACGCAATGCGGTCGTACGCATCGTCGACCGCTTCACATCATATCTGCCGATCATCATCGCCGTACTCATCCGTGCCTACAAGATGAGCCAAAGCGTGGGCTGGGCCATGGAATCGCGCGGTCTCAACCTTACGGGAGCCAGGCGCACCTATCGTGTAAAACTGCATATGCGTGCGCAGGATTGGGTAATGTTGCTCATCACCGTGGCTGCGATCGTATGCAGTGTATGGTTAATGATATGGCTCTAATGGGGGTATGCGATGATGCAGGAAATCAACCGTATGGCAATCAGCGCCCGTGATCTCAAAGTGGTTTCGGCCCTGCAATGCAACGGACGCATGACCATGCAGGCGCTCGCCGACAAGGTGGGCATTTCCGTGTACGCGGCCACGGAAAGCTACCGGCGTTTGACCGAATCGAATATCATGACCATCGTTCCGGTGGCTAACCCGTTAAGTTTGGCCAACTACTGCCAGATATTGGTGGGGTTGCGCGTCAACGGTCATCGCGATGAGGCATTGGCCGCACTGAAATCGTTGCCGCAGGTCACCTACGTGGTCTGTGCGCTGGGCGATGCCGACATCATCGCCGAGGCGGTGGTGTATTCGGCCGAAGGCATGGACCGCTTCCTGAAGCATGAGCTGCGTTCCCTGCCGGGGTTGACGCGCATCCAGGTATTCTCCTGCGGACGACTGGTGCTTGACGACCATAATGTCAGTGTGGTCAACCGTCTTCTGGCGGCGCAGGGGGAGCACGGTTTCATGACGAAACGCGAGGCGAGCGTCGGCACCGATATACCGGTGCATCGTCTGGATGCACGCTTCGTGCACACCTTCAATCAGTTGCAGAAGGATGGCAGGGCCAGCTATGCGGCGTTGGGGGAGAGCCTCGGCGTGACGCATACCGCCATTCGCGGGCGTATCAAGAAACTGGAGGATTCCGGGGTGATGCGCATCATGGCCACCGTCAGTCCCATGCGACTCGGCGGATTCCGCCAGGCGTTCCTCGGCATCGGCGTCAAGCCCCCGTATCGTCTCGATGCCGAACAGCTGCTCGACATCGACGAGGTCACCTACGCGATGAGCGGAGTCGGACTGAACGGAGCCGACTATCTTATCGAGATCATCGCCGATGACGATGAGGATCTGTGGCGTGTGGTCGACGAATCCATCCGTTCCCTGCCGGGCGTCGAGCAGACCTGGTGGGCATCCACGGTCAGTGTGGAGAAGGAATCCTACTGGTTGGAGCCGCCGCGGGAGGGCGTGTTGCTGGATGACTGACCGTACCCCCTAGAGGTCATCATACTCAAGGATGAGATGAAAAGTCAGACCGGCGCATGATGTCGGGAAACGTCATCGTTCCCTACCTTTGGAGATATGTCCGAGGAAAGGAACAATGACATGGATATCAGGGACGTACTGCAAACCAACGATACGGCCATCGAGGCCGTGGACCTCGTCAAGGATTACGGCCGTGGCGAAAACGTCGTGCATGCGCTGCGCGACGTGAACGTACGCTTCGAGCGTGGCAGGTTCACCGCGATCATGGGGCCGTCCGGCTCCGGCAAATCCACGTTGATGCATACGCTGGCGGGGTTGGATTCGGCCACCGGCGGCCACATCGTGTTCGATGGCGACGATCTGACGCGATTGAACGACAATCAGCTCACCCTGTTGCGTCGTCATAAGATCGGATTCATCTTCCAAAGCTTCAACCTGCTGCCGATGTTCACCGCGGAGCAGAACATCCTCATGCCGCTTACCTTGGCCGGTGAGAAGCCGGACCGGCAATGGCTGGCCCTGCTGGTCGAGACACTCGGATTGAAGGAACGTCTGCATCACCGGCCGAACGAATTGTCGGGTGGCCAGCAGCAGCGCGTTGCCATCGCGCGCGCCCTGATCACCAAGCCGCAGCTGGTGTTCGCCGATGAGCCGACCGGCAATCTCGACTCCATATCCAGTGCTGAGGTATTGAGCTTCCTGAAACGTTCCGTCAACGAGCTCGGACAGACCATCATCATGGTTACGCATGACCCCGTCGCGGCCTCCTATGCCGACCGCGCCATCGTGTTCGCGGATGGTCGCATCGTGGCCGATGTCGACGATCCGACCGCCGACCAGATGAGTGATCTGCTGATGAAGGAACGAGAGCTTTCCACGCGGAACGCGTCCAATGCACGTCACGCCGGCTGACCGGCGCATTACAACGGTTCAAGAATCTGAAGAAGGAACGACGGCAACCATGTGGTCCATCACAATAAAACTCATGCGCAAAACCAGACGCATGCTCATCCCGGCCGGCATCGCCATCATGATCGGCACGGCGTTCATCGCCAGCACTTTCCTGTTCGGCAACGCCATGAATGATTCGCTTTCCCGCCAGGCGACCTCCATGTTCGGCAAGGCGAACTATGCGATCAGCCCCTCCACCGATGGGTTGAGTGAGCAAGCACTGAATGACGTGTATTCTACGACCGTCGGTGACTTCCACCTCGACCGGATGAACGGCATCGAAGGCGTCAACGGCGTGCGGGTCGCCTTGGAAAGCGGCGTAACCGTCTCCAAAGCAGGCAACAATATCAGCGGCGAGGCCATCTCCACCGCACGGAACGGCAAACTGCTGCCGGTCGACATCACCGAAGGCAGCCGGCCCATCGACAGCAACGAAGTCGCGTTGCCGAGCAACATCATCAAACAGCTGGGCGTGAACATCGGCGATACCGTGACACTGACCTCGCGTTACGCCACCGACGACGAGGGCGGCAAGGCCCAGGCCGAGAACGTGCGGGTGGTCGGCATCACCTCCGATCCCAATGGCGTCTACTCATATTATGGAGGCGCGATCGTGGCTTCCGACAACCTCATCGCACGGATGCAGGGAGTGAGTGACTTCAATTCCGCAGTAGCCACCATGGTCTACCTCGACCTCGCCAAGGACGGCAATACGGTATCCGCGAAAACCATCCACGAGGTGAACGGGCTTCTGCCGAAGCATTTCAGTCTCATGTCGCGTCAGGAAGTCAGCAGTGCCTACATAAAGAGCATCGGTGTGGGCGAAACCAGCATCGTCACCATCTTCCTGCTGTGCTTCGGCGTGCTGGCCATGCTCGTGGCGGCACTCGTCATCGCCAACACCTTCCAGGTACTCGTGGCCCAACGTCGCCGTACGCTTGCCCTGCTACGCACCATCGGCGCGAAGAAAGGGCAGCTGTATGCCTCCGTGCTGCTTGAATCCTGCCTGCTCGGCTTGATCGCATCCATGTTGGGCGTGGCGTTCGGGTGCGCGCTTATGGGAATCGTGTGCGCCAGCGGCGTCATGAAGCAGACCATGCATCTGATTTTCTCCTGGCAGGTGTTCGTGGCGCCGATCGCATTCGGCGTCATCATGACCGTGCTCGCCTCCTTGGGTTCCGCACGTTCCGCGACGTCGGTGACCCCTCTGGAGGCGTTGCGTCCGCTCGAACTGACCGATGATCGTCGCTCCGGTCGTGCGCGCGCCATCTTCGGCATGTTGTTCGTCGTGGTTGGTATCGCGCTTGTGGCGTTCTCGATATGGCAGATGCAGACCACCGGCGATGTCGATATGCTCAGCGGCAATCGGTTCGTCGTGATCCTGCTTGCCGCCATCGCCGGTGCCGGACTTGTGTTTCTGGGACTCGTGCTTACCGCCGTCTTCTGGCTGCCGATATTCATGAAAGGCGTCGGCGCGCTGGTAGCGCTGTCCGGTCCCTCCGCCAAGGTGGCCCATGCCAATATCCAGAAGAATCCGCGTCGCATCGCCGCTACCGGAGCCGCATTGCTCATCGGCGTGACGCTCGTCTCCACCATCGCCACCGGTGCCGCCAGCGCCAAGGAGACCATGAACGATGCGCTCGCCACCCGCTACAGCGTTGATGTCGTGGCCACGGGAAGTGACATCAGCCAGCAGATGGCCAGCGCCGTCAAGGCAGTCAAGGGCGTGGCGGACGTCGTATATGCTCCATCCGCCAACGTGCAGCTGAAAGGCTCCGATGGCAGTGTCTCCGCCAGTACGCTGCTTATCGGCGTGAAGAACATCGGCGAGTTGCAAAACGTGATTCGAGCGGATCTGGGCGACTCCACCATCGATGCCGGAACCGTGCTCATGCCGCAATACAATGCGCAAAGCGGCAAACGGATGACGTTCCGTCAGGGAACCGCCACCTTTGGCACTGCATGGGATGAGAACGGCGACACGAAACGCACGCTCGAACTCAAGGTCAAACAGGCCGACTACCGGCGCATCTCCAGCGGGTACGGTGCCGTGGGATTCGTGGATGGGAGCCATTTCACGAATGGCGATCTCGATACGAACTCGCACACATTGCTGGTAAAGATCAACGAAACCGGCACTACGCTCAGCGGTGTATTCGACAGCCTCCAATCCGCACTCTCGAAGAGCACCGACGCAACCGTATCCGGTCCGATCGCCGAACGTGCGCAGTGGGGGAAGACGATTGATTCCATGATGATGCTCATGGTGGGTCTGATCGCCGTGGCCGTGCTCATCGCACTGGTCGGCGTGGCCAACACGCTGTCGCTGTCCGTGATCGAACGCACCCGTGAATCCGCCACCCTGCGCGCCATCGGCATGACCCGAGGCCAGCTCAGGCGTTCACTGGGCGTGGAGGCGTTGCTCATCTCACTGGTGTCCGGCGTGGTCGGCGTGATACTCGGCACCCTGTTCGGCTGGCTCGGCTCGTATGTGGTGTTCAGCATGTACGGCACGGTGGCGTTCCCGTTCGAATGGACCGTCAACGGCATCGTGTTGGGTGTGGCCGCCGCTGCCTCGCTGCTTGCCAGCGTGTTTCCGGCGCGACGTGCGGTGAACACCCCGCCGGTCGAAGCGCTTGCAGAGTCCTAGGGTACTCAATGAGCGGTTCTGGCCGTGAAACCGGTCCATAACCACGGAAACCGGCCTGTTTATGACATATCTGCGTCATAAACAGGCCGGTTTCCGTGGTTATGAATCGTTTTTTGCAGTGCCGATGAAACTGTCACACCAGATGGTTTTCGTAGGCGAAGACGACCGCCTGTACACGATCGCGGGCGTTGATCTTCGACAGGATATGCGCCACGTGCGTTTTCACCGTCGGCAGGCTGATGAACAACCGGTCGGCGATTTCCTGATTGGACAGACCGTGTGCGATTTCGATGAGGACCTCACGCTCACGATCGGTCAGTTCATCCAGTTCCGGGTCAGTATATGCCGGCCGTGATGGTGCAGTGTCCGCCGACGCGGGGATGGTGAGGGAGTCTTGATCGGTCAGCCCACCTTCCATCATTCTTTCAATCAGTCGTTTCGTTGCGGACGGTGCGATGATCGCATTGCCTTGGAATACGGTGCGAATCGAATTGAGCAACGTTTCCGGTTCAGTGTCCTTGAGCAGGAAACCGGATGCTCCGGCATTGATGGCGGCCATCACGTATTCGTCCAGATCGAACGTCGTCAAAATGATCACACGGGTCCGCCGCGGGCCGGTTTGCGCTCCAGTTGCGGCGAAACGATGTTGCAATGAACTGATCTGGCGTGTCGCTTCGATGCCGTCCATGCCGGGCATGCGCACATCCATCAGCACCACATCGGGATGCAGTGTTTCGGCCAAGGCCACCGCTTCCGCTCCGTCGCGAGCCTGACCGGCGACCATCATGTCGGGCTGCGAGCCGATTACCATGGCGAAACCGGCGCGTACCAGTTCCTGATCGTCGGCGATGATCACGCGAATTCTCTGCTCTTCACTCATGCCTTCCACCTTATCGGCAGCATTGCGCCGTCAGCGTTGGAACATACCCCGAAAAAACCCTGATTTCATCTGTTCGTCCAATGAGGCAGCGGGTTTGAGCCGCATCTCTTCGGACTTGCCGGCATGAGCCTCATCGCTGAATCCGGTCTCGCGCAGTACCCGCAGCAGTTGGCGCATATGGGCCAATGCTTCACGCCCCTGACTTCCGATGGCCGCGAACGCAGACGCGATCGATTCCGCCGAGGGCTCTTCACCGTGTGCCTTGGCTTCATCGAGCATGCGTAATCCGGAGATGGTCTGGTCGATGACGCTGTTAAGCGTGGCGGTGACCTCCGACTGAATGTTCGTGCTGATACGATCCCGTTCCAGATTCGCCGCAAGAATCTTCTGCTTGTCCTGTTCGGCGATCAATGCCTCCTCCCTTGCCTGCAGGACGAGTGCGTTCGAGCAGCTGGAACGGGTCCATCGAGCCATGGCGATGACGCCTCCGCATGTAGCCAGGACAGCCATGGTGTAGACCAGGCCGGTGAATATCGCCCCGGATGCGAGCCATGTGGTCCGTCTCGGCTCGTATGTGATGATGCCTTGTATCAGGAAAACCGATATGCTCGGGTAGTCAAGCAGCGACAGCATGACCTTCACGCCGACCAAGAGAGCATTGATGATGGAGACGAGTCCGGTCCAACGCCACGCTCTTTCCCTTCCGTACAGTACCGCCGCATGCAATGCGCTCATCGAAGCCACGATATTGGCAAGATCGATGGGTTCGAAAACGATCAGTTGCAACGTGGAGAGTATGGCTATGATCAGCGCGCAGCTTTCCGGGAATCTCCTTCGCATGCATAACGGCAGCAGTTCCATGACGATCAGCATGCGAAATGGTAGCTGCTCCGGGCCCATGCCGTAGGAGAACAGGCTGATCGACGCCGAGCCGAACGTCATGATGAGCAGCGCCGTGACGATGGTGTCCACCAAGACGTAATGCCGTTGCGTCCATTGCGAAAGCCGCTCCACCCAATTGAACCGACGTCCGGAGATATCGATGGCCTGGGCGATCGGCTTGGACCGCAGACTGGCTCGTATCGTCTGCATCGTCGGCAAGGTCGGCAACTTCGGCGAGAGGATCGTTCTCGTCTCGCCGGATGTCCCGTATTCAGACAACCGCATGGCCGGAGCGTCGGCCGGCAGCCCGTCGATCGCCATCGACGCCGCATGGGCGTCTTTGCATGAGGAGTGCGAGGACATCGCACTGGCATTCGTGGCGAACGGCACCGTCGCGCATACGGCGAACCCGCCTCCTATCCTCGGGCCGAACGTCACCGATCCTCCCACGGCTTCGATGCGTTCGCGCATGCCCGTCAATCCGTAGCCGGGCGCATGCCCGTCCAATCCGGCCGAAGCGCCACGCCCGCTATCCGTGACGGTCACGGTCAATGTGCCGTCATCCCATGATTCCGTGACATGTACGGTCACCTTCGGTCCCGCATATTTGCGGATGTTCGTCAACGATTCCTGCATCACATGGTAGATGGCCACGCTTGTCCGATCTCCCAACATGTCGGGACGTGCATCTCCGATGATCTCCCGTGTGATGACGGTGTCGGGTGCCACGGTACGTGCCTGTGCGATCAATGCGTCGATATCGGCGTAGTCGGCATGGGGAGATCCGCCGAATACGCCAAGAAGTCTGGTCATGTCATGCAGCGCATGCTCGGATTCATGTCTGATCGTCTCCATGGTGGAACGTGCCACGACGGGATCGTTCGCGCCGGCGTACCGGCCACCGTCGGACTGCACGATGATGATCGACAACGTATGCGCCACCACGTCATGCATGTCCCGCGCGATGCGTGCACGCTCCGCCAGCGCCGCGATATTGCGCTCCTCGACCTCGCGCGCGGCAATCGCGTCATTGCGTTCCTGCATCATCCGTACCGTCATCAAACGGGCACGCTGCCAGTAGGCGATGATGATCGTCGACGCCAAGCACAGCGCGATGGCGACGAACATCATGACCATGTACTGCAGTATCGTATCGGTGCAGTCGTTCGACAATCCCCGACCGGAATAGACGGTGTTGCAGGAGGAGAGACCATTCAGTACCGTTGCGTCGACGGCGGAGAACTGTCCGGTGCCCACGGCCAGGATCGGACCGACCGTCATCGCCCAGCCCATGATGATTGAGGCCAGGCCATCGACGGCGAATGCCAGCACGATGAACACCTTCGAATTATGCGGGTTGCCGTACAGAATCACCGAATACAGCATGAACGTCGCAAAAAAATCGGTGATCAGCATGCATGGGCCGAACAATAGATGCAGCAGCACCAGTACCACGAATGCCAAGGCACTGATCTGAGGCCATCGCCGGCGCGTGATGAGCGGAACGAGCAACGCGATCGACCAGACCATCTGCACCTGCGCCGGATAGTTATACAGCAGTCCGGGATTGAACTCGATGTTGTTGCCAAGGCCAAACATGAATAGGGCGAGCAATGCGGTGATGATGCTGTCTGCGACGATCACATGGCCGCGAATCCACGAAAACAGGCGCTGCAGTCTAGTCATAGTGGTTCAAGCGTAACGCGCGGCTGGCCATTACGGTATCATGCGCAGGTATGAGACGGGCCTGCCGTGTATGGTGGAAGATCCAGCGACCCTTTCCGGCGAAAGGCAAGGGTGACGGCGACGTCGACGGGAGGAAATGAATGCAATCGAACCCACATGCCGTCCTTGTCGACGATGCGCCCGCCGTTCTGTTCGCTGCAGAAGGGATATCAGGAAAGGTGGATGCACGATGACGCTGCTGACCGAGTATTACGTGCCCGGATTGCATGTTGAGGACCATTCGATCAAAGTGCCGTTGGACTGGTCGGGTCATGAACCCGGCCACGGTTTCGATGGCCCGTCAATCAGCCTGTTCTACCGCGTCGTCACCGCTCCCGAACATGTACATGATGAGCTTCCGTTGCTGATTTTCCTGCAAGGCGGCCCCGGCGGGTGCGGGCCACGTCCGCTCAACCCGCAGTCCGACGGCTGGATCGAGGAAGCCATCAGGCATTTCCGGGTGGTGCTGCCCGACCAACGCGGCACCGGGCGCTCATCCCGCATCGATACGCACATCATGAAGACCATGGATGGCGAAGCGGGAGCCGCATTCCTGAAGCATTTCCTCGCCGATTCGATCATTCGTGATTTCGAACACCTGCGCCGTACCGAATTCGGCGGCGCACGTTGGGCCACGCTGGGGCAGAGCTATGGCGGATTCCTGACGTTGACCTACCTGTCGCTGTTCCCGAAGGGTGTGATCGCCAGCTTTACCACCGGTGGCATTCCGCACGTACCCGCCGATGCCACCGACGTGTACCGCCACACCTTCCCACGTATGGCATCGAAGACGAAGCGGTTCTACGAGCGTTACCCAGTGGATGTGGAACGCGTTGCCGCGCTCGCCGACATTCTGGATTCACGGGAGGTCGTTTTGCCTAATGGCGATCCGCTGACCGTAGAACGTCTGCAATGCCTTGGTGCCGACTTCGGCATGAAGCCCAGTTTCGAGCGTGTGCATTGGATGCTTGATCAGGCATTCCTGGACGGTGACGGTTCCGTATCCGCCGGATCCGAAGTGTCGGATGAATTTCTGCATGGCGTCATGAACGCCACGTCATCCCGCCCTCTGTATTGGCCGTTGCAGGAGTTCATCTATGCCAACGGCGAGCTCGATGAGCCGATTCGATGGGCGGCGCAGCGCGTACGTGACGAGCATCCGGAATTCAACACGGATGTGCGTCCGTTGAACTTCACCGGCGAATGCATGTTTCCGTGGATGTTCGAACGGGAGAATGCGCTTCGACCGTTCAAGCCGGCCATGGACGTGCTCATGGGGGACACGCATTTCGGGATGATCTATGATGCCGACCAGCTGGCCCGTAACGAGGTGCCGCTGCAGGCCGCCGTCTACTATGACGATATGTACGTCGATTCCGGACTGCAGCTGGACACGTTGTCTCGCGTGGCCCGTTCACATTACTGGACTACTAATGAATTCGAACATGACGGTGTGCATGGCTCCGTGGTGTTCGCGCACATCTTCAACGAGGCCCTGAACCGCGGTGACCTGCAGGAACTGTTCTAGACGAAGGAAAGAAGCAATGACCAATCCAACCATCGGATTCATCGGATACGGCAATATGGCCCAAGCCATCGCTTCGGGCATGGTCGACGCCGGCGTGGTGAACGGCGGTGACATCGTGGCCTGCGCCGCACATTATGACAAGCTCGAAAGGACTACTGCCAAGCTGGGTGCGCGGCCGTTGCACACCGCAGCGGAAGTGGCCGAAGCCGCCGACGTGATCGTCATCGCAATCAAACCGTACCAAATCGAAAGCGTCATCGGGCCGATAGCGAAGGAGCTGGCCGAACCGGGCAAGATCGTCGTGTCCATTGCGGCCGGCTGGGATCTGAACAAATTCCGTGAACTGTTCGGAACCGACTTCGTCGATGCGCACGTCCAATGCACCATTCCGAATACGCCGATGGCCGTCGGCAAGGGCGTGCTCGTCACCGAAATCGCCAATACGCTCACCGAAGCGCAGACCGAGACCTTCGAACGGCTATTCGCGCCGATCAGTCTGATCGAGCGCGTCGACAGCGCGCATATGGGCATCGCCATGTGCATTGCCGGCTGCGCTCCGGCTTTCACCGACATGTACATCGAAGCGCTCGGTGACGCCGGTGTGAAATATGGCCTGCAGCGCGCCACCGCATACCGGTTGGCCGCCAAGATGGTCGAAGGCGTCGGTGCGCTTTACCTGGCCAGTGAAACCCATCCGGGGGCCATGAAGGATGCCGTTTGCTCGCCGGGCGGCACCACCATCAAGGGTGTGGCGTCCCTCGAGGAAAGCGCCTTCAGAGGGGCGGTCATCAAGGCCGTCGACGCCATCGAAGCCTAGAGCTAAGCTAGGGAACCATGTCTCTTACTATCGGAATCGTCGGACTGCCGAATGTCGGCAAGTCCACCATGTTCAATGCACTGACCCGCAACAACGTGCTGGCCGAGAACTATCCGTTCGCCACCATCGAGCCGAACACCGGCATCGTGCCGTTGCCGGACGATCGTCTGCCGATCCTGGCCAAGCTCGTGCACACCGAGAAGATCGTGCCGGCCACCGTCACCTTCGTCGATATCGCAGGCATCGTCAAGGGTGCCTCCGAAGGCGAAGGGTTGGGCAACAAGTTCCTTGCCAACATTCGTGAGGCCGATGCGATCTGTGAGGTCGTGCGTGCTTTCGAGGATGATGACATCGTGCACGTCAACGGCAAGGTCGACCCAGCCGATGACATCGACACCATCAACACCGAATTGATCCTCGCCGATTTGCAGACCATCGAAAACGCATTGCCGAAACTCGAGAAGGATCTGCGAGGCAAGAAGATCGACCCGGCCTATATGGCGGCCGTCAAGGAGGCCAAGGCCATTCTCGAATCCGGTGAGACCATCGACAAGGCCGCTCGCGAGGGTCGCTTCGACAAGGACTCCGTCTACGATCTGCACCTGATGAGTGCCAAGCCGTTCATCTATGTGTTCAACGTGGACGATTCCGAACTGCAGAACAGGGAATTGCAGGACAAGCTCGCCGCCTCCGTGGCCCCGGCTCCGGCCATCTTCCTCAATGCGCAGTTCGAAGCCGATTTGACCGAGCTGGACGAGGAAGACGCCCGTGAGATGCTCTCCGATGCGGGGTTGGAGGAGTCCGGTCTCGACCAGCTGGCACGCGTGGGCTATGACACTCTCGGCCTGTCTACTTTCCTGACCGCAGGAGAAAAGGAAGTGCGCGCCTGGCAGATTCACAAAGGCTACACTGCACCGCAGGCCGCCGGCGTGATTCACACCGATTTCGAAAAAGGCTTCATTAAGGCCGATATCGTTTCCTATGACGATTTCGTGGCTGCCGAAGGCTCCATGACGAAGATCAAGGAGGAAGGCAAGCTGCGACAGGAAGGCCGCGACTACGTGATGCAGGACGGCGATATCGTGGAATTCAAGTTCAACGTTAGCAAGCACTGATTCCAGTGCTTCGGAAACGGCGTGATTGCAACGGTTTTAGACCTCGGGACCGTTGGAACCGCGCCGTTTTTGAATGCGCGCGGAATGGCGGTTTCCGCCACGTTTCGGGCGGCTGTTGCCAACGTTAGTGTGCTTTTAGTGTGCCCTTAGAAGGGTGCGACGATTGCCGTGACGATTTTCTTCTTGCTCATGCGCCGCCTGATTGTCGGAAGTGTTCGTAGGGGCGTGAATGCATGGCGTGAGGATGGCTACGTTGTTGACGATCGGTCATCACAATGTTATATTGTTCTATATCAACTAGAATAATATGGGAAAGAGGGACGGATGTGATTATCACCGTGGATAAGGCCGATGCCCTTCCTCTATATGAGCAACTGCGTCGGCAGATCATTGCCGGCCTGGCACGTGGCGAGCTTGAACCGGGCGATATGCTGCCTTCGGTGCGTCGGCTGGCGAAAGATCTTGGCATCAATCTCCATACGGTGAACAAGGCTTATGCCATGCTGAGAGACGAAGGCCATATCGTGATGCGTCGAGGGTCCGGCGCCATGGTTGCGCCCCGCGACGTCGGTTCCCTGTCGCAGCAGCATGATCGTGAAATGCGCCGCATGCGCGACGATATCTACCGCATCGCCGTCGAATACAAGGCCCATGGCGGCTCGCTGGACGAATTCATGGCCGATGTGAAGCATAATGCTTCCGCCGTTTTTCAGGACGAAACCATCGACCGGTCCGGGGATCATGCCGACAATCAAGAAGCGGAGGAGGGGCTCCAATGACAAATTGGATGATGGTCGCAATAGTTGCGTTGGAAGGCGTCAGTGTGGCTCTCGCTCCTTGGGTGGTGCGTCGCACGGTGTGCTTCGGGGTGAGCGTACCGGTTTCGGCGCAACACGACCCTGGGATCAGACGTGCGAAAATCGGATATACCGTTTGTGCCGGATCGGTAAGCGCGATGGCGGTAGCCGCAAGCGTCGCCTGCCTGGTGTTGTGGGGAGCCCTCGGCGGAACCATTGCGGTGACGACAATGTCGTTGCTGTTGATCGTGGCCTCATTCGCGCTGATTGTGAAGTATCGCAAGCGCACCATGCGAATCAAACATGAACGTGGCTGGAAGGCCTCCACGCTCGAACGCGCCGCGTTCCTTGCCGAAAATGCCGGTCCGGAGCCGCTGGGGCTGCAATGGGAATTGCTGCACCTCGTGCCGGTCAGCATCATGACCGCCTCCGCGTTCATGCTGTATGACAGCATGCCCGACCGTCTGCCCATACACATGAACGCTGCAGGTCAGATCGATGATTGGCTGGATAAATCGTTGTGGGTGGTGCTTGGCATGCCCCTACTGATACAGCTCATCATGGTTGCGACGATGACCGCCGTTCATGCAATGATCATCCATTCGCCGCGGCAAATCGACCCGGAGCGTCCTTCCATTTCCGGCTATGCATATGGACGCTTCTCCCGCGCATGGAGCGTCTACGTGTTGATTGTCGGCTTGACGGCGAATCTCGGATTCGTCGGACTGATTCCCATGTATGCGAACTGGTGGGATATTCGCGCATGGGGCTCGGTGATGATGCTGATCGCATTGGCGATCATTGTTGCGGAGTTGGTTCTTGCCGTAGTCTTCGGTCAGTGCGGTTCTCGGACATGGCGATTGGATGGCGAGAACGACGACGGAAACAACATGGCCGATGACGATGACGACGAATGGGTGCTGGGCATGTTCTACTATTCGCCTGAAAATCCGGCCATCGTGGTGCCCAAGCGCATGGGGGTCGGATACACTTTCAACATGGCGCATCCCTTGGTCTGGCTGATATGCGCGGCGTTGGCGCTGTTGCTCATCGTCGGCGTCGCATTGCCCATTATCTCAGGTTGAATCAACGATGGATGTCCTACTGGAATGGCCTGATATGTCATAAGCCGACATGAACGAATTCAAATTCGCCGTGTCCGAAAGGTGATGTGACGCGATGGTGCTTTGCACCGTACTCATACTGTGCTGAGAGCAATAGGGCCCGATTCGAACGGTTGGTTTCGAATCGGGCCTTACAATAAGGGTGGCAAACGGCTATGAAACGAACGTGGGACTTCGGGGTGAATGCATGATGAATGAAGCGAAAGAGAGGCATTCGGGTTCGCGTTGGCTTGCTGTCGTGGCCATCATCGCGGTGCTGGGCGCGGCGGGTACGGTCGGAGCGTACGCCTATCACGCCAAACAGCGGGAGGTGTTGGCGGAATGCCGTCAGTCCGTGGCCGAATTCAGTTCCGCACGCAAGGCGATTCTCGACACTTCCGACAACGGCGGCGAACTGCAGAAGCTCGTCCGTAGCGTGCTCGGAGTCAACGACATCCTTGATGCGTTTGCTGATGCGGCCACCAGTGCGGAAGGTACCGTCGATACCGAGGGATGTTCCGCCAGTGCAACCATCACGCAGCTCAACCTGGTGTCAAAAACGCTGAACAGCGCCACGGAGTCGTTGAAGGACAGTCTTGCGAAGATCCAATCCAAGAACCGATCCTCCATGTCGAACGGTTCAGGTGACGCCTCCGACGATACGAGTTCAGGCGGCGATTCCTCAGCGAACTCCGGCGACAGCGGCAATGCAACCGATGATAAGACCCTGGGTAAAGCCAAGACGCAGCTGCAGGAATCCATCGACAAGGCCCAGAGGTTGCTCAAACGGTTGTCTGACGATTCCAATACGACATTGACGGGCAGGAAACTTCTCAACGCCCTATCGAAGGCCGTGGATGCCGGACAGAAACTCGTCGATGACGGCGGCGTCAAGGATTCCAAGTACTACAAGGCGGCCAAGGTCACCCTGGACGAGGCCATCACCATGGCCGACAACTGGGTTGACGGCCAAGCTTCCAAGGCCGAGTAACGGTCCGCGTGTCGCTTTTCAGCAGGGGCATACAGTGGCACGTGGAATATACGACGGAGAGGGAGAAAGCGTAGGTCGCCATGAGCGAAGTGAGCCACGGCGTAGAAA
Organism: Bifidobacterium dentium JCM 1195 = DSM 20436; assembly: GCF_001042595.1. Taxonomy (NCBI): domain Bacteria; kingdom Bacillati; phylum Actinomycetota; class Actinomycetes; order Bifidobacteriales; family Bifidobacteriaceae; genus Bifidobacterium; species Bifidobacterium dentium. The sequence continues at coordinate 950,300 of NZ_AP012326.1, forward strand.
GCGTGCAGGTTGCGCAACCACAGCAGGAAGGCATTGTCGTATCCAAACCGGTCGCCCGTGTGATGATGTTGGTCAATGCCATTGTGTGGGGTACTGGCTACACCATGCTTAAGCATGCGCAGGATAATATGCCGACGCAATGGCTGATGTTCTTCCGCATGGGTGCCGCCACATTGCTCATGGCCATGGTGTTCTTTCCACGGTTGCGCAGAATCCGTCTGCGCCGTTACGTCATGCCCGGACTGGTGCTTGCCCTGACCTACTGGATGGGTTTTCTGTTCCAGCTCAAAGGCTTGGAAACCACGTCACCTGGGCGCAACAGCTTCTTCACCGACACGTATTGCGTAATGGTGCCGTTCATCGTCTGGGCATTTACTCGGAGACGTCCCAACTGGCAGCATCTGGTCGCCGCGTTCGTATGCGCGTTCGGCATCGGTCTCGTGTCGCTCAGCGGCGGTGGCGGGGACGAACTCATGCACATGAGTTTCGGTGACACCATGACCATCATCGGCGCGTTCTTCTTCGCCCTGAACTTGGTGCTGGTCGGATTCATGGGCAGGGGTTTCGATGCGATCGCATTGATGCTGATGGAATTCGTCTGGTGCACCATGCTGTTCGGCGGCGGTGCCGTGCTGTTCGAAGGTGCTCCGTCCGTGGCGTGGGCGCGTTGGGATATCATACTGTGCATCGGGTATCTGGTGGTCGGCTCCACGGTGATCGCCCAGGTGTTCCAGACGATCGCCATACAGAATCTGCCCACTTCCGAAGCTTCCGTGATTCTGAGCACCGAGTGCATTTTCGCCATGCTCGTTTCCGTGCTCTTTGCCGGCGAGCGTCTCACCGTTCCGTCGGTATGCGGTTTCGCGCTGATTTTCGGTGCCATTCTGCTCTCGGAAGTTCAGTTGCCGGCTCGACGGCGATAGTTTGTCCGTGGACACCGGAAGACTTGGAATCTCGTGAAAGAGTTTTGCGAGAAGTGGTGGAAGCGTATCGCCACCAAAGAAATGGTCTTCATCGGTATTGTGACGCTGCTTGCGTCGCTCATCGCCTCATGGTTGAAGCAGTTCCCGGGATTCAGCCTGTTCGGTGCGCTGATTATCGCGCTGCTGATCGGCATGATCGTGCAGTTTCCGATTCGTCAATGGTATGTAGGCCGATCCGCCGAACATAAGGCCGGTGTGAAGGATGCCGCCGGAGTGATCTCCAACAAGCTGCTACGGTTGGGCATCATTCTGCTTGGCTTCAAGCTCAACCTGACCGTGCTGTTCACGCAAGGTATCAAATGTCTGCCGATCGCCGCTGCAGTGGTGGCGCTTACCATCGTCGTATGCTATGGCATCGCCCGCAGGCTGGGCGTCGATCCGCAGCTGGCGATTCTTGTGGCGGGCGGCACCGGCATCTGCGGCGCTGCGGCCGTCATGGGTCTGTCCGGCTCCATCAAGGTGCCGCCGGAGCAGGAGGACGACAAGGCGAACAATGAGGTGATGGCCGTGGCCATCATCGCCATCATGGGCACCATTTTCGCATTGCTGGAAATCGCACTCGGCCCGTTGACCGGTCTTACCAAGACGCAGCTGGGCATCACCGCCGGCGCATCCCTGCACGAAATCGCGCACGCCGTCGCCGCGGGTGACGCATTCGGTGCGGTTGACATCGCCACCATCATGAAGCTTTCTCGCGTGCTTATGCTGGTGTTCGCGGCCATCATCATCGCCGTCTGGTGGGACAGGAACCATTCCGAAATGCCGGCCGACGGCAAACGCAAGGTTTCGTTCCCGTGGTTCATGCTTGGCTTCATCGGTGCCTCTGTCATCGGCACTTTCGTGCCGTTCATCGCCACGATCACTCCGCAGCTGGTGGATTTCGCCTATATCGTGCTCGGCATGGCCATGGCCGCGCTCGGCATCAACGTGAACTTCAAGGCCATCGCCAAAAAGGGACGGAAAGCGTTCCTCGCCAGTTTCCTCACTTCGATTCTGCTGATGTGCTTTGCGGCCGGTGTGGCGTTCGTTTTCTTCTAATGCAACGATAGAGCGGCAGCAGATATAGGAAGCATGCGAATGACAGACTGGCGGTCGGGGCTCCGACCGAGGCAAGTGGCACGGCGCCGGCAATCGACCAGGGGATGAGCGGCGCCACCACTACGGCGGTGTCTTCCAGATTGATTGCATGCCGCTGCTCGTCCGGCTCGACTTCACGGCATAGCTGGTCGGTGAGCATGATCGACAACGTTTGATTGCATGCCACACAACTCGTCACGATGGATGTGATGAGCGTGGCGCAGAATCCTCCGACGCGGTTCGCAATGCGTCGGATCATGCGATGTGCGCCGCCCAGCAGGCCTGTTTCTTGAAAAATGCCGGAATATGATGACGAAATGCAGACGATCAACATCACCTTGATCATGGAGATGACGCCGCCGCCGTCGATCAGCGGCGCCACCTGTGCATTCGGACAATGGTAGCCGAGCATCAACGCCCGGCCTACGGAAAGCCAGTCCATATGCTGTACGAATAGGCATATCGGCAAGGCCGTGCAGATGCTGGCACCCATCGTGAGACGCACGTCCACGCGTGCGACCGCTAGAACGATCAGTACCACGGCCGGCAACACGGTCACCCAATGCAGGTTGAACGCCTCGGCGAACAGGCCGGCCACGTCCATCGAGCCGACGGAAGGATGCGTACACAACGCCAGCGCCGCGTAGACGACGCAGGTCAGCGCGAACGGCACCGCGGCTGTACGCAGCATGAGCCGAATATTGTCGAAAATGTTCGTATGCGTCAGTGTCTTGACCAGTTGCGCACTGGTGGAGACAGGAGAGCAACGATCGCCGAAATACACGCCGGAAAGAATTGCACCGCCTAAGAACAGCGGCGAGACCTGCATGGATGTTCCGAGCGTCATGGTGATCACGCCCATGGTCGCGGCCGAGGCGAATGATGAGCCGGTCAAAAGCGACATCAGGCAATTGAGCAGGAATGCCAGCAGGATCACCACATGCGGGCGTATCAGAGTCGTCGTGTTCGCCACGATGAACGGCACGGTACCGGCCGCGCGCCATAACGTGGTCAACAGTCCTATCAGCACGAACGTGACCACCACGATGCTCGCCGCCTTCATGGTGGTGAAGCCCTTGCGAAGCATGGGCTTCCAAGCGTGCCCGGTCAGACGTCCATGAATGAGAAAGACGAGTACGCCGACAGCCAATGCCGGGACTATGGAAATACCGGCTGCGATACATGCGACAAGCGCCGTGCAAAACAGCGCCATGGTGACGATCTCGGCCATGAATCTCCTTTTCCCGGCCTATGGCTGGCGTTGCGCCGGAATCGGGTGTCTGAAGCCCATCCGGCGCATTGGTTTGAACGAAACCTTTGCAAGATTAACAGGCTTATTACGAAATAATATGATTCGGGTCACAGGTAAAATACTGTGTATGAACTTCCTGAGTATGGACTACTTCATCATGGTCGCCAAGGAACGCAGCTTTACCAAGGCCGCGAAACGACTTGGCATCACGCAACAGACGCTGAGCGCGCATATCGCGAGCCTCGAACGGGAGGTCGGTTGCGACCTCTTCGTCCGCCACGTTCCGCTGGAACTGACCTATGCGGGGGAGACGTTTCTGAGATATGCCACTGATTTCCAGCATGATCACACGATGATGATGCAGGAGTTCGACGATATCGCACACGATGAAACCGGTATCCTGCGTGTTGCCGTCGCACATACCAGGGAGCGCACCATCATGCCGCGCATCATCGCCGCCTACCAGCGCAAAAGGCCCGGCATCATGGTCGACATGATTGAGGGAGCCAATGAGCAACATGCAAGACATTTGGTCGACGGTGAGGTCGACATCGCCATAGCACATTTCGATCGTGCGCCGGTCGGTGTGGAATTGGTCGACTTCTACAACGAAGAAATGGTATTGATCGTTTCCAACCGGCTGTGGATGAGTGCCGTCGCCGGCGGTTCCGCCTGCGGCGTCGGCTCCGACGAGGCGGAACGACGCATTGCGCAAGGGGATTGCCTGCCACTGAAGGATTGTCCGTTCATACTCGGTCAACCTGACGATATCGATGGCCATATCGCAGCCGAGTTATTCCGGCGTGCAGGGTTCAGACCTCAGGTCAAGGCCCGTTCCGGCAATCTGCAGACCGCGCTCGCATTGACGCAGCTCGGTGTGGGCGCAAGCCTGACGATCCGCCAGTTCCTTGATGAGATGCTTGATGACGAAGCGCGCAGGTCTTTGCGTGTGCTGCCGATCGGTGAGGATGCGCGCTATGCCATCAGCTTCGGTGTGCGCAGGCAAAGCTATCAATGGAGCGCCATCACTGACTTCATACAGGTGGCCCGTGAGATATTGGCATCTTGAGATTGTTCGCCCGCCGAGCTTGCCCGAGACGACACAGGACGTGATTTGCTTCAAGTTGACTTGAGGTTGCTAGGCTGAGAGCGACAATATGAAGAATCGAGGACGATTATGACCGAAATCGACATCACCCGACTGGAACGACTGGAACACCGCACCGACGACCCTCAGGCCCCTGAGGTCTTCTTCACGCCAATCATTGCGCCGGACAGCCTGATCGCCGTCTACCATGCGTTGGGCGCAACGCCGGAAGGCAAGGTGGCCATCAAGATCCATTCGGGTGAATCCGAGAAATCCAACAATCTCAATCCGTCGCTCGTCAAGGATCTCGTACAGGAGATCGGTGGCACGCTGGTGGAATGCGCCACCGCATACGACGGCAACCGCGAAACCCCGGAAAAAAGCCTCAATGTGTTCAAGGAGCGTGGCTACGGCGACATCGCCCCGATCCAGATCATGGATATGGGCGGTGAAATCGAGATTCCGGTCGCGAAATACAAGCATATCCCGTACGACATCGTCGGTATGCACGTTGACGATTACGATTCCTTCTTCGTGCTTTCGCATTTCAAAGGGCACCCGATGGGCGGTTTCGGCGGCGCGCTGAAGAATGTGTCCATCGGCATCGCCTCTTCGAATGGCAAACGTTGGATACACTCCGCCGGCAAGGTCAAGGACCGCTGGATCGACACGCCGCAGGATGATTTTCTCGAGTCCATGGCCGAAGCCGACGAGGCCGTGATCAGCCATATGCACGGCAATATGATGTACCTGAACGTAATGAACCGTCTGTCCGTGGATTGCGATTGTTTCGCAACGCCGTCCGAGCCGGATATGCATGATATCGGCGTGCTGTCTTCACTCGACCCGGTGGCGCTTGATCAGGCGTGCGTCGATCTGATTCACGTGGCTCCGGATGGCGCTTCGGTGACCGAACGCATCGCCACGCGGCATGGCGAGCACACGCTTGAGTATGCCGAGGAGCTGGGCATCGGCTCGCGCGCCTACCGTCTGACCGTACTCGAGTAGCCCGTTCGAATGATGCGATCGCGGTGCCTGTAGTGCCGCGAACCGTATGAAGGGAGGCTCATCGATGGAATCCGTCGAAAGCATGAAATCCGCGATTGATCGTGTGGAACGGTTGCTGGCCGAAGGCTGGTGCGCGTTCGTCGCCATTGACGGTCCATGCGCATCCGGCAAAACCGTGTTCGCCGCTAGCCTGCATGAGCGTTTCGGCGGCAATGTGCTGCACATGGACGACTTCTTCCTGCGACCCGAACAACGTACGCCTGAACGTTTCGCAGAGCCTGGCGGCAATGTCGACCGTGAGCGGTTCGAAGCCGAAGTGCTGAAGCCATTGGCGGCGGGAAAGGCGGTACGGTACCGGCCGTGGGATTGCCATACCGGCGATTTTGCGACGTCACGCAGTGTCGAACCGGCCGCACTGACCGTCGTTGAGGGAAGCTACAGCATGCATCCTGCATTGCGCGGCTACTACGATCTGACGATGTGTCTCATCGTCGACCCGAGTGAACGGCTTCGCCGTCTCGAGGCGCGTAATCCTCGCATGCTGCAACGATTCATCGATGAGTGGATCCCACTCGAAAATCGTTATTTCGAATCCACCAATACCCAAGGAAGTGCCGATCTTCTCGTCGACACCGCCCTCTAGAACCATCCTTCCAATCCTCCCTCCGGCGAGGGAGAGCGCCCTACGGGGCGAAAGGAGAGCAAAGGAGAACCAATGTCCACTTCATCCACATCCATCGCATTGCGTCGCGCCGATTTGCCGCGTCTGAGCCTGACCGTCAAGGCCGCTGCCACCGTGCTCGCCATCGTGGCTGCGGTCGCCCTGCCGCAGCTGTTCCACGTCATCGGTGCCGTTTCCGGTCAGGGGACCATGCTTGGCGTCGCGTTCCTGCCGATGCATCTGCCCATCATCTTCGTCGGTCTGATCGCCGGCCCGGCCGTCGGAGCCATCGCCGGTGCGGCGGCTCCGCTGGTCAGCTTCCTGCTGTCCGGCATGCCGATGCTGGCCATGCTGCCGCTGATGATGATCGAATTGTGTGCATACGGTCTGATTGCGGGCCTGCTGCGTTCCGTGAAGTTGCCGAGCCTGGTGAAGGTCGTACTTGCCCAGTTGGCCGGACGAGTGGTACTGACGGTCGCCACCGCAATCGCCGTGTTCGCCTTCGGATCAAGCGATTCCATCGCCGCCACGTGGACCAGCGACCTTGCCGCGGGTCTGCCGGGTCTGGCCCTGCAGTGGGCGCTTATTCCGCTTGCGGCCTACTGGAGCGAGTCTCTTATCAGGCGTTAGCCGCAATCCTTTCTCCGCATTCATCTTGCCCCCTTTGGCAAAGGGCGCTTCCGGGTGAGGCGGAGGGAGGATTGCGCCACGTTCTGAACAACGTATGACCTTTACGAGCCAAGTCACTAGACTTGGCTCTCGTCATCCATGAGGCCGCACATCTAGCGAAATATAGGGAGTGCCATGATTGCCGGAGTGTCCGTCATCACGTTGTTGCTTGTTCTGGTCGCCGGCATCGGAGCCGGATTCGTCGGCTATGCGGTCGGCGCGTCCTCGCTGATCTCCTACCCGGCACTGCTTGCGTTCGGCATTCCGCCCGTGCTATCGAACACGACCAACACCGTCGGCGTGGTCGGCACCGGCATCGGCGGTCTGCTGGCGGCGCGCAAGGAGCTCAACGGACAGCGCACCCGTGTGATCGTCTATGCGTTGATCGGTCTGGTCGGCGGCATTATTGGCGGCCTGTTGCTGCTGGAGCTGCCCGCCGAGGTCTTTGAATTCGCGGTACCTCCACTGATTCTGTTCAGCTCGATGATCATCGCATTGAACCCACGCAAGAAGGCGGCCGCGCGAGACGCCGTAGCGCAAGCGTTGCCCGAATCACAGCAAGGCGAACGTGCCGCACTGATCGCAGGCAAGGCGAGTGGCGGCAAGCTGCATGATCCGTGGTGGCTATGGCTGGGCGTGAGTTTCGTCGGCGTCTATTCCGGCTATTTCGGCGCGGCCGCCGGCACGCTGGCCCTAGCCGTACTTGATTTGGGCAAGATCGGCCCGTTCCATCAGATCAATGCGTTGAAGACCGTGGTGGGTTTCGGTGCGAACATCTCCGCCGCCATCATGTTCATCGTGCGTGGCTCGGTCTATTGGCCGTTCGCCATCATGATGTGCCTCGGCTGCATCATCGGCAGCGCCATCGCGCCACCGGTCACCCGCCATATTCCGGAGAACATCATGCGCGCCGCCGCCGTCCTGACCGGCGTCATCCTGGCTGTCAAGCTCGGCTGGAGCACCTACATTTAGACTCGATGCCTCATCGGGACAAAAAGGCCTTGTCCATGGATTGCCGCCGATTTACATGAACGCAAACTTCGCCAAAAGGCTCAGGTATTGAATGACAACGCCGCCGAATTGGGAATGGCTGCGAACATGCTTGCCGCGAACATGCTGAAAACCTTTATGCTTGAAGGTGGATTCGATTTGGATGATTGGAAGCGGCATGGCGGTTGTTGACGAGGCGAAACTGCGGTATCTGGACTTCCTCTCGCGCGAGGACAGGGTACGTCATCACCGGTACGTGGAAGAGATGAAACAGTACGACCTGATGCGTTCGGGTGACATCAGCGCCATCTCCGAAAGCACCAGACTGTGGGACTCGGGACTGTACGGCTACCTGTCGGATGATCCGCTCAAGAATGCGAAATACCGGTTCGTCACCACCATCACGCTCGCCACACGGTTCGCCATCGAAGGCGGTATGGATGAGGAGGATGCCTACAACGCCTCCGACCTGTACATCCAAGATCTTGACAATTGCAAGACCCCCGACGATGTGCGCCGGTTGCACACCGACATGATGACGTTCTTCACATGGGCGATGGCGGATATGCAGAAAGCCGAGACGCATTCCAAGGCGGTGAACGAATGCATGGACTACATCCACTACCACCTGCATGAGAAGATCACCGTGTCCATCCTCGCCGAACATGTGCATCTGAACCCTACATACCTATCGGAACTGTTCGTGCGGGAGACGGGAACGTCGCTGTCGCAGTACATCACCGACAAGCGCATGGAAGCGGCCGAGAACATGCTCAAGTATTCGGAATACAGCTTCAATGAGATCGCGCAGATTCTCGCATATCGGTCGCAAAGCCACTTCACGAAGGTATTCAAGAAGCACAGCGGGATGACACCGGGAGAATACCGCAACAAGTATGCGCAGAACGGCATTTGGCCGGAATAGTGAACGTCCGGTGGCCGCAGGGCGAAATTTCTTCGCGAATGGCCAACAATGCGGAGGATTCTTCCCGTAATCCGCTACGGTAGAGATGGTTCAATGACGACGGATGAAGGTAAGTAAAGGAATAATCGAATATGGGAATGCCTCTTGATCTGTACGTGATTCGCCACGGTGAATCCGAGGCAAACGTCATCATCAGCGCCGGTGAGCAGGGCGACGATTCGCTGTTCACTCAGGATAACGTGACCGTGCCGGACCGCTCGTGGAGACTCACCGCGATCGGCCGCAAACAGGCCGACTGCATCGGCCGATGGTTGGTGGCGCAGCAGCAGCTGTTCGACCGTTATCTGGTCTCTCCGTATGTGCGCACCCGTGAGACCGCGGCGACCATGGCGCTGCCGAAGGCGAAATGGGAAGAGACGCGCGTGCTGCGCGAACGTTCATGGGGTGAGATCAACACCATCACCAAAGACGATTTCAAGAGCAACTACGCACGCAATTGGATGTTCAAGAACACCGATCCGCTGTACTGGAGGCCGCCGGCGGGCGAATCCATCGCCGATGTGGCCGAGAACCGTGTGCATAATCTGCTCACGTCCCTGAATCGCAAGTCGGATGCTGAATCCGTGGTGATGGTCAGCCATGGCGATCTGATGCTGGCGTTGATGCTTACGTTGGAAGACCTGTCCGACGAGGAGTTCATGCATCGTGCGGCATCCGACGAATGGAGGATCACGAACTGCACCTGCTTCCATTATTCCCGTCGTGATCCGGCGACCGGACGCACCTACAAGCGCTTCCGTTGGGAGCAGACCGCGCGGCCGGTGTTCGATGAGGTCGGAGGCCGTTGGGTGGTGAAGGTCGACGAATGGCGTGAGTTCAGGCGTCCGGTATTGTCCAACGGCGATTTGGTGGATGTGGTGCATGCCGTTGACCGCCACCTGTGACACCGTTTGATGCCGAAGCGTTCATTTGCTGAAACGTGCCGTGCGTTCGGAGCCATTACAATGGCGTGTGACGTGCGGCACGTTTTCCGTTATTCCGCCGCGCGAGAGAGTTAAGGAGACATAGTATGTCCAACTTGTTCACGTGGAAGATCCACGGTGACGGCAAGACGCTGCGCCCAGGCGAAGTGGTCGAGCCCGATGAGCGCCTGACCTGGCCTCGTACCGCGGAAATCGGTGCACAGCACGTGATCGCCATGTTCGGAGCCACCTTCCTGGTGCCGATTCTGACCGGTTTCGATCCGTCGACCACGCTGTTCTTCACGGCGATGTCAACCGCGCTGTTCCTGCTGATCAACAAGAACGTACTGCCAAGCTATCTGGGCTCGTCCTTCGGCTTCATCGCTCCGATCACCGCGGTGACCACCGCGAACAAGGGCATCGCCGTCGCATCCTTCGGCATCATGATCACCGGTCTGTTGCTGGCCCTGGTCGGTGTGCTCGTGCACTTCGCCGGCGCCAGGTGGATCGATATCATCATGCCGCCGGTCGTCAACGGCGCCATCGTGGCCATCATCGGTTTCAATCTGGCTCCGAGCGTGTGGAGCAACTTCCAGAAGGCTCCCGACACCGCGGTGGTGACCCTGCTCGCCGTGTTGCTGGTCGCCGTGCTGTTCAAGGGCTTGCTTGGGCGACTCAACATTCTGATCGGCGTGATCATCGGCTACATATACGCCTGCATCCGCGGTCAGGTCGACTTCTCCGCCATCGGCGAGGCCTCGTGGGTCGGCCTGCCGAACTTCCACCTGCCGCAGGTCGACTTCTCCATCCTGCCGATGTTCGTGCCTGTGGTGCTCGTGCTCGTCGCCGAGAACGTCGGCCATGTGAAGTCCGTCTCGCAGATGACCGGCCGTGACTATGACGACCAGATCGGCACCGCCCTGTTCGCCGACGGTCTGGGCACCACCATCGCCGGCTTCGGCGGAGGCTCCGGCACCACCACCTATGGCGAGAACATCGGTGTGATGGCCGCCACCAAGGTGTACTCCACCGCGGCCTACTGGTGCGCCGCCGCTTTCGCGCTCATTCTGAGCCTGTGTCCGAAGTTCGGAGCCGTCATCAACACCATTCCCGCAGGCGTACTCGGCGGCGTGACCACCCTGCTGTACGGCATGATCGGCATGATCGGCATCCGCATCTGGGTCGAGAACAAGGTCAACTTCGACAAGCCGATCAACATCATGGTCGCCGCCATCACGATGATCATCGCCATCGGCCAGTTCGCGTTCGCGGTCAACGGCATTTCGTTCAACGGCATCGCCATCGGCACGATCGTGATTCTCGTCGCCTACCACGGCCTCAAGGCCATAGGCAAGGCCACCGGCACCATCGCCAAGGATGATCCGGATATCCTCTAGAAGATGAATGGTCGACGCTCCCCTCAGGCGAGGGGAGCGTCGACGCATATATACGTATGTATGTCAATCGTTTTGACCTCAAGTGCGGTTGAAGACCTATGATGATGAGCGTCGGGCAACGCAGACAACACCAGTAGGGGAGTCATCATGAGTACCACAGCAGGTAAGAAAATCGCCATCGTCACCGGTTCCGCACTGGGCCTTGGCTATGAGCTGGCCCGTCAGCTGATTGACAGGGGCTGGTTCGTGGCCGGTATCGACTTCAACGCGCAACGTCAGGCGGAGTTGTCTCAATCCTTCGGCAAAGACGAATACCGTGCCTTCGTGGGTGACGTTTCCGACGAATCCTTCGTGAAGAATTCCATCGCGGCCATCAGGCAAATCGGCCATATCGACCTGCTGATCAACAATGCCGGGCAGCCATCGTTCAAAGTACCGACCGCATATGAGGGTGCCGACGTCGACAAGTGTCTCAAAGGGCTTAAGGGCATGATCCTGTGGAGCGTCGAAACATTGAAGGCCGACGATGAGCACGATCTCAAAATCGCCAACGTCATGAGCACCGCCGCGACCCGTGGCAACGCCAACGAATCCGTGTATTGCGCTACCAAGTGGGGCGAGAAAGGTTACACGAACAGTCTCAAGGCGGCCTATAAGGGTTCCAGCGTGAAAATAGTCGGCGTGTATCCGGGCGGCATCGACACCGACTTCTACCGTGACAGCCATGACTATGTGTCCGAGGACAAGCAGCACACCTTTATGAGCCCGGCCGAATTGGCGGAGATCATCCTGTTCAATCTGGTCAATGACGCCAATCTGACCGTTTCCGACATTCTCATCGAACGTAACTACCGCTGAAAGTATCGGGCATGGGCTATTGTTAACAGGTTTGCGCAACGTGCGCAAAAGTTTGACATGAAAGGCCACTGTGCCCGATACCGTTTTTGAAGAAGATGCCCTCGCGGACAATGTGTCCGAATATAGCGAGGAAGAGGAGCGTCCGCTGACCTTCGCCGAGTTGGGCGTTCCTGGCCCGCTCGTACGCGTGCTTGCGGCGGATGACAAGAAGACCGCGTTCCCGATCCAGGCGGATACTCTGCCGGATTCCCTGGCCGGTCGCGATGTGCTTGGCCGTGGCCGTACCGGCTCCGGCAAGACCCTGGCGTTCTCCATTCCGATGGTCGCCCGCCTTGGGGAGGTGGATGCCGACGAATACGAGAACATGAGCCAGTTCCGTCATGAGGTCAAACGCGTGCAGCAAGGCCATGCCGAGGAACGTCGTTCCGAGGATTTCGTGCCGAGACCACGCGGCTTGGTACTCGCCCCCACCCGCGAGCTTGCCAATCAGATCAATGACGTGCTGACGCCGTTGGCGCAGATCTATGGCATGAGCACCACCACGATTTACGGTGGCGTGCGGTATGCCCGCCAGATTCGCGACCTGCAGGCCGGCGCCGATATCGTGGTAGCCTGCCCGGGTCGACTCGAAGACCTGATCCAGCAGCATGCCCTGACCTTGGAGAACGTGCAGGTCGCCGTAATCGATGAGGCGGATGAGATGGCCGACATGGGCTTCCTGCCCCCGGTCAAACGACTGCTCGCCCAAGTGTCGTTCGATGCGCAGATCATGCTGTTCTCCGCCACGCTCGACCATGGTGTGGATGAGGTCGTGAACACGTTCCTGTCCGATCCGAAGGTGCATAGCGTCGATTCCGCCACCGCGGCCGTCGATGAGATGACCCACCATGTGTTCGAGACCACGCAGGCCGAACGTGCCGAGCTGGTACGTACGCTCGCTTCCGGCTCGGGCCGTCGCATCCTGTTCACCCGTACCAAATTCCAGACGCAGAAACTGGCCAAGGACCTGACGAAGCGGGGCATTCCCGCAGCCGAACTGCATGGCAACCTGAGCCAGAACCAGCGTGACCGCAATCTTGCCGCCTTCGAATCCGGCGATGTGAACGTGATGGTCGCCACCGACGTGGCCGCACGAGGCATTGACGTGAGTGGCGTGGAACTCGTGGTACAGGTCGAACCGCCGGAGGATTCGAAGTCCTTCCTGCACCGTTCCGGTCGTACCGCACGAGCCGGCAAATCCGGTGACGTGGTCACCATCGTATTGCCGAACCAGCGCCGTAGGACCCGTCGCCTGCTACATGAGGCGGGGCTTAAGATCAAGCCGATCGAAGTGACGCATGATTCCCCGGAAGTGCTTGAGCTCGTAGGGGAAGTGGCCGAACCGGTATTCGGCTGGACGCTCGAACAGTCCCAGCCGACGGGCAATCCTCGTCGCAAGAGGAGCGGCAGGGATAATGCCGAGCGCGGTGATCGTTTCGGGCGTTCGAACCGTTCCGGCGGGCGCAACAAGGATCGCGGTAAAGACAAGGGCGGCAAACCCTTCAAATCCGAGCGCGGCGATCGCAATGAACGTTCCGAGAGGCACTCCGATACCTACGAGGAGCGTTTCAAGCCGGCGAGGAATCGCGCCGAACGTCGTGCCGAAAAGTTCAGAGGGCGAGACAACCGAGAGGCCATCGCCCGTGAGGAACGTTGGGAAAATCCTGAAGTCCAGGAAACCCGTCGCGACGAACATGAAAGGAAGCGCAACGACAAGCGTCGCGAAAAGTACGCCCGTCTCCATGAGCAGCAGCGCACCGAGGCGGACGAACCGCAGGAATTCGGCCGTCGCGGGTCTTCCGGCAAAAAGGCCAAGCAGTCCCGTAAGCAGTTTGATAAGCGGCAGGGCGCTCCTTCCAAGAAGCAGCGCAAAGCCGACGCGCGAGAGCAGCGCCGTTTCGCAGACGACCGTCAAGGCGGCCGCTACGGGCGTGCCGATCGCGATGGATACCATGACGGGCAACAAGGTGGCGGAAAGCGCATCCACCGCAAGGAGATTCGCGTGATTCAGGACGAGCGTTCCGGAGACGCGAAACGCCATGATCGTCGTATGGAGGCCAAACGCGGTGAACGTCACGACAAGCATGCCGGCAAGCCGTTCCGCAAGCATGCGAAGATTCGCAAGGCGCCGTTCCGTGCGCGCTGAGCATCAGTGATCAGGTGACTGTCGAGTGGTCGTTCATCGTCCCCTTACGGGGGATGATGAACGACCACTTCGTATATCGGGCGACTCCTTTCCGAATGATCGCCGGATCGCAATGGCCCTTCAGCCGGCAATCGGCTGATACTGGTCCTCGGCGGTGAAGCAGCGCCTATACACCATAAGCATGATGATGCTGTCGGCCAGCAGGGTGAGCGCGGCGATGGCGGCGAGAATCATGAACTGGTATTTCGCCGCGTCGATCGGATTGCCTCCGGCGATGATCTGTCCGGCCATCATGCCAGGCACCGTTACGATGCCGCTGGACGCCAGCGAAGCAGTGGTCGGCAGCAGTCCCAAGCGAATCGAAGAGACGATTGACGGACGTGCCGCCTCCCAAGCCGTGGCCCCAAGCGCAAGCAATGTGTCCACCTCGTCTCGGCGCTCCCTCATGCTTTCGAAAAAGCGGCTCAGCCCTACGGCCAGGGCGGAAACGGTATTGCCCAACAGCATGCCGGTCAGCGGTACTACGAGTTGCGGCGCATACCATGGCCGAGGGCGAACGATCAGTTCGGTGACCAACGAAATCATGATGAGCATGGTGATCACCAAACTCAGGAATACCGGGCATGCCAAGCCTTTCGGCACGCCTTTGGCACGTGACAGCGTGATCTGCACGGCGGCGATCAGCATGAACGATACGAGCAGCAAGACCAGCCATGGATTGTTCGAGGCGATGACGAACTCCATGATGAAGCCCATCGCGCATAGTTGCAACAGTGCACGGCAGGCCGACCACAGCAACGTTCTGCCGACGCCCATGCGCATGATTTCGGAGATGCCTGCGGCGATGGCCACCATGATCAAAGCCGTGACCAAGCCCCAGATATCGATGGAATAGTAACCGCCGTTCATGCGATTCCACCTCCATTGGAAATTTCGACTCGCGATTCGTTCTCGATCTGCGTCAGTATGCCGTCGGCAAGCCGCATGATGCGCGTCGCACGACCATCGGGCGGACGATGCCGGATACGGATGACGGCCATGCCGTTCAATGCGGCTCGTTCCAGAATCGCCGCCACCTTGTCGGCATTCTCATCATCAAGACCGGCGTCCACCTCGTCGGCAAGCAGTACTTTGGGGTCGGTCAGCAACGTACGCGCAAGACTCACGCGGGCCGCCTGACCTCCTGACAGATCATGCGGTGCGCGGCCAAGATCAATGTCGGCGCAGCCGATGGCATCCAACGTTTCACGGATGCTCACATCCGACAGCAGCTCAACCGGCTTGGCCTTACGACCATTGGCCTGCGTAGCGGACTGCCGGATCGCCAGCGTATACGGCAGACGAATCGCATCGGCCACGCAATCTCCCAACAACACCGGCTTCTGCGGCAGATATGCGATCCGTGCACGCCATTGCTGCGGCGTAAAAGCCGAAGCGGGATGTCCTTGCAACACAAAGTCGCCGTGCGCCCGCGGATTGAGTCTGGCAAACGCCATCAGCAGACTGCTTTTGCCCGAACCGGACGGGCCGACCAGATCCACTATCTCACCTGGTGCGATCGCCAACGAGACATCCTTGAAAATCGTGCGTCGCTTGCCGTCTACCACAATCTCACAGGACACATTCGATGCCGAAAACATATGTTGCATAAGGGAACCATACCGCGATTGCCAAGTCGGTGAGCCATGCACAGCGTTTCCTGCCATCCGTCAGGGTATGGAGACATGCATGGCATGAAATCCGCAGGTCCATCCGTCATCCGAGGGTTCGCTGAGCGTGGAATCGATTTCGGACGAAACCCCCATGGATCGGCCGCCGTCCCATGGACCGACGATGATACGTCCGATTGGCGTATGCGTTGCAATCATTGGTTTTCCAAAGAAAGATCTTCATGATGGTGGGGGTAATGAATGATCAGGATTTTCCCCCGGTCATCGGTGAAAATCAATCTTACGGATGACTCGCGCCCCACGAATATGTACTACAACTACACCATGGAAGCAATATGACGGAAAGCCGTGAGACGACGGTTTGGGCGATGGTGTAGTGAGAGGAATTGCGAATGCGGCAGTGGCTGATGAACGTGAGTTTGTTGCAGGGATGGCTGCCGGCGACGTTGTTTGCGATTACGGCAGCGCTGATAGTGATTCTGCTGATCGGTGCCATTGCGACCATACGTAAGGCGGGCCTCAAGCCGGTACTGATGCCGCTGGTGGTTGCAGCGGTTGCCGGTGCCGTGGGGTTCGTGATCACCTGGCTGCTTTCGGATGTGTTCATGGTATTCGGCGTGGAACTTGGCCCGCACGTGTTCGTGTGGACGAGCGCCGGTTGCGCGACCGTGGGATTCGCCGTCACGCATATGGCTATGCGGAGGCGTGCAAGTCGTGCATTGGCCGTGATCCTCGTGATATTCGCGTTGCTCGCCTCCGCTCTCGGCATCGATCAGGCATATGGCGAATATGCCACGTTAGGTTCGTTGTTCGGTGTGGACTCCTATCATGAAGCCGATCTGACCGGCATGGCCGACCGCAGGGACCTCATCACCATCGCGCAGTGGAGGCAAGGCGTCGCTGACCATACCATCCGCAACGTACCATCCCATGGTGCGGTCGACAAAGTGGATATTCCGGCGACCACATCCGGTTTCAAGGCACGCAAGGCGCTTGTTTACCTGCCTCCTGCGGCATTGGTCCCAACCAAAGCCAAGCCGGCCCTGCCGGTCATCCTGATGCTGAGCGGGCAGCCCGGATGCCCGAATCGTGTATTCAACGCAGGTGGCATTCAGACCATGATGGATGACTATGCCCAGCATCATCAGGGTCTTGCGCCCATCGTCATCGCCGCCGACCAGCTTGGTGCGGATTCGCATAACACCCTGTGCGTGGATTCGCAGGTATACGGCAACGCGTTGACCTATCTGACGCAGGACGTGGTCGATTGGGTGAAAGACAATCTGCCCGCTGCGCAGGATGCCAAGGATTGGGCCATCGCAGGATTCTCCCAAGGAGCCACCTGCTCCATGCAGATCGGACCCAACTATCCGAATCTGTTCGGCACCATCATCCCCACCGGCAGCGAAATCGGACCGAGCAACGGCAGCGAGCAGGAGATGATCGACCGTTTCTTCGATGGCGACCGCGAAGCGTATGAGCGCCAGATCCCGATCAACGCCATTCGCAATCATGCTCCCTCCGATCAGACGCTCATCATGGGCACGGGGGAGAAGGACGTCGAATCGTTGCGCAACATCGAAGAGATAGCGCCCGTGGCCCGTAAGGCGGGCATGCACGTCACCGCCGTGGAATCGCTTGGCAACGCGCATGACTGGCATGCGGTGCAGGACACGTTGCGGTACGGGCTTGCCGTATTCGGGTATGACACCGGCATGAGCAGCGTGAAACCGAAGCTTTCCGACTATACGAATCTTCGCCGTATCAAGATTTCCTGAAGAACCGACTCGAAAACGAATGGACACCATGACTGAAACGCAAGCAAAGCAACAGAAGATGAAGCCGCTGTTCGGCTTCCGGGCCCTGCTGGCCGACATCGCGGATTGGATACGCCACCATCTGCTGACCGTCTGCTTCGCATTGTTCATTCTGCTGGTCAATGTGATCAGCCGGATCGTCTGCGCCGTTGCGCACTGGCAGTTTCCTCCGCACCTGGCCAAGGTGAGTTTCGAAGCGTTGGCGCACGGCAGATGGTATACGGCACCCATCTCCATGCTGTACATGTCGCATCTGGGGCGTCTGGTCATCGATATTCCGCTGATTCTCATCGCATTCGGCCTGTCCGAATCGGTGATCGGCAAGATCAAGACCATGTGGGTGTCCGTCATCACTACGCTTGGTGGCATCGCACTCGGCATGGGGCTGTGCTCCCTGCTCTCCAGCCATAGTCCGCAGTGGCATGCGATTTCCCGTGACGGTGCGATTCTCGGGCCGCTGATCGTGGTGACCGGTACGCTCATGTGCGCCAGTGCGTTCACTTCCGTGCTGTGGCGCCGCCGCATTCGTGTAATCGGCTACGCCATCGTGCTCATCATGTTCCTCTACCGCGGTGAAGCCAGTGACTACTGTCTGCTTTCCGCGACGTTGCTCGGTCATGTGCTTGGCTATCTCATGGCCTCCGACGGGCGAGGCGACTCCTATCGCAACGGTGCGATCTACGAGATGCGCCGATTGGTCGGCGTCGTCGCCGGCGTGCAGGCCATCGGCTCGCTGGTGGCCGTATCGTCACGCCAATCCTTCGGACTGCTGTCGATGTTCGGCCTGCTGACCGGATCGACCGAGTTCGACACCGGCAGGGTGCTCTACTGCCTGGATGGCACCTCGCGTGTGAACTGCTTCGCACAGTACCGTATGTTGCGCTTCTCCATGCCGGGCAATTGGCTGGTTTCCATCATGCCGACGCTGATGCTGTTGCTCATCGCCTGGGGGCTATATTGTGGCCGTCGCTTGGCGGCGGTACTGAGCGTCGTCTTCAATGCGTGCACGATCGTGTTGGCGTTCCTGTTCTATCTGGTCATTCCGATGTCGTATGCGACCGATGACCATACCATGACCGCGCTGGTACGACATGGCGCGTTGCATGCGATGTTTTCCACAATGGCGTTGCCGCTGATTTTCGCGATCGTCGTGATTGCATTCCGCCAATGCTTTACGATCCGTACCAAGAGCGAAACGATTCTGCGCGATGTCGCGATCGTGCTTTCCGCTTTCATCCTGCTGGGACTGCTTTACGTCGGCTACGGGCTGAGCGTTCCCACCGACTTCAACGAAACGCCGCAGTTGCTCGAATTGATTGCCGATTATGTGCAGCGTCTGCTGCCGATCGGTCTGCTCAGCGGGGTGGAACCGGCCTTCATTCCGGTCGGTTGGCTGTCCCAGGCCATCTATCAATGCGTCGGCCCGGTATTCTGGATCGTGGCACTGTATTGTGCGTGGGATTGTCTGCGTGACCGTTCCATGGTCAACGATGCATCCCGGCACCGTGTGGACGAAATCATTCCGCTTGGAGGCGAATCCATGTCGTTCATGGCTACTTGGAGCGGCAACGACTACTGGTTCTCCGCAACCGGGCGCTCGGCCATCGCCTATCGCGTCTCCTACGGCATCGCGTTGACCGTGACCGGTCCATTCGGCGATCCAAGCGAATACCGCGACGACCTGCACGCTTTCGCACGATTCTGCGCCCAGCATTCCTGGACGCCCGTGTTCTACAGCATCCATGCGGCCCAGCGTGACGAGCTGTTGTCGGCCGGATGGGACTCGCTTGATGTCGGTACCGAAATGATCGTCGATCCGAACGCATGGCAGACACGTGGCAAGAAATGGCAGGATGTACGCACCGCCATCAACAAGGCCAAAAGGGACGGCATCACCGATGTGCTCACCACCTTCCGCGAGGCACCGTTCTCCGTGCAGACGCAGATCCGTGAGATATCCGCGCAGTGGGCAGGCGAAAAGGCGTTACCGGAGATGGGATTCACCTTGGGTGGCCTTGACGAACTGGTCGACTCCCGTGTGCAGCTGCTCTATGCGGTCGACGAAAGCGGCAAGGTACTCGGTGTGACCAGCTGGTTGCCGACCTACCGCGACGGCAAGGTGATCGGCTGGACGCTTGACTTCATGCGGCACCGCACCGACAGCGTCAACGGCATCATGGAATTCCTCATCGCACGCATGGCCGAACGTCTGCGCGACGAAGGCGACGTGGAATTCATGAGCCTATCCGCGGCCCCACTGGCCGGTATGGGCGACGATCCGGACAGGGCCGAGGAAAGCGCCGTGCTACGTCATGCCCTGCAGATGGTCGCCGACATCATGGAACCCGCGTACGGCTTCCACTCGCTGTTCCGATTCAAGCTCAAGTTCCACCCCGAAGAAGCCAAGGTGTACATCTGCTATCCGGACGCAGCCAAGCTGCCGCAGATCTCGCTGGCCGTGGCGCAGGCCTACGTTCCTTCGCTCACACCGGCCGAGGCGATGCGCTTCGTCAAGACCATCATGCCCCACGACTGATTCGTTGTGCCGGGTTGTTCCGAACGCGAATCCCAAGGTTCCCGCGATTCGAATGCGTTATAGTGAGTGCGCAAACACCAAGTAACGCAATTGCCAGAAACGGAACCGAGGTCATCGTGAAGAAGCTGATGCTGGTTTCGGCATTCAATCCGGTCAGTCGACTGCTGCCTCGCGTGGAGCCGGAACTCAAGGCGAAAACGGTGGCGTTCATCCCTACCGCCAGCAAGGGGAGCCTGTACTCGCCGATCATGGGTCTTGCCAAACATGCCCTACGGCGTATGGATGTGAGCATATACAGCCTTGACATAGCCAGTGCCTCATACGGGCTCATCCATGATGTGATCGAAGCCAGCGACATCATCTACGTGGGTGGAGGCAATTCCTTTCTCCTGCTACAGGAAATGCGCCGTTCTGGGGCCGATACGATCATCACCGAGGCCGTGACGAACGGCAAACCGTATATCGGCGAATCCGCGGGAGCGGTGGTGGCCGGTCCCGATATCGGGTACATCCGCGATATGGACGATGCGAAGGCAGCGCCTTTGCTGCATGATTCACGGGGTCTTGGACTGGTGGATTTCCGAGTGGTTCCGCATTGCCACGGACCGTTCCTCGGCCGCAAGGCCGCCAAAATCGCCCGTCGATACGCCGATGCGTCCGACCTGCGCACCATCACCAACCGTCAGGCCGTCGTGGTGCATGGCAGCAAGGACATCACCGTCAGCAGGTGATCAGGCGCGATAATCTCCATGAGATGACGGATGGTCGCTGGGGTTGCTTGGGTCTAGACTGAAAGACGGCTCATAAAGTACTACTTATTTTTTGACGGAGGACCAGCATGTCAGCTGAAGCAAACGTCGGTGTGGTCGGCCTTGCCGCAATGGGCGGCAGTCTCGCACGCAATCTCGCACACCACGGCAACAAGGTCGCCGTGTTCAACCGCTCCTACGGCCGTACCGAAAAGCTCATGAACGAGCACGGCACCGAAGGCGAGTTCTATCCGGCGAAAACCCTCGAGGAGTTCGTCGACAGCCTTGTCAAGCCACGCACCGCCATCATCATGGTCAAGGCAGGCGAGCCGACCGACGCCATGATCAACGCGCTCGCCGATCTCATGGAGCCGGGTGACATCATCGTCGACGCAGGCAACGCGTACTTCCCGGACACCATCCGCCGTGAAAAGGAAATCAGCGCCCGCGGACTGCACTTCGTCGGATGCGGCGTTTCCGGAGGCGAGGAAGGCGCCCTGCTCGGCCCCTCCATGATGCCGGGCGGCTCCGAAGAATCCTGGAAGACGCTCAAGCCGATCTTCGAGTCCATCGCGGCCAAGGCCGAAGGCGAACCGTGCGTGACCCACATTGGTCTGAACGGTGCCGGCCACTTCGTCAAGATGGTGCACAATGGCATCGAATACTCCGACATGCAGCTCATCGCCGAAAGCTACGACCTCATGCGTCGCGGCCTCGGCATGACCCCTGCCGAAATCGGCGACGTGTTCGAAGAGTGGAACAAGACCGAACTGGACTCCTACCTGATCGAAATCACCGCCGAGGTGCTGCACCAGGTCGACAAGAAGACCGGCAAGCCGTTGGTCGATCTGATCGTGGACCACGCCGGCATGAAGGGCACCGGCACCTGGACCGTGCAGACCGCACTGTCTTTGGCCGTGCCGGTCACCGGTATCGCCGAGGCCGTGTTCGCACGAGGCCTGTCCTCCGAAGCCGACCTGCGCGAAGAGGCCCAGAAGCAGGGCTTCGCCGGTCCGAACGGTGAGCTGGACCTGAATGACGAGGAGAAGAAGGCCTTCATCGAAGATATCCGCCAGGCCCTCTACGCCTCCAAGATCGTTGCCTACGCGCAGGGTTTCAACGAAATCACCACCGCCGCCAAGGAATACGATTGGGATATCGATCTGGCCGCTGTGGCGCGCATCTGGCGTGGTGGCTGCATCATCCGTGCGAAGTTCCTCAACCGCATCTCCGAAGCGTTCGAATCCGGTGAGGCCAATGTGTCGCTGTTGTTCGCACCGTACTTCAAGAACGCCATCGAAGCCGCCGAATGCTCCTGGCGCAACGTGGTGGCCGAAGCCGCACGCAACGGCCTGCCGACCCCGGCATTCGCATCGTCGCTCTCGTACTTCGACGGCCTGCGTTCCAAGCGTCTGCCTGCCGCTCTGATCCAGGGCCAGCGTGATTACTTCGGTGCTCACACCTACCAGCGTGTGGACCAGCCGGGTGCATTCCACACCCTGTGGGCCACCGAGGAACGCAACGAGATCGAAGCCTGATTTCGATTGGTATGAAAGAAGTCCCGCAGACCACGGTGGTCTGCGGGACTTCTTTCATACCAAGCCATCAATCCCTGTTCGGAGCTTCCTTTGCGGCTCTTTACAGCTTGGAAGCGGCATCTTCATCGATGAGCCAAAGCAGCTCCTCACCATCGGCGTAGGAGCTCGGCGCATGCGGATTGTTGCGCCGAGCGAAGGCGGCCCGTACCGCATCGGCTTTGCGCTCCTCGGAAGTGAACACCCACGTATGCTTCGAATGGGCGATCATCGGCACAGTCAGTGTCACGCGCAGTGGCGGCGGTTTCGGCGAATCACGCACGCCGACCACCAGCACATGCGGGTCATTGATTTCGGCTTCACCATGATCGGGGAACAGGGACGCGAAATGCGCGTCCGGCCCAACGCCGAACATCGCGATATCGAGCGACGGCTTGTCGCCAAGCTGTTCGATGAGCTCTCGCTGATATTCCGCTGCTGCGGCTGCCAGCACGGCGTCGGTCTGTTCCGGAGTGGCGGTGGTGATTTCATCGTCGCTGCGTCCATCGGCCGGCATCTCATGAATGTTCTCGGCCGGCATACGGCCGTCTTCGATGAGCTTGCCGAACCAGGCCTCGCGAGCCTGCTTGGCATTGCGGTCATCGCTGTCGGCGGCCACAAAGCGTTCGTCGCCCCACCACACGTGCACGCGGGACCAGTCCACGGCCTCGGCCAAAGGGCTTTCGCCCATGACTTTCAGCACATAGATGCCGTCGGTGCCGCCGGTCACGGCAATATCGACGCGCTGACGATTCGGCTCGGCCAGCAGATCGGCGATGGTCAGCAACGTACGTGCCGCCACGGCCTGTGCCAGCACTTCGGGATTCGGGTATACGACAGTCTTGCGTTCCGTCATTGAAGGATTCCTTGTTTTTTGGGTTTCGATTCAGTGCGTCGGATTGATGAGGTCCCAGCCCTGTGTCACGACTTCGGCATAGATCTCGTCGGGGTAGAGACGGCCGAGCTCCTCGCTCAGACATTCTTCAATCGTGCGTGCAGGTACGCTGATGGTCTGGGGAGACTGTCCGGGCACGCTCTGCACGGCTACGCCGTCATCGGTGGAAGGGCGTTCCAAACTCAGCACGCCGTCGGCGCGGGTCAGATACACGCCTGTCACGGCCTTTGCGCCCGGAACGTCCTCGACGACCACCGGCACGTTCAGACGCAACCGTAGCCAAGCGGCCAGCAAATCCATTGGTAGGAAATCCTTCGGGCCGGTCACTCGCACGCTGCTTACCGGCAGATGCGGCGGCTGATCGAGCATGGAGGCAAGCATGGCGCGCCACACGGTCAGACGCGTCCACGACATATCCACGTTCTTCGACGACCAGTTGCGGCGCAGATCATCCATCGTGCGCATCGGATTCGATGAGTTCATCGCATCGGTAATGCGGCTGCGGGCCATCGAACCCAGCAGATCCTTCGACAGGTTCGCCGGAGCTTCGTTTGGCCACCAGGCCACGACCGGCGCATCCGGCACCAACAACGGAATCACCAACGTATCCGGATGATGCACCAGGCCACCGCGTGGCCGCAATACGATGATCTCACCTGCGCCGGCATCGGAGCCGAATCGCACTTCGGCGTCGAGGAAGGTGTGATGCCCTCCATCGGCATGCTCTTCGGTTTCCACCTTGCGTGAGCTCGGTGCGATGGCGATTACGCGGCATGGATGTTCGCGGCTGGCGCTGTTCGCCACTTCGAGATCATGCTCCAGCGACGCCTCGTTCGTGGAGATCAGCAGCGTGAGCACTCGACCCAAGGCGGCTTCGCCGCGCTCCTCGTGCAGTTCATCGATTTTCGCCGAAATCTCACGGGTCTCGGTGTCTTGCATGATGATGATCATGGCATCCTCCAACGGTGTCCGTCGCGGGCAAGCATCTCAACGGCCTCTTCCGGGCCCCACGTGCCGGAGCGATATGGTTGCGGCTGGCCGAGTGTGGACCAGAATTCCTCGATCGGATCGAGGATTTGCCAGCTCAGTTCCACCTCGCGTGTGGTCGGAAACAGCGGCGGATCGCCCAGCAGCACGTCGAGAATCAGACGTTCATAAGCTTCCGGTGAGGATTCGGTGAACGAGCGGCCATAACCGAAGTCCATCGACACATCGCGTACCTCCATGGAGGTGCCGCCAGGAACCTTCGAGCCGAAACGCATGGTCACGCCCTCGTCGGGCTGCACGCGGATCACAATCGCGTTCTTGCCGAGCTCCTTGGTGGCCGTCGATTCGAACGGCAGATGCGGGGCACGTTTGAACACCACGGCGATTTCCGTAACGCGCTTGCCCAGTCGTTTGCCGGTACGCAGATAGAACGGCACGCCGGCCCAACGGCGAGTATCGACGTCCAATCGGATCGCCGCATACGTTTCGGTGGTGGACGCCGGATCGATGCCCTTTTCGTCCAGATAGCCGACCACTTCGTGCGATCCCTGCCATCCAGCCGCATATTGGCCGCGAGCCGTATGCGCGGCCAGATCCTTCGGCAGGCGCACAGCGGAAAGCACCTTCGTCTTTTCGGCCGTCAGGTCGGCGGCGGAGAAGGAGACCGGCTCCTCCATGGCGGTCAACGCCATAAGCTGCAGCAAGTGGTTCTGGATGATGTCACGTGCTGCGCCGATGCCATCGTAATAGCCGGCGCGACCGGCCACGCCGATGTCTTCGGCATGCGTAATCTGCACGTGATCGACGTAGTTGTTGTTCCAGATCGGCTCGTACATGGCGTTTGCGAAGCGCAGCGCCAACATGTTCTGTACGGTTTCCTTGCCAAGGTAGTGGTCGATGCGGAATACGCTCGACGGGTCGAACACCTCGGAGACCACACGGTCAAGTTCCTTGGCGCTGGCCAGATCATGACCGAATGGCTTTTCGATGATCACACGACGCCAGGCGCCTTCCGAAGACTTCGCCAGGCCGCAGTCGGCCAGCTGGCGGGAGACCTGTGGAAATGCGCGTGGCGGCACCGACATATAGAAGGCGTGGTTGCCTCGGGTACCGCGGTCGCGGTCAAGTTCGGCCACGGTATCGGAAAGACGCTCGAACGCCTTCGGATCGTCGAACGTGCCCTGTACGAAGCGGATGCCGTCAGCCAGCTGCTTCCAAGTCGATTCCTTGAACGGCGTGCGGCAATGTGCCTCGACGTTTTCCTTGACGAACTCCTTGAAATGGTCCTCGGTCCAGTCGCGGCGCGCAAAGCCGGTCAGGCCGAAGCTCGGCGGCAACAAGCCGCGGTTAGCCAAGTCGTAGATTGCCGGAAGCAGTTTGTTACGTGACAGGTCGCCGGTTACGCCGAAGATCACGATGCTGCACGGTCCCGCGATGCGTGGAAGCCGCAGATCACGTGGATCTCGCAAAGGATTTGTCCACGTGCCGGAGGTGTCAAGCACGGATGAAACGGTTTCAGTCATGCAATTCATAGTAACGCGTGGATCCTCTCCATGTCATGACAATTCCAACAGTCAAGGTTTTGTGTCTTGTGGCTTCCCGCAAATCATCGGCGATTCGCGGAAAGCCGTTCCGAAAGTCACAGCGAATAGCGCAACCAGACCGCGCCGTCGTCATAAGGAGTGACGGATTCGAGTTTCAGGGCGACGGGCCTGTGGTTCATCGGCAGTCCATCGAAGGCGGCGGACATGCCTTTGCGGCCATCGATGCCGGGGCCGATCAGGATGCTCACCTCGTCGAGCAGTCCGGCGTCGAGAAATCCGCCGTTGATGGTGCCTCCGCCGACTACGGCCATGCGTTCCACGCCGAATTCCTCGTTGAGAATCTCGCTGGCGCGTGCCAGGTCGATGCGGTCGCGTCCCGTGGCGATCCACGAGATGTTGCGTGAATCCAGGAATGCCAGATAGTCCTCGGATACCTGCTCGCAGGTCAGGATCACCAGTGGCTTGGCGCTGCCGGAATCATCCGACCAGCTCAGCGTGCCTCTGGTGTCGGGAATCACGTTGTACCCTTCGGCATCGGTCTTCTTGGAGAAGGCCTCATGGCCGAGCGGCTTGCCGGTGCCGTGGAATTTCCCGGAGGCCATCTCCAGCTGTGCGGTGACGCGTCCGCTTACACGGGTCGGGGCGTTCAGCGCCGCCAGCGTCTCATAGTATTCATGATTGCCTGCCAGTCGCACGGTCATGCCGCAGTCGATGCGGCCATCGATCGACATCATCATGTGGCATACGATGTAAGGTTTGCTCATGGTGTTCTCGTTCCTTTCCCTTGGTATGCCTGGAAGCCTACGACAAAGTGTTTCGCATATCCAATGTCGATGAAACATGTCGATTCATGCAATTCCGTTATTGAATCTGTGTGGTTGAAGGCGTCTGATATCGTCCGGCATGACTCCTGCAATGCCAGCTGGAACACGGGGAACGGGCGTATGCGGAAGAAGAGGCGTTGAAGGGTGGGGTTGCCTAGCCCCTTCGTTTCGGATCGCCACCATTCATGAATGCGGCGAGGCGACGGGTCAGGCAGCGGGGGAGTACTCGTTCGGCGAGGGTGCCGGATTTCGTGAACATGCTGTGGTAGGCAAGTGTTCGACCCCGCAACATCTTGTGGTATGCATAGGTGGCGAGCTGACGGGCCGTGGCGGGTCTGGTCATGGTGAAGAAGTTACGTCCGCTCATTTTTGCGGCTTTCTCGAAACCGGTTGCGGTCGGACCGGGGCATACGCAGGTCACGGTCACGCCGGTGCCGCGCAGTTCATACGCCACCGCTTCGGACAGCGAACGTACGAACGCCTTTGACGCGAAATACATGGCCATATACGGTCCGGCCATCATGGAGGCGACTGATGAGACGTTGAGAATCCTCCCCGCACCGGCATCGCGCATGTCCCGCCCATATCGGTAGGTGAGTTCGGCCAGTGCGTTCATGTTGAGTTGCATCATCTCATGCTGTCGGCGCCAAGTGCCGTCCAGAAACCCAGTCCATTCACCGAATCCGGCGTTATTGACCAGATGGTCGATGATGAAGCCATGCGAGGTCGTGTAGTCGTACAGTTTCAGCGGGGCGTCGTTTTCGCTCAGATCGATGGCGAACGTTTCGACGTGCACGCCGTAACGTCGTTCTAGGAGGCTTTTCACCTCGGCGAGTGAGGTTCGATTCCTGGCCGTGATTACCAGATCGTGCCCATCCGCCGCGAACAGTGAGGCCAGCTCTCGCCCGATGCCACTGGATGCTCCTGTAATCAACGTGTATCCCATGCCAGCTCCTTCGTCCAGGCCACCTTGATCGTTGTATCACCACTATAGGTGGCGGATGCTTTCACCATCAAAGCCAAATAACCTTGGACACATACCCCCTAACCTTAGGATGAGTCGAAGAATCCGCCATCTATAAGCCAAATGGGTATCCGTCGATGGTGGGGTTGACCTGCATCTGGATGACCTTGTATGTTGTGAAGCGTGGATAAGTTCAAGACGCATTACGATTCGCCGATTGGCGGCATTACGATGATTGCGGACGGCGAAGCGCTACTGGGACTGTGGTTCGACGGGCATACGGAAGATGCTGACGATGACAATGCGGTATGGACGGACGACCTGCCGATTTTCGGACTCGCCTTTCGTTGGCTGGATGAATATTTCGCAGGGCGTAAGCCGAAAGTGCATGTGCCGATTCGACTGGAGGGTACGCCGTTTCGTGAGGAAATCTGGGCGTTGCTGCGGGAGGTCCCCTATGGCGAGACCGTTTCGTACGGTGAGCTTGCGCACCGGTTGGAATCGAAACATGCCGACGGCCGCAAGGTTTCGGCACGGGCTGTCGGCGGTGCGGTGCACCACAACCCGGTTGGCATCATAGTGCCATGCCACCGTGTCATCGGTGCTGACGGCAGTCTTACCGGTTATGCGGGCGGTCTCGATGTCAAAGCCCGGCTTCTCCGGCTTGAAGGTGTGCTGGAAAAGCCGGACTGATGACGAAGGGTCATAGACCGGCCTTGGCAATCCATTCACTGACCGCCTTGGCGGTTTTGTCGGCGTTGTTCTGCGCGTCGGTGCCTCGCACGGCAAGACCGGTCTTCACGATTGCGCCGGTGGCGTCAGCAATGTTGTTTGGGGTCGATCCCAAACCGCTACCTTCGTGCGTGCAGAACGGATGGATGGTCTTGCCCGCCCAATCGCGTCCTTCGAGGAACGTGTATATCGGCATCGGCGCATCGCCCCACCAGATTGGGTAACCGAGGAATATGGTGCCGGCCGATTCCAGGGCATCGGCGTCGCCGTTGAGCGTGATTTGCGGGCGGGCGTTGTCTCGTCGCTCGTCCTGTGCCACGCTGGTGGCCTCGTCATAGCCTTCCGGATAGGGTTCGTTGCGGGTGATCTCGATGAGCGGAGCGTCGGTCTCTTCGGCGATCGCCTCGGCAAGTTTCGCCGTGTTGCCGACTTTCACGTTGCCCACGCCGTAATTCTCGCCGGCGCGGGAAAAATACACCACTACCATGCTGCTTCCTTTCGATGAATTGGTTGCTGTTTGTCTGGATGATTCGGGCTTCGTATCGGGTATCGATCCGCATCCGCC
The DNA here is from genome assembly GCF_001042595.1 of Bifidobacterium dentium JCM 1195 = DSM 20436. Lineage (NCBI taxonomy): Bacteria > Bacillati > Actinomycetota > Actinomycetes > Bifidobacteriales > Bifidobacteriaceae > Bifidobacterium > Bifidobacterium dentium. The sequence goes on from NZ_AP012326.1 coordinate 979,211, forward strand.
GAGTGTGAGTGCGGTGATGCACAGACAGGTCGAAAGTGCTTTGCGAGCGTTCATGGTCTTCCGCCGTCCCAACGTCATGGGGCTTTCGTGGTCAGGCCAGTGACTGGATCGTGTCGAGATCCCTGAGCACGCGTTTGGGCTGGGCGGAGAGCGGGAAGTTTGCCTCGTCATGCACGCCGTCGAACGAGCCGGCCGCATCCGGCTCCAAGCCTTCGAACAGGGGAGACAGGTCGGCTTGTGCCGGGCCTTGCTCGGCGATAAGCTCCAACGTTTTGTGGTCGGCTTCGTCGCTGCCCAGCGCCGACACCAGTACGCGCGCAATCTGTGCGCGTGCGACTGCGCCGTCTTCGGGACTTGCGTGACGATGCGTGTCACCCTGCAGGAATACGAGTCGTTGCTGGTCGGAATCGTTGTAGTCGAACCAGCCGGGGCGCACGATGGTGTATTCGTTGCCGCTGGTGCGCACCAGACGTTCGGAACGTCGTTTCCAATCGTGCGCCTGATAGTCACGGTTGTATTTCGAATCCATGTAGGTCACGCCGATCGCCGTCATCAGGGCGATGCGCACCTTACGCCCATCCAAGGCGAGCAGGGTGTTGCGCACCGCGCCGTAATCGATCTTTTCGATCATCGAAGGACCGTCGTGCGCACCCATGGTGAATACGATGCCATTGATGCCGTCCAATGCGCTTTTCAGTGATTCGATGCTGGTCAAATCGCCTTCGAACATGTTTACACGGGCATCAAAGTGTGCGCGACTTGTGTCACGCACCAAGGCGCGCACCTGATAGCCCTGGGCCAATCCTTCTGCCACGGCTAGCCGCCCGATGCTGCCGGTTGCACCGACAAATAGAACATGGGTTGGTTTGGTCATTTCAATTCCTCCGATGATGAGCGCTGCGTACTGCTGTCATCGTATGGTCGGAAGGAAGATATAACAAATACAAATCAGCAATAGTAATTAATCGAAAAAATGCATATACTTAATGTGTTGATGCATAGTGGGCGGCGGAACGAGACGATTATGGAAATCAAAATATTGCGCAATTTTATCGCGGTAGTGCAGGAAGAGGGCGTCACCGCCGCCTCCGACGTACTGCGTATCAGCCAGCCGGCGTTGTCTCGGCAGATCAAAGACCTGGAAGAAGAGATGGGTGCCACGCTGTTCGTACGAGGCAATCGTGGGCGTGCGTTGGAGCTGACGCATGAAGGGCAACTGCTGTACCGGCGTGCGCGCGAAATCGTGGAGCTCGCTGACCGCACCAAATCCGAAATCGCTTCTGGCGAGGAGATTGAGGGCGACGTGCATATCGCGGCCGCTCAATCTTCGGTCATGGATGTGCTTGCCAAGGCCGCCGTGCATGTTCGGGAGCTGCATCCCGGCATCCGTGTGCAGCTGCATGATGACTACGGCGAAAACATCGTGGAACGGCTTAACAATGGGTTGGCCGATTTCGGTGTGCTCGTGCAGCCGACCGATATGGGCCGCTATGACCATTTTCCGTTGCCGGGCGGAGATCAGATGGGCGTGCTCATGCGATCGGACGATCCGTTGGTGGCGAAGGATGGGATCCGTGCCGAAGACCTGCAGGGATTGCCGATGATCGTACCGAAGGGCGCGTTGGTCAGGCGTGACCTGTCGGGTTGGTATGGTGCCGATTTAAGGCCTTACCACATCGTCGGCACCATGAATCTGGCCTATAACGCCAGCCGATTCGTGCGTGCCGGATACGGCTATGCCATGAGCCTCGGAGGATTGGTGGACACGGGCGAGGGAAGCGGACTATGTTTCCGTCCGTTTGACCCACCCGTACATGTCGCGCTCCATATGGCGTGGAAGAAGGACCAGCCGCTTACCCCGTCCGCACAGGCCTTCCTTACCTGTGTACGCGAGGTGGTGGCGAAGATGGCCGAAGGCTAGGTGGGTGTTCCGGGACGGAGGAATCCGCCATCCGGCCGGGGCTACTCCTGCTGCTCGTTCGGATCGAGCATCTTGATGACCTTTGCGGGGGTTCCTACGGCGACCCCATAGTCGGGAACGTCTTTGGTGACGACGGCGCCGGCGCCGACCACCGCGTATTCACCGATGGTCACACCGGGGCAGATGGTTACGTTCATGCCGATCCACGCGTTTTTCTTGATGGTCACCCTGCCATAGGTATACATGGAATGGCGCGCGTTGAAATCATGGTTGATGGTCGCGATGCGAACGCCCGGCGCCACTTGTACTCCGTCGCCGAACTCAATGCCGCCCGAAGCGGACAGGATGGCGGAATGATTGATGAACACGCCTTTGCCAAACGTCACGCGGTTGCCGAAGTCGCAGGTGAACGGCGTCAGGATGCGCACATCGTCGAGCTTGCGGCCGAACAGCTCCTCGAGATGACCGACGTAGCTTGGGTCGTCGGGCAGGGTTGCGTTCGCTTTCGCGCACAGCGTACGGGCGCGCATCATCTCGTCGACCGCCTCTTTGAAGTACGGTTCGCGGTTGTCGGTCGGACCGCCTTGGTCCATCAGTTCGTATACATGGCCTTTGCCGTATTCCATCATGAAATCCTTCGAATCGTATTTTGCCGATGTTGGTGCGGACCTCATTATGGAACCGAAATCGCAGGCAAACCAATGTGCGTGATGGGCGCGTTGACATGCGTTTTATGCATGCCAACGCAAATCCATGCCTGACGACCGAGGCGGATGCCGGACGAGAGTCAGTCGACCAGCGCCGCCGGATACTGGGCGACGGCCTGATCGATCTGCGCCTCGGTGGAGGTGGCGACGCCCTGAATCAGGAACGGCTTGAGATACGTGGCATGCACGTGGCGGAACGTCGTTTCGAACGGGGAGAGCAGCTCCTCCATGGTACGTACGTGGCTGCCTTCACGGGTATACGAATCCGCCGGAGAACCGGTGGAGACGGCCACCATGAATTCCTTACCTTCCAGTGCGTGTCCACCGCCATACGCCCAACCGGCCTGCAGCACCGCATCCTCCCATTGTTTGAGCAATGCGGGGGAGCTATACCAATAGAAGGGGAATTGCAGCACGATACGGTCATGCGATTCGATGAGCTTCTGCTCGCGCTCCACATTGATGTGGAAATCCGGATATTCGGCATACTCGTCGATTACGGTTACGTCACCGGTCTCATTGGCGATGTCCATGAGCTTGCGATTGACCTGCGACTTTTCCAGATGCGGATGGAACACCAGTACCAGCGTCTTCATCGATACTCCTTAGCTTTGCGAGTCCACAGTGGTGGATTCATATATGAGCATAGTAGGGTGGCCGCCCTTATTAAACCCGTCATAAGCAGCGTCGATAGTCGATGGGCGTTTGTGCGACGATGGTGCCATTAGTGTGATTCTCGAAGGATTCGTCGGGCGCGATGATGAAGGAGGAGATGCCGGTGCGGCAGGGGGAAGGCGTGAAGACCAGGGCCTTGCGGGCCGCCGTGCCCAAGGTGCTGCCGATTTGCATTAGCTTCTTTTTCCTTGCCATGTCGTATGGCCTGCTGATGGGCACCCGGGGTTTCTCGTTCCTGTGGCCCATGTGCATGAGTGCGTTCATCTTTACGGGCTCCATGGAATTCGTTACCGTGAACCTGCTGGTCTCCGCCTTCAATCCCCTCGCCACACTGATGCTTGCGGTGATGATGGGCACCCGTCATGTGTTTTACGGCATCTCCATGCTTGGCAGATTCAAGAGCATGGGGCTGAAGAAGCCGTACCTTATCTACGCCATGTGCGATGAAACCTTCGCCGTCAACAATAGCGTACGGATTCCCGATGGTGTGGATCGTGGCTGGTTTTACTTCTTCGTATCGCTGCTCGATCAGTCATCATGGGTCCTTGGAGCCACCGTCGGCGGCATCGTCGGCGGACGGCTGACCTTCGATACCTCCGGATTGGATTTCGTGATGACCGCGTTGTTCGTGGTCATCTTCGTGGACCAGTGGATGAATTCGAAGCGCAGAAGTCATATGGCCGCTTTGACCGGCATCGTCGTGCCGGTCATCTGTCTGGCGCTGTTCGGAGCCGACGATTTCATGATTCCCTCGTTGCTCGCCATGCTGGTGATGTTTCTCATGGTCCGGCCGTATCTTGGCGATTTGAAAACCGACGGGGGATTCGACGAACGGGAGAATCGCGCGAGATGATCATGACTACCTGGCAGGGCGTCGTAACTGTGCTGATGGCGGTGCTCGGCACCGTCGTCACTCGATTCCTGCCGTTCCTGCTGTTCCCCGAATCCAAACAACCGCCACGTGTCATTGAGTATCTTGGCAAAGTGTTGCCGTATGCCATGACCGGCCTGCTTGTCGTCTATTCGTTGAAGGGAGTACAGCCGCTTTCCGGCAACCACGGCATTCCCGAGGCGATCGCCATCATCGTGATCGTGTTGCTGCACCTATGGAAGAGGAACATGCTGCTGTCGATTGCGGGCGGCACCATCGTCTACATGCTGCTCATCCAACTGACATTCGTCGCGTAGATGCGAGCATGATGTGGTGTGGCGCTGTCATCATCGAACGAGTGTGGCGACAGGGCGGTCCGTAACAATTGCGGGCCATCCCGTCCATAGCCCCCTGGCATGTCCCATATCGTGAGAAGTAACTCAGAAATACATTTCTCTCGCTTACGCTGTTGCCTTAGCCACAAGCAAGAAGGGTTCGATTACTCGAATCCGGCTAAACCCAACAGTTAATTGAGAGAGAACGATAATGACTAGTGCAGCAAGCACTGCCGGCGCCCAGGTCCCTGCGCCCGGCAAGCTGGAGTTCAAGGATGACTATACGCCGGAAGAGGCGCAACGCGTCATTCGCAATTCGAAAGGCCTACCGGTCGGCGTGAAGCCGAAGATGGTATGGACTTGGCCAAAGGCCTTGCTGTGGGCCGCCATTTCCATTGTGTGCGCCATTGGCTGGGCCATTCTGGCCGTGTCCCGTGGCGAGCAGATCAGCGCCATCTGGTTCGTGGTCGTGGCCATCTGCTCCTATGCCATCGCATACCGTTTCTATGCGTATTACATTCAGATTAGAATCATGCGCACCGATGACGCGAACGCCACCCCGGCCGAGCGTGTGCATGATGGCGCCAACTTCGAACGCGCCGATCGCCGCGTACTTTTCGGACAGCACTTCGCCGGCATTTCCGGCGCGGGCCCGCTCGTCGGCCCGATTCTGGCCGCTCAGATGGGTTATCTGCCGTCCGTGCTGTGGATCATTCTCGGCGTGATCTTCGCCGGTGCCGTGCAGGACATGCTCATGCTGTGGATTTCCGCCAAGCGCCGCGGCCGTTCCTTCGGCCAGATGGCCGCCGACGAGATGGGCAAGTTCGGTGGCATGGTGCTGTCGATCTTCCTGGTCGTCATGACCGCCATCGCCATGGCGTTCCTCGCCCTTGTGGCCATCAAGGCCATGGCCGCCTCGCCGTGGGCCGTGTTCTCCATCGGCATGACCATCCCGATCGCACTGATCATGGGTTGCTACCAGCGCTTCCTGCGTCCGGGACGCGTCATCGAAACCACTGTCCTCGGCTTCGTGCTGCTCGTGCTTGACATCGTGGCCGGTGGCTGGATCGCCGATTCCCCGGTGCTTGCTCCGATCTTCACCCTGTCCGCCAAGGAACTGGTCATCGCTCTGGTGATCTACTCCTTCTGCGCGGCCGCTCTGCCGCACTGGTTGCTTGTCACTCCGCGAGACTATCTGTCCACCTTGATGAAGATCGGCACCTTGGTGCTGCTCGTCATCGGCATCATCATCGCCAATCCGTCAGTCAAGGTGCCGGGTCTGACCGAGCTCGCCTCCACGTCGACCGGGCCGACCTTCTCCGGCAACCTGTTCCCGTTCCTATTCATCACCATCGCCTGCGGTGCCCTTTCCGGCTTCCACGGCGCAGTGAGCTCCGGCCTGACCCCGAAGGCCCTGGAGAAGGAGAACCAGATCCGCATGATCGGCTACGGCTCCATGCTGGTCGAATCCTTCACCGCCGTCATCGCACTGATTGCGGCCATCACCATTTCCCAGGGCGTGTACTTCTCCACCAACATGTCCGCAGCCCAGATCTCCGCCGCTTCCGGTGTGACCATCACTTCCACCTCCACCGCCGACGAGCAGGCCGATGCCGCCGTCAAGGCAGTGGGTTCGATGAAGGTCTCCGACATCGAAGGCAACCAGATGAAGGTCACCTGGGATTCCGAGGACTCCAACGGCGACGTCAAGACCTATGAAGGCGCCGAGGCCCTGAAGCAGGCCGCTTCCGATATCGGTGAGAAGTCCATCGTGTCCCGTACCGGTGGCGCCACCACCTTCGCCATGGGCATGGCCTCCTTCCTGAAGTCCTATCTCGGTGGACAGAACTCCATGGCCTTCTGGTACCACTTCGCCATCATGTTCGAAGCGCTGTTCATTCTCACCACCGTCGACAACGGCACCCGCGTCGCCCGCTATCAGATCGGCGAGATGCTTGCCAACGCCAAGAGGCTCAAGAAGTTCGGCGATCCGACTTGGCGTCCGGGCAACATCATCACTACGCTGATCGCCACTGCGTTGTGGGGCACCATGCTGTACATGGGCGTTTCCGACGCCAACGGCGGCATCAATGCCATGGTTCCGATCTTCGGCATCTCCAACCAGCTACTTGCCGCCGCCTGCTTCATGTTGGTGACGGTATGCGTGGTCAAGATGGGCCGCGCCAAGTACGCATGGATTCCGGTCGTGCCGCTGGTGTGGGACGTGGCCGTGACTTTCACCGCCGACTTCCAGAAGATCTTCGATTCCAAGATCGGCTATTTCGCCGCGGCCAAGACCTGGCAGACCAAGATCGACTCCGGAGAACTGACTGGCGAGGCATTGGCCAATGCCAAGGCATCGCTGTCCAACGCCTATCTCGACGGCGTGCTGTCCGTGTTCTTCTTCATCATGATGGCCACTTTCCTGATTTGCGGCGTCGTGGTAATCGTGAAGACCCTCAAGGCGGGCAAGTTCGGTGTGGAAACCACGTCCGAGGATCCGTTCGTCGAATCCGAATGGTTCGCTCCGTCCAGCCTGATCGCCACATCTCTCGAGAAGAAAGTCGCCCGCGAGTATGCGGCCAAGTCCTATGAGCTGGCCCACGAAAGCAAGGCGGCCGCCTGATGTCGCGACGGTTGGTGGCGACGCTGTCCAAGGCGTGGCGTGGTCTGGTACATGCGGGAGATCAGCGGCGAAGCAAGATACGATCATTATCTTGAGCACTTCGCCGCCGAACATCCCGATGAACGGCCATTGAGCGAGAAGGAGTTCCTGCTCGCCCGCGAAGCCTATGACAGGGAGCATCCCAACACCAGCTGCTGTTGCTGACAAGGCATGATGAGCGTCCCCGTTTCCCGATTTGGGAACGGGGACGCTTCCATATGGTGGACGATTGCATGCGGATACGCACTGAATTCGGTGCAACGAGATTGATGGCAACCGTCGTTTCATCATGAACCATTCGGGCTCTGACACGCGTTCCTTGCCTGTCTGTAGGCTGGAAACATGTCTTTCTTCGATATGTTTGGCCCCCTGTTCGATCCTTCGGAAGGTGCGAACCGTTCCGACAGGCAACGTTCCTCGAATGATGATCCGATCATCCTCAATGTCGAGACCGATGGCGACACCACTTCGCGGTCCGGTTCGAGCGTGCCTCCGAAAGGTCCTTCCCGTCCGCGTATCGCCCGGCGTCCCAACCGCCCCCGAAAAGGAGCATCGCGCGGCAACAAGATTCTCATCGGCATAGTTCTGGCCTTGGCCATCGTCGTCGGCCTGTTTTTCGCATTGGCGCAGTTCATCACCGATGTCATGTGGTACGACCAACTTGGTTTCCAAAGTGTGATATGGACGCAGCTGGGCACCAGGATCGGTCTGTGGATCGCCTATGCGCTGTTGCTTGCCGGTGTCAGCTTCATATCCGCAACCTTGGCGATTCGGGCGCGTCCGGACGCAGCCGACGGCTCCACCATCCGTGTCAAGGGCGACACCATCGAAATAGGCAAGGGCGTGAGTTCCAGAAACGCCCGTCGCGTGGCCGTGGTCGTCTCGCTGATCGTAGGCCTGATCTTCGGTGCACAGTTCAACTCGAACTGGTCCGAAATCCTGCTCATGTTCAATGCGCAGAGCTTTGGTACCACCGATCCGCAATTCGGACTTGACAACGGCTTCTACGTGTTCGTGCTGCCTGGACTGCGTCTGATCATGTCGGCCGTATCGCTGTTGTTGCTCGCCGGCATCATTTTCTCCGTCATCACGCATGTGCTCATGGGCGGCATCCGCATCACCATGCCGGTCAACGGCCGTGGTCTGTTTAACATCACCAAGCGTGCCCGCCGTCAGATCGGCATCTGGCTGATGCTCAACATGTTCGCTTGGGCCGCCAACCAGGTGGTCGGTGTGTTCTCCACCCTCACGACGGAGGGTAGTCGCATTACCGGCGCGACCTACACCACGGTGAACGCCACCATTCCGGTCACCTTCGTCATGGCCGCCATCACCGTCATCCTCGGTGTGGTGTTGGGCATATGGATTATGAAATCCCATGCTCTGGAAGGCCAGGCTCCTATCGCTGTGCGTGCCTCCGAAGCGTTGAAGGCGTGGAAGGTGCCGACCGTGGCCATCGCATCCGCCGTTGTCGTCAGCCTGGTGCTCACCGTTGCATGGCCCATGCTGTTGCAGCGTTTCCGTGTCAATCCGAACGCGCAGGAGATGGAATCCACCTACATCCAGCGCAACATTGACGCCACTCGCGTTGCTTACGGCCTGAACAAAGTGAAGACCGAGCAATATAAGGCCACCACCGAAGGCGAGGCCGGCGCGTTGGCCGATTCCGCCGAATCCACCGCGCAGATCCGACTGCTTGACCCGCAGATCGTCTCGCCGACCTTCAAGCAGCTGCAGCAGTCCAAGCAGTACTACACCTTTGCCGACACGCTGTCGGTCGACAAATATGAGGTGGACGGTGTGAGCCAAGACACCGTCATCGCGGCCCGCGAACTTGATCTTGACGGCCTTGACAACCGTAATTGGGTGAATGACCATACCGTATACACGCACGGTTATGGCGTGGTCGCCGCCTATGGCAACAAGGTGACCAGCGATGGCCAGCCGAAGTTCTTCGAATCCGGCATCCCCAACCAAGGCAAACTGACGGATTCCGAACAATACGAGCCACGCATCTATTTCTCCCCGAACGCCTCCGAATACTCCATCGTGGGCGCTCCTGATGGCACCAAATCCTGGGAATTCGACTACCCGACCGGCTCTGAAGGTGCCACCAACACCTTCAAGGGCGATGGTGGTCCGAAGATCGGCAACATCTTCTCCCGTCTGCTGTATGCGATTCGTTTCGGTTCCGATCAGATTCTCTTCTCCGATCGTGTGAACGCCAATTCGCAGATTCTCTACGATCGTTCCCCGAAGGAACGCGTGGCCAAGGTCGCTCCGTACCTGACCCTTGACGGCCGCGTGTATCCTGCCGTGGTCGACGGGCGTGTGAAGTGGATCGTCGACGGCTACACCACCTCCGATGCCTACCCATACTCGCAGATGACCGATTTGGGAGATGCGACCAAGGACTCCACCACGGAGACCTCGTCCACCGTCACGGGTTTGAATTCGCAGAACGCCAACTATATCCGTAATTCGGTGAAGGCCACCGTCGACGCCTATGACGGTTCGGTGGATCTGTATGTGTGGGACGAATCCGATCCGGTCATCAAGGCATGGGAACAGATCTTCCCCGGCCAGTACCATCAGCTTTCCGAAATCTCCGGCGATCTGATGAGTCACCTGCGTTATCCGGAAAGTCTGTTCAAGGTACAGCGTGAGCTGCTCGCCAAGTATCATGTGTCTTCCGCGAACCAGTTCTTCTCCGGCGAGGACTTCTGGCAGACCCCGGTCGATCCGACCGAATCGCAGCAAGCCCAGCAGCGTGACATTCTGCAGCCGCCGTATTATCTGACCTTGCAGACCGGCGGATCCAACGAGCCGGTGTTCTCGCTCACCTCATCGTATATTCCGGCAGGTTCCTCGACACGAGAGATCCTGACCGGCTTCCTGTCGGTCGATTCCGATGCAGGCAACGAGAAGGGCAAAATCGGTTCGAACTATGGCACCATCCGATTGCAGGAGTTGCCGAAGGACTCCAATGTGCCCGGTCCGGGACAGGCACAGAACAACTTCAACGCCTCGGCAGACGTATCCAAGGAATTGAACCTGCTCGAATCCGGTTCCACCAACGTTCAGCGAGGCAATCTCCTCACCTTGCCGCTTGGCGGTGGTCTGGTGTACGTCCAGCCGGTGTACGTGAAATCCTCCGGTTCCACGAGCTTCCCGCTCCTGAAGAAGGTGCTTGTGGCCTTCGGTGATCAGGTCGGGTTCGCCAACACCTTGGACGAGGCGCTTGATCAGGTGTTCGGCGGCAATTCCGGAGCATCCGCCGGTGACGCCGAGAACGTCGAAGGCGGTACTTCGTCCGGTAAGACGGATGGCAAAACCGACTCCAGCGGCCAGCAGGGTGATACCTCGCAAGGCGGATCCACGGATTCGAGCACCGGAAATGACACGAGCGGCACGGCAAGCGGCGATTTGAAGAACGCGCTGAACGATGCCGCCCAAGCAATGAAGGATTCCGACGCCGCCATGAAGAAGGGTGACTGGAGCGCCTACGGTGAGGCGCAGAAGAAGCTGCAGGAAGCCTTGAACAAGGCCATCGAACTCGAGCAGTAGCTTCCCTGTGCGTCTTTTCGGAGAGGAGTCGTGTCCGCGAGTGTGGATGCGGCTCCTCTTTCGTTATTCGGGAACGCTATGGTAGGCAACCATGACCGAATATACCTATCGAATCGCCGGTGAGCACGACCTCAGGGCCATCACCGACATCTATAATGCTGCCGTCATCGCCGGCGGTTCCTCAGCCGACCTTTCACCGCGCACCCTTGAACAACGCAAGGTCTGGGTCGAATCGCACCAAGATCCATATGCGGTGTTCGTCGTCGAAGCGGCGGATGACGACGGTAACCCGCAGACGGTCGGTTTCGGTGCGTTGTCCGTGTTCTATGACCGTGCCGGCTACGACGGCGTCACCGATCTGGCCTACTACGTCGATCCTGCATGGCAGGGCAAGGGCGTGGGTACCTACACCCTGACGAAGCTGCTTGAGGAATGCCGCAAGCGTAATATGCGCAAGGCCTGCGGCATCATCTTCGCCGACAATGCCGGCTCCATCGCGCTGATGAGGCGTTTCGGCTTCACTCAATTCGGCCTGATGCCGGCGGCCGCCACCGATTCCACCGGCACCATGCGTGACATGAGTTACTGGTATCTCGACCTGTAAGTACAATTTTCCCGGTCAACGACAGAGGAAACAGTAGAACGGGAACGTAGGAAAGAACGATGGCATCTGATTTCTGGCTGATTGCAGGATTGGGCAATCCGGGCTCCAAGTACGAAGGAACGCGCCACAACATGGGATTCATGACAGCCGACCTGCTGGCGGAACGCTGGTCGGTCAATTTCTCCGATCACAAGGGGCTGGCCATGCTCGGCAAAGGCGTAATGAACCTGTCGGGCCGCAATGTGAAGTTCTTTCTGGCCAAACCGCTGACCTACATGAACGATTCCGGCAATGCGGTGGCTTCCATCAGCTCGTACTACCAGATTGAACCGAATCATATCGTGGTAGTCCATGACGACATGGACCTTGATTTCGGCCGCATCAAGGTCAAGTCCGGAGGCTCCGCCGGCGGACACAACGGCATTAAGTCCATTGATCGTTCGCTTGGCACGCCGAAATACGCCCGTGTGCGTATGGGCGTCGGCCATGCCCAACGCGGTGCGCACGCCCACGACAATACGGTGAACTGGGTGTTGGGCGGATTCGGGCCGGACCAACGCAAGCAGTTGCCTGAATTCCTTGCCGATGGCGCCGATGCGGCCGAGACCATCATCTTCGACGGTCTCGCCAAGGCTCAGGAGCAGTTCAATGGCCGCTGAGCTGTCCGGCATCCTTGACGTACTGGAAACGGATGACGATTTCCGTGCGCTGATTTCCGGTGAGGTCGAGGAACCGGAATCCGACATCGATCCCAGCATCACCGTAGGCGTTCCCGAAGGTCTACGGCCGGCTCTGGCGGCCGGTGCCGCCGGCAGCAGGCCGGTCGTGCTCGTTGTCGCTTCCGGGAGGGAGGCGGAGGAGACGGTCGAGGCGATTCGTTCCTGGTACGGTGGCGACCCGCAGGATGTGGCCCAGTTGGAGGCTTGGGAAACGTTGCCTCATGAACGTCTGTCTCCCCGTGCCGATACGGTGGCCAGCCGCATGGCGGTGTTCCGCAGGTTGAAACACCCCGAAGAGGGGAATGCCATGTTCGGTCCGATCCGCATTCTGGTAATGCCGGTGCGATCCCTGATTCAGCCGGTAGTGGCCGGTCTTGGCGACATCGAACCGCTGGTATTCACGCAAGGCGAGGAATTGGCGCTCGATGAAGCGTCGAAACGATTGGTGGAGAGCGCCTATACGCGTGTGGACCTTGTGATGGACCGTGGAGAATTCGCCGTGCGTGGAGGCATCATCGACGTATTTCCGCCGACGCTGCCGCATCCGGTGCGTATCGAATTCTTTGGTGACGAAATCGATGCCATCAAGCAGTTCCATGCTTCCGACCAACGTACGTACGGAGAGCCGCTGGAGAGCGTCTGGGCCACGCCATGCCGTGAATTGCAACTGACGGACGCCGTTCGCGATCGGGCGAAGTCCCTGATCGGTTCCATTCCCAACGCCGAGGATATGCTGGAATCCATCGCCAACGCCATTGCGGTAGAGGGTATGGAATCGCTGTTGCCGGCGCTCGTCGACGACATGGAATCGGTGCAGGGCATGTTGCCGCCGAATGCGCTGATCATGCTTTCCGATCCGGAAAAACTGCGCAGAGGCGCCGATGATCTGGCCAAAACCGCCAACGAGTTTCTGGCTGCCAGCTGGCATGTGGCCGCGTCCGGTCATGGTAGTGGTGCGCCCATCACCTTCGATCAGGCGAATTTTCTTGACTTCGAAGAGACCATAACGTCTCTTGCGTTCTCGCAGCATGACGTTTGGAAACTCACCAGTTTCGGTGTGGATTCCAGTCTGCCCGGCCATGTACGAATCGATGCTTCGAATCCAGGCGAATATCGTGGTGACGAACACAAGGCCGCCTCCGGCATTGAGGGGCTGCTCGCAGCTGGCTATGACGTGACCATCACGGCAGCCGCACAAGGCACGTTGGCCCGCCTGAAACGCGCCATCAACGAAACCGGCATCACCAACTTCGAGTGCGTGCGATCCCGTGCCATCGACGGATTCGTGGATAATGCGGCGAAAACAGCATTGCTGACCGAGCGTGACCTGACCGGCCGCACTTCGGCTGCGGGCCAGGCCAAAACCCCGAAGCGCCGGCGCAAGGCCATCGATCTGATGGAACTGAAATCCGGCGATTACGTGGTGCACGAGCAGCACGGCATCGGACGTTTCGTTGAAATGCGTCAACGTACTATCGGTACCGGCGCCAACAAAACCACCCGCGAATATCTGGTCATCGAATATGCGCCGAACAAACGCGGCGCCCCGGCCGACAAACTGTTCATCCCCACCGACCAGCTCGATCAGATCAGCAAGTATATCGGCGCCGAGGCGCCGAAACTCAACAAACTGGGCGGTTCCGATTGGGCGGCCACCAAAGCCAAGGCACGTAAACACGTGCACGAGATCGCCGAGGATCTGGTCAAACTGTACTCGGCCCGCCAGCGTACGCCCGGTTACGCCTTCGGCAAAGACACGCCATGGCAAAAGGAACTGGAGGATGCCTTCCCGTATCAGGAGACCGCCGACCAGCTCACCACCATCGACGAGGTCAAATCCGACATGGAACGATCCGTACCGATGGATCGTCTCATCTGCGGCGACGTCGGTTTCGGCAAGACGGAGATCGCCGTACGTGCCGCTTTCAAGGCGGTGCAGGATTCCAAACAGGTGGCCGTGCTCGTACCGACCACGCTGCTGGTGCAACAGCATTTCGAGACGTTCACCGAGCGCTATGAGGGCTTCCCGGTGAATGTGGCCGCAATGAGCCGATTCCAGACCGCCAAGGAAATCAACGACACCATTACGGGTCTGGAGGACGGCACCGTCGACGTGGTGATCGGCACGCATAAGCTGCTCAATCCGAAAATCAAATTCAAGGATCTGGGACTCGTCATCATCGACGAGGAGCAACGGTTCGGCGTCGAGCATAAGGAGACGCTCAAGGCGTTGCGTACCAATGTGGACGTGCTGAGTCTGTCGGCAACGCCTATTCCACGAACGCTTGAGATGGCCGTCACCGGCATCCGTGAGATGTCCACACTGGCCACGCCTCCCGAGGATCGTCTGCCGGTGCTCACCTATGTCGGCGCATATGAGGATGCGCAGATCACCGCAGCCGTACGTCGAGAACTGCTACGTGGTGGCCAGGTCTTCTACGTGCACAATCGTGTGCAGGACATTGCGTCCGTCGCGGCGAAGATTCATGACCTCGTGCCGGAAGCGCATGTCGGCATTGCGCACGGCAAGATGGGGGAGAAGCAGCTCGATGGCGTGATCCGTGACTTCTGGCATCGTGACATCGATGTGCTGGTATGTACCACGATTATCGAGACTGGTCTTGATATCTCCAACGCAAACACGTTGATCGTCGATCATGCCGATCGTTTCGGTCTCAGTCAGCTGCACCAGCTGCGAGGACGAGTCGGACGCGGCCGTGAACGCGCCTACGCCTACTTCCTTTATGATCCGGCCAAGCCGATGACCCAGCAGTCGCATGACCGTCTTGCCACCATCGCGCAGAACACGGCGCTCGGTTCCGGTTTCGACGTGGCCATGAAGGATCTGGAGTTGCGTGGCACCGGTAATCTGCTTGGCGATGAGCAGAGCGGGCATATCGAGGGTGTGGGTTTCGACCTGTATGTGCGCATGGTCTCCGAGGCCGTGGAACAGTACAAGGAGCCGGAACGCACCGAATCGGTGGCCGTGAGCATCGACCTGCCGATCGAGGCGTCCATTCCGGTCGACTATATCGATTCCGACAAGCTACGGCTTGAAGCCTATCGCAAGCTGGCCGCGGCCCGTACGGAAGGCGATCTCGAGGAACTGCGTGACGAGCTTGCCGACCGTTATGGCAGGCCGCCGGCCGAATTCGGCGCATTGTTCGACGTGGCTCGATTGCGGGCCAAGGCGCGAAGGCTTGGCATCACCGAGATCATCGCACAGGGCCGTAATGTGCGTGTGGCCAAGTTCGAGCCGCGTGAATCCGTGCAGCTTCGCATGGCCAGGATCTACAAGGGCATCCAGTACAGACCGGTCACCAAGACGTATCTGGTTCCCGCCCCCTTTGCAGGTTCGCTCGGGTCGAAGCCGATGGGCTCCGACGAGGTGGTGCAGTGGACGGATCAACTGTTGGACGACCTCGATTGGTCTCCCACCCCTCGCAAGTGAGGATGTCCGCAGATGTATGTGAGCGTTCACATGATTCGTGTCGGAAAAGTTTGCGCTACGTCCACAAAACGCACTATTCTAGGCATTGTCATCACAACCTAACGTTTATAAGGAGTAGTTGTGGCAGTAATTGAAAGCGTTTACGCGCGTCAGATTCTCGATTCCCGCGGCAACCCGACCGTTGAGGTCGTTCTCGACACCGAAGACGGTGCCCAGGGCCTGGGTCTCGTTCCCTCCGGCGCTTCCACCGGTGAAGCCGAGGCTTGGGAGCGTCGCGACGGCGACAAGTCCGTGTACATGGGCAAGGGTGTGCTCAACGCCGTCAAGGCCGTGAACGAAGAGATCGCTCCGAAGGTCATCGGCATGGACGCTTCCGATCAGCGCGCTCTCGACGAGGTCATGATCGAGCTCGACGGCACCCCGAACAAGGGCCGTCTGGGCGCCAACGCCATCCTCGGCGTGTCCCTGGCCGCTCTGTATGCTTCCGCTGAATCCACGGGCCAGCCGCTGTACCGCTACATCGGCGGCACCAACGGCCACATCCTGCCGGTTCCGAACATGAACATCATGAACGGTGGCGCTCACGCTGACTTCGCCACCGACATCCAGGAGTACATGATCTCCCCGTACGGCTTCGATACCTACAGCGAGGCTCTGCGCGCAGGCGTCGAGGTCTACCACACCCTGAAGAACGTCCTGAAGAAGGAAGGCCTGGCTACCGGCCTCGGCGACGAGGGCGGCTTCGCACCGAAGATGAAGTCCAACAAGGACTCCCTGAACTACATCATGGACGCCATCTCCGCCGCCGGCTATGAGCCGGGCAAGCAGATCGGCATCTCCCTCGACGTGGCCTCTTCCGAGTTCTACAACAAGGAGACCGGCAAGTATCACTTCGAAGGTGATGACCGTGAGGCCGGCTACATGCTCGACTTCTATGAGAACCTCATCAACGAGTACCCGATCGTTTCCATCGAGGATCCGTTCCAGGAAGAAGGCTGGGAAGACTGGGCCGCCATCACCGCCAAGCTCGGCGATCGTCTGCAGTTCGTCGGCGATGACCTGCTGGTCACCAACCCGGCACGTCTGGCCAAGGGCATCGAGCTCGGCGCCGCCAACTCCCTGCTGGTCAAGCTGAACCAGATCGGTACCGTCACCGAAACCCTCGACGCCATCGAGCTGGCCACCAAGAACGGCTTCACCTCCATGGTCTCCCACCGTTCCGGCGAAACCCCGGACACCACCATTTCCGACCTCGCCGTGGCAAAGAACACCGGCCAGATCAAGACCGGTGCCCCGGCCCGTGGCGAGCGTATCGCCAAGTACAACCGTCTGCTCGAGATCGAGGAGGAGCTCGGCTCCACCGCTCAGTACGCCGGCTACAGCGCTTTCAAGGCTTGCAAGAAGTACATCGCCAAGTGAGACCGCGCTGGTAAGTGCTAATTGAAATGCCCGCCGCATCCCTCGTCGAATGCGGCGGGTATTTTCATTGCTATGAGTACAAAGACACGCAGGACCGGCAAAGGCAAGTCCAAGGCGAAAGGCACGGCCCGATATAGCAGCGCAGGGCCGATCGCTTTTTTCTTGTCATTGTTTATCGTGGCGTTGGGGGCCATCCAGTTGGTGTCAACCTTCCATACCTACGCATTGAATCTGGCGGAACTCAACGGGCTGAAAAAACAGGAGGCGTCGCTGATCGCCCAGAAGCAGGAGCTGGAGAACGACATTGCGAGATGGGATGACAAAGCCTATGTAACGGCTCAGGCCCGCGACCGTCTTGGATTCGTTTTTCCGGGGGAGCAGGCCATCCGGGTGCAGCATCCCGAAGCCGTGACCGGCGAAAGCGCCGCGAACGCCAATGACGCCTCACAGAGTAAGTCGCAGAAGACGTCGTTGCCGTGGTATAAGGAGATGGCTTATTCCTTCAAACAGGCCGATCAGGCCGATGACAAGAAGGCGGCTGCAAATGGCGGTACGACGGAAAGCAACGGACAGCAAGACGAATCATCCGCAAATACACAGAACAACGACCAATCACAGTCAGGAGCGCAATAGGAGTGACACAGGACATGACGATCATCGAACAAGCCGAAACCCTCGCGGCGAAGGTACTGGCCACCCCGGCGACCGATCAGGACATTGACACGGTGAACAAGCAGCTTGGTCGTTACCCGCGAGGCATGATCGCCGTCGGTGCCCGATGCGCGTGCGGACGCCCACTGGCTGTGGTGACCCGACCGTTGCTGCCTGGGGGAGTGCCCTTCCCTACGACCTGCTATCTTACCGGCCCCGAAGCGGTGAAGGCCATTTCCCATATCGAGGCTGAAGGCAGGATGAAGGAATACAACGACCTGCTGGCCGAAGATGCGGAGGTAAAGGCTCAATATGAGCGGGCTCATGAGCTGTATTTGGCGTTCCGTCACGAGATCGCCAAAGCCGTAGGCGATAGCGAGGAGCATATCGAGGGCACCAGTGCGGGTGGTATGCCGGTGCGCGTCAAATGTTTGCACGCACTGCTGGCCCAGACGCTGGTTATGGGGCCGGGTGCCAATCCGATCGGTGATCTCGCCCTTCAAGCCATTCGTGACGAATTCGACCCGAACGTGTGCCGCTGTGCGGTCGATATCGAAGCGTGAACGTAAACCATAGTGAAAACCCAAGGTGAGAAGATGAAGTCTGTTACCGTTGCCGGCATCGATTGCGGCACGAACTCAATCCGTTTGAAGGTCTCCCGTGTGGATGAGAACGGCGTGGAAGACATCGTGCCCCGCATTCTGCGCGTAATCCGCCTGGGGCAGGATGTCGACAAGACCCACCGTTTCGCCGATGAGGCGTTGGAACGTGCCTATGCGGCCGCTCGTGAGTTCGCCGGGATATTGGCTGAACATCCGGTCGATGGCATTCGCTTCGTGGCTACTTCGGCCACTCGCGAC
The DNA here is from genome assembly GCF_001042595.1 of Bifidobacterium dentium JCM 1195 = DSM 20436. Lineage (NCBI taxonomy): Bacteria > Bacillati > Actinomycetota > Actinomycetes > Bifidobacteriales > Bifidobacteriaceae > Bifidobacterium > Bifidobacterium dentium. The sequence goes on from NZ_AP012326.1 coordinate 997,656, forward strand.
GCCGAGAATCGTGAAGAGTTTGAGGATGCCATCGAGCGTATTCTCGGCGTCCGTCCGGAAGTCATTCCCGGAACGGAAGAAGCCGATCTGAGTTTCCTTGGTGCGACGAGCATCGTACGCAGGGATGTCGAAGCCCCATATCTGGTGGTCGATCTGGGCGGAGGCTCCACCGAACTGGTGCTGGGCGGTGACGGTGTGACCAAGCCGGTCACGCAGGTGCAGGCGGCCTTCTCCATGAACATCGGCTCGGTACGCATGACCGAACGCCATCTCAGGAACGATCCGCCGACCGAAGCGCAGATCGACGAAGCCATCCAAGATATCGACGAGCACATCGACGAAGCATTCCGGACCGTTCCCGCAGGCAAGGCACGCACCATCATCGGCGTGTCGGGCACGGTGACTACGATGACCGCACTGTCGATGGGGCTGACCGAATACGATCATTCCGTGGTCGACGGAGCACGCTGCACCCTTGAGGATGCATTCGCGGTGGATGACAGGTTCCTGCGCATGCCGCGTGAGGAGCGTTTGACTTACAAGACCATTCATCCCGGTCGTGTGGATGTGGTCGGTGGTGGTGCGCTGGTGTGGAGTCGCGTGCTCGCCAGGGTTTCCGAGGCGGCGCAGGCCGACCATGGTCAGGCCATCGATTCCTTCATGGCCAGCGAACATGGCCTGCTTGACGGTATCGTGCTGGATTACGGCACCAGATTGCTTGCTGCGCGCTGACGTGGCATAATATCTTCGCATCGTCCTTTCGGGGACGATATGCCTCCATGGCGAAATCGGTATACGCAGTCGACTTAAAATCGACCTCTTCGGATTGTGGGTTCGAGTCCCACTGGAGGCACGGAAAAGCAGGTGGCAGTGACTCCGAGCCAAGCTGGGCAATGCCATGTGATTGATATCCGCCGATGAATGTGCAATGTGGCTCCAACATGGATTGGCGTATCCATGTTGGACTGAATACGAAACATACCGTTATTACACTGACTGGCGTTGATAACCCGTAGATTCCATACGAACGGAAAAATGACATGACGTCGAAAGATACCAGACCAGTAATCGAACAGCCCGCCACCGATATTCCGCTGATGCTGTCGCAGGCAATCATCATCGGCGGGGTGCTTTGCATCGGCGAGGTGATATGCTCCCCGCTGTACTACACGTTGCTGAAAAGCTCTCTGGCGTTGTTGCCATGGGCTTTGGAAGCATGTTTCATGGCGGTGGCCTTCACCTATGTCGTCGGTTTCGCGCTGCTGTGGTGCTCCGAGTCGTTCACCTTCAAACTACGCGAGAAATTCCGTGCTTTCGGATACGCCGCCGTGGGACTTATCGGCTATGGCGTATGGAGTCTGCTGGTCTTTACCGCAACCATCAATTCCGTATTGGCCAACGTAGGTGAATCCGTGCTCACCAACGGGCAGGTCGGGGCCATTGCGCTCAATGGCGCGGCATTGGGCTTCATCGCGTTTTTGCTGGCGAAACTGCTGGATGTCGAACTCGCCAATCGCAAGGGCATGGCCATCGCTATGCTCATTGCGGAAATTGTGGTTGGCCTTGTAGGGCTGCTTATCATGATTCGCATGTTCTCTGTGCTGTACTGAATGTCCGGATTCGTACGGCTGTCGTTCAGGAAGGCAGGGTGCTCGTGTTCAGCATTCTTGAAATGTTCAAGATTGGTGTTGGTCCAAGTTCCTCGCATACCGTCGGACCCATGGTCGCGGCTCATGAATTCGTGACCGCGCTGGAACGTGACGGTTCCCTCGAACGGGTAGGTCGCGTGCGAACCGTGCTGTATGGATCCTTGGCGCTTACCGGATTGGGGCATGGTACCGATAGAGCCACAGTGGCCGGGCTGGAAGGCAATATGCCGCAAAGCGTCGATACTGACCATGTGAACACCATTCGGCAGGAATGCGAGCGGTCGGGTGAGCTGTCGCTGAACGGCACGCATCGTATTCCGTTCGACTACGCGCATGATGTGGTGATGGATGTGTGGCATCGTATGGCGGCCCATCCCAATGGCATGCGATTCCAGGCCTTCGATGCGTACGACAATCTGATCGAGGAACAGGTTTGGTATTCCATCGGGGGAGGATTCGTCCGTCGAGGATCCGTCGAGGATCCGATGATCGGCATCCACGATCGGCCTCCGGCAGGAAGCGCCTTTTCGGAACGGGACGATGATTCTTCCATTGATACCGCCGCAGTACCATATCCCTTCACGACCTGCGACGAGCTGATCGCATTGTGCGACGAGCATCATATGAACATCGCCGACATGGTGTGGGCCAATGAGACGGCCATGCGTTCGGCGGTGCAGGTGCGCAGCGAGCTGGATAACGTGTGGCGTGTGATGCGTCGATGCGTGCAGCATGGCTGCAACACCCTGGAGACGGTGCTTCCCGGCGGGCTCGAAGTGCCGCGCAGGGCACCGAAGATGTATGCCAGGCTTGCGTCCAACAGCGATGTGCTTGGCAGTGACCGCCGCCGTGCGGATGCCGTACTCGAATCGTCCGATGCGGCATGGGTCGATCTGTTCGCGCTGGCGGTATCGGAGGAGAATGCCGGCGGCGGCAGAATCGTCACCGCACCCACCAACGGCGCCGCAGGCGTCATACCGGCCGTGCTGCACTACTACTGGCATTTCGTCGATCATGCCGGTGAGGAAGGCGTGGTCACCTTTCTGCTTACCGCAGGAGCGATCGGTTATCTGTTCAAACGCAATGCCTCAATCTCCGGCGCCGAAGTCGGATGCCAAGGGGAGGTCGGAACGGCTTGTTCCATGGCGGCGGCAGGACTGTGTGCCGTGATGGGAGGTACGCCGCGACAGGTTGAGAACGCCGCCGAAATCGGCATCGAACATAATCTGGGATTGACTTGCGATCCGGTCGGCGGACTTGTGCAGATTCCCTGCATCGAACGCAACGCTATGGCCGCCAACACCGCCATCAATGCGGTGCGCATGGCCATGTTGGGGGATGGCACGCATATCGTCAGTCTCGATCAGGCCATCAAGACCATGAAGGATACCGGTGAGGACATGATGGCCAAATATAAGGAGACCTCGAGGGGTGGTCTGGCGGTCAACGTCGTTGAATGCTAGTTTGAATTAGTGCTAATCTAAGTGGCATTGTGTTTTTCAAGGAGGTTCATCATGGCATCTGAAATGCCTACCGCAACCGGCGAATTCGGCGATCGTCCGGCGTTCGAGTTCCCGTCCGAGACCGCCCCGGCCGGTCTGAAGGTCGTGGAGCTGTTCGAAGGCAACGGGCCGATGGTCCGCCGCGGCGATACCGTTACCGTGAACTACCATGGTGTGGTCTGGGGCAAGGACACTCCGTTCGATTCCAGTTTCGACCGTCATCAGCCGGCCAGCTTCGGCATTGGCGTGGGGCAGGTCATCAAGGGCTGGGATCAGACCGTTCCGGGGCATAATGTCGGCTCCCGCCTTATGGTCTCCATTCCGCCGGAGTATGGTTACGGCTCTCGTGGCGTGCCACAGGCCGGTATCGGTGGTGACGACACCTTGGTGTTCGTAATCGACATCATCTCCACCCGCTGACAACCGGGTATCATTCTTCCAAGGTCAAGGAGGACGCAATATGGCCGAAGAAAAGACGCTGCTGCTCACGCAGGAAGCCTATGACAAGATGAAAGAAGAGCTCGCTTGGCGTGAAGGCGAGTATCGTGACGAAATTCTCTCCAAGGTCTCCGCGGCTCGTGCCGAAGGCGATCTGAGTGAAAACGGCGGCTATCAGGCGGCTCGTGAGGCTCAGCGTGTAAATCAGGGCCGTATCGACGAGCTGACCGTCAAATTGCGCAATGCGAAGATCCTGACCGCCCCCAAGGAGGGTGAGGTCGGCGATGGCTCCGTGGTGACGCTTGAACTCAACGGCCGTGAATTGGTCTATGTGCTGGGAACGCGCGATCTTTCCATCGCCACCGACTATGACATCATCAGTCCGGAATCGCCGATCGGTGCGGCCATCAATGGTGCGCATGCCGGCGATACCGTGTCGTACACGGCTCCGAACGGCCGCGAGATTTCCGTGACCATCAAGGACGCCAAGCCGCTCGTCTGAATGCGGTGAGCACGTCGCCAATGTGATGTACGAAGAGCGGGTCCCGTCGAAACATGACGGAACCCGCTCCTTTAGTATGTGCAGCCGTCATACGGCCACTGGCCACGAACCGGCAGGCTATGCCATAATCGTCCACAATTGCACGATCACCATGTAGATGGCCACCATGTGGCAGGCATATCCGGCTACGGTCCCCAGATGGAAGATTTCATGGAACCCAAACACCTTCGGCCATGGGTCGGGTTTTCTCAGGCCGTAGACGATGGCTCCGGCGATATAGCAGGCGCCGCCGGCGGCAAGCAGCACCACGACTGCAGGCCCGGCATACGGGGAAATCCAGAACAGACCCATGAAGGCGACGCCGGAAACGCCGAAGAAGATGTAGACGATCACATACAACCAACGCGGCGCACTGATCCAGATCACATGGATGACCAGCGCCACGATGGTGCACGTCCACATGCCGATGATGATGGAGTCGCGCCAAAATGAGCTGAGGGCGAACGAGACGGGAGTGTATGTTCCCGCGATCAGCAGAAAGATGTTCATGTGGTCGATGCGACGCAATACGTCGGTGACCCGAGGCGACCAGTCACCCAGATGATAGCAGGCGGAATTGCCGAACAGTACCAACGAGCAGGTCATGAACACCGCGCACGCCCATTTCAGGCCCGTCCCGTGTGCCAGGCAGATCAGTACGATGCCGGCCGCCAATGCCAATGGTGCGGCGATGGCGTGAAGCCAGCCACGCAACATGGGTTTGGGGCGTCCGTGCACGTCAAGGCGGATCTTGCGTTCGATTTCCGCGGGGACGATGCCTTCGACCTTCGCCGCATGCGCTTCACCTTTGGCGATGATCAGCTTGGCTTTCTCGTCGGCCTTTCGTCGGATGTTCTCGGCCTGATTGCGTGCCTTGATTCGAATCACGTCCGCTTTGGCCTGCAACGCCTGTTCTCGCGCTTCGCTAATTGCGGCGCGTTTTGCCTCTATCTCTGCTTCGGTGGGTTTCGCCATCGTGCGCCTCCACTATATGTTACGGAACCGTAACCTACGTTACCGTAACATATGGATATGTCAAGCGGCATCTTCGCCATACCGACGGACCATGACGCGCGTATCCTCGTGTGCGTTGCGTATGATGGGGTGCATGGCTGATTTCTCACATATTCTGACGACTCGACCGGATTTCGATGACGAAGATCGCGAATGGCTGCATCATCTGGTGGCTGACTGGCAGGTAATCGCAGACCTGAGTTTTGCGGATCTGTTGCTGATTCTGCAGAACGGCGATGGGAAGTACATCATAGCCGAGCAATGCCGACCGTCCACGGTGATGAGTTTGAGGACCGACGATGTGGTCGGCGACGAAGTGCCCGCGGATATGACCGGCGAACTCGATGCCGCCATGTGCTCCGAAACGGTGTTCCGTTCCACGGTGCTGCGCAAAGTCGGCAACTCTACGGTCTGTAACGTGTATGCGCCCGTACGTCACAATGGCAAGACGCTCGGTCTGGTGGTTCGCGAAACCAATATGGCGACGCGCGAATCGAACGGCCGGTACGAATCCGAAAGCATCGGTGCAGGCAAGCAGTTGTATGAGATGATTCCGCGAGGTCAGTTCCCGTACCGTAACCCGATCATGAACCAGCGGCATAACGCCCGTGTATCCGACGGCTTCATTGTGCTGACGGTTGACGGCATCGTACGTTACGCTTCTCCGAATGCCATCAGCTGCTTCCGTAGGCTCGGCTCGGTCAGCACGATGCAGGGGGAGTACCTCAGTGAGATCGGTACCAGACTGCTGCATGAGAACGATCCGGTGCTGGAGACGCTGCCGTTGGTCCTGAGCGGCAAGGCGGCGGTCGATTCCGAGCTGGACGCCAACAAGTCGGCGGTCTCGATGCGCTCATTGCCATTGATGGATACCAATGGACGCTGTGGCGGTATCGTGCTTTGCCGTGACGTCACCGAACTGCGTCGCCGTGAGAAGGAGTTGCAGACCAAGGATGCGACCATCTCCGAAATCCATCATCGTGTGAAAAACAATCTGCAGGCGGTTTCCGCGCTGCTCAGGTTGCAGGCACGCAAGACCAAGTCCGAAGAGGTCAAGAAAGAGCTGAAGGAGGCCCAGCGTCGTGTGCAGACCATCGCCATGGTGCACGAGGGCCTGAGCCAGACCGCCGACGAGATCGTGGACTATGACAAGGTCATTTCCAGCCTGTTGAAGATGGCCGTCGATTTGGCCACCATGCGCGACCAGCACATCAACATCGACTTCATCGGCAAGTTCGGCATGATGCCTGCGCAGGATGCCACGCCATTGTCGCTGGTGCTTACGGAATTGATCACCAACTCCGTGGAGCATGGCTTCGAGGGACGCAAGGATGGCCGTATTACGATTTCCGTGGGTCGTGGTGGCAACAACCTCAATGTTGTGGTCGAGGACGATGGTACGGGTCTGGCCAACGAAGAACATGATGGCATGGCACGTTCCTCCGGTTCCGGGTTGGGCACACAAATCATCAACACCTTCGTCACCAATGATTTTGGCGGCACCGTGCGTTGGGAGCCACGCCATGGCGGGGGCACCCGGGTGGTGCTGGATATGAAGCTGCGTGCGGCCCAGGACTGACCCGGGACGAGCTGTACCGAAAAAAACGAAAGGCCGGTCGGATTCAATCCTTGTGAATCCGACCGGCCTTATGATTACGATCGATGTGGGCCGAAAACCGTGTCAGACCTGCATCTGCATAGCCTGGGAACGGCGTGCCCGCATGGCACGACGCTTCAGGGCGCGGCGCTCATCCTCACTGAGGCCTCCCCAAACGCCATAATCCTGGTTGGTGTCGAGCGCGCACTTCAGGCACGCATCAATCACCTTGCAGGTACGGCAGACGGCTTTGGCCTCTTCAATTTGCTGATAGGCGGCACCGGTGTTACCGACCGGGAAAAACAGCTCCGGATCCTTGTCACGGCACGCGGCCTTGGCTCGCCAGTCAAAAGCACTGCTCATATATTCGCCTTCCTCCTGCCTTAGTGGCACTGTAAGTCTGTTACTCAGATAACCACGAATCACACGACTTTTCAAGAGTCCTTGCTAAAAAGAATCACTCGGGTCTGCGAAATCCTTCCGTTCCACGCACTGGACAAGACAGGCCGACGCCTGACGTATGAACACTGCACGGCCGGCGATCATGTAATCATCGGGTTCGAATCCATCCAGTATCGGGCCCGGAATGCCGTTCATCAGGTCATTGGTCCGATCTCCGGTCGGGAACACGATACGGGTGGGGCATCGGTCAGCGAGTACGGCATTCGGCTTCTCCACGGCGCAGATTACGGTGACATCGGGATCCGCCAATGCCATGCGCAGGTCGTTGGCCGCATCATCGGTGCGAAATGGATCGAGCAGATCGTCGGCGTCGTCCACGAACCAGGCAAGACGCCCGTGGCCTTCGGAAACGTAGGTATCGCGCGTATGCCGGGCATCATGGTTTTCCCTGCCGGTATGGTAGACGTTCCGTATCTTGTAGGTGTATCGCACCATGCGCATGCCGCTCAGATACAACTGCGATGCGCAATGCAGCAGAAGATTCGTCTTGCCGCGGCCATAGGCGCCGATGATGGCGATATTGCCGTGAGCGATGTCCAGGGAGATAGGCTCGACGACGACGCCGTTATCCGCCAGTGCGAACGGTATGCCATGCCAAGGTTCATCGCCGAGCATCCGCAAATCCCGCATGGTCACATGTTCGGCGAGCGGTGCCGAAAAGAGAGGTTGTTGGAGCGTGCATCCATGGAAGCGTGCGGCGGTGTCGATGGCATCGACCAATGTCTCAACATGACGTACCGCACTGCAACGGAACCCCATGACTCGTTGGCCGTCATGGCAGTAGGCGCCTCCCGGCATGGAGGGACTGATGTCTGCGGCGGCATTGGTGCCGATCAATTCGTGGGATTGCATCCGATCGGTGACTCGTAGGCAGACGTTCAGCGAGATATTGGCCTTCATGTCGGCATGCACCTGCCCCACGGGATTCTGGGTACAGACGATCAGATGCATGCCCAGCGACCGCCCCAACGAGGCGAGCCGATTGAGTCGTTGCATGTAGTCGGGCAGCCGATCGCGCAGGGCATGGAATTCATCGATGACCACCACGAGCCGTGCCGGTGGATGCTTCAGTTGATTGATGTGCGATACCCGCTCCTCACTGACCAGCGCCTCACGCCGTATCAGTTCCCGTTCGATGGCGTTCAAGGCACGTATGGCATGCGATAGGTCGAGATCGCATACGTTGCCGACGGTATGGGGCAGATGCTCCAACATGTTGAACGTCGATCCGCCCTTGAAATCAAGAAAGACGAAATGCAATGCCTCCGGACTGTACCGTATGGACAGTGCCATGCACCAACTGATGAGCAGAGCGGACTTTCCCGATCCGGTGGTGCCGGCCACCATGGCATGAGGTCCGGCGTGAACCAGATCGATCGCGAACGGTGCATGAGCAGTCATGCCGATGTCGCAGCCGGAGGAATTGGTCTCGAACCAGCGGCGTACTATGCTACGCCATATCAACGGATCGTCATCGAGATGATGCAATTGCTCGAAGTCGATGCAGGGAATTCGTGAGAGATCGGACGACGACCGGCTCGATTGCCAGGCCACGTCGGGCGATGTCTGGCTGTTGGAGATGCCGGTATCCGCCTGCGACGTCGCCTGACGGGCACGTCTCGACCGTATCGCCATCACGGCCAGCGACAGTGCGCTGCCGAGCAATCCCGGAGCAAGCATCAGCACATACAGCCAGTGACGTTGCATGCACATGATGATCAGCATGACGAACTGCGCCAGTACCGGAGTGGACCAACTGAGCAACATGAGCCGGTCATCGTCGAGTTGGGGATGGTGAGCGTTGTTCATGACGGCAGTCTGGACGCCGCCACGAACAAGGAGCAAGTCGAATCGGGGGTTGTGGTCGGAGGACGTGGGTTATCCACATCCTCCGGCGTGTCGTCAGCTTTGCTCGGCCAGCGTTCCCACGGTGCCGGAGGCATGCTTGCCCGTTGCGAGCTGCGAGAACAGATCGAGATTCTTCTGCTCATCGAGCAGTACGCTCGAGCCGACGCCGTCGACATAATAATCGGGATCCGTCCAATACACGCTTCCCGAGATGCCCTTGTCTCCGGATGCGCTCTTGAACGCCAACGCCATGCGCAGCAGGGAAGCGGTGGAAGCCTTCTCATCCACCGTCACGGAACTCAATGCGGCCTGGGCCACGGTTTTGGCCTTGGCGAAGTTCATCAGGGTCTGTCGGGACGCGGCCTTTTTGACGATGGCGTTAATGACCTGTCGTTGCCGCGCCGCGCGGCCGAAATCACCTTGTGCATCGGCGTAACGCATACGGGAGAACGCCAAAGCGGTGTTGCCGTCCGCGGTATGGCAGCCGGCGGTCCAATTCAGACTCGAATACGGATCGTCCACATCTTGGTCGTAGCACAGTTCGACCCCGCCAAGCGCGTCCACGACCTTGACCAGGCCACCAAACTGGATCAACGCGACATGGTTGATCTTCTGTCCGGTGATGTCCTCGACCTCGTTGACCAATTGCTTGCCGCTATACAGCTGGGCGACGGCATTGATTTTCATATACTGCTGATCGATCTCCACCAAGGAATCGCGAGGAATGGAAATCAGCGACGAAGGGCCTGACGCCGGTTTGGTCAGTACCAGAATCGTATCGGTGCGAAAACCGGTGACCTCTCCGGTGTCGCCGGTGGTGCCGTCTCGTTCGTCGGATCCGAGAATGAGCCAGCTTTCCCCAGCCGTATCAGCCTTGCTTGTGAGCCAGGATTTCTTGTTGAGCTGGCCGTCCACCCAGTTCCAAGCGGAGAAAACGGACAGTCCGAGCGCCATGATCAGCACCAACAGGACCGTGAGTGCTATGCGGCCGGGATTATGGCGGTTGCGTGACTTCATCTTTACGGCCGATGCCGTGCCTGCGGAGACTCCCCGTGCAGCGGGGGCGGAGGATGCCCTGCTGATCTGAGTCGTTCCCCGCACCTGCCCTGTTCGCGCGTTTGCCGGAGCGAATGAGGCTGGGGTTTGGCTCGCATGCGTCCGGTCACCATGTGATTGGGTGTCGCGGTTTGAGGGAGTGATGCGGCGAGGGGCATTGGAAGGACGGGTCGCGGACGGTTGGAAACTACGTGGGACGTCACCTGACACACCCGTGCCGGAACGCGCCGGCTTCGCAGCAGGGGAAAAGCTGGGAATCTGCGAAGCCGCACCTTGGGCCGCCGGCTTGCGTGACTGTGATGTCGATTTTCGACGCCCTGCGGACGGAATGAAGCTTGGCGGTGTCCCGTGCGGCTCCGTGCCGCCGGTTTCTTCGGTCATAGTTCCTCCAGTACGAATCGTCCCTACACCCATTTACACCGAGTGGAACCGGGAAGAGTCGTCAACGGCCTAGTTCTTTGCCGGAACGGCACATACCGTGGCATTCAGATAACGGTCTGCGATGCCGATGTACTGACCGGTGGTTGCATCATGAATCGAACCATCTTCCGGATCGACGGTGCCGCCGGTGTTCGGGTCGATCAGTGTGCCGTCGGCTCGGGTGATGAGGCCGGTCGTCGCGTCGGGGGTTTCGGTGGATTGCGCCTGTTCGCCGGAATTCTCATCGGTGTTCTGGGATTCAGTGGTGCCGTCGGTGGTCGTCGAATCAGTGCTGGTTGCGTTTGTCTCGGTTGATTCGAAGAGCGACTTGCCTTCACGCATCTTGGCCCATACTTCGTCGGCGTTATCGGCCCAAACGGATCGGTTTGGATCGGACGGCGCCGCGACCACTGGGACGGTCTGCGTGTACAGGTGCGACATGTTGAAGTTCTTCAGGCTCATGGCCAGGCCGACCAGAGCGGCGGTGTCGGCCATGCCTTCGGAGATATTGAGGGATTCCAGTGCGGATTTCGCCAACTGGTACAGCTGTGCCGTATCCGTGAACAGGTTCTTGCTCAGGGCTTCGCTCATCAACTGTTTGATCAGATACTGCTGGCGCGTGGTGCGGGCGGTATCCGAACCATCTCCCAAGGTGTAGCGGGTACGGGCGTACTGCGTGGCCTGAGTGCCGTCGAGATGCTGCATACCCTTTGACAGCTGCAACGTGGAGTAGGGGTCATCGATATCCTGCGGCACGCAGATGTCGACGCCGCCGATGGCATCGATCATCTTCACCAGACCGGCGAAATCGACGACGATGAAATTCTGGATGTTAAGGCCGGTCAGACTGTTCACGGCGTTTAGCGTGCAGCTGGCCGCAGAGGCCAGATCGCCGCCGGTCTGGTATGCGCCGGCGAAGATCGAGTTGAACATCACGCCGTATTGCGCGGGAATGGTGCCCTTGGAAGTCTCACATTGTGGAACGTCGACCAAGGAATCGCGGGGGATGGATACCAGATTGATGGCCGAGCGGTCGGCGGAAATCTGCAGCATCATGGCAGTGTCGGCCTGATGATTGCCCGTCATGTCGCCGCCGATGGCCTGGTTCCCCTCACCGTCACGCGAGTCCTGACCGAGTAGCAGGATTTCGATCGGCTTGCCGGAATTCGGATCGATGATGGTCGGTTCGGCCGACACGGATCCTTGTCCGATCACATCCACCTTCTGGTGCTGAATGACATTGTCCACGTCCAGCCATGTCGCGGCGGCTGCGGTTCCCGCGAACACCAGCATGGCCACGATGACCGATGCGACCACGGTCCGCGCGCGATGCTGCACGCGGTACCCGAGGCTGTGCCTTGGATTGGAGTCGCGCAGGCCATTGATGTTAGGAAGCTTGTTGCCGGCAGGAGAAGAGGTCACGGTATCGCCTTCCTGATCTTGAAGTACTCGCGTCGATCGTTCGACGCACCCTGAAAACATATAACACTACTAAAGCATGTGATTATAGGCCCATCACATGAGATTCACCGATTCTACGGCAAATCACCTTATCCGCGTGGACAAGAAGGAAGGGTGTACCACATCACGCCGAAAGCAAGGGTATTGACACGTCATGAAATTTGACAAAAGCAAATTGCATGTGTGTAATTTATGACGTTGCAGAAGGTGCACATTATAGATAAAGGAGGGACGCATGTGGGGCGTTGTCGGCGATTCCTCCGAAAATCCGCTTGCTGAACTATGGGGGCTGTTCAAGCAGGATGATGATGTGTCATGGCAGCACAAGGCGTTATGCTCGCAAACCGATCCGGAAGCGTTCTTCCCTGAAAAAGGCGGTTCCACCAGAGACGCCAAGCGGGTATGCGCACAATGCGAGGTTCGTGAACAATGCCTCAAATGGGCCATCGACCATGACGAACGGTTCGGCATCTGGGGCGGCATGAGCGAACGTGAACGTCGTCGGTACAAGAAAGAACGTAGGGAGCGTGCGTGACGCATGGCGTTCCGCATGCGTACACTTGAGCTATGAGTTCCATTGCCAGCAGCGATATTCAAGAGACCGTGACCGGCCTGCTGAACAGCAGGCCATATTCTCATCGTCAGGATGTCGATGCATCCGTCGCCGCGGTGATAACGGTAGAGGAGGATCTGCGCTTCTTTCCGTCCACCTTCACCGCAGTGCTGTCGCAGCGGATGTTGCCAGGCACCATTGTGGTGGTGGACTGCACCGGCGGAATCATGCAGCCCATGCAGATGTCCTTCGAAATCATTCCCTCCCCGGCAGGACCGATCATCGAAATGCCGGAGGGCAAGACCGTCCGCGTGGTGCTGCTTGGCGTCAAGGGCGCGACCTCCTTCTCGAATGCCGTTGTGCGCGGGATCGGCAAGATCGATCTTGATCCATCGGTGCAGGCCCTGTGGCTGATGCACGACGATTCCAGGCCTGCCGATGAATACTGCCTGGAATCGTTGCTGGATGCCTGGCGCAATACTCCCACGGCATCGCTGCTTGGTGCCAAACAGCTTGACTGGCAGGGCGAGACGTTGCACGACGTCGGTCTGTATGCCGGTAACCATGATGTCACATCCTTGGTGGTGGATGGCGAACCCGATCAGGAACAATATGATGGGCGACAGGACGTGTTCGCGGTCGATCTGGCAGGCGCTTTGGTGCCGTTGTCCACATTGCGATCCACCGAAGGCATCAACCCATGGTTCACCACATATGGGGAATCCATTGATTTCTGCCGACGCATATGTCTGGGCGGCGGTCGTGTGGTGGTGGTTCCCAAGGCCCGGATCGCCCACAGGAGAGCACGGTTCGAGGGTGTGAGGACCAAGGACGGACAGCCGTTGGATGATGAGGACCGCATCGATCCGTATATGGGCGTGGTCGTATCCGAAACCCGATATTCCTACACGGATCGGCATCGTTCCTGGTGGCCGTTGTTGTGGCTGTGGTCCATCGTACAGTCGTTGGGACTCGCAATACTGTGTCTGACTCGCAAGCGGCCATATGAGGCATGTTGTACGTTGGCGTTGCCGTGGAGGACCTTGTGGCGCCTGCCTTCGGCGTTGCGTGCGCGAGGCGAGGTACGCAGGCAAAGCAAGGTTTCGATGAAGTCATTGTCCACGTTGCAGGTGACCCGCCAGCAGATCGCACAGTGGCGTGACCGTCGCCAGGCATTCCTTGATCAGCGCAATGTCGTGGTACTCAGTCCTCTTGCCAAGGAGCATCTGCGCAGAAGACTCGTCCGTCGTTGGTCTTTCGCCCTGATCGCTGCGATCATCGCATTCGCATGGATCGCCATACCGTACTGGAATGTATTGCGCGAAGTATGCTCCGGTGCGGTCATGTATTCCGATACACTGCTGCCCACGTCGGCGAAGTTTTCGCAATTGGTCGAAACGGCGACCACATCATGGGCCTATGCCTCCGGTACCGGGATCAGTGCGCCGAGTGCCCCATGGCTGCTGATATTGGTGTGCGTGTCGGTGTTAACCGCGGGCCATGTCGCGGCGGCCGTCGCAGTGGTGTTCTTCCTGTCCGCCCCATTGTGCGTGATGTCGTTCTGGGCTTTGGCGGGCGTTTTCACCCGATCGGATACGGTACGCTCCGTGACCGCATTGGCTTGGTTCGCGTTCGCAGTGGCACTGGGCATCTACCGCGACGCCGATGTCGCCATGATGACGGTGATGGTGTTCCTGCCGGCGGCATTCGCCTTCTCATTCCGCGCGGTGGGTATGTATCGTACGGAGGAGCCGACGCAACCCCATGCTTCGGTGCAGGCCGCCGCAATCGCCGCACTGTGCTTCATTCCGGTGGTCGCCGCCGAACCGCAACTGCTCTTGCCGCTGATGGCGTCGTTCCTGCTGTTCCTGATGCTGGTGCGCAGCCACAGGCCGGCATTGTTGCTGATTCCGTTGCCCGCGGCCTTTGTGTGCGCCCCTACGTTGGTGAATGCGGTGCGTTTCGCTACCGTCGGATCGTGGCGGCAGATTTTCGGCAGCATCATGCTTCCGGATTCCGCGCACGATGGCTCTCCTGCGATACTCAACCTGTCCGATGTGCTTTCCCGCGCGTTCGGCATCTCCACGGTGCCGAAGGGCGTTTGGGGAGCGTTGATGCTGGTGTTGCTGGCCATGCTGGTGTTGCTGGCCGTAGTCTCGTTGTTCCTTCCTTTTGCCCTGCGTGTTTCGCGCATGATGTGGGTGGTATCGCTCGCCGGATTCGTGACAGCACTGCTCTCCGCAGCGGTGGCGGTAGCGGTTGACGCGGACGGTGTCGTGGCCGGCTCGGTGTTGCCGGGTGTCTCTTTCATGATGATGGGCGTGCTGGCCTGCGTCTGTCTTGTTGCCGGCGGTGCCGTACAGCGTTTCGTGTCATTACGCGAATCGGCGAGCGGTGCGGTGCAGATCGAAACGCGGCATCGTGTGCTGCCGACCGTAATCCGCACGGCACGCATCGCCTTGGTATGCCTGCTGCTCGCCTCAGTGGTGGCCTGCATGGGTTTTGACTGGTTTGAACATGATCGGAACCGGGTGCATACGAGCCGTTCGGGATTGCCTATGGTGGCTGCGGATTACCTTGAGCAACGGTCCGACCATCGTGTGCTCGCTCTGCGTGCCGACGGCGCCAATCATGTCAGCTACACCGTGATGCGTACACAGTCCGGCGATCTGATCGACAGTTCCCCGGCGCAACGCATCGAAATGGTTGCAGGCCGTGTCGACGATGCCAATGCGCGCATCGCCAAGGACAGCGCGCGCCTGCTTTCGAACGCCGATGCCGATGCCATCGCCGATTTGAGCGCGTTGGGCTTCGGCGGCATCTATGTGGTGCGTGCCGACGACAACGCGTCCCAGAAGGAGTCAGCCGATCAGCTGAGTGCGAACATCGGCGCATCCGACGGCACGCAAAGTGTGGTGAGTTCCGAGCAAGGCACCTATTACCGCCTTACCATTCAGGACTCGGCCAAACAGCATGTCAACGGTTCGGGAATCAGAACGGCAACAAGCAGCCCATGGCGTTTCGCATGGCTGTGGTGCATGGGCGTCATTATCGCGTTGTACTGCCTGGTAGCTGCGCCCCGTATCCGTCATCGCAATCAGGAGGCAGCATGAGCCGTCATTCTCGTACCCGTACAGGTGTGGCCTTGCGGGTGGCGCTCGCAACCGTGTCGACGGTGATCATCATCGCATTGATGGTCGTATCGCTGGTCTACCGTCCTTCTTGGCTGAATCCTGATTCATCCGCGATCTCACGATCATTGGTGTCCCATACCGTAAGCCCGACGCAGTTGGAGACATATTGCCCGGCTCGCATGACCATAGCCGATACCGAAGCCTATGGCGACAGCGAATATCAGGCATCCAACGGCAATGTCGCATCCTCCGTGCGATACACGGCGTTCGGATCAGTGTTCCGTTCGTCGGCGCTTACGTTGGGATCGGAGGACACGTCATCCGCAACGACGTTGAGTAAGCAGGATGCAAACGATGATGACGAAATCTTCGTGGCTTCCGGCAACGTCGATGACGGCGCCAAACTGCAGGATACCCGTCTGCTGGCTTCCAGCGACGGTACCGGAGCCGTCTCGTCGGTGATGTCGTGGGCCACCGACGGTGATTTGAAAGGCGTTTCCGCAGCCTCCTGCGTGGCACCTGCACTGGAACAATCGTTCCTGGTGACCGGCACTCAGGCAGGCATGACCCAGCAGCTGGTGGTGGCGAATCCGTCCGCCAAGGCCACTTCGCTGACGGTTAAGGTGTGGGGTGCGGATGCCTCGGGCGCATTGGCCCTATCCACGGGTTCCACGCTTACCGTGGCGGCGAATGGTGAGACGGTGATGAATCTTGCGGCCGCAGCTGCCAAGCAGGATGCGCTGTACGTTACGGTGTCCAGCGATGAGACACCGGTTGCGGCGATCGTTCGCAGCATCGCCATGGATGGCCTGACGGCCAAGGGCTCTGACTATGCGGTCGCCAACAACACGGCATCGAAGAAGCTGGGATTCGGCGCACTGAACGAAGGCGATGCGGTGAAACTGTACCTGTTCGCCCGCCGGAGCGCCGATGTCACGGTTTCTTGGGTGGATGGCAAAGGACTCAAGCAGGCGCATCGGCAGACCATCGAAGGCGATCGGGCGTCGGTCATCGACCTGGGCGACGTGCCCAAGGGGGTGACGGGCATCATCATCAGCTCCAGCCAACCGATTTCCGTCTCCGCGAAGATCGATGACGACGGCAACGACGGGCAATCCGATTTTGCATTGGTGAATGCGGCAAGTCCGTCGCATGTCTCCGCTGTGGCGATACCCGATCAGGCTTCGGCGAAACTGGGTGTCATGAATGCTTCCGATCAGGAAGCATCCGCCGTGCTGCGCTGCTATGACGCAGACGGCAAGCGAATCGACGAACGCACCATCACCCTGAAGGCGGGGGCGGCCACGATGTTGGATCTTGCGGATGTCGATGGTACCGTGGCGGCCGTGAGCCTGAACGATGACGACGGGGCCATGGTATGGAACGGACGCATCGGGCAGGAAGACGTGGCAAAAGCCAAGATGGCGGGCCTGTCCATCATCTCGCCCGTCGATTTGAAGGAGACGAAGGAGCGGATCTGGGCCAACGCCGACATGACCGTCGTACGGTAATGACCTACATACCCCAGTCAGGATCGATTTCTTCGGGACGTCGGCCGTAAAGTTCAGCCAAACGCGAGACCACTTCGTCACGGATGGCGAACTGCAGATCCATGCGGCTGCGTGCGTGGGACTGCAGCGGCATGCGGTAGAGCACAATGCGAGGCGGTATGCCATGATCAGCGGGGAAACACTGCGATCCGAAGTGAGGCACGGCCTCCCAAGGGGCGGGATCGGACGGCGGCACATCCTCGACGGCGAACTGCACGGGAGCTACCAATTCCGGCCATGCGCCATTAAGACGTCGAATCTGCGCCACCACCATATCGTCGAACATGCCGCTTCTCGTACGATATCGAGGCAGACGCGTACCGAACATAGGCGTTCGAATGCCCCTTCCATGACGATTGCGGTACACTGTAGACTCCCAAGGCAGTTGATGCATAGCCTCTACCATAGCAAGGCGGAGGTCGTGTCGTGCGCTACCATAATGACATTGGTCCAGCGCGGGGAAGGAAGGCATACATTGGCGGTGGTTTCAGTACCGATGTGGAACGACGTGGATGTCGACGCCCTGTGTTCCGGTGCCCGTGTGGTGGCCTTCGACCTTGACAATACGCTGGCGCGCTCGAAAAAACCCATGAAGGATGACATGGCCGAGCGATTCTCGCTCCTCACCACGCTGATTCCCGTGGCCGTGGTCTCAGGCGGGAAATACGCCTTGGTGACCAGTCAGATCACCGACCGCCTGACTGCCGAGGCCAATCGATTCCATCTGCATCTGATGCCGACCAGTGGTACCCGGTATTATCGCTGGGACGGCGGGGCTTGGGAACAAGTCTTCGCCCGTGACCTCAGTAGCGAGGATCGCGCCAAGGCCATAGCATCCCTGGAACGCAACGCCAAGGCGCAAGGTGTGTGGTCCGGCACTCCGTGGGGGGAGCGTATCGAGGACCGTGGTAGCCAGATCACTTTCTCCGCACTCGGGCAGAATGCACCCGTGGAGGCGAAGGAGGCATGGGACCCCACCAATGAGAAGAAGAATCGCCTTGCGCAGGCGGTCGCTACCGATCTGCCGCATTTGGCGGTACGTTCAGGAGGCTCTACCAGCGTCGATATCTCCGCGCGCGGCATCGACAAATCATTCGCGGTGCAAGAATTGGCGCGGATTCTCGGCATAGACGTGCATCAGATCATCTTCGTGGGAGACCGCATGGATCCCGATGGCAACGATTATCCGGCCGCAGTGGCGGGTACGCGTGCCGTACGCGTCACCGGGCCCGCCGACACCGTGATGCTGTGTGACGACATCATCGAATCCCTGCGTGGGCAAGCCGGGTGATCGCATGGGGGAGGCGGCGCGCATGGCGGCGATGATCGCCGACCTGATGTTCCCCAGAGGTTGCGCAGGATGTGACTGCCCGGATGCCGTGTTATGCGTGGAATGCCGGAAACTGTTCCACCAACATGTGGAGCGATCCTTGCCAGGCGTTGTGATGGATCGCTGGTTTGCCTGCGGTTGGTATCGCGGTTCCGTACGTCGCGCGATTCTGTCGTGGAAGGACCATGGTGATGAGGAATGTGACGGGCCGCTATGCGAGATGCTGCACGACCTCGCGCGATCCTGTGGGCTGATTGATCTGCTTCGTGGCGGAGTGCCATACGATGGCCCCATTCTGATTATTCCGGCGCCATCATCCCGACATTCTGTACGTCAACGTGGACGCAGACATATGATGCAGCTCGCCAAACGTCTGGCCCGCGACGTTCGGAGGACAGGCCTTTCGGCAAAGGCTTGCAACGCATTGGAAAGCAGAGGGGTAACACGCAGGTCGGTGCAGATGCAAGGCGTCGTTCAGCGTTCCCGGCGATTGAAGGGCCATGTTACCGTCCGATCGGGAATCGATGTACGTGGCGTGCCCGTTGTGTTGATTGACGACATCATCACATCCGGTACCACGATGCGTCGCTGCGTCGAGGTTTTGCAACAGGCCGGCGCGACCGTGGTCACCGTGCTGGCGTTGGCTTACACGCCGCCCTGCGGATCGACGCAGGAAAACGATCACTCGTCATCGGCGGTGTGATATTTCGGCAGGGTGATTTCAAAATCGGCGCCACGTTGGTCATCGACCACGCGTACGGTACCGCCATGCAGCTGTGCCGCCCATCGGGCGATCGACAGTCCCAGTCCGGTGCCGCCCGATTCGGTGCCGGGACCGGTTTTGCCTTTGACGAAGCGGCGGAAGATGTCGGATCGTGCCTCTTGCGGAATCTGCGAGCCAAAATTGACCACATTGGTCACGATGGTACCGAAATCCTTGTTCTCATGCGCCTCGATGAGCACCGTGGTGTCATCGGCGGAATGCTTGAGCGCATTGGCGATGATGTTGGTGAACAGCTGGCGCAGGCGATCCTGGTCACCCTCCATCTCGATGTTGGCGGGTATGTGCATTTCGATGTCATGCGCATGGCCGGCATCCGCTATCTCCAACGGTTCCACGGTTTCGTCAATGAAATCACGGAAATTGAACTTTTCGATCTGGAGACTGGCCGCGCCGGCCTCCATGCGCGACAGATCCAGCAGAAACGCGATGAGGTCGGACAGGCGGTGCGTCTGATTCAGGATGCTTTCCAGATTGGCCGGCGTAGGCTCGACCACGCCGTCGGCCATGTTTTCGACCATGGCCTGCAACGCCGAGACCGGAGTGCGCAATTCATGGCTGACGTTCGCTACCATATCTCGGCGCATCTGGTCGGCATGCTGCAGTTCCTCGGCCATCTCGTTGAAGGAGATGGCCAACTGGCCGACTTCGTCGCGGCTGTTCGAATCGACATGCACGCGCACGGTGTAATCGCCATCGGCCATGGCCTCGGCGGCGTCTCGCATCTGACGCAACGGAGAGGTAAGCCCCCGGGAGAAGAAATAGGTGATGCCCAAAGCCACGGCAAGCGTAATCGGCATGGCGATCCATACGCTTAGGCCTACTTTAAGCAGGAACCAGGCCATGATGAACGCGATGGCCGTAGCGATGACGATCAACACGCTCAGTTCGATTTTCAACGAGGACAGCAAACCAATGGGGCGTTCGGTCTCCAATGGATTGACCGAACGCCCCTTATTCGAATCGGAAGTACGCATATTACCGCATACTACTGCTCCGGTGGCTCGAATGCATAGCCGACGCCATGTACGGTGCGAATGGTCTGCGAACCCAGCTTGTGGCGCAATGCCTTGACATGCGAGTCCACGGTGCGGGTGCCGGAGGCATCCACCCAGTCCCACACTTCTTCGAGCAGCTTCTCACGGGTGAGCACGGACTTGGGCTTGCGGGCCAGCGTGGCCAACAGGTCGAATTCCGTGGGAGTCAGATGCACCTGCTCGCCATTGACGGTGACGATGCGTTGCGCCGGATCGATGACCAGCGAACCGAAATCGAGGATCTTCTCGTTTTCGGAGTTCTTCGCGATGACCTTGGCACGGTCTACGCGGCGAAGCAACGCCTTGCAGCGTGCGATGAGCTCGCGCATGGAGAACGGCTTGGTCATGTAGTCATCGGCTCCGGCACCGAGACCGATGACCTTATCGGCCTCGTCGTCCCGCGCCGTCAGGATCAGCACGGGAACCGGACGTTCCGCCACGATGCGCTTGGTCGCTTCAAGACCGTCCATCACCGGCAACATGATGTCCATGATCACCAGATCGGGACGTAGCTGCGTGGCAGCCTGTACGGCGCTCGCGCCGTCGGAGGCCACGCGGGCCGTCCATCCTTCCGCGGTAATGCGCTGCGCGATGGCAGTGGCCAACGTTGGTTCATCCTCGACCACCAAAACGGTACGTGGGGTGGCCGAAGGTCGTGCTGATGTGTTGAGCATAGCGATCCGCCTTTCTCAGAGTTCTGGCTTCAAGAATACTGCGCCCAAAGCCGGAACGGTGATGGTTGCGGACCAATCGCGCGAATGGTATTCGCCTTCGACCGCTTCGAACGTGCCGTTATGGATGTCGGATCCGCCGTAAATCTTGTCGTCGGTGGTCAGCACCTCGGTCCACTTGCCACCCTTGGTGAGCGGCACCTGGTAATCCTGCCAGGCTTCGCCGGAGAAGTTCACGACGACGACCATCTGCTCGCCATCCTTGCCGATTCGCACAAAGCTTAACGTATTGTGGTCGGCATCATCGCTGGTGAGCCACTGGAAGCCGGCCGGTTCGAAATCCTGGCTCCACAGTGCAGGCGATTCCTTATAGAGCGCATTGAGATCGGCGACGAGCTTCTTCACGCCGCGATGATCGGGCCAATTGAGCGCATCCCAATCCACGGAGCCGTCATGGTCCCACTCGCCATACTGGGCCACCTCGTTGCCCATGAAGGACAGGTTCTTGCCCGGATGGGCCCACTGGTAGGCGAACAGGGCGCGTACACCGGCATAACGTTGCCAGTCGTTGCCTGGCATCTTGCCGAATACCGAACCCTTGCCGTATACGACCTCGTCATGGCTGATGGGCAGCACATAATGCTCGGAATACGCGTAGACCATGGAGAAGGTGATCTCGTTATGATGCCACTTGCGGTTGATGGGCTCCTCGTGCAGATATTGCAGGGTGTCATGCATCCAGCCCATATTCCACTTGAGGCCGAAGCCGAGGCCTCCGGCATCGGTCGGTGCGGTGATGCCGGGGTATGCGGTGGATTCTTCGGCGATCATCATGATGCCGGGATTGTTCTTATATGCGGTGGCGTTGGCTTCCTTGAGGAAATCGATGGCCTCAAGGTTTTCGCGGCCGCCGTAGATGTTCGGATGCCACTGGCCCGGCTCACGGCTGTAATCGAGGTACAGCATCGACGAGACCGCGTCCACGCGCAGCGCGTCGACATGATACTCGTCCAGCCAGAAGCAGGCGTTGGCCACCAGGAAGTTGCGCACTTCGCGGCGCCCGAAATTGAACACGTAGGTGCCCCAGTCCGGGTGCTCGCCACGCATCGGGTCCGGATCTTCATACAACGGGGTACCGTCGAAACGGCCCAATGCGAACGCATCCTTCGGGAAGTGGGCCGGAACCCAATCCATGATTACGCCGATGCCGGCCTCATGGAGTTTGTCGACCAGATATTTGAAGTCGTCCGGGCCGCCGAGTCTGGAGTCGACCGCGTAATAGCCAGTGACCTGATAGCCCCAGGAGCCGGAGAACGGGTGCTCGGCCAGCGGCATGAACTCCACATGGGTGAAGCCCTCTTCGGCCACGTACGGTACGAGTTTGTCGGCCAACTCGCGGTAGTTGTGCACATCCTTGCGCCAGCTGCCTGCGTGCACCTCATAGATGCTGACAGGGCCGTTGTGCGGATCGGTGACGGCGCGCTTGGCCATCCACGCCTCATCATGCCATTCATGTTCGGAGTCGACCACGACGGAGCCGGTACGCGGCGGAATCTCATGCGAGCGCTCCATCGGGTCGGCCTTCATTGTCCACTCGTTGTTGGCGTTGAGAATCTCGTACTTGTAGATCTCACCGTCGCCGACACCTGGCACGAACAATTCCCAGACGCCTGAGGAACCCAGCTCGCGCATGGCGTGCGTACGGCCGTTCCAACCGTTGAAGTCGCCGACCACGCGTACGGCATGCGCATTCGGAGCCCATACGGTGAATGCGGTGCCGACCACCTGTTCGCCGGGCGTACCATCCGCGGAACCCATGGGATCGTCGTAGCGCAGCACATGCGCGCCGAGAGCCTCCCACAACCGTTCGTGACGGCCTTCGCCGAACAGGTACATATCCATGTCGCCGATGGTGGGCAGGTAACGGTACGGATCGTCGGACACCACCACGGTACCGTCTTCGTATTCAGTGCGGATGCGGTAGTCCGGCACACCATAGCTGTCATCGTTCCGAATCGCCTTGACGAGGGCTATGAACACGCCATTGAATTCATGAACCGCCTCGGTCTCGGCGTTCTGCGTGATGATCGTCACGGATTTCGCCAGCGGACGCAACACGCGGATCGTGACGACATCCTCGTGCTTGTCGGACCCGAGATGCCCGCCGAGCACCTCATGCGGATTGTAAAACGTACCGTTGCTTACTGCATCCAGGTCGCCCTGAGCAACAGGAACGGCAACGACATCTTCTTTGATCTTGGATTCTGTAGCCATGGCAAAAGTGTAAGCACGATTGGTCGAAAAATGGCTTCGTGTCGCGCTTTATTTTCATTTTTTCGCTGGTTTTTGGACAAGTCCATGCCGGATGGCACAATAATTCGGGTTTTGTGTAAGCTTTTCACGGAGGATTCATGGGTTACAAGGTCGGCGACATGGTCGTCTATCCACGTCACGGCGCTGCGAAGGTGGAGGCCATAACCGAGCGGACGGTCAAGGGGGTTACCCGTGAATACCTGCAGCTGTCGGTATTGTCGTCTGACGGTTTGGTCATCAATGTTCCGGTGGACAACGCCAAAAAAGTCGGCGTGCGCGACATCGTCGATGCCAACGAGGTGGCGAAGGTCTTTGAGATCCTGCGCACTCCGATCATCGAAAAGGAAATGAACTGGTCCCGTCGTTACAAGCTGAACGTCGAGAAGATCGCCACCGGTGACGTCAACAAGATCGCCGAAGTGGTGCGTGATCTGGCGCAGCGGGACGTGGATGAGCATGGTCTGTCCGCCGGTGAGAAGCGTATGCTTACGAAAGCCCGTAGCATCCTCACCTCCGAGATCTCATTATCTGAGCATCTCGAGGAAGGCGAGGCCCAACGCCTGCTTGACGTGAATCTGGGGTACGAAGCTCCGCAGCCAGGAGACGACCAGCATCACACCGAAGCCCCGCAGGAGGCCGCGATGGATACGTTGGCCCGTGTTGAGGCCGAAGGCAAGAAGTCCAAGAAGAAGTAAGGCTCTCTGATGCGCATCGGTCAAGGTTTCGACGCCCATCGATTCGCTGATTCCAATGCAGGCAGGCCGTTATGGCTTGCCTGTTTGCATTGGGAGGGTGATGGCATAGCGGGTGATTCCGATGGTGACGTCGTCGCACATGCGCTGATCGACGCATTGCTGGCAGCCGCGCACCTTGGTGATATCGGAACGTTGTTCGGCGTGGGCGAAAATTCCGACGGTGCCGGCAAACATGGTGCCGAAATGCTGCGTACCGCTGTCGGCTATCTGAAGGACCATGGTATGCGGCCGATAAGTGCCAGCGTGGTAATCATCGCCAATCGCCCGAAGATCGGCACGCGTCGCATGGAGGCGGAAGCGGTGTTGTCTGCAGCGATCGGTTGCGAGGTGTCGGTGACGGCCACCACTACGGATGGCATGGGATTCACCGGTTCGGGGGAGGGCGTAGCCGCCATCGCCAACGCCCTTGTGGAACCGGTGGAGTAGGGCTATCTTCTATTCAGCGCACCCACTGCCTTGGTAATGGCCCAGAACAAGGTGGAGATGGTCACGATGATGAAGCTCGGGGGAGCTGGGAACATCGCGGACAGGATCAAGCCGCCCCAGATGGAGACCAGGCAGATCGCACTGGCGATGACCATCGCTTTGAACGGCGAACCCGCGAGAATGTTCGCGGTCGCGGCAGGGGTGATGACCAATGCGAAAATCAGCAACGTACCCACGGCGGGCACGGCGATGGTAATCACGCCGGCCATGATCGCCATGAACGCGATGTTCATCAGGCCGACGGGCACGCCCTTGGCCTGAGCCACCTGCTCATCCAATGAGCTGAACAGCAGTGGACGGTAGATGAGCGCCAACACCGCCAACAGCACGATGTCGAAGACGGCGAAGCCGATGATCTGGCCGGTGGTGATGGTCAGAATCGATCCGAATAGAATCGACTGCATCTGTTGCGAGGCGGAACTTGAGAGTCTGGCAAAAAACAGACCCATGCCAGTGGCGAAGGCCAACACAGTGCCGGTGGCGATTTCGCGTTGCGACGCCTTCTTGCCGAGGGCTCCGATGACCAAAGCCCCGCCGAGAGCGAATATCCCCATGCCGACGGAGACCGGCAGTCCAATCAATATCGCACCGGTGGCTCCAGGCAGTCCGATATGCGCCAAGGCGTGCGAAGCGAATGTGGAATGGCGTGCGATGGTGAAGTATCCCATCACACCCGCAGCCAGGGCGATGCACAATCCGGCGAGAAATGCGTTGGCCATGAATGGTGCCGTCAGCGTCGACATCCAGTCCGGGTCGAATGCGAATGCGGTGTGGCTCATGCGTGTTGCCTCTTTCCGGTGTGCTGGTGGAATTGCGCGACCTCTTTGGGATCGTGTGCGTCGACGATTGCGTTCCTAGGTTCGTCGTCGCTGGGTGTCACGAACATGTCTCCCTGCGGCGTGGTGACCACCTGCACGGTGGTGCCGTACAAGTGGGTGAGCAGTTCCGAGTCCAATACCTCGTTCATGCGTGCATAATGCGGGTGTCCGTCAAGCAGATACACGGCACCGGTAAGAATCGGCAACAGCATGTTGAGGTCATGGGCGACCACCTGAATGGTCATGCCGAGTTCTCGATTGAGTTTGGCAAGTACATGCACGGTGGCTCGCTGGCTGGCCAGATCGAGGTTGGCGAGCGGCTCGTCGAGCATCAGTAGCTGCGGGTCGCTCACCAATGCCTGGGCGATGGCCGCACGTTGGCGCAATCCACCCGACAATTCGGAAAGCCGGTATGAGGCCTTGTCGAGAAGACCGACGAATTCCATGGCTTTGCGGGCCTTCTCACGTTGGGCGCGCGTGACGGGATGAATGCCGAAACGAGTGCCGGTCAAGCCAAGCAATACCGATTGTTCGGCGGTGAGATTCGACTCGATGTCGACGGCATAGCTTTGCGGTACGTAGCCGATGTGCTGATTCATGGCACCGGCCGGTTTGCCGAGCACCGTGATGCTGCCGGCCGTGGTATCGATCAGACCAAGTTCGGCCTTCATCATCGTGGTCTTGCCTGCGCCGTTGGTGCCCACGATGGCGGTGACCGAACCGCTGGGAATGCTGAATGAGCCATGCCGCCAGATCACACGTCCGCCACGTTTGACGCAGGCATCCTTGAATACAATCGCGGCTTGCGGTGCCTGCCCGTCGGGAGAGTCGGTGCCATCGTGCATGAAAAGCTCCTTTATGATGTCGTTTCCGTTCGTATCATGACAAACAGTGTTGACAACCATTCTCAATAAGAGGGGGTGTTTCCCGTAATGATCGCGGGAAGCACCATCCTTAAGGCGAGCCTTGGAATGCGTCTGCGGCGTTATTTGCCGGGATCCGGCTGTGACTCCTCCGTCGCATTTTCGGATGGCGAGGCCGATTCGGATGATTCGCTCGGCGATGACGTCGCGTTTTCGGAGGAATCGTCTTCGGCATCGGTCGTCGCCATCGTTTCCGTCAGGGATGTGACCAGCGACAGGATCCAGGAGGTCAGGCTCGACTGATCGGCCGGCATCTGTTCCGTGACGTCGAATACCGGAACGTCGGACTTCTGTGCGGTGCCGGTCAGCAGATTCGTGGCATCGCTGGCTTCCTGCACGTTGTTGACCAGCAGGTCGACCTGATGCTTTTCCAGCAATTCCTGGAAGGCCTGTAGATCGGCCGGCGCCGGTTCCGCGTCGGAGGCGGCCGATTGCGCATATCCTTCGGGGGTCTTGTCATCAAAGCCCATATCGCTCAGCAGATAGTATGCGACCGCTTCGGTGGCCGCATATGTGGCGCCTTTATGCGTGCTGCTGAAGGTTTTCATCGCCTTCTCGACCTTGCTCTCCCGTTTGTTCCACGCGGAAAGCTTGCCTGCGAAGTATTTCTTCCGTGCCGGCATGATGCGGCTGTAGGTGTCGGCCAGCTCCTTGGCCATGGCGTTGCGGGCGTCGTTGGAGAACCACAGGTGAGGATTGTCCCCCTCCATGGCTCCGACCATTTGCGCCGCAGATACGCTGACGGTGCCCTTCGTCAGATTCTTCGTGGCCCAGGCGTCATAGCCGGCTCCGTTGGAGACGACGACCTGTGCCTTCTGAAGAGCGGCGACATCGGCGGTCTTGGGCTCGAAATCATGGGCGTCCACGGAGGTCGAGTTCAGAATGGAAGTCACCTTCACATAGGTTCCGCCGATCTGCTCCGCAAGGGAGCCCCATTGATTGACCGATGCGACTACGGTGATGGGGGAGGTCTGCTCGCTCGTCGAAGCCGAAGCGGTCGGTCGCTCGTCCGGCGAATCGTGGCCGAAGCAGGCGGTGGCGCCGAACACCATGCACATGACGATGCCGGCGGCAACGGTACGTAGGAGGGAACGCTGATGCAGACGCATGCTGGAATGCCTTCTTCCTAAAATCATCCCGGTCGTGTTCGTCTCGCGAACGTGCGCACGACTTCCGACTGAAACCAAGATAGCCTACGATACATGCAAACGCCAATAGGCCAAGGTCATCTACACGAAGGGAACGCCCGTATGGCAACGAAAATCGACGGCAAGATGATATCCGCACGCATCAAGGAGGACCTTGCTCGGCGGGTCGCCGCATTGAAGCAGCGGGGCGTCGAACCGGGATTGGGGACCATTCTGGTCGGTTCCGACCCGGGTTCGGTCAAATACGTCGCCGGCAAGCATGCCGACTGCGCCGAGATCGGCGTGACGTCCATCAAGCGCGAATTGCCTGCGGATGCCACCTTCGATCAGATTGCGGCGGCGGTGAATGAACTGAACGCCGACCCCGCCTGCACCGGCTACATCGTGCAGTTGCCGTTGCCGAAAGGCATTGACGAAAACGCCGTCATCGACCTGATCGATCCGAAAAAGGACGCGGACGGCATGCATCCCTACAATCTGGGCGAGCTGGTGTTGCATCCCCGTGGCGAGATCGCCACGCCGTTGCCGTGCACGCCACGTGGCGTCATCGAACTGCTTGGAGCCTATGACATCGATCTGAATGGCAAGGAGGTATGCGTGCTTGGGCGCGGCATCACCATCGGCCGCACCATTGGACTGATGCTCACGCGCAAGGAAGTCAATGCCACGGTCACGCTATGCCATACCGGTACCAAGGACGTGCGAGACCACATGCGTCGCGCCGATGTGATCGTGGCCGCGATGGGTTCCGCCGCGTTCGTCAAACCGGACGACATCAAGGAAGGGGCGGTGCTTGTCGATGTTGGCGTCTCCCGAGTATTCGATGAGGAGGCCGGCCGTTACCGTGTCAGGGGTGATATCGACAAAGCCTGTTACGAGAAGGCCTCGGCCTATACGCCGAATCCAGGGGGAGTGGGTCCGATGACCCGTGCCATGCTGCTGGAGAACGTGGTCGAAATGGCCGAACGCCGGCACTGAGAGAGCAAGCCGATTATTTCGGGCGTGTCGCGTGAAGATTCCGCTCGTTTTTGTGCACGGTCTCCTGTAGACTTAAGTTTTGTGTGTGCTGTACGCGCACCCGGTATAACTGAAGAACGATTTTATCCATCCACTATTTGTAAGAAACCAAATTAATGGCAGAGAACAATAACGAAGTCGCCAAGGTCGCCATCAACGACATCGGCACCGAAGAGGACTTCATCAAGGCAGTCGATTCCACCATCAAGAACTTCGATGATGGTGATCTGGTCGAAGGTACCGTCGTCAAGGTCGATCACGACGAGGTGCTGCTCGACATCGGCTACAAGACCGAGGGCGTCATTCCCTCCCGTGAGCTTTCCATCAAGAAGGACGTTGATCCTGACGAAGTCGTCGAGGTCGGCGACACCATCGAGGCTCTTGTCGTCACCAAGGAAGACAAGGAAGGCCGTCTGATCCTGTCCAAGAAGCGTGCACAGTACGAGCGCGCCTGGGGCGATATCGAGAAGATCAAGGAAGCCGATGGCGTTGTCGAAGGTACCGTCATCGAAGCCGTCAAGGGCGGCCTTATCGTCGACATCGGCCTGCGTGGCTTCCTGCCGGCATCGCTGGTCGAAATGCGTCGCGTGCGCGACCTGTCCCCGTACATTGGCCAGAAGATCAAGGCCAAGATTCTCGAGCTCGACAAGAACCGCAACAACGTGGTCCTTTCCCGTCGTCAGTACCTCGAAGAGACCCAGTCCGAAGTGCGTGAGACCTTCCTGTCTCAGCTCAAGAAGGGCCAGATTCGTGAAGGCGTCGTGTCCTCCATCGTCAACTTCGGCGCATTCGTCGATCTGGGCGGCGTTGACGGCCTGATTCACGTTTCCGAGCTGTCCTGGAAGCACATCGACCACCCGTCCGAGGTCGTCAAGGTCGGCGATAAGGTCACCGTCGAGGTGCTCGACGTCGATCTCGACCGTGAGCGCATCTCCCTGTCCCTCAAGGCCACCCAGGAAGATCCGTGGCAGCGCTTCGCTCGCACCCACGTTCCTGGCCAGATCGTCAAGGGCAAGGTCACCAAGATCGTTCAGTTCGGTGTCTTCATCTCCGTCGAAGACGGCATCGAAGGCCTCGTGCACATCTCCGAGCTGGCCAACCGCCACGTGGAGAACCCGGAGACCGTCGTCAAGCCGGGCGAAGAGGTCTTCGTCAAGGTGATCGACGTCGATCTTGATCGTCGCCGCATCTCCCTGTCCCTCAAGCAGGCCAACGACTCCGTCGATCCGGCTTCCGAGGACTTCGATCCGGCTCTGTACGGCATGCCGGCAGAGTACGACGAGCAGGGCAACTACAAGTATCCGGAAGGCTTCGACCCGGCAACCAACGAGTGGATCGCTGGTTACGAGAAGCAGCGTGAGGAGTGGGAGGCCCAGTACGCGGCAGCCCACGACCTGTGGGAGCAGCACAAGGAGTTCGTCGCCAAGGAACTCGAGAACGCAGCCGCTTCCGCCGCCGAGGACGGCCAGGCTCCGAAGGAAGAGAAGGTCGAAGAGGTGTCCAACTACTCCTCCGAGAACACTTCCGCCGGTACCCTTGCCGACTCCGACCAGCTCGCCGCTCTGCGCGACCAGCTGCTCGGCAAGTGATTGGCCTGTGCTGACGGGCAACCGTTAGGCAGATGACTTCAAACCCCGTACCTATGTGGTGCGGGGTTTTTCGCTGCCATAATCTTCTTCCCGTCACTCCGATGGATATCATGCATACCTTCCATCGCCGTGAGCGGAGCATGTTGAGCCCGGAGCATTGCACCGCCTTGCCGGTGTCCGTTCGACTCGGCACAATGACAGATGTGACGATTCGAATTGGTCTGACTGGCGGCATCGCAGCCGGCAAAAGTACGGTATCCGCCCATCTGTGCGATCTTGGTGCGTTCGTCATTGATTATGACGAGCTGGCTCGTGAGGTGGTTGCCCCGGGAAGCGAGGGGCTGCGTCGAATCGTTGATTCTTTCGGTGCGGATGCGCTGGATGAGCGGGGCGAGCTGAATCGTGCGTGGATGGCGGAACAAGTGTTTTCAGGCCAGACTTCGGCGGGGATGCGGAAACGGCTCGACGACATCGAACATCCGCTGATCTATCAGTTGGCGTTGCGCAGGGAGCGTGAGGCAATGGCGGCGAACCCGCAGGCCGTGATCGTGCATGATGTTCCGCTGTTGGCTGAGGTCATCGACGACATGCCGGTGCGTTTCGACCATATCGTCACCGTCGAGGCGCCGGAGGATATGCGTGTGAGACGGATGATGGCGACCCGGAACATGAGCGAGGAACAGGCCTGGGCGCGTGTCGGCCATCAATCCTCGGCACAGGAACGCATGGCCATCGCCGATGTGGTCATCGACGCCACACATAATATAGAACGTATGTTCGAAGATGTTGATAGACTGTACGCACAGTGGCGCTTGGAAGCAAGGTGATCGGCATGGGATTCGAAATCGAACGTGTAGACAAACCGTTTGTGGTCAAATCACCATATCGGCCGTCAGGAGACCAGCCGAAGGCCATTGAGGAGCTGGCCACCCGTATCGAAAACGGTGAGAACGATGTGGTGCTTATGGGCGCTACGGGAACCGGCAAAACGGCTACCACCGCATGGCTGATCGAACGGTTGCAACGCCCGACGCTCATCATCGAGCCGAACAAGACGCTCGCTGCACAGCTGTGCGCCGAGTTCCGCGAGCTCATGCCCGACAACGCAGTGAGCTATTTCGTCTCCTATTACGACTACTACCAGCCTGAAGCCTACATTCCACAGACCGACACCTATATTGAAAAGGACTCCAACATCAATGACGATGTGGAGCGGCTGCGTCATGCGGCCACCGCGAACCTGCTGACACGGCGTGATTGCGTGGTCGTGGCCACCGTCTCCTGCATCTACGGCTTGGGCACCCCGGAAGAGTATGCCGGCCGCATGCTGTTTCTCAAGGAAGGCCAGCAGATAGATCGCGACGAGCTGTTGCGCATGTTCGTGTCGATGCAGTACAAGCGTAACGACATCGCCTTCACCCGCGGCACCTTTCGAGTGCGTGGTGACACCGTCGAAATCATTCCGGTATATGAGGAACTCGCCATCCGCATAGAATTTTTCGGCGATGAAATCGACCATATCTCGACCCTGCATCCCCTGACCGGCGACGTGATCGATCACGAGCCGCAGGTGCACATCTTCCCGGCCTCGCATTATGTGGCCGGACCTGAACGCATGGAGCGTGCACTGGCCACCATCAAGGAGGAACTCGACCAACGTGTGGCCGAATTGCGTAAGCAGGGCAAGGAACTCGAGGCGCAGCGCCTCACCATGCGCACCACATATGATCTGGAAATGCTCACCCAAGTGGGTGTATGTTCCGGCGTGGAGAATTATTCCCGTCATTTTGACGGGCGCGAACCCGGTACCCCGCCGCACACCCTGCTCGATTTCTTTCCCGACGACTTCCTGCTGGTCATCGACGAATCACATGTCACCGTGCCGCAGATCGGTGCCATGTACGAGGGGGATGCCAGCAGAAAACGTACCTTGGTGGAGCACGGCTTCCGTCTGCCCTCCGCAATGGACAATCGTCCGCTCAAATGGCCGGAATTTCTGCAACGCGTCGGCCAGACCGTATATCTGTCCGCGACGCCGGGCGATTACGAACTGGGTCTGAGCGATGGTGTGGTGGAACAGATCATCCGTCCGACAGGCCTTGTTGATCCGAAGATCGACGTACGGCCCGTGGAAGGGCAGATCGACGATCTTCTGGCCGAAATCAAGGATCGTGTCGCCAGGAACGAACGTGCGCTCGTCACCACGCTCACCAAGAAGATGGCCGAGGACCTTACCGATTATCTGTTGGAACGCGGCATCAAGGTCGAATACCTGCATTCCGACGTCGATACGTTACGCCGAGTCGAACTGTTGCGTGAACTACGCGAAGGTAAGATCGACGTCATCGTCGGCATCAATCTGTTGCGGGAAGGCCTCGATCTGCCGGAGGTCTCGCTGGTGGCGATTCTCGATGCCGACAAGGAAGGATTCCTGCGCTCCTATCGTTCGCTGATTCAGACCATCGGCCGTGCCGCACGAAATGTGTCCGGCACCGTCATCATGTATGCCGATGACGTCACCGAAGCCATGCACAAGGCCATCGATGAAACCAACCGTCGCCGTGACATTCAGATTGCCTACAACAAGGAGCATGGCATCGATCCGAAACCGTTGATCAAAAAGATCAGCGACGTCAACGATATGTTGGCCAAGGAGGACGTCGATACGCAGACCTTGCTCGGCACCGGCTACCGTAACGCCGACAAGGCGGGCAATTCGCATCTGGGCGTGCCGACCTTCGACAGGAGCGAATCCGACAAGCGCCATGAGGAGATACTTAAGGCCGGCCTGCCGGCACAGGATCTCGCCGACCTTATCCGTCAGCTCTCCGACCAGATGCATACGGCGGCCGAACAACTCCAATTCGAGCTTGCGGCACGTCTGCGTGACGAAATCAGGGATCTGAAGAAGGAGCTGCGGCAGATGACCGAGGCCGGCAAATGATGTTCGTCCGGTCATGTGGCTTACGTACCATGGGGAATTATGGCTGAAACCCCTCTTGCATTCATGATCGTCACATTTGTGACGCTTGGTATCTTCTTCATCGTCGATTTGTTCGTGATCGGTCGCAAGCCACATGTGCCCTCCACCAAGGAATGCGTGCAGCATATCGCTTTTTTCGTGGTCATGGCATTGATTTTCGGCGGATTGATGTGGTACTTTGCGGGTGCCAAGCCGGCCATTGAATTCTATTCGGGCTGGCTTACCGAGTACTCCCTAAGCATCGATAACCTGTTCGTGTTCGTCATCATCATGTCGAATTTCGCCGTGCCGAAACGGCTGCAGAAATTCGTGCTGTCCGTTGGCATCGCCGTCGCCCTCATACTGCGCGGTTGCTTCATTCTGGTCGGTGCGGCCATTATCTCCCGCTTCACGTGGGTGTTCTTTCTGTTCGGCGCGTTCCTTATCGTCACCGCCGTCAAACTCGTCGCCGGAGAAGAGGAGGACGAGGAATACCACGAGAACGGACTGATTCGCGCGCTGCACAAGGTCATCAGGATCACCGATGAATATGACGGCGAAAAACTGCGTACCGTGAAGAACGGAGTCAAGTACTGGACACCGATGCTCATCGTGTTTCTGACCATCGGTACCACGGATGTGATGTTCGCCTTCGACTCGATTCCGGCCATCTTCGGACTGACCAAGGACCCGTTCATTGTGTTCACCTCCAATGTGTTCGCATTGCTTGGTCTGCAACAGCTGTATTTCCTGCTTGGCGAGTTGCTCGACAAGCTGGTCTATCTGCCGCTTGGTCTGTCCGTCGTGCTCGGCTTCATCGGCGTGAAGCTCATCATGGAGGCCATGCACGGCAATTCCCTGCCGTTCGTCAACGGCGGAAGGCCCGTTCACTGGGTTCCGGAAGTGCCGACATGGCTGTCCTTGGCCGTGATCGTCGTGGCCATAGGAGGTTCCGCGCTGGCCAGTGTGCTGAAGATGCGATCCGTGGAGGCCAACGCCCGGTGACTGGTCGGTGAACGGCATGAAAACTGAGGTTTTCGTTCTCCCGACAAAAATGTGAGCGCTCACAACACGCCTCTGTCCGGAGTGGAAGTGAGCGCTTTTTGCTAGTAAACTATGCCATTGGAAACAGGGTCGTCAGATCCAAATCAAATTAGAACAGGAATAGGCAGGCATACATGCGTAAAGCCAAGATCGTAGATACCATCGGTCCCGCTACCGAGTCTCTGGAAGGCATCACCAGCCTCGTCGAAGCAGGTATGGACGTTGCTCGTCTGAACCGCTCCCATGGCACTCCTGAAGACCACCTGAAGGTCTACAACAACCTTCGTGCAGCCGCCAAGGCCACCGGTCGCAATGTTGCCGCACTGGTCGATCTGCAGGGCCCGAAGATTCGTTGCGGTTGGTTCAAGAAGAACGCCGAAGGCGAAGACAAGGTTCAGCTGACCGAAGGCCAGGAGTTCGTCATCACCACCGATGACATCGAAGGCGACGAGCACATCACCTCCACCACCTTCAAGGGTCTGCCGGGCGATTGCCACGCCGGCGATCCGATTCTGATCGATGACGGCAAGGTCCGTCTCGAGGTCACCAAGGTCGAGGGCAACAACGTGTACACCAAGGTCGTTGTGGCCGGACCGGTTTCCAGCCACAAGGGCATCAATCTGCCGGGTGTCGCCGTGTCTCTGCCGGCACTGACCGAAAAGGATGAGGCCGATCTGCGTTGGGCCATCCAGACCGGTGCCGACATCATCGCCATGTCCTTCGTGCGTTTCGCCACCGACATCGATCGTGCCCATGAGATCATGGACGAGGAAGGACGCCGCATTCCGGTCGTCGCCAAGATCGAAAAGCCGCAGGCTCTTGAGAACCTCGAAGAGATCGTCAAGGCTTTCGACGGCATCATGGTCGCCCGTGGTGACATGGCCGTCGAGTGCCCGCTCGAAGAGGTCCCGCTGGCTACCAAGCGTTGCATCGAGCTCGCACGCCAGTATGCCAAGCCGGTCATCGTGGCCACCGAGGTCCTCGGCTCCATGGTCAACTCCCCGGTCCCGACCCGTGCAGAGGCCTCCGACTGCGCCAACGCCATTCTGGACGGCGCCGACGCCACCATGACCTCCAACGAGACCGCCGTCGGCAAGTATCCGGCGGTCACCGTGAACACCATGAGCCGTATTTCCTCCTTCGCCACCGAACACGGTTTCGACCGTATCCCGGAGCTGAAGAACCTGGACATGTCCTCCACCGGCGCAGTGTCCTCCGCTGCCGTCGATCTGGCCGACAAGCTCAACGCCAAGGCCATTGTCGCCTACACCCAGACCGGTTCCACCGTGCATCGCGTCTCCCGCGAGCGTCCGGCCACCCCGATCTACGGCATCACCAACAACGAGCACACCTATCACTGGCTGGCCCTGTCCTGGGGCACTGAGTCCTTCCTGCTCGATGAGGATTACCATGACAAGTCCCGCAAGGACCTGATGATCTTCACCGACAAGATCCTCAAGGATGCCGGCAAGGTCGTCGATGGCGACAAGATCGTCGTGCTGAGCTCCGCTCAGGGCGAGCACCAGCCGGGCCGTACCGACTCCATCTACGTCCACACCGTCGGTGCCTGCGACTGAGATCGGAACAGGGCGACTGACTGATTGACATCAGAGGAGCTCCTACCACATCCTGGTAGGAGCTCCTCTGATGTCTGTGCCGGGTTCTTGGGCGATGGCGTATGCTACGGGGCGTGCATGGACGTTATTCGTTCAATCCTTCGGCCAGATTGTCCGGCCCGCAGTGCAGCCGCAGGATGGCGATGATGGTCTTAGCGTCGACAATCGTGCCGTTGATGACCATGTCGTATGCCTCATCCAACGAAAAGAGACGCACTTCCGCACGTGGCGTTTCCGGACCGAGCTTGCTACGGTCGGACGGCGTCAGTCCTGTGGCCAGAAACAGCGCCGTATGTTGGTTGGAGGAACTTGGCGTATTGATGAAACGAGAGAACTGGCTGAACCGTTCCGCCTCGAATCCCGCTTCTTCGCGTAGCTTGCGTGCGGCCACATCCAATGGGCGCTCGTCAGGGGAAAGGGCATGTCCCGCCGGAATTTCCAGCGTCCAACGGTGGGTGGGAATGCGGTACTGTTCCACCAGTGGAATTTGTCCGTCTTCGGTGACGGCAAGCACGCCAACGGTGTCTCCACCGTTCTCCTGAACCAAGTAACGCTCGAAATGGCCGACCTCGGATGAATTGAACGCAACGTGATCCACATTGAAATAATGGCTTGCGACAATTTGTTTGCGGACTTCCTCTTTGACCGGGGCGGTGCGCCATGGATCGAAGCGACGATAGGTCTCATTGCTCATATGTGCCCTCCTTACAGGGGATGTGCAATCACTTGCCATTGTAAGCCGAAAGCGATCGATAACGCAGAGGGCGAAAACGTGTTCCGCGACGTGGTCGACCGGATGAATCGTGGTGAGAAGGTTCGCGACACCGCCGAAGGTTTTGCAAAATCCCCTTCATGTGGTATAGTTCCATAACTGTGCGCAAGCCCCTGTATCCCAATTGGTAGAGGAAGCAGCCTCAAAATCTGCGCAGTGTGGGTTCGAGTCCCACCGGGGGCACCCAAAACGGGATCTCGCGGAGAAGCGGGAACCCATGGCCCCGGGGCCGATCAGATCGGCGTCCAGGGAAGCCATCACGAACGCGCGAGGTCCGACGGCCCCGTGCGTTTTGTTTTCTTCGCCTCCTTCCGGTTGCCTGTAGTATCGTGCCATACCCGCACCAGCTGAGGCGCTGCCGGAGGCACTGACAAGCTCATGTTGAGAATTATCACTTGGCGCATCATGCGCCAAGTGATAATCCCGATAGGCAGGCTCCTCGAAGAGATAGTCTTTGAGAGCCGTCGGAGAGACGAGAACGTAGAACGGCAGACTGAAGTACGTGGCCGCATTTGCGATATCCGCAGAAGTCCATTCAGCTTTGTTGTTCAGCTTGCGACTGACTGATGCTTGGGCGAGACCTAAAGCGGCAGCAAAATCGCTTTGACTTTTCTCGGGGAATCGGGCTAGCAGCATTCTTATGTTGTTACGGACGATTCTCTGCATATCTTGCGCAGCTTGTGTTTGATTATTTTCTTTCTTTTGCATGCAATCAATTCTAAACACACCAATTTGATATTTTGACTGAAGCTGTTATTGTTATACGCATGACGTATAAAACACTCTCACATCGTATTGAATTTCTGAGGAGAGAACGGCACATGAATCAAGCTGAGTTCGGAAGACTCCTAGGCATAACCCAGGCGACAGCATCGCGGAAACTGAATGGTCAGATACCGTTCAGTACTGATGAGGTACTTCGCTGTGCGATTGTCTTTGGCGTGTCTACGGAAGCCTTGTACGGCCGAGAAGACCTTGAAGATCTCAAACAGCCTGTCTAGCGAACGAGAACAGAGAAGGAGAAGAAAAATGCGCACCAAGGAAAAACTGTGGCTGCAGGCCCGTGTTACGGATTCGGAACCCACGAACGGGGAACTGATCGGACTGACGATCCTCAACATCGACACGGGACACCCGAAAGTCGACCACGCGATCTTCAAACCACTGAAACCAACGACACACTGGGACGAACGCCTCACCGGGGGAATCACCAAGGAAGACGCAGGAATCCACCTGCCATTCAGCTTCTACCAGCCGGAAATCCAACACATGATGGACCAAGCGGAAGGATTCGAAGGACCGAACATCGTCCGGGACCTCGGATTCCTCCAAGCGCAAGGCATCAGACCCCCCGTGACCGCATGGATCAGACAGACCGAGCAGGAGCCACGACGGAAACGCACGCGACACAACTGAACAGGCAACAGACGTCCGTGAACGAATTGCAGTTCGCAACGGGCGATGAACCAGATCCAACCAACAACCAGCAGACGAAAGGAGGACGGCATGACACGGCCACGACAATCACAAGACGCGACAGACATGACGGTGGCCATTCACCGCGGCCACCACATCACGCATATACGCGAAGCCGGCCTCCTCGAACAGGGAGGGGAGCAGCAGACGCTCCAACAAGGCCACGTCCGCACGCTCCGATTCCGTCAAACCGCATCCGGTGGCATCAAAACCGGGACGATGCTCCTGCACGACACGGAGCCAGCAATCATAGGCGCGTGCGGCCCGCTCGACCGGAGGAACGGAACCCAAGGGATCCTCGAACACGACGGCCGCGACGGCATACCACATCCCGCAAGAGGAACAATCCTCAAGAAGACCGACGGTGCGGGCAGACGGCCATCCGCCGGACACACGCCACCCGGAATCCTCACACATCAGCCTCACCATCCAGAACGAACTTCGATATCACTCCAACCACCGAACGCGGAGCCGATAACGAACCGATAGAAAAGCCCGCACACGAGTTGCAGCTCACATGCGGGCGATGAACCAGATCCAAATAACCACTTTCAGTCCCTAGGTAACCAGCCGAGAGACCGAATCCAATCAAAAGAAAGGAGGTACAGACCGAAGACAGGAACAAAGCCCGATCATCAGACATCCAGACCACCCAACCGTGATGGAGGGGTTCGGTTCAGATACCAACCCCAAGGAAACCAACACAACCATCAATCCACAAGGGGTTAATGCCGATCAATCCCTAGAAAAGGAGTCAATACCATGACTGATTATTTCACACTCGACAACGATGACGCCACCCGATATCCGGAATCCACGCAAAACGAAAACGGATTCCGGACCGTGATCGACGCGGAGGTCGTGGATGCCGACGAGATCCTGGACGACGGGACCGGTCTCGACGCGCCCGAACCCATCCGCCTCATTGACGAGCCCATGGAAGACGACACGGACGAAGTGGACGACAATCCCGTCGCGGCATTGGCCGACACGTTCCCCGTCCAGGTCAAGCCCCTGGCCGCGGGCGAGAGCGCGTTCAACGAGGAAGAGGCCCGCAGAAGGACCGAGGAACTCAAGGTCAAGCTCCTGCACGCCCTCGAAGCCCAATACGACCTCATCCAAGCCGCCCAAGCCGCGTTCGAGGGACACATCTGGGTCGCGATCGGCTACCCGCAAGGCATGCCGGGATGGGAAGAATACTGCAAGGACCATTTCACCTCCGACCAGATCCGTGTGACCGGGCAGGCGCGCACCGACCTGATCCTCGGATTCGATCCGAGCAAGATCAGCAACCGCGGCATCGCCGCACTGCTCGGAGTCCATCACTCGACGGTTGATCGTGCGATCACGAAAGCCGGCCGTGAGAAGGCACGCAAGTTCGTCGGCGCGGACGGCAAGGTCTACAGCACCGACACGCTCACCAGCGAGGAGACCGCCGAACTCGCATGGCGGCTGAAGCAGGAAGGCAAGACCCAGAACGAGATCGCGCAGGAACTCGGCAAAAGCCAGTCCACCATCAGCACCGCGATCAGCCGCGAACACAACCGTCTCATGAGCGAAGGCCTCAAAGCCGTAGCCAAACCCGAAAGCGACGAATTCATCCACGCGGACGACGACGAGATCATCGACACATCCGACCAGCTCGGCGAGGAATTCGACCAGGACGTCATCACCACCATGACCCGAGACATCGCCAACCTCGCCGAAGCGATCGACGAGGTCATCAACGACCTCGAATCCGACGAATGGAAACCCGGCAGCCTGCTCGTGTCCACCATCATGGAGAAAAGCAACCGCAGGCTCATGCACTTCTACGACGCGTTCTGCAAACTCCTACGCCTGCACTACATCCAATCCGACGACCTGTACGACGGCGACGACAACAAATACGACATGTTCCTCGAAATGATCATGTTCATCCGCAAAACCATCGAAAGCATCGAGAACGACCGCGAGGACGAAGCCGGGGAATTCGACTTCTCCAAATTCGAGGACTGACACCGACGACCGTCGAACCCCGGGGCGTGCCCGCGCAGGGAACGCGCACGCCCCGCAAGGCCAACGCTGACACACGAGAAGGAAGGACACCATGAACGACACCAACAGCAACACCAGACCGGAAACGGACCGCACAAGCGTGAGGATGTGGCCCGGCATCACCGCCGGACTCGTCATCGGCCTGATCGCCTTCATCCTCAGCTTCGACGCATTGCGCCTCGTATTCGTCTCCTGCGGCATCAACCCGTACCTCAGCTGGGGAGGACCCGTCTGCGTGGACGGCACGATCCTGTTGTGCACGTGGGCCACATGGGGCTTCAAGAAAGGCCACATCCGCGGCGGCTGGTACCCATGGGCGGGACTCGTCCTGTTCTCCGGCTGCTCGATCGGCGGCAACGCATTGCACGCCCTCATCAACAACGGGCTCGAACTGCCCGCATGGGCGCCGGCCACCATCATGAGCATCCCACCCGTCGCGATGCTGTACGCCACCCACCTGATCGTCATCATCGCCGGCGACCGGCTCGACAAGGTCAACGCCCTCATCGGACGAACCCTCGACGACACGGAAACGAAGACCCCGACCGAACCCATGACGGCATCCACGGCCGAACCACTCACGACGCCGTCGTCGGCGCCGGTCCCGCCCGCGCCGGCAACGCCCGCATACGAAACGGTTCCGCCTGCATACGAGCCGGCCACGGTGGAGAAACCGAATCTGAGGGACTTCGCATGGAGCGCACCCACCCCCGCCGACCTCGCCATCGACGACACGGAGGCCGATGCCTCCCCAAAAGCCGTTGAGGCGAACGCCACGGCCGACGCCTCCACCACCGAAAACCCCGCACTCGACATCCAGGCCGATCCCCGGACCATGCCGGAGACCGAACACACGCCGACCATGACGGAACCGGCCGCACCGGAACCGCAGGACGAACCCGAACCGGAATCCGTGAGCGTCGAACCCGAACCGGAATCCGGGGAAACGGCCGGGAACATCGACGGCCCCGACACCGTCACCGTCGAACCATCGGCCGAGACGACACGGGAAGGCGAAGCCGACCCCACGCAGGAGAAAGCGGCGGACGACACGGACAGCGAACGGACCGGGGAACAGGAGCCGGAACCACTGCCGGCACCCTTGGCGGCGTTGAGCAGGAACGAGGCAAGGGACGCCGCCAAATGGCTCGCATGGGCCGACCGCATGCACGAGCAGGGACTCCCGCTCAACTGGCAGACCGCGCAGGACGCCGGAATCGTGTCCAGCACCAGCACCGCGAAACGACGACTGCGCGTCTACAGGCAAGCCTACCCGGACCGGTTCTAGGCCGGGGATGCGCAGCAAAAGGGAAGAGACCGGGAAGGAAACACCACCATGACAGGCCATGTCTACGTCTCCGACAGCGATCGGGAGTTCCGGGCCGTGTACGGCGTCACACCAAGCGAGGTCGACGAGGCCATCGAGGAGAACCGCAGCCGCATCATCAAGAAGCTCAACGAGTGGGGCCAGGTCTGGGCCGTCGACGAGATCGTCATGAACATCTGGCAGGAACTCATCGAGGGCGGACTGAAACGATGGGCCGCATACGCGGACCGCAGACCGTTGGGCGCGTTCGTCAACAGCCTCGTCGACCAGAAGATCGGCGAATGGATGAACACCGACCGGCCCAAATACCGGTCGGGCATGACCTACGCGCCCCAGAACCGCCGCCACAGGAACAACACCCATGACGGGAACGGCGGGCCGGCCGACGAACCGGACGCGGAAAGGATCCGCCGCCAGCTCAGGGCCGAAATCCGTGCCGCGGCCCGTGACAGGCTGTGCGAGCCGGACGACGTGTTCGGCACCGATGACGGTGACATGATCGGCGCCCCCGCCGGCGACAAGGCCAGCTGGCAGGAATGGCAGATCGGCGAGGGAACGCAGGAACAGGCCCACGTGTCCGACGACTACCGGGCGGCCATGCGCGCCCTGTCCTACAAGGTCTGCGCCAAAGCGGGCAAGAAAGCCTGGAGGATCCTCGTCCAGCAGGCCATGCAGGCCACGGGACCACAGGGCGACAGTCTGCGTCGTGAGATCCGCCACTGGCTCGAAAGCCGCCATTACGGCCACGACCCTTCGTTCGACGACTACCCGTACATCCTCAAAACCATCGACAGGCACAGGAGGAACCACTGAGGCGAATCGTCATGGCCCTCGCAGGAGGCGGAGGCGTTCCCACCATGAATCGGCGGATGACGGCGCCGTGCGACGTGGGCATATACGCCGGCCGGGATCTT
This sequence comes from Bifidobacterium dentium JCM 1195 = DSM 20436, assembly GCF_001042595.1. Taxonomy (NCBI): domain Bacteria; kingdom Bacillati; phylum Actinomycetota; class Actinomycetes; order Bifidobacteriales; family Bifidobacteriaceae; genus Bifidobacterium; species Bifidobacterium dentium. Next base: position 1,039,897 of record NZ_AP012326.1, read on the forward strand.
CCTTTCCGACATCCACGGGCCGGCCACGTGACCGGTGACGGCGCCTCCGCATACGGCATGGCCTGCATCCCCTCGATCAACGAGAACCTCGAAAAGCGACCGACACGAACAAGGAGAACGAATGAGCATCAACGCGATCGCATGGGCGAACGATTCCAAACCGGCCGGACCCGTGGAGAAACCCACGCCCATCGGCCCGGCCCGCCACACGGCCGCCAACGGCACCACCAGACACTGACCACGGAAACCGGAAAACAGCATACATCAAGGAGCATGCCATCATGAGCGTCAGAGCGGTGTCCTGGGCCATCGACCAAGCCCCGGTAGGAGGCAACACCACGGCCCGGATGATCCTCGTCAGCCTCGCCGACAAAGCCGACGAGTACGGCAGGGACGCGTACAAATACGTCTCCGCCATCGCGGACAGCATCCGCAAGTCCGACAGCACCGTCTCGAGGAACCTCGCATGGATGGAGGAGATCGGCGTCATCGAACGCGGCAACCAGCATCTCGTCGACTCGTATCCGGAATACGCGAGACCCATCGTCTACGACCTGCGCCTCGACCTCGTGCAGGAGCCCACCGAAAGGCAGACCAAGAAGGGCCGGCCCGGCCGGCCACGCAAGACCGTCAAGGACCCGAAACCGGCCAGCGAACATACGCCCTCCCAACAAGAGGACAACACCCGGAGAAAAGACGATGATGTCCCGAAAGCCAATGATTCCAACGAAAATAAAACCCTCACCCAAAATAGGACCGGGTTTTTCCCGCAAGAGACGACAGCCGGAAACCCGGTCGCACCGGTGCACCCACCCCGGTCGCATCAGTGCACCCACCCCGGTCGCACCGGTGCACTACATAACGTCCTAAAACACCCTAAAACAAATAACCCCACTGTCCCTACGGGACATCTCCCCGCGGAGGAGACGGATCGGGCGGACGGCGGGAGGGAAGACGAACCGCGGGCCGATGCCGCCGTGACGGTGCTCGACCGGCTCGCCCTGATGCGTTCGAAGCTCGGACTGTCCACCCCGGCCACGACCAAGACGGATCTTCGTGACATCGGCAGGCTCATCGCCCGCGTCACCGAAGCGAACGGCGGCGACATCGCAAAATCGCTCCCGCTCGTCCTCGCCGTGATCGACTGGATGCCCGCGAACACGTTCTGGCTGCGCCGCATCCTGACCGGACGTGATCTGAACGGCAACTGGGACAAGATCGCCAACGACTACGCCGTCGACCGGATCGAGGAGACCCGCCGGCACGACGAAGAGGCACTCGACCGCGGCCGGCCTGCCGCCACGAAACCGGCACACGTCCCGGACGGGCATGTGTCCCGCCACGTGCACACCGCGTTCTGCGGGCACGTCCTCGCCGACATGCGGCCGCACGAAGGCGAATACGACCACGAAGGAAGCCTGCGGGCCGGCAATCCCAGCGAATGGTGGATTGCCTGCGACAGGCACGCGGACGAGCTCAACCGACGAGACGGCATCGAGGAAGCTGCCCGAGAGACTTCGATGCAACGGGACGCGACCAGACCCACGGAAAGGGCAAAGCCATGACACGAGAAACACCGGATGACGAGCTTCGCGCCGTCAACCAGAAAAACCAGACCGGCAAGGCCGCGATCCACGCGCTTCGAAGAGGATCGCCGCCACCGGTCCGATCCCGAATCACGCCTCGAATATCCAAGACCCAATCGGAAAAGACGGACACGCGGACCATCCCGCGAAACATTCCAGGAAACCGATCGAAGGAGCACGATGATGGGATCCGTCCGACATATGCCATCATGCCGGATGAAAGCCCGTCCGCCGCGGCAGTGGACGCATTCGGCGCATCCCGCATCCCTGAACGGAACCGTACCCCGACTGCCCGTGACCGCATGGAAAAACCATTGAAAAGGAGGACGAAACAGGATATGGGAATGCATCTGGAAGCCTTCTGGGAGCCGGACAGGGTCGACGCACACACCGACAGACCGGTCGAAGGGTCGCGAATGCTCTGCCACCTGGCCGTGACCATTGCCATGCCGGCCGATGACATGTCCGTGATCATGGACGGCGATCGGATCGACATGACCATGACGCTCACCCCGGAGCAGATGATGCGCGTGGGGGAATTCCTGACCGTCCAGGCCGGACGTGCCGGCGAGTACCTGCACCGTTACCGGTATCCCGATATGCCTGGCGGCATCGCTCCTGGCGCCTATATCCGCATTCCCTTCGACTTGGAAGGGGCGGGACGATGACGGGTCGGGACATCATGGTGGCCGTCGTCCCGTGGCCGACACGCATCGACGGCGATGCCGGCGATCCGGAGCGTTCCGGGATGCGGGCGGACGGGAGGCTCGCCTACATGCTCACGGTCGAGGGGGACACGGCCGCGGGCGCGCAGGCCGTGTCCGTCAGGAGGGGCGTGACGACCATGACGGTCGGACCCTTGGACGCGGACCAGCTCAGGAGGCTGGGGCGGACGCTCATCCGCAAGGCTGACGAGCATGACCGCCTGCTGGCACGGTTCAGGGATTCCGACGACGCGTTCGGCCTGCGCGCGCAGACAGTCAGCCTATGCGAGATGACGGTCCACCCGTGATCTCATGCCTCCGGAAGTCAGCCAGAGTCAGAGGAAAATCAGCGCGGCTGGCATCAGGGTCAGCGGACCAACATGTCGAAACATCCATCGATCTGCAAAGTTCCGCTATCTCCCGCCCAAGCCAACGCAATGTCTTACGGTAATTTGTCTCGGACTGATGCCTACCGGGCGGGTTCTGTCTCCATCCACACCAGTAGACCTTGTCCGATTCCTCCACGCCCTTCCTATATACAGCGGGAAGATCCAAGGCCGTGCGAATCCGATGCGCGCTCCAATGTGAGGAAACATCGAACGAGGAAGATTGCACGTGGTCCAGGAATTTTCTCGCGCTCCAGGGATTTCCGCTAGGGTGGCCAGTGATGCCGAGAATGCGCATGAGATCCCCAATGCCGTTTCCAATATAGGGGTCGGTGAATAATATCCCAGTGCCACGGTTCATGCGCACTCGATAGATGTGCGCCCAAGACATCGTTCCCATGGAGCCATCCGGAACGTAGGCGACCATCAACGGACAGTAGGCGCCGTGCCCGTCATATTCGAGAGGATCCGAAGAATAGAACGCTTCAAAACATGCGCCGCCATCACGGAAGCGCCATCTGAAACGGGTCGCGTTGTATTCATGGAGGACAAAGCCGCTCACTCTGGTTAGGATGGGAAGATCCATAGGCGCCACTCCCAATCAAACATGGCCGATATCGGCAAGCATATATCGACTTATAGTCCGAAAACGGTCCAACGGAGCGGAAGCGATAGCCCCATTCATCGCACTCACGCATCCCTGAACGGGACCATACCCCGGGTACCTAAAACCGAACCGGAAAACGAAAAGGATCCCGACGGCCATAAGGGCGGGAAGTAGCCGATGAAACCGGATACCATGGATATGAAAACAAGCCGAAGGAGCATGACAATGGGCAGCAGGATCGTGGAACGACTCATATCGGAAAGGGATGCGCGATACTCCAACGGCATCTACGTGGCCACCCAACTGCAGTTCGCGTGGAACTCCAACCACATGGAGGGATCCACCCTCACGCCGAAGCAGACCGCCCAGATCTTCAACACCGGAACGTTCACCATGGACGGGACGGAACGCGTCAGCGTCGATGACGCGATCGAGACCAGGAACCACTTCATCGCGTTCCGCTGGATCCTCGACCATGCCGACGAGCCCGTGGACAAGGACCTCGTCTGCCACCTGCACGCCATACTCAAGAACGGCACAAGACAGGCCGACGAACCCGTATACAACGTCGGAGGATACAAGACGGAACCCAACATCATCGGCGACATGTCCGCGCCGGCGTGCGTGGCCCTGCCCGAAGACGTTCCACAGACGATGGACAGACTGTTCGACATCTACGCGCATCTCGAGGACGATCCCTATCAAATAGCCCGCGCGCATTGGATGTTCGAGAAGATACACCCCTTCTCCGACGGCAACGGCAGGGTCGGCCGGCTCGTCATGTTCAAGGAGCTGCTGCGCATCGACGCCCTGCCCGCCATCATCCACGACTCGCTGCACGACAGGTACACGCACAACATGAGCAAGTTCCCCGAGGAACCCGGATGGCTCGTGGACCTGATCCTTTTCGAAAGGGACCTGTATCGCAGCAAGGTCCTGGACCGTGTGCGGGCGGACGTCGACTACACGTACAACGACCGGTGGAGCGAATCGGACCATACCATCCAGCTGCGGGAGGACACGGAATTCAAGAACGCGTTGGAGGCCCGGTCGAAAAGCACCGTCGACCAACTCCAGGAGGATATGGACGACCTGCTCTGGGGCGGTCCGGCGAACCTGCCGTATCCGACCGCGGAACAAGCCCCGCAGACCGGAACCGACACCACCGGGAACGGGATCGAACCATAGCCAGGCCGATGCCGGTGACCTCTACGACGAGGATCCCCGGTGTCATACCCGAATAAACGAATCCGACGGGAAGGACACGAAATCGGATGGAAACGTCACCCTCGTGATGGCCGACGGGGCCACCGTCTCGATCGGATCCGGAACGGGCATGGGCGGACCCGAATGCACGGCCAAAGCCGGGCGCCAGCCCAGCATCCCCGAACGCCGGACCATGGACCATCGGACGAGGAACGACGAATGAAATCGGACCGGCCGCCCATAGCCCGGCGCCCATAGGGCCGATACATCCCTCCAAGGTGACGAAACCCGCTACGCGCGCCGCCATACCCGTTCCCGACGACCATCCCGACATGGACGGGAAACAAGCATGCGGTCCCGTCCCGTTCCGGATGACGCGACGAGCGGGAGCATGACCCGGTATCTTCGCCATATCGGGGCGGGACGGCGTGGACATGACATGGGACGGAACCTCCCGACCAACGGCACCAAGGAAGACTCCGTACCCTCCCATCTCAACGCATTCACCGCAACCCGAACGGAGGGAAGACAACACATGTCCGAAAACGCGCAGACCATGACGGAATTCACATTCGCGCCAGGCGAGAAAAACATCGTCGGCGACAGGTTCAGTCCCAGCGTCATCATCTTCTGGCTCAAGACCTCGATCGCCGCGTCCAGCACCCGGATCCAATACAAGGCCCCGAACACCCTGTTCGGCCTGATCCCGTTGGGAGCGTCCACCAAGACCATCCCGTTGCGCAACGTCGCCAGCGTGGACACCAACACGAAATTCAACCTGGGAAGCCTCGTATGGGGCCTGATCTTCCTGTTCGTCGGATTCGGCATGTTCGACTCCAACGCGACGGCGGCGATCATCCTCCTGCTTATCGCCGCCGCGAACCTCGCGAACGTGATGAGCGCGAGCCTGGTATTCCGCGACCCGAGCGGCGGGGCGAACGCCATCACCGCGAGCGTGCTCGAGAAGGACAGGCTCATGGGCCTCGCCCAGGAGATCCAGGCGCTGGTGTTCACCGACACGGACCAGCTACGCCACGAGGAAAGCATGCACATGGCCGAAAAGCAGTACGAGGCGCAAACCAACAGCGTACTCATCCAGCAGCGGATGCTCGCCAACCAGCAGAACCGACCCGTCCAGGCGCCCGCATCCACCGACCCGGACACGGAACCGGCGCGGACACCCGAACCGAATGAAAAGGAACCCCACGCCGACACGGACCAGCAGGATCGGCACACGATCTGAAACGATCCCACCCACACGAAACACGAGGGGCGTGACCCGATACGGGCCACGCCCCTTTCCCATATCCGAAGCCAGCGTCAGGAAGGCAAGACCGACACGAAAGAAAAAAGGGGAGAAGACCCACCGTTATCGACCCCCGCAAACGTGAATCCATAGGAGCATGACCCGTTGCCACGCAAGGACGGACGAGACAGGCCCCACGGCATGGACGACATGCCGGACCATCGGCATAAGGGAAGGAAGAATCCCGAACATGGAAGACAGAACAGCCGAACTGACCGACCGGACGGTGAACTTCGCGACGGCCCTCGCCGCACGGGCGCGGACCACGGACCCACTGGACGGAACCGGCGCCACGCGCGGCGTGAACGCGGCATACGCGCACATGAGCAGGACCATGACGGAACTCGGCATCCATATCCCGCAAGAAGCGCCCCTCCCGCAACCCGGGCCCGGGGAATACGCGGCCACGGCCGAGAACCTCTACCATGACCTGATCGCCGGCAGGCCCTCGGCCGGTTCCACGGACGGACACGTCCTCATCCGCCTCGCCCAGGCCGTCAACCGCGCATGGGCGGAACTCACCCTCGCAAACGGAACGTCACAGGCATTCCATGCCGGCGACATCGACGGATGAAGGACGACGAGATGGTGAAGACCCTCGAGGCCCTGACGCACCTGGCCGGACAACTCGACGGGATCGTCCGCAACGAGCTCGAGACACGCGAAGCCATCGCCCGGATGAACGGACAACTCGACATCATCCGCATCCAGATCGGACGACTCGACCCACACACCGCCACACGCGTCCACGGACGCCACGCACGAGGAAGGAACAACGCATGACCGACACGCGCACCTGCACCCTCTGCAGCTGGCCCACCGACCGGGAACACAGCGGCACATACATACTCACCCTCGTACAGACCAGCGGCGGAATCAACAGCCAACGCCGGGAACTGACCATCTGCGACCACTGCCTTGAACACCGCGACACCATCGCGACCATCGGCCGCGGCCGCGAAGGCAGAACCGCGATCACCGTGAACGGATACGTCCGAGGGAAAGGAGCCAGACAATGACAGCCTCACCGACGCCACGCGCCGACGACATGGTCAGGAACCAGGCCGTGGCAAGCCTCATGCGCCAGGAACTGACCGACGAGACACCGGCCGAAAGCTACTGCCTGGGCTACATGGCCGCATGGCATGACGCGATCGACTTCTGCATCCGGATCGAGAAGGAGCTGGAACGATGACCCGAAAGACCTTCACCAGCGAAGAGACGGCCATCCTGCGGACAAGCCCGGCGGTGATCAGGACCACCAGCCGCAGGATCACCTACGCCTCGTGGTTCCGCCGGTACGCCGTCGTCATGAGCCGGCGCGGGGAACGTCCCTCCGACATCTTCCGCGGCGTCGGGCTCGATCCGGGGATCCTCGGCACGAAACGCATCGAACGGTGCATGAACAGGTGGCGTACGGAATACGCCGGCACCGAGTTCGGCCCGCACGAGGTCGACGGGCTCCTCGGACATGCCGGCAGGTCGGACGCGGAAGGCCTCCTGGAGTCGCTGGACCGCATGAACGACCAGCTCGACTGCCTCGCCGCATGCGTGAACGTGGTCATCGCCCATACGCGTGACGTCATCGACGGCATGGACGCCACGCGCAACGCCATGACGGCCGCGAAACGGCAGTCCGCCCGGCTGCGCGACGCCATCCAGGCCGACAGGCGCTGACAAAGAAACCACATGACCGAGTCCGTCACCATCCCCGGAAAGGAAACCATGAAGGACCACGTCAAACCCAACGGCCCGATCCCGTCCGACACCCATCCGCGCGTGGAACACCGAAGCCGGAAAACGAAAGGACCGGAAGAAAACCCGACCATGACGCAGGCAACCCTCCCGACCATGAACGCAACCGGCTCGACCATCCCGACGGGACCGCGACCGGCTCGACCATCCCGACGGGACCGCGAGGGGACCATAGGCCGGAAGACATCGAACTATGCGACAGGATCGCCAGACAGATGCGCCGGCACAACCTCGCCCACAGGAACGAGGAAGGAGACGCGTTCTGCTGGTGCGGCCTACGGTTCGCGACCCTCGACGGACTCTACCGGCACTGCGCCCGCCACTACCTCGAAACCATGGACGGCCGGACGGACATCACGACGGACGGCCGTCAGACGGCCCGGAAAACCAAGGAAAGGAAAACGACATGAAAGACATGAAAGACGAGACGCCGGCCGCATGCCCCATCGCATGCCCATACTGCCATGCCAACGCGGGATTCGACCGTGAACGCATGAACGGGATCAGGACCGATGAAACGACGCATGCCACATGCCACGCATGCGGCGGACGCTACCGTATCCAACCGGTTCACCGCTACCTCGTGGACAAGGAGCCCGAACGATGAGAATCACCTTCGACGGGAACGACAGAGCCCACCTCACGGGCCTCAAGGCCGTGGACCGTTGCGGCGAGACGCGCATCCGCCGGAACCACGGCTTCGCCGAGGAGACCATCCGACGCGTCAGGGCCGGCGGATCGCCCGCACGCCCGTTCGAACGGGCCGGCCGCGGGCCGAAGATCATCGGACGCAAACGCATCGAACGATGCATCGCCCGTTGGAGGGCCGCCCGGCCCGAAGGAAACGACGTCCACGAAACCACGGAAGAAGAAGAGGGGAAGGCATGAGGAACGACGATCCTGTCATGAAGGCCATCATCCTGCTGGCCGCCAGCATCCTGTCCATCATCCTCACGCTTGCGGGCTGCGTCATCGCCCCGGGCCTCGGATGGCTGTGGCTCGTCATGCTCGTGACCTTCATCGCCGCGGCGGGCTTCTGCATCCGGACCATCATCGGACGACGACCCCGCCGATAACGCGACGGCGACACGTGGACATGACGGGACGGGAAAGACGCCTGTCGGCGATCCAGGACTCTCAAAGACAGAAAACAGGCGACATGCGGCCGCGCCACATGCATGACAGACCCACGGTACGCAGCCAGGCCGCCAGCCGCCCGTTCCCGCCCGCATGCCCCTGTCTCGCCGGGGCATGCGCATATGCGTCGACGGCCCTCCACCGCAAGCCAGGTGGAGGGCCGTCGTCATTTCCTCCGCACGGGAGCCGGCGGAACGCGCGGTCAGTCCCGACCGTCGGATCCCGGGTATCCGATGATCCGCTCGTCGACCAATCCGCGCAAACCGTCGCCGATCCGCTCCACATCCAACAGCCAGGCCGTGTCCAGGCGCGGATTCCACAACCCCAGCCGGCGGATCGACCTGTAGACGGGATAGCGCGAATGCAGGCCCATCCGCCAATACGTCAGGACCTGCAGCGTGCCCATGGGGGTCGGAGGCCGCTTCGAGACCTTGAAATCCCATAACGTGTCGCATGTGAGGAAATCACCGTCGCCGGAGGTTATCAGATCCGTGTAGCCGCCATCGAAACGGAAATCACGCCACACCACAGGACCGTACTCGTCGAGGAACGCGAGACTGCGGGCGACCATGCGCGACAGGTTCCAGCACGTCGGCCCGTCCACGTCGATACGCCGCGGCCGCCAGCCCCCGGGACCATGCCTGGACGCGCGGTCGTAATCCAACAGCATGCACGCGGCACGGATCGACCCGCCGGAGAATCCATCCACCATGGAAACGAGCCGTTCCGCCCTGGCGCCGTCACCCACCAGCCGTGCGCCCGTCAAAGGGATGCGGAACGCGTCGCGCACATCGGATCCCGTCATGGCGCGCGTCATGTAATCCACATACAGGCCGGCGATGTCGGCGGGCACGGTCTCCGCCACACGGTCATGCAGGGGTATGGGATCGTCCATCACGCGACGGGAGAACAGGGAGACCGGCAGCAATCCGCCCGGAGGCTGATGCCACGCATGCACGCGCGCGACCACGCTCATCGGATGCAGCCTGCGACGCAGATCCGTCTCGCGTCGTTCGGCCTCCATCATCTCCTCGGCTGACCGCAAATCGAAACCATACGCGTCCGCATCGCGATAAATCATGTGACCCTCACGCGGGAACGGGGGAGGAGAACGCCGATGGACGATAGGACCGGCGGCACGTGGCTTGCCGGGAAGCCCGGCACCGTTCCGAAAGCCTCTTCGCCATGCCCCGGTCCGCTTTCGGGCCGCTCGAAGACGGTGTCGTTTCCGGATTTTCCGGGAGGATGGGGAGGATTCTCCGGGACGAAGGTGAACGTGGACATCCGAACAACCATCGCACATCCCGATTGTCATTCGAAAGACAGCCCCGGAGAAGCCCTGCGGCCATGCTACACAGTCATATCCCGAAAATGGCCGACACGTCCCGTGCAACGGTGCGCCACACCACGCTCGAAACCGCATGCAAACTCGCCCTCGCGCTCGGAGTACGCGTCGAGGACCTCCTCGAGAACGATGCGCGCGAAAGCATCGACAAATGGCATAGTCCCGCCATCCCCGGCATCCGAGAGCAACATGAACGCGACCGACGACCGGACGGAATAGGGCCCAAAGGCTGCCGGGCCTCATCACCGTTCGGATCCGGAGACATGGAATTCAAGCCCTTCGAACCGTTCGAGCCATTCGACTGGAGCAACGAAGAAGAGGACGAGACCGAGAAGGATATCAAGGGCAAGAAGAAAGGCAAGGGCTCGGATGGCATGGGACTTCGCACTCCCATGCCATCCGAGCCCTCCCTTTTTATGTTCCCTCGTCCCAATCATTGCCGATGCGTCTTTACTTGGCCTCCGCCGATCCTCCCGCATGCGAAAGAACCGCACCTTCCGCTCATCGAATCTGAATTTCTCCAGTCCACCAATCGGAGTCGGTTCAGAATGGGTGGCACTCTTACGTCCTCGTGTCAATCAACGTAAATAAATGATTGTGGAGCACTCTTCACCTCGGGCGCATACTCCGACAAGGTTCGGGGCCTGCCAAAACGGCGCACGGATCGCAGTTCGATGGCATAGGCCGTCTCCCTGCCGGCAAAGTAATCCATGAACCGATCATGGCTGATGCCACCATACCTGTTCGTGCGCTTCCAGATGTCCTCCGGAGTGGATTCCATGATGCCGCCTATCCGTGCCTCGGCCACAACCCTGCATTGCGGTCTGGTCGCATAGATGACGAGGATATCCACATCCTTACGTTTGAATATCCGACGGCGGAACTCATAGATCTTCTCTCCGGAGAGGATCTTTTCAGCGTACTCCGGCTTAACCGACAACAGGGCCTTCACCATTAGCCTCTCCCATCCTGAGAATCGTTTCGAATGGATGTTCGTTAATTACCACGCGGGTTAGTCGCTCGTTGGCATTGATGACCTGCGCGCTGATGAGTCCTTCCCGGTTGGGACGATGGTTGAGGGGAAAGCCGAACAGCATCGAAATCACTCATCGGTGTTCCCCACCGTTCCGGAAATTCTCAAGTCCCTTCCCGTCTTCGGCTTCCATCATCCGACTCTTTCTGGACGGTCCGCAATCATGCCATCACGCCGTAAACGGACCCTCCGCCTGTGGCTCCGGGACCATCCCGACAACGGACCGTGCCCCGCCATGCCCTGGCGCGGCGGGGCCGGGAAACGGAACGGCACGCAGGCGTGCCGCCATCCTGTGATTTTCTTTCGGACCGTTCGGCTACGCCGAATGATCGTAACGGCCTGCCGCGTCCGCGCCACGCATCCCGAACTTCGTTCGGCGTGCTCGCGGACGCTGCGGCCGTCAGCGCTGACGCTCGACCAAACGGTCCGAAAGAAAAAAATCAGGGACTAACCGGATTCAAGGAGGTTCATCATGAACGACACCGCAGCCATGACCATCAAACAGACCGCCGAGGAGTTCGCACGCGCGAGGGAACGGCACGATTGGCGGGAAATCGCGGGCGAGTGGTTCGAAGCTCCCGTCAGGAGATGGATCGGAACCCTCGACGCCGACGGCGAGCCGGAAGACGATACGGGGGACGCCATCACCCTCGCCGTGGGCATGAGGGAATTCCTCTCCCTACGGGACGTCATGCTCGTCGCCGCCATCTGCGGGGAACGGACGGACTTCACCGCGGACAGGGCCATCGACTTCCTCAGACGCCCGATGATAAGGAACAACGTCCGGTGGATGGAGAACATGCTCACCGAAACGTTCCACGGGTCGCAGGCGCCCGACCGGCAACGTTGCATGAAAGCCGTGGACCTCCTGCTCGCCCTCATCGACCGATTGGACGGCGAGGACGACGGATGGCAGGCGCAACCCTATGCGACCGTCGCATACATCCTGTGGTGGCTCGGCGACGAACGCGCCCTGCCCATGGCCGTCCGCGCCCTCGCCTGCGACGAGGGATGCTCCCTCGCCATCATCGTGGCCAGCGCCATCCGTGCCGGCATCCACCCGGACCGCACGAACGCCGAATGACAGGCAATCCGGCCGCCCCCCGCACCGAGGCGGCCGGAACCGCCCCGGTGCCGTATGACCGCGGGATCGACCCCGCGCCATACGGCATCCCGCGTCCCGCGTCGGCGGGCCGGAGGGGACGTATCCGCCTCCCCCTCCCGGACCTCCCTCACGGCCGGAAACCCGATGTTTCCGGACCTTCGCGAAACCCGCGGCCCGGGACCGGAGGCCCGGGCCACGCGTCCAACGGAACGGCACGCAGGCATGCCGCCGCCCAATGGTTTTTCTTTTTTGCCGGTCGGCTAAAGCCTTGGATCATATCGGCGTCGCGGAACCCGTCAAACCCGCCGCGCACGGTCCCAAGGGCCCGGGGCGTCGCGTTTGACGGAACCCGCCCGAGGCCGATAACGCTTCGCTTGACCAACCGGCCAAAAAGAAAAAATCAAGGCCGCAACAGGACCCCAGCCAGGCGAAAGGAACAAGAAATGTTCGGATTCCTCAACCTCCTCACACCGGACGACCGTGCGGAACTCGTCGGCAACATCCTCCTACTCATCGTCATCGCGATACCCACCGCCGTCGTAAACGCCGGCCGTATCCGCCGACGCATCACCCGCACATGGCGAATCCTCAGGAAAGGCACCTCCGCCACCCGCACCATCATCGGCCGAGCAGGCATCCGATAGGAAAAAGACACGTCGGGACGTCCGATATCAACGGGCGCCACCCGTGAAAAACCGGAACAAAGAAGGGCAAGAACAATGTGCAACTACAAGCTGACCGTCACCATCAGCAAGTCCACCGACATCGTAGACGGCGGCGGCTGGGCCACCGGCATGACCTGGCGCAAGACCGTCATCCTCGAGGAATCCGAACGGGCCGACGCCATCGCCCTGCGCGACCTGCTCAACGGCGGCAGACCCGCGACCGACGACCTGGGATACCTCATGTGGGACCGCTGCTACGGAATGTGCAATCCGCAATGCTGGCAATGGGAACTCGCCTGCCGTCACAGCGCATGCGTCAACCAGATCCTGCGCAAGGCCGGCATCGACTGGCCCGAGGACGGTCTGCCCGACATCGACCTGCCAACCATCACCATCAACCTCGCGATATGCTAACCGGAAAGGAGACCGCCGGACCCGCATGGCGGTTGAAGCAGGAGGGCAAGACCCAGAACGAGATCGCGGAAATGCTCGGCAAAAGCCAGTCCACCATCAGCACCGCGATCAGCCGCGAACGCAACCGTCGCATGGGCGAAAGCCCCGAACCGTCAAGGCCCGGCGACGAGACTCGCGGCATGAGTCAAACCCCGGTTCCCGACGGCGCATATGATCCCGTCATCCCGGCCGATCCGAGGTCGGGCGAAAAACAACGCGGACGGGTCGGAAAACCTCATGAGGGAAGCGTACCGGCAGGGCGTCGCGCAGGCAATGAGCCAGTTCGGCATCGAAACCTGACGAATACCTTCGAAATCACCATCATCGGAAAGGAAAGATCCTTTGGAAACCGAACGCATCATGGAACGCGTGCGCAGACTGCTCGCCCTCGCCAACGATCCGGCCGCGTCCGACAACGAGCAGCGTATCGCCCTCGAACAGGCACAACGGCTCATGGACAGGCACGCCATCGAGCAATGGCAGCTCGAAAAGGACCACGACGACATCGAGATCATCCGCAAGAAGATCGACCTGGAAACGAATCCATGCAACCGTTTCATGGCCAGCCTCGCGTACATCGTGGCCCAAGGGAACCGCTGCCGTGCCACCTACTGGTTCCGCAAGGCCGGAAACGGCCGGAGCGTCATCACCGGAATCACGCTCTACGGCGTCCGCTCCGACGTCGACAAGACCGAGGCGATCTGGACCGCCATGGAAACCAGCCGCGCCGTCATGTGGCGGGAACGCGCCAGGACGACACGCAACGCGAAAGCGAACGCCGCCTGGAGGAACGGCTACTACCAGGGCTTCCAGGAGGAGATCGCCCACCGGTACGAGATCCTCCGCCGGGAAATGGAATCGGACGACACGGGCAGGGAACTGGTCGCCGTCCGCTCCGACCAGGTCGACGCGTGGATCGAAGCCAACGTCACATTCGCCGCCAAGCACCCGAAACTGGCCGGGATCGCCCGGGCCAGCCGCGCCGCCTACCGGCATGGCCGCGAGGACGGATCACGACAGGCGATCGGCCTGACGGAAACCGGCGGGACAAGCCAACGGACCCTGCAGGCAAGACGGAACCAGTGAAAGGAAACAACACATGTATTGGGATCGCTACATCAACCGAAATAATCCACGTCGCATCGAACCACTCGACAAGCCGCTCGACACGTACGTGATGCTTGACACGGAAACCACGGGACTCCATCCCGAGGAAGGAGCCACGATCATCGAGATCGGCGCATTGCTCGTGACGCCGGGCAACGAGAACGCAAGGCCGAGGTTCGAGCAGCTGGTCGACCCGCAACGTCCATTGCCGGAATTCATCAGCCGACTCACCGGCATCAGCGACGGCATGCTTCGGGACAAGCCCACCGCCGATGCCGCGATGCTGCGCTTCCACCAATGGCTCGACGACGTCTGGCCGACAGGGAAACCCTTGACCATCATCGCCCACAACGCCGAATTCGACATCGGCTTCCTTGACGCGGCCGAACGCGCCCATGATCCGGATGCGAACGAGTTCGACTGCCGTTGGCTGTGCACGAAGGAGATGAGCTGGGAGCTCAACCCGCGGAAACGCCATCACCGCGTCAGCGACCTGATCGTCGACTACCGCATCGGGGACGTCGAGGAACATCGCGCGCTGTCCGACGCGATCCAGGAGCAGATGATCTACCGGGCCCTGTGCCGGGAAGCGAGCATGCGAGGGAGGTGGGGACGGGAACGAGTCTCATGACGGGTTGCCTCAAATGGTTGGCGTCATGCGTGCCGGCGCAGCGAACCTGATAGGCTGAAGACATGTATTCATCGGGGTCCCCGCCCGGGTCCTTTGAATATGGGGTTGTTTCAGGGGAGGATTCCATCCTCCCCTGAAATGTCTTTCACGGGCCCCATCCCGATACTGATCCATTGCCGAGGGGAGCGAAGAGGCAACCCCAGACGGCCGATCGCAGGAAGGATCACAGGATCAAGACCCGCAAGCCACGGCATCCCAACCGGAAACAGCTTGCGGACGATGATATCAGCGAGGATTGAAGTGGAGTGAATGAGCCCGTCAAAAGAGACGGGCCATCCACGAGGAAAGGATCCATCATGGCAACCATCAACCAGATTCCCATGACCATCATGGGCAATCTCGTATCAGGCCTCGAACCCAAGCGCACGTCGGGCGGCAAAACCGTCGTCAACTTCCGGGTCGCGCAGACCAGCAGCACCGAGAGGAACGGCAAATGGGAGGATGGCGCGACCACGTTCATCCGATGCGTGGCGTACGGTCCGATCGCCGAGCACATGACCGAGTCCGGGATGGGCAAGGGCACAAGGGTCGTCGTTACGGGACGATACGTGCAGCGTGACTATCAGACCGAGGCGGGGGAGAGACGCAGCGTCTACGAACTCGTTGCGGACGATATCGGGGCGTCGGTACGATACGCGACCGTCCGGATCACCAAGGTCAACGGAAACGCACAGCGGTCCGTACCGGCCCAACAACAGCCCCGGATGATGCGGACGGATCCGTGGCCGGCCACGACCCAGGATCGGTTCGCGGAACCGCAGGAACCGAGCCTCTGAATCAGGAAGCCGAGAATCGAGCCCATGACGTGTCCCGAAACGTCATGGGCTCGAATCGTCCGTGGACTCACCGCGGAGACACCGACCGTTTACGGGCCCCTGGTGGACCTGACCGATATCGAACCAATGGACCCATGCGACCCGGGCCATTCGGACCGTGGGCTAAAACCAGTGAAGCAATGTGAACCGAACCGATATCGGACCGGTCGAACGTGACCCGTCCTCCCCGGACCGATCGATATCGATGTCCGATAGGGTCAAAACCACGGGTCAAAAGACCCGGGTCAGAATTTGACCCGGTACGACCGGGGAGGGTCAAAAAGACAGATGGACCCGGAGGAAACGGCCCGATTCCAACGATTCAGTCCGACGGGTCAAATGACCCTCCGGCGATCCAAGCCGATCCGGCCCCGGATCCCGTGACGCCGATATCGGCTCATGGCAGGGTCAAATGGTCCGCAGACGGCCGGGGTCAAAAAGAGCCGGATCAGAATCGACCCGACAGCCGGGCGAGGGTCAAAACGTCGCCGCATGCCACGCAGAGGATTACCGCCTCATCTCGAGGCAATGATGTTTTGGCCCCTCTCGTGTGCCGCATCCGGAACGGTCGAAAGACGGGAAGGGCCCGATCCGTTCATGGGCCTTCCGGACCGGTCCGGGCCACACGGGTGAACCGATACCGGCCCCTGACCCGATATCGGCGGGACGACGATCCCTCACATGGGTCAAAACCCGCGGACCGGGACCGGATATGATCCGCGCCGAAACCATGCACCCAGGATGCCCCTTCCTCCCGGAACCCGGAACCAGGCCAAGCAGAAACCAGCAGAACCGAAAAAACCAGACCCAACGAAACCAGGACAAAGGAAAACACAGAAAGACAGACCAAGCAGAAAGAACCAGAAAAAACAAGCACCCACACCACAACCAAGCCAGAAAAACCAGAAGACCAGAAAAAGACCCCGAAACCAACAAACCAGAAAACCCAACATCACCAAACGACAACCATGCGCGTCTTGCACCCGCCCCGTTGGGGGACGCCGAGAACGGCGTCATTCGTAGGTCGTGTGACGTGTTTAGATGGGTTTTCGCCCGATATCGCGACAAACCGTATGGGAATCCGCGTGGGATGGGCATGGATGACAATGAAAAACCGCCCGTGTGCGAGGCCTGCGGCAGGCCCGTGACGGAGCGCAGCAAGGTGAACGGGGCATGGCTGAAGAGCCATCGAGGGTGCAAGGACCGGATCCGGACCATCAGGCGCAGGCGTGCGGCCGAGGAGAACGAGGAGCGTCTCGAGGCCATGTTCCTCGAAGCGTTGGAGGACCGCAAACGGGCCGCGAACCAGTGGCGGTGGCAGATCGAGAACCGCAACGAGCTCGCGGACGAGCACGACCGGGTCCTGGCCGCCACGCTGCTCGTGTCATACCGGTGCATGATCGCCGCCATGAACGTCATGCCATCCGCGCTCATCCAATATCGGGAGCCATGGGCCGTGGACCTGACCCGGATGCTGGGCCGACGGACAGTGGCGCTCATCGCCCGACGTGACGGCTGGACCCACACCGCATTCTGGGAGCATGATCCCGAATGCAGCGAGGACGGCACGCTGACCCGCGTGGGCGCCGGGGAATGGGCCCTGCCGATGGAAGGCATGGAGGACGAGTACCGCGACGATCTGGATCATGAGGACGGTCGGGGCCGGCGGACGTTCTCGGACGTCAAGGCGCTGCAGCGGCTATGGGCCGAGGACCATGTCGGCGGCCAATGGGATCCGGGCCCGTGGCGGTTCAAGTGACGACACGGCAAGGACCCGGATTCGAAAGGAGGACAGATGGCGGTACATCGGATAGACGGGATCTGCAGACACTGCGGGAAGCATACGCAGGTATGGGAGGACGGATACTGTTCGGGCAAATGCCGTCGCGGCGCGTGGCGTGCCGGCGACAGGATCATCGCGGGCGTATGCGAGGTGTGCGGCCGGCCCGTGTGCAAGCCTAGGAGGGGACCCGTGCCGCGATACTGCAGCCGCCGATGCCAGCAGCGACGGTACCGTGAGAAAAGGAACGTGCGGGAGGCCGGCCGGCAGCGGGCCGGCATGGAGCATCTCCAACGGCTGAAGAAGGAGACGGAGGACCTCAGGACACGCATCAGGGCATGCAAGGAACACGAAAGGATCCTGGGCGAACAGGCCGACAGGCTCAAACAGACGTTCCGCGACAATGCGGACCTCCTGCTCAGACTGGCCGAAACGTCGGACAGGGATCTGATCGACGACGCGCCCAAGGGAGGCTACATCGACGAACTGCGCAAAGAGGAAACGACATGGCAATGAACCTCACCAAACTCGCGAACGCGGAATACACGCTACAGGATATCCAGGAAGCACTCGACGCGGACGGGGCTACGGTCGGCACGGGACCAAGCGGATACTACACCGCGAAAGGCAACCCGCCCGGACGGTGGATAGGCTCCGGCGCCAAACTCCTGGGAGGCTCCGTCGGACGGACGGCATCGTCGAAAACGGTCCGCAGCCTCATCAACGACAGCCGTGACCCGTCAACGGGAAGGTTCCTGGGCGACGTGAAACTCACCAAGGGCGACGACGGCGAACCGCCGGTCGCCGGCTGGGACTACACCACCAGACAGCCGAAAAGCGTCAGCATCCTATGGGCGTTCGGCGACGCGGAAACACGCAGGGGCATCGACGAATGCCTCCAGAAAGCCACGGACATGACCATCGCCTACCTCGAAGACGAATACGCTTCGACGCGGGCGGGGCAAGGAGGGGTCGCATCCGTGGCATGCGACGGCGTCGCCGGATTCGTGTTCGACCATTTCGACACCCGTGACGGCGACCCGCAACCACACAAGCACATCACCATATCCAACCGCGTGCGCAGAAGCTCCGACGGGGTATGGACCGCGCTCGACGGCAGGAAACTGTACTCCAGCATGGTCGAGATCTCCGAAATCCACGAGAACCTCCTCCAGGACCTGCTCACCCAACGATTCGGATGGACCTGGACCACCAAGGTCAACGAACAGGGAACCAAATCCGTCATCAACGAGGTGGACGGGGTACCCGCCGAACTCATCGAGGCATTCAGCGGCCGTCACAGCGAGATCGCGAAACAGGTCGAGCAGCGGGTCCAACAGGAAGAGGCCCAGACCGGACGGCCCGTCAGCTTCCAACGACGCGCGCAGATCGACCTGGAAGTATGGCAGGCCACCAGGAAGGCGAAACCGGAAATCCAACCCAGCCTCGCGGAAAAACAACGGCACTGGTGGAAGAAACTCGGGCAGACGGCGCCCGACATCGACATCCGGCACGTGTGGGACACCGTCAACTCCCGCAAGACCAGCATGCTGCACATCGACTCCACCTGCCAGGAGGACATCAGCCGGCTCCTGCTTGACCAGATCGCCGACATGAGCCGGACGGGCAGGAACGGCCTCCAACTCGAACGGGAACTCGTCGACCTGTCCTACCGCAACGTATCCAAAGGCCGGACCACATGGAAGAAGACCAACGTGAGGGCCGAAGCCGAACGACTCCTCAGAAGCGTCCGCATCGACCCCGAACAGCGGATCATCGTCGCCAACCGGATCGCGGACCTCGCCCTCGCACGATGCGTCAAACTCACACCCGGCAGATACCGGATCCCGCAGGACGTCAAGGACAGTCCCACCCTCACCAACGGCAACGGCGTAAGCGTGTTCGACGACGACAAGCTCGACCTATACACCAGCCGGGAGATCCTCGACGCCGAACATTATATGATCGAACAGGCCGGGAAGCCGGCCGTCACCGGATTCACCGCGGACGAGGCCCGCATATGGCTGCAGGGATGGAACGAGCACGCCGGGCGGAACGGCGGATACCCGCTGGCCGCCGACCAGTTCGAAGCCGCCGTCTACGCATTGTCCAACCCCAGAATGGTCGGCGCGGTCATCGGACCGGCAGGCACGGGAAAGACGACCACCATGCGCGCGGTGGCGGACGCATGGCGCGCCAAATACGGTCCCGACAGCGTCCTGGGACTGGCGACCAGCCGCAGGGCCGTCGGCGAACTGAGGAACAGCATCGGATGCAACAGCATCACCATCGCCAAACTCCTCTACCACAACGACATCGACCAGATCGAGCGACACCGACGCGACATCGCCGTGCTCGACCAGCAGATCCGGTCGACGCCCGACCCGGTCCAAAGACTCGCCTGCCGTATGCGGCTGAGCCGGATCCTCGCCGAGGAAAGCACCTACTCCATCCGGCCGAACCAGCTCGTGATCATCGACGAGGCCGGCATGGTCGACACCAGGCACATGGCCCAGGTATCAAGAATGGCCGAACTCATGGGGGCCAAGGTCACCCTGACCGGAGACCCGCTCCAACTCGACAGCGTCTCCGGAGCCGGCGGCATGCTCGGCTGGATGGAACGGCACGGCATGTATCAGATGCTCTCAAGCCTGTGGCGGTTCACCTCCAAGGCCGACAAATGGGACGGGGACCCCCACGGCGGAAGGGACTCCATCCGCAGATGGGAAGGCGAGGGACGGGCGACGCTCGAACTCAGGAAAGGCGGCGACCGCGCCGATCCCGAAAGCGTCGCCGCATGCGAACGGCTCGTGCAACGGTACGTGGACCACGACCGGCTCCACTGGGGAGAGGACGTGCAATTGGAGGAGGAGTCTTACGTCCAGTGCATCGAATGGCAGGACCAGGGCAAAAGCACCCTGCTCATCGCCGGCACCAGGGATCAGGTCAGGGACATCAACAGACGGTTCATCCTCGAACGACGTTCCAAAGGGCAAAGCGAAGCCGACCCCGCCAAAACCGTCGCGCTCCGCGACGGCCTGGACGTCGGCCGAGGAGACCAGATAGTGTGCAGGAAGAACGAAGACGACATCACCTCCGACGGCAAGTCGATGGAAAACGGCATGACGTTCCGCATCGAAAACGTCGGACGGCGGGACGTCTCATGCGTAAGCCTGGTTGACGGCAGCCGTTGGGAGATCCCGCGGGAATTCCTCGAAACGGGATGCGAAGCCGGATACGCCTGCACCGTGCACCGCTGCCAGGGCATGACCGTGGACCGTTGCGCGGTACTGTTCCCGTCCGACGCGAACACCCCATGCAACCTGCAATACGTCGCGGGCAGCAGAGGCAAGGAGGAGAACCACTTCTACTACGCCTGCCCGGACGAGGAGCAACGCAAGGTCAGACACCAACTCTCCGGCGTCGAGACGGACCCCAAGGCCATCGCCATGTCGCGTATGAAAGCAGGCCTGCTCAACCATCCCGACGCCGCGACCGCCACTGAAACCCTGGAACGTGAACGGACGGACCGCATGGACCTCAAACGGCTCATGCGCGAACACGACTACGCCGCCGGCCTCATCTCCGGCCCGCACCTCAACGCCATGCTCGCCAGACGCCACGATCCCAAAACCGTCGACAAGATCACCCGTAGCCCAAGCTACGAATGGCTCCGCGGCGTCTGGTCACGCGCCTACATGACCGACGCGAAACGCGCCCTCGCGATCATCGGCCAGCCGCTCGACCCCGACCGTCTCAAAGGCCGTCGGCCCGACCGCGACCAGCTCGTCGGGAAGATAGTGCGAACCGCCAGGGTTCTGCATCCCGACCGGATGGACGATACCACCTACCGTATCGACATGGACGTCAGCAGGGATTCCGAACAGGCGCGATACGTCACGGAGATCCTCGAACGCAGCGACATCCCCTACGCTCTCTCCGACGCGCTCGACGGCAAGGCGATCACCATCGACGTGGACCGTTCCTGCATCCCCGCGGTCAAGACCATACTCGACGGCCTGTGCCAGACGGTCAAGGGCTTCGACCAGAGCCTGTTCCCCCGATGGCGTGAACTACGCAGGGAAGAGGGAAGGATCTTCAAGGAGAATCCCGACATGAGACGGCAAAGCCGGCCCGTGGAACCCGACTGGGCCGCCACCATCGCGGGACGGCTCAACGCCGGACTGCTCGACCGGGTGAACGGCGCCGTCCACGAGGAATGGTGCGCCGGCGTCATCCCGCGCATCCGGGCCAGCCGGCACGGCAGCGAACTCGACATCGTAAGACAGAACGAACGACTCATCGAACTGAAAGTGGGCGAACTCGTCCGCGACGCACAAGCCTCAAACCAGCCATGGACCGGAGGGATACTCGAAGCATCGGCCGACGACCCGACCCTGTTCCGAGACGTCGTCGTCTACCGGGCCATGTGGCAGGTCGACGAGGAAGATGATCCGCTGGGGGAGCGACCGCCCGCGTCAAGCGGACGTCAGGAACAGCATTGGGCCAACCTCGACGGGCGGATCAACCACACCGACGGCGTCGTCAACCCCGGCAGACGGCACCGGCCATCGGCGAACCGGGACATGTCGGCCGTCAATCATGCGGAGGAAACGTCGACGAGACCGGAAGAGACAACGGCATGGCAGCCATCACGGGAGCCTTCCGACAAGCCGCGTAACGGGTTGCGGATATAAGCCGATGATCCGGGGATGTCCACGTCGTCCATGCCGCGACACCCCAGCCGCCAGTCTCCTTGTCGAGCGGATCGTGCAGGTGCGAATCGGCCGGCATCGGCCGCAAAGCATGTGGAGGAGGAAAAGGACCTCGAAAACCGGAAAGGACGGCGGACATGGCAACCATCACTGGATTGCGCGGATCACTCACGCATTGGCTCGTCCTGGCAAGCCAATGGTTCCACGATTGGGATATCACACTACTGGCATCGGCGCTCATCGTCCTCATCGTGATCGCCGGCGTGACCGGTCGGGCGGCTATGGTTCCACGACTGTGGATGCAACTCGTGTGGGGGACCGTGACCGTCGTCGTCGGACTGATCGAGGTTGCGATCATCTGGACCATCGTCACCCGCTATCTGCCGGTCTGTGACATGGGCATCCTGATACGAAACATGCTTCGACACGAACCACCGACGGTGATTGCATAGGTTCATCCGACGGGACCGACCGAACGTTTCTCCGCCCGACCGACCACATGCGCACGCCTCCGCAAAAGCCGACGATCCGACGACCCACGCGCGGACACGCCGATATCGGCACTAGCTCCTGTTTCGGACATGAAAGAAGACACGGACGGCGGAAAAGCCCACAGCGGCGGGAGGCGAAGGGCAAGCCCTCTGACGCATCCATATCGGGGACGAAACGTTTGAAGGGCCCGTGAACCCCATGACGGGACGAACGATCCCGTCATGGAAGGAACGGGCACATGAACGACACCGACGATCCGGATACCGATATCGCCATCGAGATCCGTCGCAAGGAGGCCTGCAGGACCGCCATCGAGAGCATGGGCCGGATACGGCGGACGCCACGGAACATCCAGCTCCTGCATGACCTGGTCGACGAAATCAACGATCTCAGGCCAGAAAGCGTGATCGGACACTACAGGATATGGCCGTCCGGCCAGGTCAACCGTCTCACCGCCGGATGGAACCTGACCGGCGAGGACGTGAAAGGCAAGACGCGATACGGCGGCTGGGACCCCGAACGCGACACATACATGAGGATCAACGAGGACGGCGACTTCGAGGGACTCGACCAGACGGGTGCGGACCGACTCGTCTGGAACCATCGGGAAGACATCATCGCCGCAGCGTCCTGGACCCCCATCAGCATGGCCTGCATTGATCGTATCGAACGAATGGCGTACCTGGACGACGATCCCATACGCGACGCGCCGGCCAACATGACCATCGAAGTCTTGAATGGGTCTTTGCCGCCGGCCGATCCCATGATCCACCCCGTGTCCGCTCCCGTCGATTCCGGACTCGGCATATAGGAGGGGTGGGAATGGACACGCTCATCGACCTTAACCGTCTGCGCGCGGACCTCGATGCCAAAAGACAGGCGTTCGGCGTCAGTTGGAACACGTTCGCCGGGTTCGCCGGCGTCAGCCCCGCCATGTTCAGCCGGCTCAACGCCGGTTCGACCATCACCCTCGACACGTTCGCCAGGCTCTGTGCCACATGCGGTCTCGACCCCGCCGACTACATGCCCGGTCTGGACGCCGAAGACATCAGCGACGTCATCGACATGGCGAAAAACCGGTCCATGACGGCGACCCGACCCAAGGAGCCCGACATGGACGGCAGGCTCGAATACCACGGTATCCGGTTCACCCTCGACGACCTGCGCGAGAACATGCGCGCCAAATATCGGAACGAACGGCCCAGATTCTATTACGACACGCCCGACGGAACACCGCTCGGATACGTCATGACCCTTCCGGACGGCGGCTACATCGCACGACTCGAAGACACGCAGGCCTGGCATGCCGGCCCATACGACTCCGAAAGCGACGCGTTCGAAAACCTGTTCCGGATGATCTCACGATACTATTCCGTCGATGACCCGCCCGCGCACGCACGGGGCATCGAAGGCCCGTTCGACGAGCGGAAGGAAGCCTTAAGGCTCTGCGAAACGCAGGCCACGGCGACGGGAGAAAGCCTCGGCTGGTATGCGTTGCCGGCACGCGACGCGGTACGGCAGACCATGGATCTCGCGGACATGCTCGAACGCCGATACGCCGACAACCCGCACGTCACCATCAGCATGAACGACACCGGAAACCCGGTGGGAACCACGGACCCCGCCCGTGTGGAGGTCCTGATAGACATCGACAACGGCACCGTCTTCACCGCGGGGGTCGACATGGATCCGAACGGGCGTACGCATCCAAGCCTCATGCGCCTCGACGGCGGCGAAACGACGAAAGCGGAACCTCTCGACGATATGCGGCTCGATGAGAAGGAGACCGTGGACCTCATCGACGTGAGAATCTACGAGGCCGGCCTGCAGGGCCGTGATCCATGGGAGGGCGACCCGTGGGCCGATAACCTGAGCCGATCCTTGGAGCCGGTCGAATCCGACGCCATCCAGACCTCCGGCGTTGACCCGTGGGCCGGCATCGGATCCGGTACGCTGCCGCTGCCCGATCCCATTGACGGTCCCGGACTCGACAGGTCCGACGATCCCGGCCTCGACATGTAGGAGGGGCGGGCACGACGACATGCGTTTCGAAGGCGAACGCGAGGCCGGCGAGCCCATCGCCGGCACGGTAGCCGTCAGGAAGGCGACGGCGCGGAAAAGACGCCCCGACCACTGCCGGGCCGGGCCGATGAGATCTTCCCGTGGGCATGAATCCATGGGCGAGGCGTCCGACGAGTTCCGGGACGCCCTAGAGAGGGCTATGTCGCGCCAGTTGAGAGAATTGCTCGACTAGGATCCGCAATGTCTGTAGTCTTCACCAGATCTAGGCACATCAAGCCCGGCGACGAACTCTCGGACTTCCATTGAGGCAGGGAACCTCGCTCGACTCGTGGCTGGTCCGTCATGTACTCAACACGTTAGACAGGGTCACCACCGTCACCTACGTGGCCATGGATGGTGCCGGTGTGTTGGACGGCTTCTACCCGTTGTCTGCGAACAGCGTGAACTGCATCGGCATCGGTCAGCGTCTCGATTCGGAGCGACACCGACTGATCCGACAAGCGAATCGAATATGATGTAACGTTACTTGATCCTCGTGTACTCCTTGACAAGGTTCATGGAACAATACGTGGATACACAGAAGTTCATCACACAGGTCGCTGCTGGCGCCAGCCGTATAAACCTCTGGTTGTAGAAATCGAGGACATCGGGATCCAGGAAGCCCGCGCACACATCGAAAAATAGGTTCGATACAAGCATCAGTACGGAGCTTGCAAAGAACAACATCCAAATGATGGATAACCGCAGTATGAGAATCTTTTTGTTCTTTGGATGGATGTTTCTCGAGAATAAGATGAAGACCCAAGAAACAATGGTAAATAAGGCGCCTGTCGAATAAAGCAGGCCAGGAATCTTGTCATACATGGCACCACCTCACTTCAGTTACAGGTGATCTGGCTTATTGATGTCCTAGAAGGTTCAAGATTGTATGGTGTTTTGAGAGTGCCATACCTGACGTGGCAATCAAATTGTTCTTTCATCATTTTTGATGCAGTCGGATAGGCTGTCCAATGGCGACTCGAACTAAATTGTGGAGGAATCGTTGCCCATGCCGATTCAGCATAATAATAGCGCGTTGGAGTGGCTGCAGCAGCCCACCAAGTAGGTTGCAGAGATAGCGACCACATGCCATCGCGTGCGATCCAAACTCCTCTAGAAAACCATTGATTTGACCAAGAACCGCGTGTAATTGCGTTATCTGTTTGGATGTTAGGAGATCGCTCTTCCTCTGCCGATGCAATCAGATATTGCATCACCTCATCTTCCGTCTTCCCGTATACGTTTTGCCTCGAATCTTGAACCCAAGAGACTATTTCCGATCTGTCCATTCCTATTTTTTCATATATCGACTGACTGTATTTTATGTCATCGGCCAATGCCGTGGTTGGAGTGATGACTACGATACTAATAGCTGTTACTACTGCAAAAGCGGACAGAATCTGCTTTTTCATATGTTCTTCTTTCGTTCAGGCCATCCACCTTGAGGGCATTAGGTGCCCCTGTAACACCTACTGGTTAGTGTAGATAACAGAATTTCCGGTAGTGGTCAAGTGATAATGTTTATTAGGCTAAATCCACTTTTTATGTTTTAATTAGCAACGCGTCTTTGCGTCATTTCAAGTATACCTATTTTTCAGTGATTACGATAGTCCTAGCGATCTTATCTGCAAAGGTCTGTCCCCTGTTGTCCCATAAAGGCCAAAGGAATCCGATGAAAGGTGACACGAAATCGGCCAAGTGCGCTACCTCTCGTATACCCATTCTCATGCCGGATATGGGCAGATTGGAATCCTGATCGAGTACTTGTATCCTCAAGAGGCGGTGTGCCCAAGACTGTCCATTGCGTGTAGACTAGGAAGAAATCACACGGACAACGACCGCAGAAGAGCAATCAATCCAGAACCCTATGGCCCCACCGGGGGAAGATCTTCCGCAAAAAACACTACCCACCAACTGCGATAGCAACGAGGCAGGTAATATTATACGGAGAATATAAGCTACTGCTCTGCGCCACCATATGTTCACTATTGGCACCCCTTTTTTAATACTGACCAGATTAATGCCTTACCTCAGTTATAAATGGTCAGGATTGTGTCATCAATTCGATTAGCGTGTGTTAGCGATTTGACGGCAAACATACCCCCATGTCCGCGATCCTAACCTTATCTCCATAATTTCTATATATAATCGATATAATAAATCATTATATAAATCTTATTTGATTTCTTTTTTATGGAGGGGACCGTCGGGCTTGCCTGCGACCGTTAAAAAGCCTCGGCCGACCATGGGGTTCCAGATTTCCCGGGCATGCCGGATTGCATCGTGATCCGAGTGAATGCACATATGTTCACGTCATTTGCCCCTGTTCCGGGACGCATAGAGCATGGCATGAACCGCACTGTTCAAACACATTGGCAGACGCCAGCTGAAGAGCATCAAGCCGTAAATGGAGCGACTGTTCAAATTGCGTATACATCATTAGCAACAACACTGAATCAACGAGCTAGGGCGTGAACTTCACCGTTCCCGAAAAGTACCCGATCGACTGGTCGAACCCGAATCTTCCTTCACGGAAAAGGCAAGATAGCGGACAATTGGGTGCGGCTCAGTTCCGAATATGTGGATATGCTGCGGGATAATCCGGTACCGGTCGATCTCAAGGTGATCTCGGCGCTGAAAAAGCCGATGGCTATCGACATCTACTGGTGGTTGACCAAGCGCGTCTACAACCTGCATGAGCCGGCCACGATCAGCTGGCAGCAGCTCTACCAACAGTTCGGCTCCGATTCCGAGCTCAAGAACTTCAAACGGAAATTCAAAAGGGCTTTAGGGGATGTGCTGGAAGTCTATCAATGCAAGATCACGGTCGGCCCTCAACGCGTGACTGTCTTCCCGAGCCAGACCAGCGTCCCGACCGTCGCACAGACCCGCAGTGCAGAGAAGCAGGCGAGGTTGGAGCGAGTGCGTGATTCGCGCTCGGCGTCGGTGAAGGCGGCCGATCCGGAGGATACCGGCCACTGGCAGACGTTCGACGCCTCCTGGCAGGTGTTCACCACATCCGACCTGTTCGACGTGAACACGGCCCGTGAACACAGGGACGGCCTCGTCCCGTGCGGGGAATGCCGGTACTGCCGCTTCGACCAGAGCAACGAGGAGCATCACGGTGAGAACGCCGAGATGTCGGAAGTGCCACTGTTCTAGTTTTGGCCGAATTGCATGGTGGCGTCCCGCAAATGGACGTTTCAGGAGGCTCATAGGGGACAGGCAGTCGTCCGGCTGATCGTCCGGGTAGGATTGGCCATGTCTCCGAAAGCCAGAAGGAGGAATGCATCCATGCACATTAAAACCGTGGGGAACCTGCTCAAACAATTGTTGTCTTACGTCATGCTTTTTCTCTCCGGGTTTGCCGTATTCGTGGCTTTTCCCCTGTATATCCTGGGTCATGCTTTTGATCAGAAGAACTTGCTTCAACTCATTTGGTCATGGCCTTCTTTGCTCACGGTCATGCTTTGGGGCCTATGGGTTAGGGGCTTTCGTATGCACCGCGAATCTTTTGCCTGGCAAATCATATATTTCCTTTTCGTGATTTGCTCACTCAGGATCATCGAACTCCAATACGATTGGAGTGAAGAGCAGGAGATGGCGAACGCGCTCTTTTGCTTGATGGAACTCATGTTTGTCACCGCACTGCTGGTGCTGGAGATAATCGCGTGGTTGAACAGGCGTAAGCCCGTCAGGAATAATGAGTTCGAGATAAACGCTTGGAGAATGCTCTCCTATCTCCTTGTTTTCTTTCTTCTGGGCGGTTTGATAAATGTCATACCGGGAATGACGGAACTCATCCAAAAAGAGGATGTCGGAAAAGCGATGATAGCTCTGCTCGTCATCTCATATCCGTTGGAAATTCTCAACATCTTCTGGAATGCCATAGAAAATGACGGGGGGAAGAACGATTCCCGGAATACTGAGAATGAAATCGATAGGAAGTTGGATGACTTGTGCGTGAAGGTCCAAAATTCTCTGGACGATTCCCAGCAAAAGATTGTGGAAAGCGTCCGAGACATCGACGAGAAGATCTCCAAGGTGACAAGTGATACGCCCTGCATGTCATTTCGACGGACCGATTCGACGTATGAGTTCAAGGTGGTCATGCGACGTCAAAATCACCGGAAATAAACGTTGTGCTAGTTTGATGCGCCGCGCGCCAACATGTCGCCCACATTATCTCGGCTTATCCATCCCTACCGAGTGCCTCCAGTCCTATTCCCTCGACGAAACAAGTGGCTGTACATTCGCTCACAGTGCCACATACCGAGCGATCATCATTCCTCCGCGGTAGCTTGCATGAAATAAATTGAAGATGGCCGGAGGAGTCGTGGACGATGAAGAACTTGATGAAAACGATGACGGTGCCGGGGTTGAGCGGAACCCGACGGCTGACAAGATTCCGGGAGGAATCGATGCGGAACGCGAGGACGAACCTGGCGAGGCAGACAGGAAGCCGATCAATGGCCGTAGACTCCACGGCTGCACATCCTTTCCGGAAATGGGAAAGGCCTTCTATCGTGACATGACACCTGTCTTCGCAATCATTCCCAGCCAATTCAGGGACGGTTTCGGATGCCGTTCGAATGTGTCCTTATCCCAACAGGCCAATCCAAATGTCGGGGCAAATGAGCCCCATTCATAGTTGTCAAGCAAGGACCAGTGGAGGTATCCTCTCACATCGACACCGTCAGCCATCGCATCGTGCATGCCAGCTATGGCGCCGAAGGTGTAGTCGATCCTCCGGCGGTCGTCGGCGGTGGCGATGCCGTTCTCAGTGACGATTATCGGCGTGTGTCCGGCGACATTCCACGTGTGTCGGATTGCGATGCCCAACGCCGGCGGGAAGTACTCCCAGCCGGTGAGGGTGCGTTCCGCGTCCTCGGGGACTGGCACAGGTCCGTCCTTGCCGATGAAGGTCCTTAGATAGGCCTGCACCCCGATGAAGTCGTCCCCGGCTGCGGCCTCGGTGAAGTAGTCCTCTCGTGGATACTGGTATTCCTCCATCTCCTGTTCGCATCCGGGCATAGCGTGGAACGCCTGGCAAGCGATGGTCCATCCGGACTTGATACGCGGATTCTCGGACAGTATTCCTCGGGCCTCCCTGTGCGCCTCGACGAGCGCGGCGGAGATGTCCAGATCGGGTGCGGGCAGCGAGGCAGACACGAAGTCGCTGCCTTCGGTCCCGCCACGGGTCAATGCGACCATGTTCGGCTCATTGATGGTACACACCCAAGTGACGTCGTGGAGTATCGGCATCAAGTATCGTACGTATCTGTCGAAATAGTCAACTGCCCCATCATTGAGCCATCCGCCCTTGACTGCGAGCCATAGTGGCAATGTCATGTGGTTCAGCGTGACCATGGGCTCGATGCCGTTCTCATGGCACGCATCGATCATGTGACGATAGTGCAGGAGCTGTGCCTTGGAGAAGCAGCCCTCCGCGGGCTCGATGCGGGCCCATTCGATAGAGAAGCGGTACATGCCCAATCCGGCGTCGGCGAGCATTCTGATGTCCTCGCCGTAACGGTGGTAGCTGTCGGCCGCGTCTCCCGACGGTTCGCTGAGGTCCGCGCATTCGGCGTGCTCCCTGGCCCACCAGTCACTCGCGACGTTGTTCCCCTCGATCTGGTGCGCGGCCGTGGATGCGCCCCAGATGAATTCCTGCGGGAACTCGTATGTTTCTCTCATATCATGTCTTTCTATTTGATGCCCGTTCCGGCGACGCCCTGGATGAAGTAGCGCTGCAGGAAGACGAACAGGAGAAGGATCGGGGTGACCACCAGCACGGCTCCGGCGAGCAGGACGCTGTAGTTCGTGGCGTTCTGGCCGGTGGAGTAAAGGGACAGGGCCACGGGCAGCGTGTACTTCTCCTCGGTCTGGGCCGCGACCAATGGCCACAGGAAGTTATTCCAGGAGGACAGGAACGTGAGGATGGACAGCGTCGCCAGCGGCGGCCCGCACTGGGGAAGGACGATCTGGAAGAATATGCGCAGCTCACCGGCGCCGTCAACTCTCGCAGCTTCCATCAGTGCGTCGGGAATGCCCGAGATGAACTGGCGCATCAGGAAGACGCCGATGGGCTGGCATAGGAACGGGAGGATGAGCGCCGCATAGGAGTTCGCAAGTCCCATGTTCGAGATGATCACGAACAGGGGGACGAACGTGGCCACGCTCGGAACCATGAGCGTCACCATGACGGCGCCGAACAGGATATTCTTGCCGGCGAAGTCCATCTTCGCCAGGGCGTATCCGACCATGGAGCAGAACACCATGTTCCCGAGGACGGTAATCACGGCGACGACCATGCTGTTGGTGAAATAGATGCCGAAATTCAGTTCCCCGAACCATTTCGCGAAGTTGGCGAGCGAGGCGTGCTCGGGCAGGAGCTTCGGTGGTTTGGCGAGGATCTCCCTCTGGGTCTTCAGGGAGCCCAGCGCCATCCATAGGAACGGAAAGATCCAGAAGACCCCGATCACCGCCAAGATGCAGTAGGAAAGATCGCGCCCTTTGACGAATCGATGCCAGAGCGACTGCTTGTTGCTTTGCGGCTTCGAGGCTACGACTGTCATGACTGCCATTTCAGTCCTCCCTGAGAATGCGGAACTGGAGCATGCTGACCAGTGCGATGATGATGAACAGCACCCAGCTGGCCGCGGAGGCGATACCGTACTGTCCGAAACCGAACTTCTGGTACACGTAGTACGCGGCGGAGAGCGTCGAGTCGAGCGGTCCTCCTTGGGTCATCACGAAAGATTCCTCAAAGAACTGCAGGTAGGCGACGGAAAGGAGCACCGCACCCAGCAGCAGCGTGGGTTTGAGCAGCGGGAGTGTGATGCTGCGGAAGGTGCGCCATTTTCCCGCGCCATCGATGGCCGCGGCCTCCTTCAGCTCCTCGGGGATGGCCTGCAGACCGGCGAGGAAGATGATCATCAGCGTTCCCATGTTGCGCCAGATGGTCATGACCATCAGTGCGGGCAGGGCGTAGCGGGTGTCGTGCAACCAGTCCGGACCGGCAATGCCGAAGACGGACAAGAGCAGGTTGAGGAGCCCATCCTTCTGGAGGATATACCTCCACACGACGGAGACTGCGACCACGCTGGCGACGACCGGAGCGTAGAACAATGCTCTGAAGAACGCGTTAAGGCGCTTGGAACCTTTGTTGAGAGCCACCGCGAACGCGAGGGCGATCACCATGGTGATCGGCAGGCCTACGAGCACGAAGATCCCAGTGACGTCCAGTGCATGCAGGAAGCGATGATCTTGGGACAGGGCGATGTACTGGTCCAGTCCCACGAAGTTGACGTTGAACGGGGTGCGGAGGTCCTTGGAGGTGATGTCGGTGAAGGACATCGCCATCGAGGACAGGAGGGGGATCAGCATGAACACGCAGAACATGACCGCAAAGGGCAGAGCGAATCCCCATGCGAGAATCGTCCGACGTCGGCGGAGGACGTTGCCAGAGCCCTCCGTCTTCGCCTTTTTTGTTCCGAATCCCATATGCTCAGTTTCCCGTTCCGATGGAGTCAGCTTCGGACTGCAGGTTCTTCAGGCCCTCGTCGACGGAGACCTGTCCCTTGTTCATCTGTTCGAGGATCCGGTCGGCGGCGGAGGACACCTGGGACCAGGTGGACAGCGCCGGCGGGGCCATGGTGTTCTTCAGTTGGTCGCCGAACGCCGCGAGCTTGTCATTGCCGGAGAGTGCGTCGTCGTCCCATGCCTTCTGGGAGGCGGGCAGATCGGAAGATTTTTCGTACCATTTAGCCTGTGTCTCAGGCTTGCTGGCCCATTGGATGAACTTCCATGCGGACTGCTTGTTCTTGGAGTCCTTGAACGTCACGAGGTCGCAACCTCCGACGAAGGACGTGGCAGGGCCCGAAGAGCCGTCCATCGACGGCAGGACCACGGTGGCGTACTTGGATTCGAAACCGTCGCCACCCAATTCGTTGATTTGGCTGACGGCGGTCGGACCCTGCAGCATCATCGGCGTGTCGCCGGATACGAAGTTCGCTATGTCAGCGCCGGGGCTTACGTCGGCGTTAACATCCGCCACACCGTCCCTGTAGAGACTGGTGGTAAAGTTCAGTCCCTTCTTTATGCCAGTATCTTCGAAAGTCCATTTCGTCTGTTCCTTGTTAGTCAAGGACGCCCCGGCCGAGTAGGAGAACGGCAAAGTTCCGAGGAACGCGTCAGTGCCAGATGGGTTGAGGTTCATGCCGTATTTGACCCCATCGACCTTCTGCATGTCCTTAGCCATCTGCTTAAGCTCATCCCAAGTCTTCGGAGCTCTGCTCCAACCAGCCATCTCGGCGATGTCGGTGCGGTAGTACAGCACTCGGGTGTCGATGTACCAAGGCACGCCGAGCTGTTTCCCGTCGACCTGGCCCGCAGCCTTGGAGCCGTTGGAGAAGTCGGACATGTCAAGGTTGTCGGGCACGGTGGAGAACGAGTTGGAGAAATCGGCCATCCAGGTGGTGCCCATCTGCGCAAGGTCGGGACCGTTGCCCGCGGCGATGGCGGTCTGGAGTTTGTCGTGCGCTGAGGACCATGGGATCGCGGTGACCTTGACCTTGACGTCGGGGTTCTCCTTTTCGAATCCCTTGACGAAATCACCCAGCAGGTCGCCCTCGTTGCCCATGGCCCAGATGGTCAGGCTGCCGGTGGCCTTGCTTGAATCGATGGCCTTGACCGCATCGGGATCGGAATCCGCGCTGCTTGCGGATCGCCCGCACGAGGACATGCTGATAACCATGACCGCACTTGCGGCCACCGCGACAGCCGCCTTGAAAAACGATTTCATCATTGAAACTCCTTATTAAATGTGAGCATCAATCTAAGCGGTTAGACTGACGCTTATATTTAAGCGCTTAGATTGTTTTAAGTCAAGGAGACACGCCAATAAGGCTTCGTGCTTCTGAGTTTTATTTCATCAGGGGCACCCACAGCTACCGCGCACGACGAGACGAACGGGCAATATTCGTTTCTCCGGTTTTTCCCAAGGCTTCCCATTCCTGGAAAGCAGCATCCGTGCAGCCTTGCGTCCCAGATCCTCCATAGGCTGACGGACGGTCGTTAGGTGTGGAGTCATCAGCCTGCCCGCCAAGATGCCGTCAAAGCCGGTGACGATGACGTCTTCAGGGACGCGGACTCCGGAATCCGCGAGCAGTCTAATCACGCCAAAGGCCGTCTGATCAGTGCCGCACACCAAGGCCTGCGGCAACCGATTAGATTCTATCGCCTCACACAGGCCGACCAAATATTCATCAGACGTGGCGAAAGAGTCATCCAACAACGCCCCTCTGGAGTCCAGCCCGCGTTCCTCGAGATATTTTTTAAACGCGTCATAACGCGAGACGACGTCATCAGTGTCGGCACCGCTCTCGAACGCTTTATCATTGACGCCGCCGACGAATGCCATATCGTTGATATGGTGAACATCGACAAGATGGTCGACGATCTGCCTCATGCCCGATGCGTTATCGCATTGCAGGTACGCGGCCGGCAGTTTTTCATCGCCCACACCCACCATTACAAGCGGGATGGTCTTCGCCAACATGGAAAGAGGAAGCGCATCGTTATATCCGCTTGGCATCAGCGCCAGTCCATCAACGCGGCCGGCGATATCCGTTACCGATCTGTGATCATCCCTTTCCGAGGCGGCTCCCATAAGTATTCCCTTGCCACTCTTCCAGCATTCGAGTTCGAAACCACGAAGCACCTCATCAACGTATAACGGATATACAAGAACGTTGGGTTCGTCACCGTCCAGAGGCTCGTCGATGGATCTGGGGGAAACATCAGGCCAATCATCCTCAAGGTTGCTTCCCTGAGGTCTTTCCAGCAACATATCGAATGCATACATGCCCAAAGTGTCGGTGCTACCCTTAGCGAGTCCTTGGGCATTACCGCTGGGCACATAACCAAACTCCTCAGAAATCCTCAGGATTCTGGCCCTGGTATCATCTTTTACCTTATCCGGATGTCTAAAAGCAAAGGAGACCGTCGCGGTCGATACACCAGCTTTTTTTGCGATATCATACACAGTGATTCTAGCCATGTTAACAATTTAAGCGCTTTGGTACAGAGGACACACTTAAAATTGGCTAAATTGCATTTTGACGTTCCTGATACATTGTCAAGCGCGTCGGTGTGTTGGTTTTGTCTGATGGGCGGTCGTAGCCAGTCGATGATTCTATTTTCGAGTCCGGGTAGGTCACGGATCCCTCTTTCGATTTCGCTGATGTGTCTGAAAGGCACGCAACGACGCTTTGCCGATCCACCGTTGAGCGACGCCGCGGCCGACGCGCAGTCTGGCACCTCTGCACCTCTGTATTTAGTCAAGTCGGCGTTTCGTGACTAATCCGATGTGGTGACGTTTTCTTGGACTCCCTGAACGGGAAGAGAACCCTTTTATTTATGGTGGTGTGCAATAAGAAGTAGAACGACCACGCAGTCGATCTCTACGAACGGTACGATTTCAGTTCCATGGCCGTGATTCATGAGCTCGGATACCCGTTGGAACCGTCGCTGAAGGCATGGTGCCGGGACCGGGGCGCGAACGGACGACGGGCGAGCCATCCAGCGTGGCGCGCATCGGCTTCGTGACACGGATGGGCAGAAATGCGCGGCGGTCGATGACTGTCTCCCGCACGGACGTTACATGGCAAGCATGATGCGGTGTCTGGGTTATCCGAAGAGCAAGGCGCTGTTCACCGCGTGGATCGACGGGCTCGCCCCCGGCCAGCACAGGCTGCGCCATGGGCCAGTACCCGAGGAGCTGAGATGCAAGGCGGTGGTCGCGGTCGCGTCCGGTGGGCCGGAGTCGTGTGAGGTCGCCACCGAACTGGACGTGGATCCGTCGGCCGTTGGGAAGCTGGAAGCGGCGGATGCTCGACCAGTCCGGGGAGAAGACCATGACCGAACCGACCATGAAGCCCGAAAAGCCTGGGAAACCAAGAAAAACGGGACCCGTGAAACCGGCGGAGGAACCGGAGCCGGCGGTGAGGCCGGGCGGGCCGGTCGCTTCGGCGATGCCAGAGGAGTTGGATGCGGAGCTCGCCGACAAGATCCATCTCGAGGAAAACGATATGAACGGTCTGGAACGCAGAATGGCCGACATGCTGGCCACAACTGCGGCAACATTCTCCGGTGGCATAGAATCAAGGAATCACACGGGGGAGAGTTCTCCATCAACGGCTTCCTCAACCATTACCCGGACTTCCTGTCCATGACCAGGACCGGCCGGATACTCGCCATCGAGACCAAGGGTGAAATGCTGAAGGGCGACGACAGCCGGGACAAGCTCAGCCTGGGCAACATGTGGGCGAACGCCGTCGGAGACGGCTACCGGTACTTCATGGTGTTCGAGAACGATCCGCTGGACGGTCCGGGATCCTACACCTTGAAGGAGTCCGAGAGATATCCTGAACCATCTGGCATGACCGGCACGGCCATGTCCGTGGACGCGTTCAGTTCCCGCCTTCCATACGGCTGGCGTTGGTTCTGACCACGTTCATGTCATGGACGACGACCGCGTAGTGGGTGTCTCCTCCCGCGTCACGTCGTTCGCCGGACATGCCGACGAACTCGATGACGTCCCCACGGTTGACGTCCTGCATCATCTTCGATACGCGACCGTCATACGGCACCAGCAGCACGTACAGGCTCCGGCCTCCCTCGCTCCAGACGCCGCGTAGGGCCGGACACCTGCGCCCGTCGGAGGTACGCAGACGGGTGATGCCCGCCATGGGCACGCTGACGCGTCCCACTTGCGGGCTCATGCCGATCATGCCGTCATGGGGCAACAGCATTCTCCAGGACTGGTTCGTCGCGCTCACCGCCCATCACCCCCATCCGTGCCGTCGGTCGATCCCTGGGCCTGGCCGAAGACCTTCGTCAGCTGGTCTCCCTCAAGGCTCGCGGCGCAGCCCGACGTCGCGGACGTGAGGTCCTGCTGGGCTTTGGTCAGCGCGTCGTAATCCTGGGATTTGCCGTTCACCAACGATTTCGCGGTCTCGTACGCGCCGCGCAGGCTCTTGCAGGATGCGTCAGCCGAACCCAACCGGTCGAGCCGGTCGGCCGCCCTGCCCGCGCCGGACAGTGCGGACTCGAGATCATCGAGCCTCGCGTCTATGGCCGCCCGCATGGCCTGTGGATACCATTGCCGTGCCAGCGCACGGACCCGTTCCACCGGCCTTTCGGAGCCGATGGCGTCGTACAGGTCGCTCGCCTCCGCGAGATCCCGATGGTCGTGACGGTACAGCAGGTTCGAAAGCGTGTCCACGTTGGAGTCCTCCGGGGCGTTGAGCAGTTCGCGTACCTCGTCGGCGATGCTTTCCGCATCCCCGGTGAACATCGTGGCCGCCTGCTGTTCCAACGTCCCGTTCCTCACCTTTTTCGACGGGTGTCCGGACGAGGTGGCGGACGATGATGCGGAAGCGGACCCCGTGGCCGTGCCACCGGTGGAACGCCACGGGTTGAACGCGAGGACCATCAGCATTACGCCGATGACGGCGATGATGATCCATACGCGCGCCTGACGGACCTGGGACGGTGTCGATGAGGGACGTTTGCTTCCTGACATGTGATGCTCCTTGTCGTTCACAGGCTCGAATCGGATTCGGGCAGGCCGTCATCGGTTTCGGGCGCGGGTACGCTCCATCCGCCGGAGTTCCCGGAATCCGCCTGTCCGGAGGAGGAGCCGCTACCGGAACCACTGTGCGAGCCTCCGATATCGCCGCCGGAGGATGGGGCCTGGTATTGGGGCGTCGTGGTCTGCTGGGACTGCGTCTGACGGCGTGCCTGTTCCTCCTGTTCGGCCTTGGCCTTCGCGTCCGCCTCGGCTTTGGCCTGTTCGTCCGCCTTGCGTTTCTCCTCGACGAGCGTGGACACGCTCCCGTATGCCTTGTCGAGTCGAGCGCGAACCCTGTCGATCCGGTCGGCCGTCGCGTCGTCGGACAATGATTCGGCCTGCCCGATGGCCTTGTCCAGATCGGACAGGGCCCTCCTGACGTAATCCTCCGATTTGACGGAGGATTTCAGATTCCTGGCCTTTTTAAGACTCTCCCGCAGCTTCTTGGAGGCGGTCTCGCGTTTCCTGTCGGCGGCGGACGTCCTGACCTTCCCGTTCAGTGAGAGGGTGCGTTTCGTGGCCATGTCGGCCTTGCCGGCCAATGATTCGGCCCGCTTCGCGTCCAGTCCGTCGTGGGAGGTTCCGAGGATGACGCGATTGGTCTTCACCTGGGCGGAGAGTTCGTCGAGCAGGTCCGGATCGGACAGGTCATCGCTCCCGTACGAGCCGAGCATCCCACGCGCCTTGCCGTTCGCGCCCTTCAACGCGTCCATCGACGAGGTGACGTGCCGTGACGCCTCCAGAAGCGCGTTCTCCCGGGCCTTTCCGCCGACGACGGCCAAGCCGGTCAGAAGGACGGCGAGCACGCATACGGCGATCAGGATCCGATGCGGCCATTTCCCCGCGCGGGCGGGTCCGCCGTCGGCGGGATCGTCATGGTCCGCCACGGCCTGCAGGCTTTCCCTCATGCCCTTGCACGTCTCGGCCGGCGTGATGGACGAAGCGTCGCCGGCGGGCAGGGGAACGTCTACCGTCAGTGTGATGGACGGGCCTATCGGCGGGTTCGCCATGCCGTCCGCGTCTTCGGATGCGCTCACCAGCGACGGCACGGCGGACCCCGGCGGAATCGTGGGCCGTTCCGGCCCCGTCATGCTCCCATCCGCGACGGGTCCGCCCGTCGTGGCCCTCCCCGCGGGCATCGGTAGGGGAGCCGTCTCCGGTACGGTCGGATCCGTTTCGGCCATGGCGATCCCATGCCCGTCCGTCCGGCTCCTTGCGCGCCGGCGCCGGGAACGTTCCTCCGTCCCGCCGTCCCGCGTGCCGGAGGCCTTCATCTCCTCGAACCAGTCGAGATCGTCCTGCCCGTCGCCTCCGCCCAGTTGGTCGAACAGGCTCGGCCGCATGCCCTCATTCATGCCGTTCATCGTCGAAAACCTTTCCGATCGTCCCAAGAAGCCGTTCGATCCGGTCGAACGTGCCGGTGCCGTTGTCCGTCAAACGTTCCAACAGTTCCACGTCGTCACGCTGCAGGTCCAACGGCAACGGCGTGTACCCGTCGTCGGACGGGCTGCGGCCATGCTCGCGCAGTACGTCGCGGATCCGTCGCGTCTCGTCCATGAGCCGTCGGCGGTCCTCCCCGCGCATGCTCCCGCCATCGTCGCGAAGACGCAGGCCCGCGGCGGACAGGGCGCGGTCGAGCCGGTCGCGTTCCTTCGATTCCAGTGACCGGTATTCCAGCCAACGGCGTCGCGCCTTCTCCTCGAGCAGGCCCGCATGTTTCAACACGTCCCGGCGGGCATCGTCGTCATCACGGGCCAACGTCCGCTCGAAATCATGGCGTGTCGCCTCCAGTTCGACACGCCATGCGGCCAGGTCGGAGCGTAGGCTCCCGTCACTGACCTCAGCCTCGTATTCGACATGATGGCCCGTGGGCAGGTGTGCGATGTCGTCCAACGCGTCCTGATCCGTCATGAACGATGCGGCCGGCGTCATCTCGCCGGTCATCCCGTCGATCTCCTGCATGCGGTAGCCCCAGTATCCCGGATCGAAGTCCTGCCGTCGGATCGCTTCGGCCCGTTCATGTTCGTCAAGACCCGGATCCACGACCGGAGCCCATTCGCCCTCATGCCGGTACCATTGCGCGTATGCCTCACGACGCGCGGCCTCACGTTCCCGGGCCTCCGTATCGGAGAGATGATGCCGGTGATCGTCGGATTTCGCGTTGGAATCCTTCAGATCGTCCTTGACCCGGTCCAACGCCTGATGGATCAACGCCTGCAGGGTCGGCATGTACAGGCCGCCATTGCCGCTGCCCACCACGAGGTCCATGTAGCATTTGAGGCTGAACACCTCGTGGACGATGTCATCATGCAACAGCCAGCAGGAAGGCAGCGTCTGGTCCCACGACGGATAGTGCGTGGTCAGGAACACGCCCATGCGCACGGTGTGCAGCATCATCAGGTCGATGTCGCGACGGGGCGGGGCTCCCAACAGGTCCACCGGACGGGCGACGGTCATCTCCTTCTTCAGGTCGGTCTGGCGCATGTTCGCCCACCGGCCCGGCCCGTACTCCGGTTCCACGGGAGCGGGGTCGAACATCTCGCGGGCGAGCGTGATCAGGTTGTTCACCATCGGCCCCGGCATGCTGGCGCCACGGATCCGGGCGAACCGTTCCCGTGCGAAATCGACCAGATCCTGCACCGCCTGGTCCTGGTCGGAACGGTAGTCGGCTCCCATGGGAGTGACAGGCTCCAGGTCGTCGGCCTTCACGGACCGTTGCCGGCGGGCGTCCGCGTCGGCAACGGCTTCCGGTTCCGTCCGTTCGATCTCGTCGCCGAAATCGAACGTGTCCTGCGCCATGTGACGTTCCGTTCCCGGATCCCGCCTGCCCTCCTTGGAGCCGGCGGCCTGCATCATCCGCCGGTAATGCTCATCGACGTCCATCGACCCTCACGCCTCCGTCCCTGCCGGTCCCATGCCCTTGCCACGACCTGGCCCGCGGTTGGATCCGCTCGAGGCCCGGACGCCACCAGTTGCGTCTCATGAACTGGATCGTCTCGACCAGGGCAGGCTGCTGTCCCAACGGTTCGACCATCGCATATCCGCGCGGGAGCATGCTCAATTCCCGTCTCGTGACGGAATCCTCACGTTCGTGACGGCTTGAGAAGCCGCCGATCGGCCCCTGGCCCGGATTCCAGTTGCGTTCCTCCCTGGTGCGCCCATGCCGGCCGATCTGGCTGATCCACCAGTCGAGCGTGTCATCGTCGGACACGCCCTTGAGCATGATCCGATGACAGTTCTCCCACACCGTCCGTTCGGTTTCCCGCCCATAGCCGTCCTTCTCGTCGGCCATCTGCTGGCGGGACTGCTCGACGATGATGACCTGATAGCCGTTGCCGCCGCCCTGCGTGATCGCGTTACGCAATCCGCCCCATTTCTCGATGTTCGACAATTCATCCAATACAAAACGGGCGGGAGGTTCGATCTTGCCCCGTGAACCCGAGGTCGGGTCGAACGCGAGATCCTGGCACGCCTCCTGGAACGTGTCCAACAACAGGCTCACGAACACGCCCGCATTGCCGGAACTGCCGCCTTCACGTTTCGGTTTGGACAATACGAACACGGTGTCTCCGCGCATGACCATGCGTTTGGGATCCATCAGACGCGGGTCGGACGGGCTGAAGTCCATACGCTCGCGCACACGCGGGTCCGCGAGGATCGCGAACGCGTTTCTCACGCCGAACCATTCCGAACCTTTCTGTCGCGGATCCACATGGGGCAGCGCGTTCAACGTCGTGGCCCACTGGTTCATCTCACGCTGCGGCGTGTTACGGCGGATCAGGTCGGCGGCCTCCTGCGCGGCCTCGGGACTCAGACTCCACTGGTAGCAGTCGCCGATGGTCCTATCCGAGATCGCCGCCGCATACAACATGGCCTGCACGTACATCGCCGCGGATACACCCCACTCCTGGTTGTTCGATCCGGAACCCATGCCACCGATGCCCACCAGGGTCTGCGCGCGGCGCATCGCCACGGACGGATCGTCGCAACCCTGCAAAGGCGTCCAGAACATGTTGTGACGGGTCAGCGGATCGTTCTCCGCGACGCCTTCCGGGTCGAAGATATGGGTGGTTCCCTCGCCGCGCGCCCCGTACACGGCGCCCGTGGCACGGTCGGTCACGCCAAGCTCGCGCAGGAGACGGGTCGCCTTGATGATGTCGCCGCGCGTCGAGGTGGCAAGGACGAAACCCGGGGCCTCGACCACGGCGGGAATGACCACGCACACGGTCTTGCCCGAACGGGTCGGCCCCAACACGTACAGATGCCGTTCGCATCCCAGCCATACTTCCATGTGATGGCTCCACCCCACGAGCATGGCGGCATGCCATGGCTTCGGCATGACCGCGCCCGGCCTGCGCTCCTGGAATTCGGACAATGTGCGCGGCAGGACCGCCGGTACCACGTCGCGCATCACGCTGCGCGGACCATAGGAGTCCGCGATCTGACGCCACGAGGCCATGCCCGGACGCGAACCAAGCCAGTCGGCCGCACGCTCGCCCGAATCCCGGTACGAATCCCAGAAGATCCACAATGAAAGGATCGTGACGAAACAGCCCACCCACCAAGGCAGGCAGGCGAGGACCGTCGTCAGGGGATCGCCCCCGGCCATGACGAACGAGAACAGGGTGGCGATCACGGCGAGCAACAGTGCAATGGCGCCCACGTGCTTGACCAGGACGCTTTCCTCATCCGACAATACCTCATACAGGCGCGTGTGCCGGTCGAGCCAGACGCCCAGATCGGAATCCTCGAACCGTTTCCATTTCGCCATGGCCTCGCGTCGGTTCTCCGCGTTGAGTTCCTCGGCGTCGTACCGCAGACCCGTGCGCGGGCCGTCCGCAAGGTCCCCGTCGGGTGCCAGCGTCTCGTACCATGGTCGTTCGTCCATCATGCTCCTTCGTTTCCTGATAGGTGGCCTTTTTCCGGGTCCCGTGGCCTTAGGATGCCTTGCGCAGTCCGGAAGTGTCGAACGTCGCGGCCCAACGGGGGCCCGCGACGGGAAGAATCATGCGCGGATGGGACCGGCCGATACGCCAGATGCCGAATCCCTGCGCCAATTGCGGGATCATGTCCAGCTCGTCCTCGCTCAGATCGGGAACCAGCTGGTTGAGCAGTGCGATGTTCTCGCCTCCCTGACGGTAGATGATCTTCGTCTCCATCAGGTTCATCAGCTGTTCGACCTTGCCGCGCAGGCCGGATCCCTGGTTGAACACCTGCGTCATGTCCGCGACGCCGTGCACGATCAGCCATGTGGCGCAACCCCAATGGCCGGCGGAACGCTGCCTGGTCTGCAACGAGTCGACCAGCTGCGGGTTGCTCAGCAGGTCCCACGCCTCCTCGCACACGATGATGCGGCGCAATCCGTCGCGCGCCTGCAGCAGACGGTCGATCCACGAGCTGACCGCGGCCGTGTACACGCGTTTCAATGTGGGATCCTGGAACACGGGGCCGGAAGTGTCGAACACGATGATCGGCGCGTCCGGATCCAACGTGATGGTGCTTTCCCGATCGAACATGCCGCTCATCGTTCCCCCGTGGACCATGGGCGCGAACACTCGCGCGGCCTCGCTGGCCTTCTCACGCGCCAGATCCCGGTAATGTTCGAAGCCGCGGATGTTGGCGTACACGGAATCCACCCACTGCCAGTCGCTCAGACGGTCCACGGCCGCCTCCAACGTCATTGGCCCGGTGTCGTACGAGGCGATCAGCTGGTCGATCAAGGACAGCATGTCCTTGTCCAACGGGAAGGGCCGATCCTGTTCGCGGACGGCTTCGGCCAATGCCATGACGGCGCTCTTGCGGCCGGCCAGGACCTCCTGGCGGAACGCCTCACGCTCCTCCCTGCCGGTCAGATGGCTCGCGTCGGGCATGGCGAACGGGTTGAGATAGTTGCCCGCGCCCGGGGAAACGACCTGTCCGCCGGGAATGTCCCGTGCGATGCGCACCCATTCGCTCTGACGGTCCGACTGGACGATCACGTGCCGGCCGTAGCCCATCTCCCTGACCGCGAGGGTCTTCATGCAGAAGCTCTTGCCCTGGCCGCGCAATCCCGACGTGAAGATGTCCGGACTGGTGGTCAGCCTGGCATCGTACGTGCCCCAACAGTCGAAGGTGAACAGTTCACGGCTGAACACGTCCAGGCCGACGGGCGGGCCGGGGATCACGGGAGCGCCGCTGCCGGCGACGAACGTGGTCAATACGCCCGCACGACCCGTGCTGGTCTGATGCCAGGGGATCAGCGGACGGGCGTTGAAGTCCTTGGTGATGAAATCGATGGGCGTGGGCGAGCCCAACGGAAGCTGGCCGGCGGCGTCGCCCAGACGCTCCCTGCGCGCCTTCCGGGCTTTGCGGATCTGCCCGGCGACCATGCCCGACAGGCGGCTTCTCGCATCCGATACCGCGTTCCCGTCGGCCCGTGTGAACGCGTGCGGGGGAACGGGCGGCAGATCGATGCCGTCCAGTCGCGCCTCGGCCGATGCCTGCAGCCATGCCAGTTCCAGGAGCGTCGGCCTGGTTGGGGCGGGTACGAAGCCGATGCAGTCGGCTCCGCGACGTGCCTGGGAGCCGAGACGATGCCCGTCATCCTCCAATGCGGGAATGGCGTCGTCCCCGGCGATCCCGTCCGTGTCGGCGTCGTCGGCGTTCTCCCATCGTTCGTTCTCTTCCGTCATCATGTCCACATCGGTCCGATCCTTGAAAAACGTTACGGAACGCGGTCCCGTCCGGTGAAGCGTTCCACCGGACGGGACCGACGGACAGGCCGGGTGAGCCGGCCTGTTTTCCCCATTGACGCGGCCGTCACACCGCATAGCCCGAATGGGCGAGCACGATGCCGACCGTGATCATGAGCAGGAAGCAGACCACGGCGCACACGAGCATCACGATCGCCCTGGATCTACGTTTCCTCATACCCATGGCGAGCACACGGTCCTTGGCCCTGCGACCCACCGTCGTGCTGTTCTCCTTGACGGTCAGCAGCACGAACGCCCTGTACAGGAACGTCGCCGCGCCGGCCATGAGAACGACCATGATGATTGCTGGCATTTGGATCCTCCCTCACCGATGAAACACGTCGGAAGACGCTCTCGAGGATCGTCCTCCGTCCAATCCACGTGAGGGCGGGCCGATATCCGTACGGGACGGCGCGATATCATTCCAGGTCCCGGCCGGCACGGTCCCGTTCCGAATGCAGGCGCCGCGCCTGCATGTCCCCCATACGCGCCGCGACGCATAGGGAGACGACCAACATGCCACCGGCCATGCCGGCGACGAACAATACGATGTCGATGACGAGCCCCATCACGGTTCCTTCCCATAGGCGAGAGGTCTTCCGGAGGAACCACCCCGCACGCCCGCGATATCGCGGATGGGACGGCCACGCCATTCC
Source organism: Bifidobacterium dentium JCM 1195 = DSM 20436 (assembly GCF_001042595.1). Taxonomy (NCBI): domain Bacteria; kingdom Bacillati; phylum Actinomycetota; class Actinomycetes; order Bifidobacteriales; family Bifidobacteriaceae; genus Bifidobacterium; species Bifidobacterium dentium. The sequence goes on from NZ_AP012326.1 coordinate 1,084,870, forward strand.
CTTTCCTTGCCCATTCGGCGATTCCCGCATGAGGGAGGGATTGTCAAGGGACGCGGCGACGGAAGGCCATGCTGCCTCCGACCGGTCACGGGACCGCATTGACGGGAATCGGCCCGGCCGTCTTCCGGATCGGCGATCGGATCGGTGGATTGTGCGGTGTCGGATGAAAAACGTCTCGCCGATCTCTGATGACCGACGAACGTTCCCTCATCGCGGAGACGATTCGTTCCGTGACGACGGGGGAGAGACGCTGGTCGGAGGAAAGCTGGCCATGGATGATGGCGGGCACGTCCGCCAGCCGGTCCGGATCGTATTTGCCCCGATCGTCGATGAGGGACAGCCGCCGGTACGCATTGTCCCCGTCTCCCTAATCGTCGATCCGGAATGGTTTCGTCCGACAGTCGCCGTTGTTCATGGCATCAGGTTCCATGCCGTTCCGCGGGCTCGCCCCGCTGTCGAAGATCGGCGCCAGTCTGATCGCGAAGGCCTCCACATCCCTTATCAGGCCGAGATCGTTGCGGTGCCGGTCCGTGTTACGCAACGGGAAGTCAAGGAAAAGGAAATCATCGGTGGCACGGCGGGCCGCGTCACGGTCGACTCCGAGCCGTTCGCAGGCATCCGCCCAGCCATCATCGGCCTACGTGACACGATGATCGGATCCGGACCCTTCCATGGCAGCAATGGAGGCATCGCCGTCCCTCAGAAAAAAGAATCAAAGCCGGAACGGTGCGGTTTACGTTCCGGCCCCGCATGGGAACCCGTGTTTGCATTACCCTCCGCCAGACGACCCGGCTCACTGCGATGAAACGGCATGAGCGGCGCGACGGAAAGTTCCCGTACGGTAAGACATGAACCACATGCCCGGCCTCCCGGACGGAAGGAAGGGCATGAAGTTCAAGCCATACCCCCAATGTATCCACGATTCCCGCAACACGCCAAACGGACCCCTGAGCGGACCGGAGCCGGAAAGGAAACCGGCCGTTCCGGACGGGGGACCGACGTTGGGGCATGGAATCGAGAAAGAAGGAGGGGTGGAGGATGGCCGTTCGCCGGATCATCCTCCACCCCTTCACGGTGCCAGGCCCGTGGAATCCCGTTTCCCGTCCCATGGCGTGGGCTGGGAAACGGGATCATTGACGGGATCTTCTCGCTCACCTGCCGGAGTGCGCGCCGCGCGGGCCGGTGCCGGCCGCCTTGCGGCGTGCCAGGAGCAGGCCCGTGCCAAGAGCGCCGACCGCGATCACGGCGAGCAGCATGCCGCCGATCGCGGCGCCGGTCCGGGCGAGGGACGGGCGGTAGCCGCTCCAATCGTCGGTGTTGGACTCGACCTTCGTGTCGGAGCACAGGGTGACGGTCTTGTCGCCGTCCTTGACGTCGACGGCGTTGGACGGACGGGTCTCGTCGTTCTTGCCGCCGAACGGGTCGGTGTCGGTGACGGGGCATTCGACGAGCGGCGTGCCGGTGACCTTGACGCGGTCGGTGTGCCTGCCGCCCTGCCGGACGCCCTTGAGCGTGCCGGTCACGATGGTGGACTCGCCGGGCTTGAGCACGAGGGTGTCCCAATCGTCCGGATACTTCAGGTCCACGACCTCGCCCTCGCCGGCGATGGTCTTGTCGACCATCTGCAGATCCCTGGCCAGATACCAGGCGCCCTCGCCGGTCGAGGAGTCGGTCTTGGACGTGTTGGTGATCTTGAACGCGATCTGCTGGCTGTCGCCGGCCATCTTCAACGCGTCCTTCACATCGTCGCGGTCACCGGCCTGTTCGCCGGACTCCACGTCGTACTTCTCGATGTGGATGCTCGGGGTCATGTCCGGGGTACGGGTCCACACGATGTTGGACGGGAGGACCTTGTCGTTCAGATACTCGGTGAACTGGTTCTCGATCTTCTCGCCGACCTTGACGCGCTTGCACTGGATGTACGCGCGCCAGCCGTTCTCATGGTCGTTGTCCGCGGACACGAGCTTGCGATAGGCCTCGGTGGCCTCGACGGTCACAACGCCCTTGTCGTCGGCGGATGCGTCGAACAGGTCGCCGCCGAACTTCGAGGAGTCGAAGCCGTTGCCGGCGATCCTGTCGCCCTTCGCGGCGATCACCTTGCCGTCCCTGTACAGGTCACGGCTCGCGTACACGGCCCACTGGCCCGTGTACTGGTCGTATGCGGTGTTCAGCGGGTCGACGATCTTCCACTGGTCGACCTGCGGGTAGGCTCGGCCGGCCGGCAGGATGGAGCTGTCGAGCTGGTAGAGGAAGGTGCGGTTGAGATACACCGACTTGCCGTCGATGCTTTCGCCGCCGACCTTGACGGTCACGTCCTTCTTCGGGTTGATGGGCTTCAACGGGTTGGACACCTCGTTGGTCTCCTTGCTCAGATCGTTGGTGACCTGGATGGCCTTGTTCATCACCGTGTAGCCGTCCTTGACCTTGGAGACCTTGTACGGCATGATCACCTGGTATTCCTGGCCGAGGAGGTTCTGGTCGATCGCCGGATCCGTCATCGCGTCGAGCTTGCGGGTCGAGTACTCCCGCAGGTCGGAGGGCTGCGGGTCGCCCTTCACGGTCTCGCCGGTCGCGGGAATCTCGGTGTCGACGGTCTTCGCGAACACGTAGGCGACGCCGTCCTTGATCTGGACGTTGAACTTGCCGGTCACGTCCTGTCCCTTCTCGTCCAACACTTCGATCTTGGTCTGGTCGACGTCCAGGTACTCGTCGTCGAAATCATCGACGATGCCGAGACGCTGGACCTTGTATGCGGTGGAGTCCTTGGACAGGTGCTTCGCGTCCAGGGTCACGACGTAGTTGCCGGTGTCGCACAGGAGCAGGGTCTTGCCGTCGATGCTGACGGTCTTGTCCTTGCTGGACACGTCCTCCTTCTTCGGAACGAGTTCCGGGGGCGTGTTGTACACCCTGTTCGACGGGGTCAGGCTGTTGTTCAACGTGAGTCCCCACTGGTTGCCGACCCTGTGGTCGGTCGGGGCCTTCTCGCTCACGGTGCCCTCGAAGCGGACGAGCACGCGCGGGTTCTGGCCCTTGCCCCAGTTCGCCTTCACGTACGCGGCCGTGAAGTCGAGGCGGAAGCTGTGGGACTTCTCGTCCCACTTCGTCGAATACTGCTTCTTGGAAATGGTCTTGCCGGATTCCAGGTCGCGGACCTCCAGGGTCTGCTTGTCCGGCACGAGATACTGGTCGTACGTGTCGGTGAAGACGACCTGCTCGACGTCGTCCGCGAGCTGGGACGGGAGCTTCGGCGTGGTGGCCAGCTGGTATTCGACCTTCTGGCCCGGGAACACGACCTTGCCCTGCACGCTTTCCTGCTCGCCGCCCTGGCTGGCCTCGGACACGACGTCCTTCCTGACCGGCGGCACGTAGCCGCAGATCTTCGGCTCGTTCGTGCTGACGGCCTGGTTGTTGACGATCTCCTTGCCCGCATTGGTCAACGCGTGCCCGTCCTTGCCGGCGGTGCAGAACGTGGTCTCGTCGCCCTCGGCCACGCCCATGTCCTTACGGACCTGGGCCGCGCCCTTGCCGTTCGCGAAGTTGATCTTGCCGGGGATCAGGAGCGTGACCTGCCTGGCCTTCGCCATGCCGGTGAGTTCCTTCAAATGGGCGGCCTTCGCGGTGGCGGTGACCTTGGTGTCCTCGACGGTGATCGTGTACTGGTCGGTCACGTCCTTGCCGACGGTGTTGATGCCGTTGACGCTGGACTGGTCCTCACGGTCGGCGTCCGCCTCGTACACGCGGATCTCGGACTTCGCGTCCGCGTCGAACAGGTAGTCGGCGTTCGCGTAGTCGTCCTCGATCTGGAAGGTGGCGAGCTGGTCCTTGACGAGGTCCTTCGCGACGGTCGCGTTGACCGCGCTGGCGGCCTTGTCGCCGTCGAGGAAGACGTTGTCGTCCGCGCCGGTCGTGTTGCTTTCGGTCGGGTCGATGACGGTCTTCCAGGTCTTGGACTTGGCGTCCCACTTGACCCAGCTTTTGTCCGGGTTCGGCTTCCAGGTCGGGAACTCGTGTTCGGGCGTGTCCTTGTCCTGGCTCTTGGTGACGCCCTTCCAGGACACGTGGCCCTTGTCCTTGACGAGGCTGGTCTCGGGCGTGTGCACGGTCACGTCGAATGCGAACTCGAAATCATGGTCGTCGGGCAGGCTTCCGCCGTTCCATGTGGCGGTCAGCACGTTGCCGGACGGTGTGGCTCCGTTGGCGCTGTTGAACGTGTAGGAGCCGGTCATGTCCTTGCCGGCGGTCTTGTCGGTGACCTTCAGGTTCGACACGGTGTACTGCTGGCCATGCGGGTCGAACGTGTCCTTGAAGTCGAGCTTGGTGCCCTTCCTGCCGGTCTTGGATTCAATGGTCGTGGTGTTCGTCATCGAGTCCGCGCTGACGCCGTCGCTGATGCGCTTGGTCGGAGCCGCCGGTGGAGTGTCGACCGGCGGCTCGTCCTGGTCGAGGACGATGGCGATGACGGCGCGTGGGGCCTTGTCCATCTCACGGATGGCGAGACTATTGATGGAAGTCTGTCCATCAGAGAAGAACGAACGGGTCGTGTAGTTGACTCCCTGATAGGAATAAGTGTTGCCCGGAATGCCGGAATCGTTGTAGGCCTTCTTCCACTGGGCGGCATTGAAGGTGCCGTTCGCGCCCGTGTACCAGTCGCCGGACGCGCCGGGCGTATGCACGAAACCCACGGACACGAGGCGGCAGTCCGGGCTCTGGTTGCCGGAGGCCTTCGCGCGCGCCACGCATTCGTCCTTCGCGCCGGTGACGGCATCGTCGATGACTTGGTTCGATTCGGCGCCGTCCATCGACCGCACGCCAGCGGACGCCATCGCGGCCTTCACGTTCTCACGGGTCGGCGCGCCGAAGGAGTCCTTGTACACCCAGCTGATAGTGCCGGTGCCGCCTGCGGTGCCGTCGCCCGACCCGGACCCGGATCCGGATCCGCCGCCGCCGTCAGCCGCGAGCGCTCCGGCCACCGGAGTGCACAGGGTCGCTGCGGCGACCATGGTCGCCAGAGCGGTTTTGCCCCATTTCTTGTTTGTGGAACCCAATGTCCCGTCTCCTTTCAGATATTTCTGCCTGCAGATTCGTTCCCCGCCTATGCGGGCCGGGAACGCCGGATGGCGGAAACGCGTTTCCCCTCCATCCAATCCATTCCACGCGCGCACGCCTCGATGAGGGGCAATATCGATTCGGGGCGTATGCCGTATGAACGAAAACGGCCCCGTCCAAAAATGGACGGGGCCTGCGAAGGACAAGGGGAAAATGAGTCATCCAAGTGGACAGAATTTATCCGGCTGGCAATTGTATTGATCCCCAGTATTGTCTTCCCAGTCGTAGTGGATGTCGTCAGAGGCAGAAGACGAGGAAGAGCCCGCGTTTGAGGAAGAGCCTCCCTGGGAGCCGCCTGAATACGATCCGCCGGAATAGGACTGTCCACCGGCGGAACCGGACCAGCCGCCGGACGAATACGAACCGTACGAGTACGAGCGTTGCGCCTGCGCCTGCTGTTGGGCCTGCTGTGCGGCGGCCGCCTGGGCCGCGGCCTCCTGTTCGGCCTGCGCCTTCGCGGCGGCCTCGGCGTCGGCCCTGTCCTTCGCCGCCTTCGAATCGTTCACGGCCTTCACGGCCTTGGCGATGGCATCCGCGTCGCGCTTGGCGATGGCCTGCTTCAACGCCTCACGGGTCTTCTCGTCCTGGACCTTGCCATCCGTCGACGAGTACAGTCCGTCCGCGTCGGCCACCGTCTTGTCGAGCTTCGACGATTCGACCGCCCTGACGGCCGACTCCAACGTCTTCGCATCCGCCTTCACGCCCTTGGTCGTCTTGTCCGCCTTCGCGGCGGCCTCGTCCAGACCGGTCTTGTCGGACGCGTCGCACCTGACCATGCCGGGCGTCTCCACCCCAACGGCCTGCTTCAACGCGTCAAGGGTCTTCGCGTCCTTCACGCTTGTCGCATCCGTCTTCAACGCGGCCGTCGTGGCGTCCGCGTTGAGCAGCGCCTTATACGATTTCACGGCCTTCGACTGATCCGCGACGGCCGATGCGCACGCCTGGCGCGCCAGAGACACCCGATGGTTCTCGTAAACCCTGTATCCGCACACGCCGCCGACAGCCAGGACGGTCGCCGCGACGGCCGCCACGGCGATGATGATCGGCCTGCGGTCCCTCCTCGTTGGAATGTCCTCCGTGCCGGCCGGTGGAATGGCTGCCGGGACAGTGTTCTTCTCTTCCATGACGGTTCCTCCTTGATGTCTTTTCGATATGCTCATACTACCCACATAACCCCCTGACAATATCGGCAGGGGAGAAGCATGGGTTTTTCGGTCTGGCGGCCCGGAAGGAACGTCCGCCCATGGAGTTCGGAATCCGGGAAACGGTTGCGGATGGAAAACAGGAGTCGCGGAACGCCATGGGAGCACCACGTAGCAGTCAACTCAGAAGGTCGATACTCCGGACATAGTGGAGGCTTGTTCCCGGTTTCCTTTCATCGGACGTCGGTCCCTTCTTCAACGACTTCGGATAATACAGTCCGTTGTCATCCCGTCCCAGACCAAGATGCCATGCCGAGCCACCGAAATACAATCGGACACGACTATTGCCCGACTCCACCACGAGTTCGGCCTTATCCAATTCGAATGCGCCGGCAATCACATCGGCCTTGGCTTTCAACCAGTTCGCATCACCGGTCGGCGCGACCCTCTTCGGAGAGATACGCTTCCGCGCGAGCAGATCGACATACAGACGACGTGCGGGCAATGACCGCCTGCGATGGTCGTCGGCATAATAATCCAAGCCACACAAGTGAGCGAAGTTCTCAGCCCTCCACCGTATCGCCACCTCGAAACCGTCGTCACAGACGATTCGCGTGGTCCGGCCAACGAGACACTGGTACGACAGGGCGGCCTTGCGCGCCTCGCCAAGCATGCGCTCCTTCTCCCTGGTGACGTTCAAACCCGATCCTCCCGCGAAAAAAGAAGGGGCGTCGAACCAACGCCCCTTCGGAAGCAGACGGCAAGTCTTTTTACAGTCTTCTGCGTGACTTGACGCTCCCTTGTCAGGGAGGATGAACGGCTTCGGCCCGTTCCGGCCATCTGGTCCAGCCGCTGGACGAGACGTCCCGCTATCGCGGATGACGCGGCCATCGTCATCGGACGCCTGCGGCAGCATGCCATCTGTTCCGGACCCGAAACCCCGCCCACGACCAAAACGGGGTCAGGCTTCAAGGTCTATACGATTCTATTCACAGACCATGGACGAGTCCATCCAAAGGATTCATAGGCTCCTGCCATGTGTGCGGACGAGCAGGTACGCCCAGACCATCAGATTCACGGCCTGCACCACCAGCAGAATCACATCCACGCCGGAAACAGTGCCGGTCCAACCATCCCGTATGCGCATGAGCCCATGACCCAACCCGTACGAGTAGGCGAGCACGCCGATCCACCCGGCCAATCGGCACACCGAGTCGCGCCGCCGTTGTTCTTCCGAACATCGACGGGAACCGTTCGGGATCATGTATGGTCCGACCAGTCGGACGCACGCCACGAGATTCAGCACGCATACAAGGCTTTTCAACAGGTTCACCCAATTCACTGAATGTCTCCTTCCCACCATCCGGCGCTTTCGCGCACCTGTTCCATCAGATCCTCCAACGTGGCCTGTGCCGTACGACGGGACGTTCTCCTGCAGGCGATCCCCTATGATGATAGCGTTGATGATACGAAAATCCCGTATGCCGGGCGAATGGAAGGAGAGGCCATGAGCGTTCAATTCCGACCCATCACGGGCAGGGAGGACGGGGACTGGTTCGACGAGGAGGAACCGTTCCGTATCCCGCCCTCGTACATGCTCGTGGACAACGGTCTCGTATGGGCATGGTCGCCGAACGGATGCTACAGATGCTCGTTCCGGTATCTGGAAAGCGCGATGGTGTTCACGTTCCTTGACCGGTGGGGATACCGGCATGACCGGATCGTCGCCTGGAACGTCCTGGACGACATGGGATTCCTCTCACGGGCCTTCAAAATCCAGATCGGCAGGGAACTGTCGGTGAGGACGAATTACTCGAAACTCATGGGGGAAAGCTACCTGGCCGTCAACTGTTCACACTGCGGCGCCATCCAGGGAGTCAACTTCATCATCAACGACTACCTCGGCAGGGGCGGCGTATTCTCCAACCCGCGATATGATTCGATCCCCATCCAGGTCAAAAGGCTCCCGCTCCTCACCCGGGACAAGCCGGGAACGTACCGGTGGGCGTTCGAGGACCCGTTCACGCGCGATGTCCCCGCACGCAGGCTCGTGGCGGACCAGCCGTTCCGTTTCCACCCGGCCCCCACGTCACGGAATCCTTCGCCATGGAACCCTCAGGCAAGACCATAAGGCCATGACGCCATGAAGGGCACGGGGAACGGTCCGGCAGTCAGCGTCCGCGATGCCGCCAGGCGAGGATGATCCACACGAGCGTGTTGGCCGTGACCAATGCCAGATTCACGTAATCGACCGGCAGCACATCATCATCCCACCCGAACCGCAGGTACATCAGGCTCTTGCCCACGCCGCACGCGTACAACACCGTCAGAATCCATCCCGCAGCACGCAGTCCACGGGCCATGCCCGTGGACGGGTCGGGACCGTGACGGCCTGCCGGCATCATCCGATCGCCCAGCACCTTCACGCACAGGATAAGCTCCACCGCGTACATGACGCCTCTTGCCAGATCGGTCCAGTTCATCCATGCCTCCCCGTTCCGGCGGAACGCGTTCCCGCCGTCATCCGTCATCCTCCTCCGACCCCTGGCCGGCACGTATGGAATCCACGGTCTGCTCCGACAATGATTCAAGGATGGAGGCCATGCGATCCAATTCGTCCGGATCGGCCGACCCCGCATCCATTTCCTTCGCCTTGTCGTACTCCTGGCCGAGTCTCGTGCGCAGATACGGCAGGTTCAGGTCCGCGTCCCGCGTATCGTCCAACGTGCGTTCGGCCTTTTCCAACGCCGTATGGAACCGTTCGCGCCTGTCCTTGTAAGCCGTGCGGCCCAGCACGTCCGACGCCTTCCCGTACAGGGACTTCAGGGTCCTGCGGGCCTTGCGCATCCGCGTGGCTTCACCGTCGGCCTTTTCCTTGGCCCTCTTCAACGTCGCATTGTCATGATCCGCGTCGCAGCTGATCTCCGACACGCTCGGACGGTTCCTCGCCTTGACCCAGCGTCGTGCCAGGTCCTCGTCGGCCTTACGCAACGCCCTCACGTCGATGTTTGTCCCGTACCGTTCCGAATCCTTGTCGAACAGGCCGGCCTGACGGTCGCGTGACAGCACGGCCCGCTCGCATGCCGTCACGTTCCCGTCATGCGCCATATCCATCCGATCCACGAGGATGATGCCGCCGACACCCGCCACCGCGCATACGGCCGCGCCTATGGCGATGATCCTCACCATGGGAAAGCCGCCGGGACGACGATCACGACGATCATGCCTCCCGCCGTCATCGGTGCCGGCCGCAGTGTCATACGCCGTCGGCATCCAGTCGGCATTGAATCCTTCCATTCGCGTCTCCTCCTTCGGGGCTCGTCGTGGATTCCGCCACGGAAAACGGCCGGCCCCGACGCTCAGAGAGAGAAGAAGGGGAAGAGACGCGTCGGGGCCGGCATCCATGCCCGAACGGAGAGAACCTTCGGACACGGCCTGTTCAATTATCCGAGGACGGGAGCGGGGGAGAGACCATGAATGGCCAAGGGGAAATGATCCCGGACAGGGGGAAGCGTCCGGAGAAAGGAGCAGGCGTCCACGGACCGGCTCTCCCGTCCCGTCATGACCATCACGCGACCCGTATCCGATATCGTCACGCGAAACGATGCGACGGGGCGGATGCCGACGATCCACGATCGAAACGAACCCGCCGATAACCTATCCCAGCACGTCGGCCGCCAACCCCAACAGGCGACGGCTCTCATGCCAATCAGGCATGTTCAATATGCGGCTGAACCATTCCGGATCCGTACGAACCTGGATGAAACCGCCGATCTGACGTCCCTCATGCAACAGGCATAGCGGGAAGTATTCGACCATATGCTCGCCGTCCTTCCGTTTGGATGGAGGACCGAGCGTGAACGTGACGTTGGTGAAACGTGTGGTGGAAACGCGAACGTATTCCTCGGAAAAATCCACGGGTTCCAATCTGACGTCGTCAAGAGTGGAAAGAGCCGCAGCGACCGGACCATCCTTGGACACGCATTGACCGTACAGGTCCTGTTCCGGCAATCCCATGAACAACATCTGCGGCAGGTTGCAGTAGGTGGAATCGTAATTCAGCCATGCCTTGTCGTTCCGCCATAGGATCAACGCCCTCTGCAGTCTCTTGATGCCAAGGCGTATTCCCGAAGCGCGCCGCCACGCGTATTCCACCCGGTCGAACCGGTCCCTCATAATCCGGTACAAGGCCAATGCCGTGGGATTGGACGGGGGACGACGCGAACCGGGATCACGATGATATCCCGGATTCGAATACGAGCATTCCAGATACGCCGTCTCGTCATATACGGCCACTCCAGGCACGTCATGCCCGACGTGTCTTCCATACGGGCGTCGATGACCGGCATCCAGTTCGCGACGGTTCAGACCGACCATGCGGACGGGATTGTCGCATTCGGGACAGACCGCGTACAACCTCCTATGCCCGCCCTCCGCAACCACGAAAGGCTCCATGCCCTTGGTCTCCATGAAATAATTCTCCTGACTGATGGCAATGGCCCTGCATTCCCCGACACGGGTCTTGAACACATCCATAGGACACCTCCGATTGGAACCGATATCGGTTCCAATCGTAGAGCCGTTCGACCATCGACGGTTCGGACGGGGTCTACCGGTATCTCCTGTTGATTCCTATCCACCATTCCGGTGGCAGTGGTGGTATCGCCCGCTCGTGTTCGGCGAATGCCAGGCACGCGAGGACCGTGGTCAGTCCGATGCCGAACTCGCGATCGTCCTGGCGCATGAGGAACACGTAGTCCTCCGTGCAGTCGTCGCAGTCCATGTGGTCGATGATCCGTCTGCGGGCCAGACGCGCCAGATCGGGTTCGGCCGTATCGTTCGTCATTCGTTCGCCTCGTTTCCGTATGATGTCCGGGCCGATCCCGGACGGGCCTTCCGTCATATCCACATGCACTGCAGACGCGGATGGGCGATGGATGAGGCATCGGGACACGATCGCTTCGCCTTCCCCCGCACGCATTCCGAACACACCCATCGGAAAAGACCTCCGCGATCGGAAAACCGAGAGCCCGACCCGGCCCAATAATTGTGGTACAATTATTTCCGTGATTATCTTCGATTCCAAATCGGCCTACAAACATTTCGAGGAGGATCGGCTTGACGAGGATGAGATACGCAGGGCCATGGCGCACCCGGAATGGATCGCGCTCATTGACCCCGCCGACCCATCCATCCCGCCCGGAACACCCGGCAACACGGCGGCGCTCGTCATATGCCTGCGCCGTCCCGGCGCATGGCATGACGACCTGATAGAAGTGCTCGCACGACCGCAAGGACGCGACATGCTCGTGTTCCATGTCGAGCATCTGACTGACAAATGGCGTGACTATTGGATGAAATGGAGACGATAGCAATGACCGATATCTACGAACGGCTGGCCGACGAAAACGACCCGGCCCCCACGACAGCTCCGGCCGCGCAGTTCACGGGCGGCCGGGCTTCCGACCTGATGGCCTCGCTCATGGCCGAGGACGCCGATGCCACGGCCATCCTCACCGCGCTGGCCGGCCCGGGCCGCCCGACGGGCGATGAAAAACGTGAGAAAAGCGTACAGGAACGCTTCCGTGTCCCGGCCTCGTGGAGCTCGTACATAGAGTACGCGGCGAAACGCGAGGGACTTAATAAAAGCAGATACCTGAAAGCCCTCATCATCCAGGATGCCCGCGCGCACCACGAGGAGCATCGCCTGCAGGCCGCATGACGCGATGGCACGAGAAGGCCCACGACGTTCGGGAGCGTCGTGGACCTTTTTCATATCCGGGGCCGTGGATTTCCGGGAAAACGGCCTTAGGCGTCGAGATCCGTGGTAGATGTTGAAACGAATGGTACGGACGGGCGACGGAAAGGATATGCCAGATGTTCAAATCGAAGAGGGAACTGCGCGCGGATAACCGCCGGCCTCGGTAGGAAAACGAAGACCTGAAGAAACAGAAGGACACACTGAAGGACGAAGTCAGTGTGTACAGACAGAAAATCGAATGCGCGACCGGGCATGTCAATATCAACCCTCTCATAGAAACGGTGGAGGCGTTATGCACCAATCCTGAATATGACAAGTGGGCTAACCATCCCGCGGCGACGATCCTCGTTCGCCTGTCATCCGCGCAGCATCTCCTCCGCATATGCGCGACCGAGATGGATCCCGGGGGAAGGCTCCCATGCCAGGGCGACGTTGTCGAACTCACGATCGTCCTGGCGCATGAGGAGCACGTAGTCCTCCGTGCAGTCGTCGCAGTCCATGTGGTCGATGATCCGCCTGCGGGCCAGACGCGCCAGATCGGGTTCGGCCGTATCGTTCGTCATTCGTTCGCCCCGTTTCCGCATGATGTCCGGGCCCATCCCGGACAGACCCTCCGTCATACCCACATGCACCGAACGGGTCGAAAGACGATAATAGGGACACCGGAAACGGAGAGGAACGCTACCGCAGCCCGGCATCGTCGGCGACGGAAAGGGCCGGTCCAGGGAAAGGATCCTCCGCATCCGAGGACGAGGGCATGGGAAGATCGTCCGTCGACCGGTCCGGCGTAGGCCGGGGGATGGTGAGACATGTGGTCCCATGATTGGATGAGACCGTCTCGTCACGGACCGTCACGGCCGTTGCGACACGCTTCACGAGGCTCGACCTGATCGCTTCGATACGGACCGGGGAAAGCATGCCGTTGGCCGTCAGACGGTGGGCCACCTCGTCGGGCCAATCCGCCAGAACGTCAAGATCGTACCTCGACCAATCCGCGATGAGACGCAGCTGACGCAACGCCGTAGGGGCCTTATAGGTCGAATAGAACGGTTTCGTCCTGTAATCGGCATTGTCCACCCTCAACTCGCCGGCCCACAGGCTCATCCCCGTATCGAACAACGGGGCGGGCCGCACCTCAAGACTGTCCACGTTCCTGATCAGGCCGAAATTGTTGTAATGCCTGTCGATGTTACGGACCAGCCAGTCCACGAGAAGCCAATCGTCGGTCGCGTCGCTGACGGCTTTGCGCGTGCAACCCAGCGAGACCGCGTCCGACAGCCATTGATCCCGCATGCTCAGCCTGTTGTCACGCTTGATGGATCCCATGAGCTGCCATGCGGGGATCAGTTCCTCGTCACGGGAGAGCATCTCGTCGCACAGGCTGACGGGACGGTTGCCGTATTCCCCGAGCCGGTACTCCACGGCCCGGATGCCCAATCCGCGCGCGAGACGCGAGGCTATGAGCTCGTTGACGGGTTCCTGTCCGGTCCTGCCGCCCTTGACGAGGACCCTCACACCGGACGGGCCGATGGTCCAACGTTTGGGCAGGTCGCCGCCGGTGGACGCGTCCGGCACGTTGAGGCTGAACCCGTGGGACGAGGAGACAGGGGTGAGCAGCATTCGCCCGAACTCCTCGTCGAATGGATTGTCGAAGAAGTTGACGTCCTCCCAACGTACCGGGTCGGAAGCGTCCCTGACCCAATACTGGTCGGATAGGCTCAACCCGTACGACCGGTTCAGGAGATCCACCGTGGAACGCACCCCAAGGAGATCCAACGCGCGGCGGATGCCGTCCCGTGAGGAGGGGATGGCCCGCCGGCGCCACCACATGTCGACCCGTTTCGCGTAGACCGCGCTCTTGCCGTGCGTGGTCAATTCCAACGGAAGCCTCGCCCTGTCTAGGATCGTGCCAGTCCCGACGGCGCAGGCGCGACGTCGGTCGTAATCGAAGGAAAGCACCGGGCGACGTGCGCACATCAGAAGACGTTCGACGCTCATCAAAACCACCTTCCCGCCCAACGGGCCACGACGGACACGACCACATGCCTCATACTACCCGCCAAAACCCGGATCGGCCCCGCCCCACGGGAATCTCAGGCGTCCACAGGCAGGACGAACGGCTCGCCGCCCACGGTCCAAAGGTTCCTTTCCCCGGTCCGGGCGTTCATCCGAGGATACGGCCGGCAATCTCGAGAAGGCGCTCGTCCCTTCTGCCATGTGTCAACGTCCGGGTCCGTTCGAGCCAGCCGCCCTCGGCCGTGATGCGCAGGTCCGAGGCCACCTCGCGACCGTCGACGCGGATATGCGATGGAATGAAGAACTTGTTTCCGCGGGAGCTGTCACGCCGAAATCTTCGTAATGCTCACGGCATCATCGCTTGAATCAGGAATCTCATCGTGAGCACGTCCAAGAGGAACGAGCTCAATCGACAACAGCTCAGATACCCAATGGCAGGATCGCGGTCAACGCGGCCCGCTGCTGGCCCTTCATCGAGGAGAGCCTCATATGCCAGTTCTTGGCCTTCTGCTGCATGTCACGGTCGAACACGTCCAGGTCCGGCAGGCTTTTCGCGAACAGGGCGATAAAGCCCTGATGATCCGTATCGGGCCAGTTCGCCTCCTGTTCGAGCTCACGTAGCCGCTGTTCCTTCTCCTCACGACGTTCGTCGCGGTTCTTCTCGCGCTGGTCCTGCAGCCTGCTACGTTGGCGGATGCTGCTCTTCCTGTTGCGCAGGTCCGCTTCCGACTGGTCCATCGTCAACGGACGCCAGATATGACAGAACGCCATCATGCGTTTACCGGCGACCAGGTCACGGATCCAACCGGCCTGCACGTCGGTGTCGGGCCATTGGTAGACCCAATACGTTCTCGCGACGCAGGAATCCAAGGTGATGTAGTCATGCTCCTTGGCTTCCTCGCACCAGGTCACCGTCGGATCATCCCTGTTGACGTGGACGCGATCGGCCGCATGCTCGGGATCCGCGACCGTGCGGATCAGATAGCGCAGGTCGTCCACATCGCACCAGTGGATGCTGCCGCGTCGGGCGCCGCAATCCAGCAGGTCGGGCGCCATGGTCCGTTTGACAAGCTCGCCCAACGCGATGCCCACGCTCGCGCGTTCCGTCTTCGCGTGACGGTTCACGCCCGCAAGCCGGTCGGCCGACACGCTCGCGCTGATGTAGTTCACGTTCTGCAAAGGAGTGAGGATGTCGGGCATGCGCCACAGGTCGGACAGATCGTCACGGGCCCACTGCGGGGTCGACTCATCCCGCAGATACGCGGGTTCCGGGGGAGTGGGTCCCGGCAGGACGAAACTCGTCTCCTTCAGTTCGACGAACCCGTCCGTTTCGGACAGGTCCTTGAGCATCGTGTTCAACGCCATCGCCCGGGAGGCCTTGCCCTCGTCGGATGACATCGTCCACTCCTCGACGTGCGCGGTCAACGTGGCGGTGGCCTGACGCTTGTCGGGATCCCACAGATAGCAGGCGCCCATGAACGGCGTGCCTATGACCTCCACGTCACGGCCCTCGATGGCCTGCGCCCGATCCTCGGCATGCCCATACAGGCCGAGCGCGCCCAACGGGCGGCCCGCGGCGAGGGGACTGTAGGCCCAACGGTTCGTACCGTCCTTCAACCTAGCCCGCCATCGCATCCAGATCCACGTCCACGACAACAGGCTCAGCCCATGCACGCGCATCACGCCATACACGATGGCCAGCCCGCCGACGATCATCAGCGGGCCGTTCAATCCCATGGCACCTCCCGCGACCAGCAGGGCGACGCCCATGACCGTGACGATCAACTGCGCCTTGTCCAGGCCGAACAGCACGTTCGTGGCCGACAGTCGACTGAACGACGCGGCCGGGACCTTGGTCTTTTCCTGTGCATCCATGGGATCCGACACCTCCAAAATATGCGATCACGGCATGACCCGGACAAAAGGGAAACGGGCCACGCCTAGGATTCCACGTGGAATCCCGAGGACACGACCCGAATAAAGGGAAAACCAGGTCAGCCGACGGTCGGACCCGACGGACCGCCGGGCGATGGCGTGGGGAAACCGACGCCGCCATCGCCGCCACGGCCTCCCGTGCCGCCATGCGCGGTGGCGTCGCCTCCCCGGCCGCCCTGTGACCGGGACCGCGACGACGAGCTGGAATCGCCGCCATGGCCTCCCGTTCCTCCGGAAGCGGTGGCGTCGCCTCCCCGGCCTCCAGGCGCGCCGGACACGCCCGGGGAAGGTGACGTGGAACCGGAACCGTCCCGTCCGCCGTCCGCGGCGGGAATCCCGGAAACGGGTTCGGGCTGCGGCATGCCGGACGTTTGGACGTCGACCCCGTCCACAACGGACCGGCCCGCGTCATCGGTGCCGGGAACACGATCCGGTGACGGCGCCTGGGAAGGCATGGTCGTCGGCAGACCGTCCTCCGTGCCGGTCTGACCCGACGTGTCGGACGCGTCCGACTGGTTCCGGCCGGCTGCGTCCACGGTGGGTGAGGAGTCGGAATCCGAATGCTTGCCCTTGCCGTCGGATTTGTCGTCTTTGCCGCCCAGCATGTCGCCGATGGTTTCGCCCGCACCGGACGCGTCTCCCCTGAGCATGCCGCCGACCATGTCCGCCAGACCGGACGTGGCGCCGCCGACGCCCGACAGGCCCGCCGTGGCCGAAGCCACGATACCCGCCGTGACCTGGGCCGCGGTCTTGACGGCGCCGGGACCGACCTTGCCGCCACGCTCCTGCATCTCACCGGTCACGTTGGCGCCGATGAAACTCACCGCGGGCATGACGAGACGCGGACTGAAACAACACATGAACAACGTCGCCAAACCGATGAGGGTGGGAAAGAACGACGAGGAGACGTTCGTATCGTTGTTCGCGACGTTGAGCAGTGCGCTGCCGACCATGAGGATCAACGCCGACAACGGTTTGACCAGCATCACGCCGGCCACCGCCTCGACCCATTTCAAAGCGGCCGGGCGGGTGGTCCTCCAGCCGGACATCATGATCGGTAGCGGAGCCACGGCGGCCAGAAGAACCAGGCTCAGCAATCTGGCCGCGAGCATGCCCGACAACGCCAGGGATGCGAACCACACGAGGACATAGACGACCAGCCGGATCAGCATGTCGGCCTGCGCACCGTATTTCGTCGCGGTACCGACCAGATTCGACACGACACTGTCACTGAACGCGCCGGAAGCCGTATCGCCGGACAACTGCACGTTCAGGATCTTCGCGCTGACTGTCCCGACGATACCCTCCAACGTGATCATCACGCTCACGCTGACCGCGGTCAAAGGCCAGGCGAGCACGCACATCGCGAAACTCTTGACCGATTCGGCCACGCTGCCCTTGACCGCGGCATGCAGCGAGCCGATGATGCATATCGCCATGTTCACGAAACCCATGATCCAGCCGATACGGTTCGCGGCGGTGATCGCGATGTTCCACTGACTGTTCGACACCGTTCCGGCCGTGCCGGTGAACGCGCCCGTGATCATGCTGCTGGCCGCGTTATCCAGGGGTTTGAAAAGCCAGTCGATGAAATTGCTGAGAACGGTCTGGACTATCTCGGACATGCGCGCCTCCCCGCGTCATCGCAGAAAGGTGCCGCGACCGTGGCACGGCCACGGCGCCCATCGGATTGAAAGGGCATCATCCTTTTCAGAACAGCGCCTGCGTCGCGAAGAACTTCACGATCGCCATGGAACTGCCCAGGATCATCGTCGCCAGAGCGCACCAGATGAACACGGTGCCGGAATACTGCTGCATCGGACCCGAATGGATCACCCTGCCCATGATCCATGCGATCGCGGCGCAGATCCAGGCGGCGATGGCGATATACAGGCTCATCGCCCACAGGCCGCCGACCATGTTCTGCACAAGCTCCATGAACGGGAAGAAACTGAAGTTCGGGCTCACGTTCAGACTCGAGAGATCCGAATCGGTCAATCCGGCGGCGACGGTCAGGAAACCGTTCGCCGTTGTCAGGGAAGAGACGGCGGCGACGGCCGTAATATGGTGAAACATGATTCACACTCCTTTCAAGCAGACCCACGCCGAGCCCGGACATAGCAAGCCGATAATCGGATAGGAGGGACGGTTCAACGGTCGCCGGACGATCCGCCGCCCGAACCGTTCGTCTTCTTGGAAGAGGTCTTCTTGGATGCCGGCGACGAATCCCCGGAGGTGTCCGAACCGTTGCCGAACGCCTCGTCCCACGTCTTCTTGATGTAATCCCAACCCTTTTGGAACACGTTGCCGTCACCGTCGCCGCCCGTAAGCCACTTCCAGCCCTCCAACGACTTCTTGACCGTGGACGACACGGCATCCTTCACCGTGTCGCCGATGGAGGAGGCGATGTCCTTGCCGAGCTGGGAGGCCAGGGAACCGAGACTGTCGCTGCCTTTCTCCCGACCGTCCTTCAACGCGTCGCTATCGACCTTCCGTCCGGCGACCGAATACGAGGTGTTCGACTTCAACCCATCGCTGCCGAACAGGTTCGCGCTCCACGCCCAACCGGTACACGCCGCACCGATCGTGAAGGGGACCATGAGCGCGGCGGCCAGACGCTTCCAGGAGAACGCCCGTTCCATCATGTTGTTCGTGATCAGTCCCGGCACCATGCTGATGCATCCGATGACGATCACGCCCACGGCGAGGACGAGCGCGACCGCGACGACGCCGCCGACCATGTCGCGTACGCCCTGGACATCCCAGGAAGCGTCGGGCACCAGTCCCTTGAGCTCCTCGTCCGCAACGATAACCATGCCGATCATCATGTCTCCCTCCATATATGTCAGTACCAGTTCCGCGTCTGCCAGACGGCCCACGCGCCGCAAGGCGTCTTGTATCGTTGGAGGATGTAATCCAAACCCCATTTGATCTGCGTCGAGGCATTGTCCCGCCAATCCTGTCCGGCCGACGCCATCTTGCTTCCCGGCAACGATTGGGGGATGCCGTACGCTCCGGACGACGTGTTCTCCGCGTTCCACCGCCAACCCGACTCGCGGGTCCAGATCTGCACGAGGCACTCATACTCGTCATCGTCATCCCACCCATAGGCCTTCATCCTGCTTCTGGCGATCTTCTTCGCGTCCTCCGCGCTGGCATGCGTGCCGTCCACGTCACCGTCCGAACCGGACGACGACGCCACGCACTGCTCCACATCGGACGAGCCCGCCGTGCCGGCGCCGGTGATCTTGCCATCGGGCAGCACGTAGGTGCCACCGTTAACGATCGGCATCGTACGCGAATACACCTTGTAGCCGGCACCCTTCTCGCTCGTGGTGATGGTGCCTTTCGCGGTGTCCACGGACTCGACGACGCCCACATGACCGTATGTGGGATCCGATCCCTGCACGCCGGCCGGCCAGCTGATGATCGCACCGGCGACGGGAGCGTTCTTGGTGGTCCTGAAACCGGCCTTCGCGCCGCTTGAGGCCCAGTCCTGACCATTGCCCCAATACCGGCCCACACCCGTCCAGCCGAGTTTCTTCGCCCTCATGCACGTCCACCAGGTGCACTGGCCGTACGCGTAGGTGGCGCAGAAATCGTCCGGCCCCTGCCGGCCGTCGAACCAGGCCATGGCATCCTGTTCGCTCATGCCGACCAGTTCGGTCGATCCGGTACCGCCCGAAACGGCCTGCCCGTTCGACGTGCCCGACGATCCGATGATGTTGCCCGTACCCTTATAGCGGAAATAGGCGGTGTATCCAGCCGCATACGAGGTGACGCTGATCTCGTCGCCGGTCTGGTCCCCGGCTTTGCCTCCGCTGATGCCACCGTTCTCGTCCTGATGGGCGCCAACGAACCGGCCCTCACCGATGTAGATCTCCGTATGAGCGGACTGCCAGACCACATCACCGGTCTGCAGGTCGGCGACCTTGGTCCAGTCATGACGTTCGAACCCGGCCTTCTCCAATATGGCCGGCTCGCCGGTCGTGTTGAACGCGTAGGAACCGACGTCCAATCCCGCGTTCTTCAACGCGTAGTACACCAGGCTCGAACAGTCATAGTCCGGATCGCCGTTACGATTCGACTGGCTGTACCCGTGGGAATCGTCATCCGCGATCCGTTTCGCCCACGCTACCCATGAAGTCGATGACAGCGAATCCGAACCGCAGGTCGTGCCATATTGCGATTGGACCAACGCGACCAGGATCGTCATCAATGACACGACGATCACCAACGGGATCACGAAAACCGCCACCGGCGCCACGATACCGGCGATGACCATGGTGCCGGCGCCACGCCCGGCGTTCGAAGAAGCCTTGGATCCGGCCATGAGATCTTCCCTCCCGCACGACGACGAACGGCCCCGTGGAATGGACCCTGGGACGCGGCCCGACGTGCGCCGATACGACAACAACGATTTACAACCAAGGTCACGCGTCCGAAGAACGGAAAGCGGCCGATAATCGGCCGAACGGGGATTTTCGAACCTAGGAGCCGGAACCGGCCAAGGGCGAGAGGATGTCCAGGATCAGACTGAGTTTCTTGCCGAGATCCGAATCGGCCGGATCCCATCCCCCGAACGAACCATCGGCCGCACGCACGTCAAGGATGCGCTGCAGGCCGACGCTGCCGGACACCATGCCACCGGCCATGCGATTGACGACCTGCCGCTGATGCTCGGGCACGGTACGCGTGTAGTGACGCACCACGACCTCCTGGGTCGAGTCGCCGATGCTGTCCATCGCCTCACGGATCGTGCCGCCGGATTGCATCAACAAAGTCGTATGGGTCACCCTCAACGTCCGGAACGTCGCGGTCGGGCATCCCGCAGCCTCACGCGCCCGACGGAAATGGTTGCCCAACGTCTGCGGCGGCAGGATCATGCTCCTCTTTCCCTGGAACACGTAAGGGCTTGACTGGTCGCGACGCGTCCGGATATGCTCACGGATCAAAGGGACCAGCAGATCGGGCAGCACGCACACCCGTTTCGAATGATCGGACTTCACCGGCCCCAACCGCAACGGTCCCGAATCCTGATCGCCACGGCATACGGAATGGTTCACGCTCATGGTCCGCGCCTCGAAATCGAAATCGTCCACCGTCAACGCGCACACCTCACCGATCCTCATGCCACCGGCCCACGCGGCCAGCAACACGCTCAACCGGTCGGATTCCGGCATCGACTCGTACAAAGCCGCCAACTGCACGCCCGTCAACGGCGGCACGCTCCATGACTTCGGTTCCGGATCCGGCGGTATCGGCAACACGAACGGATTCGACTCCAACAACGGCATACCCGTACCGAACCTGTCCGAACAGGCGATATCCAGAATCGCCTTCAACCGTTGACAGGTCCGGGGAAACACCCACGCACCCTCGTCATGCGGGCCGAAATACCATTTCGAGACCACCTCCGGGGTGATGTCCGTCAGACGCATCCCGCCGAACACATCCTTCAAATGCTGCACATCCGTCTTCAGGTTACGTTTCGCCGCGCCCCTCAACGCGGTCCCGTCCGGTTTGCGATGCGTGTCGACGTACCAGTCGGCCAGCTCGTCGAACTTCATGAGGGAAGCGCGGGCACGCCGGGAACGCGCGGTGGGGTGCACCCATTTCTGTACGCCGCGTCGATGCAGATTAACGAGCATCTCCTCGCCGTTAAGCCAGGCCTGCGCATCCTCCGAGGTCCTGAAGGAACGCTGCACACGCCGCGAGGGATCCAAAGGAGACGCGTAGCGAGCGAGCCAGGAACCTACGCTTCCATCGGCTCTTTTCCTTGCGATCACTGTGCCGAATCGGCGGCGCCTATCCGCTTCCATCCACATCTCCTTCCAGGGATTCCAATTCGAGATTAGTCCCGGAATCCCTGGAATAGTGCACCCGAATTGGAACCTATCATCACGAGATCAGGGGAGGCTTCTTCGCCTATCCTCCCAGTTCGGGCTTATTATCCGTCCCTCTCATAGGGAATCTCGCGAGTGTCTAGGACGCTATCCCTCGAGGGTCTCAACGTGATTCCCGCTCTTCTGGAACTGCAGATGCAGCCAGAGCAGGATGAGAATCATGAGAATCTGGTTCGAGTCCCACCGGGGGCACCATCGCGACGAACGGCCTTGGCCGGGCAACACCGGCCGAGGCCGTTCCGTTGTTCCCGGCCTCGGGCCTGACCGGATAAAGGGGTGTCCCGGCGCCTACGGGAACGCCTTGCCGGTCTTGATGCTTTTTCATTCCGAGCTCATTCATGAACGCATCATTCATGAGTTCGTCGGGTGTGGCGTCCAGGAAATTCGCGGCATTGACCAGATCGGAGACGGACCAGGCGCTTTTCCTCGCGAGCTTCACTGAGATTGTCGATCTTTTCACACCGGGGAACATATTCGAGACCCGCCCTCGCGGTGTGGGCATCGGCGGGATCATGCGTGTCACCACGGCCACGAGTGCCGGATGTCCGGATGACGGATTCCTTTCGAAATTCACCCAGTCCCGCCGTCACCCGGACGGGGACGCAACTCCCGTCGGATTGAGGAACGGCATCCGGCACGAACGGTCCGGTGGATGGCTGGTGTAGACTTTTCGGGAGAGGAACGGTCCCGCCGCCGGGCGGGAACTCCATTGGAATCAAGACCAGGTGACGCATGGACTTCTATGACCTCGACTACATCGTCTCGCATCAGTCTTCCGATTCGGCGCTGCGCGTGGCCGCGATACTTGTCCTGCTCGTGACGGGCATGGTCTTCGGCGTGCTCTACCTACGCGACAGGATACGGACCCGGTGGAGGGACGTGGGAGTGGGCGCCCTCGTCCTCTCGCTGATAC
This sequence comes from Bifidobacterium dentium JCM 1195 = DSM 20436, assembly GCF_001042595.1. Lineage (NCBI taxonomy): Bacteria > Bacillati > Actinomycetota > Actinomycetes > Bifidobacteriales > Bifidobacteriaceae > Bifidobacterium > Bifidobacterium dentium. The sequence continues at coordinate 1,107,649 of NZ_AP012326.1, forward strand.
TGATAGGCGTGCAGGCCGAACAATACCTCCAGGTGAGTAATCGGATATCCCAGTCCCAACTGCTCGTGAGCTTCATCAAGGGCGTCGCCAAGGATCAGCACGTTCCGGAGGACGAGGTCCTGGTGAATTCCACGAGCCTGAAGGACGGCATCATCGTGCGTTTCAATGAAAGGGATTACCTCGTCCACCTCAACGACGACAACAACTCCTACACGCTCGAACGGACGCACATCATTGATCACAATGTCTACGTGAACGGGAATCGCTGACATGGGTTTCTATACATTGACGATCATCAAGTTCTCGCTGGGCATGCTCGTGATGATCCTCCAGATCAACATTCTCGGGAAACGCGAATTCTCCCTCAATACCCCGCTCAACCAAGTCCAGAACTACGTGCTGGGCGGCATCATCGGCGGGGTGATCTACAACCCATCGGTCACGGTGCTCCAGTTCCTGATAGTCCTCCTCATCTGGTCGCTTGTCATCGTGGCGGCGAAGCTCCTTTTCGGGAGCAGCGGGACGCTCAGACGGGCCATCGCCTGCCAACCCGAGCTCCTCGTCTGCGACGGGAAGGTGGACATCGCCCGATGCGCGAAGGTCGGCCTCACCGCGGAACAGCTCAGTGGGAGCCTGCGTGAGAAGGGCATCCCCAGCGTGGCGGATGTGAAGGCGGCCGTCATGGAGACCGATGGCAGGCTCACGATTCGCGTGGCCGGCACACGGGATGGGAGCCCGCTGCTGCCATTGGTGAGCGACGGACATCTGGTCCGTGATGGTCTGAAGCTTGCGGGCAGGGACGAAACATGGGTGACGGAACGGCTCAGGGAACAAGGGTATGGCTCGGTGAGGCAGGTCTTCCTAGCTGAACTCGTGGATGGGAGCCTTGAAGTGGTTCCGTTCTCGGACGCGGCACGCTCGATGGCCTAGTTCCCATCGCCATCACGCGGGTCCCATCCACATGACCGACGGCCCACGCAAAAAACGAGTGGCATCCGCACTTTGGCGATCGTGTTTTAGAAAATCGCCGGCCTCGCCGCCGGCCAGAGCAGACAGGTAAATCGCAATCCGTGTGTATGCGGGTGTCGCAACGTATCGCATCCTTAATGTTTTGCCGTCCACTGGTCGGATTCGCCATGATTCGGGTTGCGGATCCGGTGGAATGGGCAGCATGAAAGGATTCGTCTCGATGAGAGGAGAGGCGCCGTCGCTTGGTTTCGTGGCTTCTTCCAGGATTGATTTGAGTCGTTCGCGTTCCTTCCAAGGTCTACGAGGAGCTTTTCCTCCTCAAGCCAGCTTTGTGCCTGGATCCTGCCATCCTTGCCGAATGAGCGTTGGCAACGGACTCCCTTGTAGGTGTATCGTCCGATCCATGTCTGGGTCTTGCCGCTGGGGTGCCTTCTGAGCAGCACGGTCCCGAATTGGCGTCTCTTTTTCCTCTTCTCTGTCATGCGGCCGTCCTTTTTTCCGGTTATAGAAACAGCCCGTCGGAAAATGTCATCCTTGGGTTAATGTGTCACCCTAGGAGACGCCTTCGCGACGGGCTGAAACGGGGATTCAGGTTCGGGCTTTGTGAGAGATGCGTATGCGGGCTGTGATTGTCATGCTGTAAAGCAGCAGGAGACAGGCGGGGTCTGGGATGATGGGGTCCGACTCGTCAGTCTGGCCTATGGTCATGGGTTCGAGTTCCGCCGGGGCACCTGAAACGACGAAGAATCGCGGATAGGCCGATTGGGAAATGATCGTGTCCGCGAGATTTCGATGATTATGGACGATGCATATCCTCCAAACTCAGCGCAGGTGATGGTTTTCGAGGAATATGCATGCGCTGGATATCGCATGCGAAGATGAGGTGGACTATCTCACACGCTTAAGCGTTTTTGGTGTAATTCTTCTTGAAATAGTATCATGTTGATGTCATATTTTCAGTCTCAGTACGTGCGATTGCGGTACGGGAGGGCCTGATGGATTTGTTCGTTCATACGCTCGTTTCCGGGCTTGTCCAGTTTGCGCTGGCCGTGCTCATCGCTTTCGTCTGGTGGTGGTTTAGCGCGCGCCATCAGCGGCGGTTCACTCAATGGATCGGTCTTACGAAGATCAAGGGCGGGACGAAGACCTTCTCGTTCATGCTCCTTACGCTTCTGATCCTGTTCGGGTGTGGCTGGCTTGTCATTCAGGTGATACCGAGTACATATACCTATACCGCGTCCACGCAATTCGGAGGTTTGGGATGGGCGGCTCTGCCATCCGTTCTCGTACATGCGTTGCTGAACACGTCGGGGTGGGAGGAGATCTTCTTCCGGGGACTCCTGTTGAAGCGTCTGATGGGCAAGTGCGGACTGCTCGTCGCCAATGCCCTTCAAGCCGTCCTGTTCGGTCTTATGCATGGTGTCCCTTTGTTTCTCATGACGGGAATGAGTGTCGTTCAGGCCGCTGTCATCACCCTGTTCACCGGATTGGCGGGCTGGTGCATGGGGTATATGAACGAAAAGCATGCGCAAGGGTCCATCTTCCCGAGCTGGACGGTGCATATGCTGTCCAATGTGGCGTCGGGAACGCTATCAGCCTTCAACATGCTCTAAAGCATGGGCATGACTTGCAAAGGTATGGAAGAATCGGCGCATCTCATCACATAGCAGGATGGGAACGTTCCTCCGGCGTCCGGCGACTTCGTCATGTTGGAACGCAAGCGCAGACTTGGTTTACGCGACACGCATATATAGGCGGCTGCTATTATCATTTCAGAAAGAACAAGGAGGCAGGCTGGCTGGAGCCGTCTGCTGCCGGCTTTATGCGGATTGAACCAGAGCCTTGCGGAGGTGGTGTTCGAGTCCCGTTCGGGGCGCGTGACACACGTCGAATCAATCCGGGTCTAGGTGGGATTGGCATCGAGCCGGGCATGGGTGCGATAGTGAAAAGAGACTGATATGGCTGCAAGGAAGAAGACCACTGATTCGGCTGAAGTGAGCGAGGTGCTCACTGACGAAGAGCTCAAGGCCGCTGCGGAGCCTGAAGAGGCCTCAACCAAGGAAGGCGAACCGCATAAGCGTACCGTTGTGGTGGCCGAAGATGAATCGGTGAATCGCATGGATCTGGTCGCCATGCTTGAAGACAACGGCTACGAGGTCGTCGGTGAAGCGGCCAATGGTGAGGAGGCCATCGAACTGACCCGTAAGTACCGTCCGGACGTGGTGTGCATGGATGTGAAGATGCCTCGTACCGACGGCATCACCGCGGCCGGCGTGATCTGCGATGAGAACATCGCCCCGGTCGTCATGCTCACCGCATTCTCTCAGCCTGATTTGGTCAAGCAGGCCACCGGCGCGGGTGCCATGGCATATGTGACCAAGCCATATGAGGAATCCAAACTGCTGCCGGCCCTCGAAGTGGCCATGGGTCGCTTTGCTGAGATCAATGATCTGCTTGACAATGTGGAGCGTAGCGAATCCAAGTTGCGCGACACTGAGGAGCAGCTCAAAAAGGCCGAGGAACAGCTTAAGAAGGCTGAGGAGACCCTTGAGGAACGCAAGCTTGTCGATCGGGCCAAGGGCCTGTTGATGGACAAGGCGGACTTCTCCGAGCAGGGCGCCTTCCGTTGGATTCAGAAGACCTCCATGGATCAGCGCATCCCGAAGAAGCGTCTGGCCATGGCCATCATCGCCAAGTATGGCGAGCAGAAGTCGGAAGCAGAGGATGAGCGCTAACACAGCAACTGTGGAAGGCACTTCACGCGGAACGCTATTGGTCGTTGATGGCCATTCCTTGGCGTTCCGCGCTTTTTTTGCCTTGCCCGTAGAGAATTTCAGCACTTCGGCCGGTCAGGCCACCAATGCGGTATGGGGCTTCGCCACCATGCTGTCGCAGGTGATTGACACTGAGCATCCCGACCATTTGGCGGTGGCGTTCGATGTCAAGGGCGGCACCTTCCGAAATACGATGCTGCCGCAGTACAAAGGCACACGGGATGCCGCTCCGGAGGATCTGCTCAGTCAGCTGCCATTGATTCAGAGGATGCTTTCCGCCCTAGGAGTCACCTATATCGAACAGCCCGGCTATGAGGGCGACGATGTGATCGGCACCTTGGCGACCATGGGAGACAAGGCCGGATACCGTACGTTGGTGCTTTCCGGCGACCGTGACGCCTTCCAGCTGATCAATGACAACATCACCGTGTTGTATCCAGGTCATCATTTCAAGGATTTGAAGCATATGACCGCTGAGGCGGTGGTGGAAAAATACCATGTCACACCGGAACAGTACCCCGATCTGGCCGCATTACGTGGTGAAACCGCCGACAATATCCCGGGAGTGCCGGGCGTGGGTGACGGGTTCGCCGCGAAATGGATCAACCAATATGGCGGACTTGACCAAATCATCGAGCATGCCGACGAAATCACGGGCAAAAAAGGCGAAGCCCTGCGTGAGAACATCGAACAGGTCAAGTTGAATCGTTCCGTGAATGCGTTGGTGCGGGATCTCGAACTTGATGTGACTCTTGACGATTTGACGTTCGGAACCGTTGACACCGCGCGACTCAATGACTTGTTCTCCAAACTGGAATTCGGCATTCGCACTAGAAATCGCGTGCTGAAGACCTTCAATGCGGGCACGACGACGGGCGTCACGGTCCAGACGGAGTCCAATCGGGTCGTGCTGCCGGAAGTCATGACGATTACCCATGGAGACGAGCTGCGTACATGGGTGGATGCGAACATGCCACCGGCCGATGAACATCTGCATGGGGATGATGAGGATGCGAATCCGGCCATTGATGCCGGATCCCTCATTGAGAACACCATGACATGCACCAATGCCGTCAACCATTCCTGGGTGCTACAGGCCGAAGGCGTGGCCAAGCCAGGAAACGCAAGCATGGCTTCACTGATGCTGATGGTGAACGGCAAAGGTGCCCAGATCGAGCATGTCGATGACTCGATTGCGAACGAACTTCAGCATATGCTCGACGGATACCACCGTTCTATGGTGGTGCACGGCTACAAGGAACAGCAGCATCTGCTCGAATCCGTCGGCATCACCTTGCCTACGCCGCTGTTCGACACCAAGCTGGCGGGCTATTTGGTACACCCGGATTTCCACGCGGAATCGCTTGAACAGGCGGCCGGCCACTTCCTTGACCTGCACTTCGAGGAGCAGTCGTCCGAGGCCACGCAGGGCACACTTGATCTGGATGATATGGACGGATCCTCGAATACGCAAGCCGATGAGCTGCAACGTCATGCGGCCATCGTCGACATGCTGGCGAATGTGCTGGCGGACCTGCTGGATCAGCGTGCACAGTTCGGGCTGCTCAAGTCCATCGAATTGCCGGTATCGAAGGTACTGTATGGCATGGAGCATGCAGGCGCCCAAGTCGACATGATACGTTTGACCGAAATGCGTGACCAGTTTGCCGCCGATGCGCGTCAGGCCCAGGAGATCGCTTGGGAAAGCGCCGGCGAGCGTGTGAATCTGCAAAGCCCCAAGCAATTGCAGAAGATCCTGTTCGAAGACATGGGCCTGAAGCCCACGAAGAAGACCAAGTCGGGCTCCTACACCACGAATGCGGCCGCATTGCAGACACTGTACGAGCATTCCCTCGATAATGACCGCGCGAACCAGTTTCTGGGAGCACTGCTGAGGCACCGCGAAACCAACAAGCTCAAGCAGATCGTACAGACGCTGATCGACGCCACGAACCCTCGTGACGGTCGTATTCACACGACGTTCGAGCAGACGGTCGCTGCGACGGGCAGACTCAGTTCCGTGGATCCGAATCTGCAGAACATTCCCAATCGCAATGCGGCAGGCCGGGAGATTCGCTCGGCATTCGTGCCGGGGGAGGGATACGAGTCGCTGCTCAGCTCCGACTACTCGCAGGTGGAGCTACGTATCATGGCCGATCTTTCCGGCGACGAGGCGCTGATTGAAGCATTTCGTTCCGGTAGGGACTTCCACAAATATGTGGCCAGTCTGGTCTATGGCATTCCTGTGGAGGAGATCACTTCCGACCAGCGTAGCCACGTCAAGGCGATGAGTTACGGTCTGGCCTACGGCCTGAGCACCTATGGGTTGGCTCAGCAGCTCAAAATCTCCCCGAAAGAAGCGGAGTCATTGAGGAACCAGTACTTCGCCACTTTCGGCAAAGTACATGAATACCTTGAATCACTGGTCTCCACTGCACGCGAGAAAGGCTATACCGAAACGATTTATGGTCGTCGCCGGTATTTCCCCGGATTGAAGTCACCGAATCGTGCGGTTCGTGATGCGGCCGAACGTGCCGCGTTGAACGCTCCGATTCAAGGATCGGCCGCCGATATCATGAAAATCGCCATGATTCGTGCTGCGGATTCCTTGCGCGACGCGTGCCTGAAGAGTCGAATCATCCTGCAGATTCATGATGAACTCGTCGTGGAAATCGCTCCGGGCGAAGCCGAACAGGCCACTGCATTGGTCAGGAACGCGATGGAACACGCCGTTACGATGGCCGTGCCGTTGGACGCTTCCACAGGTATCGGTTCGGATTGGCAGCTTGCAGCACATTGATCACAGCGAGGAAGGGAATCATTCAATGGCAACCCTCAAACAGGTCGTCGACGTATTGGAAACGCTGTATCCGCTACGCTATGCGGAGGAATGGGACGAACCCGGTCTGATTGTGGGCGATCTTCGACATGAAGTCTCCAATATCGCATTTGCGGCCGATCCTTCCATGGCGGTGATCGATGAGGCCATCGTCAACCACGTTGATCTGCTGATCTGCCATCACCCGCTGTTCTTCCGTTCCGTGCATGCGGTTTCCGGACTTGGATTCCGTGGTGAAATCGTACGCAAGCTCAATGAGGCGGGATGCGCTCTGTGGGTAGGGCATACGAACGCCGACGCCTCATATCGAGGTGTCGGTCAGGCGGCTGCCGATATGTTCGGTGTGGAAGATCAGCGCCCGCTGGTGCCCATCGATGATGCGAAGGCCGAGCATGCGATCGGATTGGGACGCGTGGGGCGTTTGTCGGAACCGATGCCTCTGCGCGATTTCGCCCGTCGTGTGGCGGATGCGTTGCCTTATACCGAGCTCGGTGTACAGGTTTGCGGCGAACTCGATGCCCCGGTGCGTACGGTGGCCGTGCTTCCAGGTTCCGGAGACTCGCTGTTCGACGAGGTTCGTGCCGCGGGAGTGGACGTGTATGTGACCAGCGACCTACGCCACCATCCGGTGACGGATGCTATAGAACAAGCCCGATACGAAGCCTCCATGCGTGCTCAGGGAGTGTGCATCGGCCAAGGCGACGATCAGGTACGTCCCGCGTTCATCAATACGCCGCACAGTGCCATCGAATCGATGTGGTTCCAGTATGCTATGGGCGACGTGCCTCGTGCCGTAGCTGAAGCCACCGGCGACATTCCGGCGGTGCGATGGATCTCCATGAACACCGATCCATGGAATCTAGTGCTACCGTCAAGCGGTCAGGAACGTTGAATATGAATATCGACAGCGTGAACAAAGCGCTGGAGCGTTCCGGAGACGGTGTCGATATGGAACGTCCGGTCACGGTGGTGAGTCGCGAGCTGGTATATCAAGGGGCGATTTTCAGCGTCGAGGATATGCGGCTTGGACTCCATCTGCACCACGGCGGGCAGACGGTAATCCGCAGACAGGTCATGCGTCATGCGCCTTGCGTGGTCATGCTGGTGCATGACCTGAAACGGGACCTGTACCTGATTGAACGGGAATACCGTGTCGGCAGCGATATGTTTGCTTACGGTCTTCCCGCCGGTCTCATCGATGATGGCGAAGACGTCGAACAGGCCGCGTTGCGTGAGCTTGTCGAGGAAACCGGTGTGAGGCCTATCCGTGGCGACGATATGGCGTTCGATCATGTGGGGGAGTTCTATTCATCGGAGGGCATGACCGATGAGCTGGCCCACATCATGATCATTCGTCTTGGCTCCTGGCAGTCCGTTGAACGGCATTTCGATGCCGACGAACATGTCGAATCCGCGTGGATCACTTGGGAGCAGCTGCGGAGGACGCGTATCACGGCGTCCAATTCCATGATTGCGATTCAATACGAGCAGATTCGTAGAATGAAGGAAAACGGGCGATAAAATTTCAAGTCGCACTACAATCGCCGGAAAAATCGCAGATAAACCGGTTCCGCCCGAAGTCGTGAGATACTTGAAGGTATGCAAATCAGACCTGGTTCGATGTATCCACTCGGAGCAAGCTATGACGGGGCGGGAGTGAACTTCGCCCTTTTCTCTCAAGTTGCACAGAAAGTGGAGCTCTGTCTCTTCGACGAAGAAGACAATGAAACCCGCATCGAAATGACCGAACAAAATTCTTATGTCTGGCATAACTATCTGCCGGGCATACAGCCCGGGCAACGATATGGATACCGTGTCTACGGACCATACGACCCGTCGCGCGGCCTACGGTGCAATCCGAACAAGCTACTGCTTGACCCATATGCGAAAGCCATCGAAGGCAACATCGACGGCGACGAAAGCCTGTTCTCCTACTGGTTCAGCAGTCCCGACGACCTAGGGAACATGAACACGCTGGACTCGTCCGCACACACCATGAAAGCGGCCGTGGTCAACCCGTATTTCGACTGGGGCAACGACCAGCATCCGAACATCTCATACCACGATTCCGTCATCTACGAGGCCCATGTACGCGGCATGACCAACCTCAACAAGGACGTACCTGCGGATATTCGAGGCACCTATGCCGGACTGGCCTATCCGTCGGTCATCGAATACCTTAAGAAACTCGGTGTCACGGCCATAGAGCTCATGCCGATTCACCAGTTCGTCAACGACAGTTTCCTACAGGAAAAAGGACTGAGCAACTACTGGGGCTACAACACCATCGGCTTCTTCGCACCGCATAACGCCTACTCCAGTTCCGGGCAACGCGGCGAACAGGTCAACGAATTCAAATCCATGGTCAAGGCGTATCATCGCGCCGGCATGGAAGTGATTCTCGACGTGGTGTACAACCATACCGCCGAAGGCAACGACCGTGGCCCCACCTTGAGCTTCAAAGGCATTGACAACGGTTCTTACTATCGACTCGTCGACAACGATCCACGACACTATTTCGATACCACCGGCACAGGCAACTCCCTGCTGATGCGCTCGCCGCACGCGCTGCAGCTCATCACCGACAGCCTGCGCTACTGGGTCACCGAAATGCACGTTGACGGCTTCCGCTTCGACCTGGCAGCCACACTGGCCCGCCAGTTCCAAGAGGTCGACAAGCTATCCGCATTCTTCGACATCGTCGAACAGGATCCGGTCATCTCCCGCGTCAAGCTCATCGCCGAACCATGGGATCTCGGTTCCGGCGGCTATCAGGTGGGAGGCTTCCCGTCCAGCTGGTCGGAATGGAACGGACGCTATCGCGATTGCGTGCGTGATTTCTGGCGCTCGCAGCCGTCCACGTTGCCGGAATTCGCCAGTCGACTGATGGGCAGCTCCGACCTGTACCAGATGAACGGTCGCCGCCCGGTCGCCTCCGTGAACTTCATTACCGCCCATGACGGCTTTACGATGAACGATCTGGTGAGCTACAACGAGAAGCACAACATGGCCAACGGCGAAGGCAATAGAGACGGCGAAAGCAACAATCGTTCGTGGAACTGTGGTGTGGAGGGCCCCACCACCATCAAGGACGTGAATGACCTGCGCCAACAGCAGATGCGCAACATGTTCGCCACGTTGCTTCTGAGCCAGGGAATTCCCATGATCTGCGGCGGCGACGAGGTGGCGCGCACCCAGCAGGGCAATAACAACGCCTATTGCCAGGACAATGCGATTTCCTGGACGAATTGGGATCTGGACGACACTCAGAAGGACCTGTTCGAGTTCGTTGCGAAGCTGATTCATCTGCGTCTGGAACATCCGGTGCTGCACCGCCGTCGTTTCTTTACCGGGCGTGAGCCTGGCGATGCCAGCAGCATGATTCCCCAAGTCGAATGGATGGATCATACCGGTTCCATCATGGACATGGACGATTGGTCGAATACGCACGCGTTCTCGGTGATGATCTACCTGAACGGTTCGGACATTCCGGAAACCGACTGGTATGGCAATCAGATGGTCGACAACGACTTCATCCTGATCTTCAACGCACATTACGAGCCGATCATGTTCACCCTGCCGGACGAGCAATATGGCAAGAAATGGCGTCTGGTCATCGACACGCATAATCCGAAGGGACCGGAGCTCAACTATGAGGCCGGTTTCGCGATCACCGCGCAGTCGAGAAGCTTCCTGCTGCTCATGAGCGACAAGAAGCCGGATAAGAAGGTAAACGAGTTCTAACGTTTGCCGCAGGCAAAGGCTGTGGGCCACCCATATCCAACATGGGTGGCCCACTACTTTTGATGCGGCCGATCAGCGTTCAGAGGCCAGACGTGAGGTTATATCCGGAACAACTGCATTTGCCTCGACGATGTCCTCGACGTTCTTCGGTCCGCTGGTCTGTGCCAGCACCAGCTGCGTTTGCACGCGATCTGCTTCGATGGCGGCGATCTGGCGGGAGAAGATAATGAACCAGCCGAGGAACATCAGACCGGCCAATGCCTCGACGTTCGTCAACGTATTATGCCCGCTCATCCACTGGAATCCAGCGAAAGCACCGACGGCGATCGCGAGATCCGACACGACATACACCGCTTTGGAAAGCTGCGGGGCGAGCCAAGGCAATCCTATCAACAGTACGCTCATCAGGCAGGGGAGTCCTCGCGCGAACACGTTATGCAGAATCGGATGCGGCGTATACCGAAACATGCCGATACCGATGAAGGCGACGCCCGCCAGCGTCAGCATGAACGCCAATAGCAGGATTCGTATTTTGAAATGCCTGGGGGATTCGTCAAGCCCGGTCTGCTGCGCATACTCCCGACGCAGTCGATTGGTGGTGATCAGCTCGGAGATGGCGAAGTAGCTGATAATGATGATGCAGATGCCAGCCAGCATCAGCGTGGAGTTGAACATGCGCGCCGCGAACGTGGTGCGGTCACCCAGCTGGGAGAAGTTGTTGTTATACCAATACGGATCGTCCGAGGTAAGTCCGGCGATGCTTACGCCCGACACCACGAAGAACGGCAACAACGCGGCGATGGTTTTGGCATCCATCAGTTCCGCTTGCACGAAGGTAATGTAACCTACGATGCCTGCAATGCCGGCGCAGAGCATCGGCAGATAGCCGTTAAGCGTACGTGTGCCCATGATGCTGTTGATGATGGAAAGCATCATGAATGAGGTGACGAAGATCGTGGAGGCGTAGACTACCGAGAGGGCCAGGATTTCGAATATACGGCGGATGGGGACCATCCAGCCGTGTTTCAGCGTGAGCGAACGGGACTTACGCGCATAGCCCAAGCTGAAGGAAACCACGCCGCAGGCGGCCACGATGCCGGAGCAGATGGTGAACAGGCGCTGGCTGACACGCCAGATGGCCGGGGCGTACTGCGTGTACAGATCCATGGCGAAACCTGCGACCACGGCGCAAATCATGAAGGAGATAATGCCGGAGGTCTCGGCCTGTTGATGACGTCCCATATCTGCCCCTTCATGCTAAACACTCGCCATTCTAGCCTGTCGTTGTCCAAACATACGCTACAATGGTTCCTTGTGCTCATGCGCTAATTGCGTTTCGTGCACGAACGGGCTGTAGCGCAGTTTGGTAGCGCGTCTGCTTTGGGAGCAGAATGTCGCAGGTTCAAATCCTGTCAGCCCGACCGAAAGCCCGGAATTCCAACAATTGTAATACCTAGGATTCCGGGTTTCATTGTCCTTGGGTACAGTGGGGCACAATGACCGCGCAACCTCCTCGATTGCAGTCATCCGTTCCGTGATCGCGGAACGCACCGATCTCGTTCACTATGTCATCCAAGGCGAGACGAACACGATGTTTTCCGCGGGCTTTGGCTACGATGGGGGACATGAACGCACCTCAAGAGAACCTGTGGCCGGCACTGTTCGCCGGCAAGCCCCTGAACGCCACCGTAGTGGTGCCGGGCAGCAAATCACTGTCGAATCGTTATCTCATTCTCGCGGCGCTTGGATCCGTACCCGTCCGTCTGGTCGGCTTGCTGCGCTCGCGTGACACCGAGCTGATGATGGACGCGTTGCGTGCGCTTGGCGTACGTTGCGAGATCGATGCCGCTACCGATACTACGGTTACGGTTGTTCCGCCTGCGGATGGTCGGTTCCGAGGCAATACAAAAGTATTCTGCGGTCTTGCGGGTACGGTGATGCGCTTCGTGCCAGGGCTTGCGATGTTCGCCGACGGTCCCGTCGACTTTGATGGCGACGAGCAGGCGTACGCCCGTCCGATGAAGCCGGTGTTGGATGGTCTGCAACAGTTAGGTGCGACCATCGAATACCACGGTGAGGAAGGCCGTCTACCGTTCACGATCACCCCGCCTACGGTTGACCCGGCCGCACGGGCGACGCCGAGCGTGGTCTCCATCGATTCGTCCGGCTCGTCGCAGTTTATCTCCGGTTTGCTACTGGTTGGCTCGCGTGTACCGGGCGGTCTTGAGTTGCATCACACGGGGGAGAAGACCCCAAGCCTGCCGCATATCCGCATGACGGTCGCTGATCTTCGAGGTTCCGGCGTGAGCGTTCAGGCTGACGAAGAGGCACGTGTATGGACCGTGCGACCAGGCGCCGTACAGTTGCCGAATGCGGTGACCGTCGAACCTGACTTGTCAAACGCCGCGCCATTCCTGGGAGCCGCACTGATTGCGGGTGGAACGGTTCGTGTGCCGCATTGGCCTGAAAACACCACGCAGCCTGGTGGACTGCTTCCCGGATATTTGAAGCGTATGGGGGCGAAGGTGTCGTTCCTTTCGGAGAACGGAATCCGCTACTGTGAAGTGAGGGGAGACGGCCATATCAAAGGCCTTGGCGATTTTGATTTGACTGCAGCCGGTGAAATCGCACCGTCACTTGCCGCAGTGTTGGTGTTTGCTGATGAGCCGACCCGCATGTTGGGTATCGGGCACCTGCGTGGCCATGAGACCAACCGTTTGGAAGCGCTGGTCAATGAAATCAAGCGCATAGGAGGAGAAGCCCGTGAGCTGTCTGACGGGTTGGAAATTGTTCCGGTGAGTAGCGAAAACCTCAAACCGTCTGAAATGGAAACCTATGCCGACCATCGTATGGCTACGTTTGCCGCCATGCTGGGCCTGCGCATCAAGGGAATTCAGGTTCATAACGTAGCCACTACCGCGAAGACCCTACCGGATTTCGTGAACATGTGGAACGGCATGCTTGCGTGAATGGCTCAGGGCGTTCCAATAGTGGTTATGCCGGCCACCAGATGCGGGTGAGCGGAAGGATTGAGCGGGTTTCTTCGTCGGCTTTGTCGTAGACTTCAACATAGTGGCGTACGAACGAGTCAAGATCGAGCAGACGTATGGGGATGGTGGCTCGGTCGGCTTCGTAGCGGGCTTCCTTGGTGAATCCGCCGGTAGACACATACAGGCCGCGATCCCCGGCTCGAAGTCCGCCAATGAACGAGCGTACCGCCGGAGCGCCCATGGCACCTTTGCGGTGTTTGACTTCGGCCACGATGCGGGGAGATTCCAATCCCAGCGCGTCAGGCGATGCCACTACGTCGCGGCCGCCATCGGGGCCTTTGGGTGTGACACGTGCACAGTAGCCCATGGCCTTGAGCAGACCTGCTACCAGACGCTCCATATCTTCCCAACCGACTTGGTTTACACGATCCTTGATGAGTTCGATGCCGTTATCGTAAGTGGCGGCACGGGCATCGTCATCTGCTGCATCGTCCTCGGTTTCGTCGGGTTGGTTGCTCGTTTCACTCTTTGATGCTGATTTAAGGTCCGCTATGACTTCATCCGATATGGAGAAGATGGTCTGGATGCCGCCAAGGGAGTTCTTAGACGATGTTGTGAGCGCATCGCGTTGGGCGGTCTGCTTCCATTTAACCGCTCGCGTGAAGGTTGCTTCTTCGATGTCGGTGGCAGGTTTGCAAGGGCCTGCGATGATGCCGATATGGTAAAGGCGTGTCGCCGGGTCATACATGACGACGGTCGATCCTTGTTCCATATCATGAGCAAAACAGTAGATCTGTCCCACTGCGGCGGCCAATTTGTTCTTGCTGTCGTTGGGATGTTTGATTGCGTAACCGGAACGAATCTGTTCCCGGCTCATGGAAGCGATATCGGTGGCGCCAAAGTCCCAACCGATGCCCACAAGTCCGCGGTTGAGCCAGTCCGCCGCGTATATGCCTCCTCTGCCCGCACGAATCATCCAAGAGCTCATGATTTCCCCCCTCCAAGCTAATTTACATATGTATTATTCCACCGTGCTGCATTTCTTACCGTATTGAATGGCGTGGTTTGTCGGGCTGTGGCGGGTGTCTGCAATCTGATGGCAACGGCAACGTCTGGGCTATCATTGCACTCCGGCGAAACCGCGTGCCTCAACCGCAACTTCGTATTGGCTACGGTCAGCGGGTTCATCGTCTTATTTGCCATGATGGCCGCCATGTCGCACCTGCCTACCTATCCCCAACTAGCGCACGGTATTATGGGTGCCACCGCGGCGGCCTCCGGTTATGGCACGCGCGAATACTACGTGTTCTTGGCAACTGGCACTAGGGATCTTGCGTATCAGGCTTTGACAGCGCAGATAAAATGCATGAAAACACTGGCGAACGCTTTTGATGCAATGTCTGTTTTCGTGGTTTGAAAAGAGTTGTGACCTATGTCCCACGACATGCGCCCATACGGGCCGTAGGGGCATTCTCTCTTCACCCGTGCTTTTTTAAAATCGGGATAACGGATTAGCTCGATGATGAGAAGGGAGACAGCCATGGGTGTAGAGAGCGTCAATTACCAGTGTCCGGCATGCGGAGGCCCCCTACGCTACGACGGTGCGAAGGCGCTACTTGTTTGTGACCACTGCGACTCGGAATTTGCGTTGGCCGATATCGAGGCCCGCTATGCGGCCAAGCAAGAGAGCGCGGAAGAGAGAGCCCGAGCAGTTGCAGGCAACGCTGGCGGTGCGGCGCAAGCAGGGGCCGCAACTGAAGCCGAGAGCCTTAACGGCGCCTACGTGTGCTCGTCTTGTGCAGCCGAGCTTGTCTGTGATGATACAACCGCCGTTTCCGAGTGCCCCTACTGCGGAAACCCCGTGGTTGCGGCTGGGCGCTTCTCAGGAGATTTCCGTCCCGATCTTGTGATTCCTTTCAAACTTGATCGCAAGGCGGCCGAGAGTGCATTGGCCGAGCACTACAAGGGCAAGGTGTTGCTTCCCAAGAGTTTTGCCGGCGGCAACAGAATCAAAGAAGTCCAGGGCGTTTACGTTCCCTTCTGGCTCATGGATGCCGACGCTGCGGGCTCCGCGACCTTTGAAGCCACGCGTACGCGTCGGCATTATGAGGGCGATGACGAGGTTATCGAGACCGATCACTTCAACGTTGAGCGTGAGGGCTCCGTATCCTTTGAACGTATTCCAGTGGATGGCTCGAGCAAGATGCCCGATGCCCACATGGATGCCATCGAGCCGTTCGACTACGGTGCGCTTGTGCCGTACTCGGTGGCCTATATGCCGGGATTCGTGGCAAACCGCTACGACGAGGACGCTGAGACCTGTCGCGGACGTGCGGAAAAGCGCATTGATACGAGCGTGCGCCAAGCGCTCGAGAACTCTATTGAAGGCTATGACGACGTTACGTGCGATAGCTGCGAAGTCGAGAAAAACTGGGCTGATCCGGTCTATGCGCTCATGCCCGTCTGGATGCTCGGTACCATCTGGGAAGGCGAGCAGTTCCTCTTTGCCATGAACGGCCAGACGGGTCGTTTGGTGGGTGACCTGCCGGTGGACAAGAAAAAGCGTACGTTCATAGGCGTGGGTATTTTTGCCGCTTTCTTCCTCATCTGCTTTGCCGCGGTCAACTTCGGTGGATTCCTTGCCGGGAATGCAGCGGCTTTACAATGGGGCTTCATGCTCCTCACTCCACTGTTGGTGGCGCTTATCGTATGTGCGGTGCTGACGGGTCAGATGAAAAGCGCGGTCGAAGCAACAGAAGCTGACCGTTACCTTGACGCATCTTCGATAAACATCACGCGCCAGCTCGACACCTTTACGCATACCACCACCAAGCGCATCCATCACGAGAAAAGTGAAAAGGATTAATCGTTTGACTTCCGGTTCGTCATAACGAATGCGAGCTCGGGGTCATAAGTTTTGACGAAACGGTTTTTCATGAAAGGAGAAGATCATGGGACTTCTGAAGGCAGGCGTCGGGGCGGCTGGCGGCGTATTGGCCGATCAATGGCGTGAGTACTTTTATTGCGAGGCTCTGGACGCCGATACGTTGGTTGCCAAGGGCGAGAAGCGTGTTGGCAAGCGCGGATCCAACACCAAGGGAGAGAACAACGTTATCTCGGACGGCTCGATCGTGGCGGTAGCCGACGGCCAGTGCATGATGATCGTCGAGAATGGTGCGGTGGTTGACGTCTGCGCCGAGCCCGGCGAATTCGTCTACGACACGGGTACTGAGCCCTCGGTGTTCTCGGGCAAACTCGGCGACATGGTCAAGAAATCGTTCGAACAGGTGGGGCGCCGCTTTACTTTCGGCGGGGACGCTGGCAAGGATCAGCGCATCTACTACTTCAACACCAAGGAGATCGTAGGCAACAAGTACGGCACCGCAAGCCCTGTGCCGTTTCGCGTGGTCGACGAGAAAATCGGTTTGGATGTCGACATCACCGTGCGCTGTAACGGCGAGTACTCCTACAAGCTGGTCGATCCGCTGATGTTCTACAAGAACGTCTGTGGCAACGTCGAGAGCGCCTATACGCGCGATCTCATCGACTCGCAACTCAAGAGCGAGCTGCTTACGGCCCTGCAGCCGGCTTTCGCCCGCATCAGCGAGATGGGCATTCGCTACAGTGCCGTGCCCGCCCACACCAGGGAGCTGGCCGATGCGCTCAACGAGGAACTTTCGCACGAGTGGAAGGAGCGGCGTGGCATCGAGATCGCGGCCTTTGGCGTAAATACCATCTCGGCGCCCGAGGATCAGGAACAGATGATTCGCGACCTGCAGAAGGCGGCCGTCATGGCCAATCCTGCGATGGCGGCGGCCAACATCGCCTCGGCGCAGAGCGATGCCATGCGTACCGCTGCGGCCAATCCTGCCGGTGCCGCCATGGGCTTTATGGGCATGGGCATGGCCAGCGGTATGGGTGGCATGAACGCCGCGCAGCTCTTTGGCCAGGCGTCTCAAGCGCAGCAGGCTCCCGCTCAGGCGCAGCCTGCTGGTGCAGCTGGCGGAGTTGCGGCGGGTACCGGCACGGCGGCAGCGGGAGCCGCCTGGACCTGTTCGTGTGGTGCTCAGAACACCGGAAAGTTTTGCGGCAACTGCGGGAGCCCTAAGCCCGAGGCTGCAGGACCCTGGTTCTGCACCAACTGCGGCACCCAGAACACGGGGAACTTCTGCTCTGGCTGCGGGAGTAAACGCCCGTAGCCAGAAGATGCGGGGTCACAGGACGATGGCATGATGTCGCGCGCATAAGTCGCCGTCGACAGCCGGCTTGGCTGGCGTGTTATAGGGTACGTATCCCAGTCCGAAGTGGCCGTCGGCGGCCCTGTGATCCCGTTTGTCTCATTCAATAAAAAGCAAGATCGCGTGAGAAAGGAGCACGCCATGAAAAAGAAACTCAACTCCCTTATTGCTGTGGCCCTGTGTGCGCTTGCTACATGCTTCGTGCTCGTCGGTTGCTCACCCGTTTCCGGTGGCAAGAACGCGAAGATGGTCGGTTACTGGGAGCTTGTCAGCGGTACTTCCGGTGGTCTTGAAATTACCGAGGACGACGTCAAGACCATGTCGGAGGAGGGGTCACAGTGCATCCTGCATCTAGGCGATGACGGTAAGGCTACGCTCGATCTCTTTGGTGATATCGAAGACGCGGCGTGGGACATGGACAAGGCGACCGTGGACTTCGATGACGAAGATGGCGTTTTGGTGCTCTCCGGTGATCGCCTGACCCTCTCCAATAGGAATGATGATGACGAGAAGCTCGTCTTTAAGAAGGGCGACGACAGCCTGAAAGAAAAAATCAAGAAGGATCGCAAGTCGCAGGAGGAATCCAACGAGAGTGCCGATGTTGCCAGCGGAAACGACGCCAAGACCGAGAGCGTGGCAATTGACCCGGTGGTGACCATCGCCGACGATGAGACCGCGACCATTACCGCAACTGCCCGTGTTGTGGACGAAAACGGCATGGCCGGCATCATGTTCTCGATTACCAACAACAGTGAGGCCAGGATCTGCATGCATATGCTCGACGATTCCACCGTCAACGGCGGCACGTATGAAAACTACTTCTACGGGGACGTCTCACCGGGGGAGACAGCCAACGAGATCTGCGCTTACGACGGCCTTACTTCGATAGACGAGTTGAAAGACATTCATGCCCAGCTCAGTGTGTACGACAGCAAGACCTTTGCCGACATCGCGATCTACGATATCAACATCGAGTAAGAGATGTGATGGCATTGGCTGGCTCGTGAGATAGCAAGGCGACGAGGCGGCCGGGGATGGTAATCTCCCGGCCGCTTTTTGCTGGGGATACTTCGATTACGCCTCGTCGTTCAAGCCGGGAACGATATTGCCCTCGGCCACCGCATGCACAGCCAGGCGCAGGATGTTGTCGTAGCCGGTCTTGGCGAGAATTTCGCCGATACGCCGCTTAACGGTTCCCTCGCTCATGTAGAGCTCGGCCGCGATCTCTTTGCGCGTTTTGGCCTCGCACGTCAGTCGTAGGATCTGAATCTCTACGTCCGTGAGCGAGGCTGTGCCTGAAAAGATCGAGTCAGGCGTTTTTTGGGGAAAGGTCTGGTAACCCGAGGCGGTCGAGCGCATGACGGCCATGAGTTCGCCGATGCCGACGTTCTTGTATACAAAGCTGTCGACGCCGGCGGCTTTTGCCTGCTCGACAAAAGTAACTTCGGGCATACCCGTCATGATGACCACGCGCACCGTGGGGTCCGCCTCCTTGATGCGCCGGGCGGCCACGATGCCGTTGGAGCCGTTCTCGGTGCAGACGTCCATGAGCACGAGTCCGCATCCGAGTCTGGCTGCGCGCTCAGGGGCCTCAGTGGCGTCTGCGAGGCTAGCTGCGACGTGCATGTCCTCCTGGGCGTTTATCGCGCAGGCCAGGCTCTCGCGTAACATCGCCTGATCCTCAACGAGCAGAACTTCAATCATTGCCAGTCCCCCCTCTATGCAAGCGGCTCCATCGTAGGCTGTTGCGTCGTGCGGCACGGTGTTGTTGCCCGTTCCCTCGTGCTCCCGCTAACGGGGATTTCGACACGAACCGTGAACGTCGGCTCCCAGCCCACGCTCAGCGTACCGCCCAACGATGCTATCTCTCTTCTCATTCCCGTGATGCCGCCCCGTTCAATAAGCGGTTGTGGTGACGACTCGCCATCGTCGGTGATGACGAGGTGGGCTGTGCCGCCAGTACACTCCAGCTCAACAAAAACCTGTTTGGCATGGGCATGCCGACATGAGTTTGTGCAGGCCTCTCGGATTATGTGCGTGAAGGCTACGCCGGCACTGCCCTCCGGAAGCTTACCGTTCATCTTAATCGCGACGCCCACCAGCGCAAAAGCCGATACAACGGCTTCGAGCTCGGTGGAAGCGTCGGCTTCCGTGCCACGGCGCAAATCGACCATGACGGATGAGAGGAGCCGCTCGAGTTCGGCAACCGATGCGGGGTCGGTCATGCCCATCTCGAGATAGCGATGGAGAATCGAGAGCCGCTGCCCAATGACGTCGTGCACACGCGAGCGCATACTCAGGTAGGCGGAGGCTTGTGCCACGCGCTCGATGTCGGCAAGGCGCATCCGTAGCTCGGTGGCGGCCTCCTCAAGTTCGCGGTTGGTCTTGGCGAGGGCCGCATTTGCACGCGCTGCCTCGGTGACGTCGAGGCATACGATTCTTCTCAGGGGACGGTGGCCGCCGGTTGTATCTCGGACGAATAAACACGTTGTGCTATCGGGAAGATTCACCAAAAGGCGGTCTTTATCCTCCATTAGCGTCTCGGGCACGCCTAGGAAGTCTGCTTCAACGGCCAAGTCGCGGCCGATTTCGGAAAGGCTTGCCCACAGCTGGGTCTGATCTCCGAGGTCGCAGGGCAACTCCAATGCAGAGAGGCATTCCCTCATCCGCACGTTCATAAAGGTGGATCCGCCGGTGGGGCCGATGACCAGTACGCCCGCGGGCATTCCCATTAACGTTTCGGCCGTGCTGAGTTCCGAAAGGCCCTCTGAGCGTCTGACGAGATCGCGAGCGATTCCAGAAAGTCCGCGGAACAGGAACCAGGTTAGGTCGAGCAAGGCAATTAGGTTCCATAACGTGCTGAGCGCGGTGATGGCCGCTGGTGTGCACAGGGCCATGAGCAGGGCGTCGAACATAAAGTCGATGCGTCTTGCACGTAATGCGAGGGCAAACGTCCATGCTGCAAAGAGCGCGTTGATCCATAGCACGTCAAAGGCGGGAAAGGATGCCAGTGCCCGGGCCAGGACCGGCGCACCGATGAGCCCTGCACCGACGGTGAGGATTAACGCAAGGGCCAGGTGACCCAGAATCGCAGCCTCGAGGATGCACATGAGCCGCCTTGATTTCGGAGCCGTCTGAAACGCAACCAGGAACAGGTGGACCACCTGAAGGCTTGCGCACACGAACTCGCCGGCAACCACGAGCATCAGGCAGGGCTCGTTGAGCAAGAGCGGGTTCATACGCACTCACCGCCTTTTACGCGGGCGAGCAACACTAGCTGTCCGGTATTGCCGGTCAGCGCGTAGATGACGTCGCATTTGTCTAGGCGTTCCCGCAAGGCCTGCGTGCGGGGTAGTGAGCTAAGGTCTTCTTCGTCGTCGGATTGTAGATGGGCCCGTAGCTCAATCAAGCCGTCATCGCGTTCGCCAAGATGATAGATGAGTGCTGGAGACGAGCATTCGAATGCCATAAAGGCCATGTCGTAGATGCAGTCGTAGAGCGTGCTCGCCTGCTGGGCCGCAACGGGATGGTCGAGATTGACGAGAGCGGCGCAATCGATACCGACGGCGCGCAGATCACAGGCCAGCTCGTTAGCGATAAGGCGGATACGGTCGCGGTCAAGCTCCGGGTCGGCCGCTTCTGCAAGGACGAGCGAGCCCTTGCGCTTGCAATAGGCAACGAGCATGCGCGCACGTTCCAGCTGTCGCTGGCGAGCGTGTGGCTCGGTCGGCAGGTTGTTCAACAACGCTGTGACCTCGGCCATGGACGCGGATAGTGCGGCGTCGACATCGTCCACAAGGCGCGACTTCACCTCGAGTTCCGTCAGTAGCTCGACAAGCTCACGGTCGTGTTCGAGGGCCTCAAGGTCGCGTTTGAGTTCGGTGCCTTGTTTGCCCAGGGTTCGGTTGAGCTCGTTGAGTCCGCTCATGTCTTGGGTGAGGAGCGCCGTTCCGCCAGAAAGCGGCCAGACGATGAACAGACTGTCGGGGAGGCCTGGCAGTCTGAACGATCCTGGCGCGCCGTGATTTGCGCGGTTGACGGCGTTTGCATTCAGCGGGCCGGCCACTTTGGTCTGGTGATACAGAGAGCCGTTGCGTGACAAGATCTTGAGATCGAAAGGAAGATCGTCGAATACCTTTTTGAACGACCTCGTGGAGGGGATGAGCCCTACGTCGAGGCAGAGTTCGAGTGTCACCATGACGATGATTCCGTACACGAGGGAGAAGTTGAACGAAACCGCCCATTTCGCACGGAGGGCGTAAGCGGCGCAAAAGAGGAGTCCTGCCGTTGCGACCGTGGCTGCTGGCACCACGAGACCGCGCATTGCGCTTCTGCTCGAGCGCCACAAAACGCAGAAAAAGGCGAGGTAATACAGGGTATTGTAGGCAAAGAAGGCCCAGTAGGCAGGGCCGTAGGAGTACATGCCCACAAGGCCCGGGTTGGGTACGTCAAAGGTAAAGAAGAGCCGGTGGACGTCGTTGGTGAGCGCGAGCACGGCAAGCACGATGCCGAGCGCTATGCAAGCGGTTTTAAGCCGTACAGCCGTTTTGCCAAGCTCAATGCCGGCTGACTTCAGCGCGCAGGAAAGGCAGAGCGGTGGCAGACAGGCCATGGGGATGTAGTAGCCGTACCAGAGGTAGCGCGCAAGCTTGAGGTCGGTCGTGTTCCATTTGATGGTCACGGCCGTGAGCCACAAGGTGAGTATCACGGCTATGGCGGCAAGGCGACGTGAGATTCGCGGGTCGAGGCAACGCAGGTAAGCCATGACGCCCCAGAACGAGAACACGATGCCGAAGATGCAGTTGAGAGCGGTGCGATCGATGAAAGAGAAGGCACTGGCGTTATCGGAGGACGGCACGGGGGCCGAGGGAGGCCAGGCGCAGGCGAGGGCGATTACCAACGCAAGGTAGAGGAGGGTGACACTCGCGCATATGGTGGTCAGGAGGCCGCGGCGTGAGCGTGTGAAGATGGACAAAACGGTGCCGTTGGGCATATGAACATCTCCCCGTTACAGAAAAGTTGATAGCGCGCCGAAAGTGAGTGCTGGCACTTGGCATCTATCTGATATCCTGCCCATGCACATGCGAAATAGGCCCGCATGGCATCTTGACTTACGGCTAAGCGCGACGATGGCATCCATGACAGCATGCGTCATGGATGCCATCTATCGTATCGTGCACGTATATCGCACGTATTCCTGTTACTCCCACTCGATGGTTGCCGGCGGCTTGGAGGTGCAGTCGAGTACCACGCGGTTGATTTGGCGGCATTCGTTGGTGATGCGCGTCGAGATGGTGGCCAGTACGTCGTACGGAATGCGAGACCAGTCGGCGGTCATGGCGTCTTCGGAAGACACCGGGCGCAGCACGATCGGCGAACCGTAGGTACGCTCGTCGCCCTGCACGCCCACGGAATGCACGTCGGCGAGGAGCACGACCGGGCACTGCCAGATGTCGCGATCCAGACCGGCCTTTGACAGTTCCTCACGGGCGATGGCGTCGGCTTCGCGAAGCAAGTCCAAACGTTCCTTGGTGATTTCGCCGATGATGCGGATGCCCAGGCCCGGTCCCGGGAACGGCTGCCGCCAGACGATCTCGTCCGGCAGGCCAAGTTCGGTGCCGATGGCGCGCACCTCATCCTTGAACAGGGTGCGCAGAGGCTCGACGAGCTGGAACTTGATGTCATCCGGCAAACCGCCCACATTGTGATGCGACTTGATGTTGGCCGCACCGTCGCCACCGCCGGATTCCACGACATCCGGGTAGAGGGTGCCCTGCACGAGGAACTTGACTTCCTTGCCGGAAGCGCCGGCTTCCTCGATGACCTGACGCTGGGCCTTCTCGAAAGTACGGATGAACTTCTCGCCGATGATCTTGCGCTTCTTCTCCGGCTCGCTCACGCCCTTCAGCGCGGTGAGGAAGTCCTCGGAAGCGTCGACGGCGATGAGTTTGATGCCCGTGGCCTCGACGAAGTCGTGCCTGACCTGCTCGGCCTCGCCCTTGCGCAGCAGGCCGTGATCAACGAACACGCAGGTGAGCTGGTCACCGATGGCCTTATGTACCAGCGCCGCGGCGACGGCGGAATCCACACCGCCGGACAGACCGCAGATCACCTGGGCGTCGCCGACCTTGTCGCGAATCTTCTTCACTTGGTCTTCGATGATGCCGGAGGCATCCCAGTTGTTCGGCAAGCCGGCGCACTTGTGCAGGAAGGTTTCGATGAGCTGCTGTCCCATCGGGGTGTGCTTGACCTCCGGATGCCACTGCACGCCGTACAACTTGCGGGATTCGTCCTGCATGGCTGCGACGGGGGCGCCTTCGGTGTGTGCCAGCACTTCGAAGCCTTCCGGAGCGGTCTTGACGGCCACTCCGTGGCTCATCCATGTGTTCTGCTCGGCAGGGGAGCCTTCGAGCAGGCCTTCAGCCTCATCGATGGTGGTCTCGGTCTTGCCATACTCGCCCAAAGCCGCCTTGTCGACATCCGCTCCCAGCGCATAGGCCATGGCCTGGAAGCCGTAGCAGATGCCCAGCACGGGGACGCCAGCCTCGAACAGCTTCTTGTCCACGCGCGGGGCGCCGGGTTCGAACACCGAAGCCGGGCCGCCGGAAAGGATGATGGCCTGCGGATCCTTGGCCAGCATCTCGTCTACCGGCATGGAATGCGGCACGAGTTCCGAATAGACGTTGGCCTCACGCACGCGACGTGCGATCAGCTGGGCGTACTGGGCTCCGAAATCAACAACGAGCACAGGACCTGTCGCCATAACACTCTCCCTTGGTACGAGGTAATTAGAAACCGACAATGATAATGGCTCCATTGTGGCGGTGCAAGGCGACATTGGAAACGCTGTAAACACAAGGTGAACGAATCTCACAATTGCTTACTATGTTCGACTCAACACGCCGCGAGTGAACATCGTAAAACGAACGTGGCTATATGTCTCAATCGATTGAAAATCGTTGATATTGAGCCGTTTATAACCCCTTTTCATGATACTGCGAGTATTCACAAAAGCCCCGATAAAAGCTCTCAGTTTGTATCAAAATAACAACATTTGCGCACACAGTCGCAAAAAAACAGCCAAAAGTCGCACCTCGCTCGTAATATGCTCAAGTGATTGGGAATGAACCAGCCGCGCAACCGCAAGGTTTTGCGAGGTTCAGGACCTAATGAAAATAAACAATCGCACAACACAGTGCAGGAGTACAGGAGTACACATGACGAGTCCTGTTATTGGCACCCCTTGGAAGAAGCTGAACGCTCCGGTTTCCGAGGAAGCTATCGAAGGTGTGGATAAGTACTGGCGTGCAGCCAACTACCTCTCCATCGGCCAGATCTATCTGCGTAGCAACCCGCTGATGAAGGAGCCCTTCACCCGCGAAGACGTCAAGCACCGTCTGGTCGGCCACTGGGGCACCACCCCGGGCCTGAACTTCCTCATCGGCCACATCAACCGTCTCATCGCTGATCACCAGCAGAACACCGTGATCATCATGGGCCCGGGCCACGGCGGCCCGGCTGGTACCGCTCAGTCCTACCTGGACGGCACCTACACCGAGTACTTCCCGAACATCACCAAGGATGAAGCTGGCCTGCAGAAGTTCTTCCGCCAGTTCTCCTACCCGGGCGGCATCCCGTCCCACTACGCTCCGGAGACCCCGGGCTCCATCCACGAAGGTGGCGAGCTGGGTTACGCCCTGTCCCACGCCTATGGCGCTGTGATGAACAACCCGAGCCTGTTCGTTCCGGCCATCGTCGGCGACGGCGAAGCCGAGACCGGCCCGCTGGCCACCGGCTGGCAGTCCAACAAGCTCGTCAACCCGCGCACCGACGGTATCGTGCTGCCGATCCTGCACCTCAATGGCTACAAGATCGCCAACCCGACCATCCTGTCCCGCATCTCCGACGAAGAGCTGCACGAGTTCTTCCACGGCATGGGCTATGAGCCGTATGAGTTCGTCGCCGGCTTCGACAACGAGGATCACCTGTCGATCCACCGTCGTTTCGCCGAGTTGTTCGAGACCGTCTTCGACGAGATCTGCGACATCAAGGCCGCCGCTCAGACTGACGACATGACTCGTCCGTTCTACCCGATGATCATCTTCCGCACCCCGAAGGGCTGGACCTGCCCGAAGTTCATCGACGGCAAGAAGACCGAAGGTTCCTGGCGCTCCCACCAGGTTCCGCTGGCTTCCGCCCGCGATACCGAGGCTCACTTCGAGGTCCTCAAGAACTGGCTCGAGTCCTACAAGCCGGAAGAGCTGTTCGACGCCAACGGCGCCGTGAAGCCGGAAGTCACCGCCTTCATGCCGACCGGCGAACTGCGCATCGGTGAGAACCCGAACGCCAACGGTGGCCGCATCCGCGAAGAGCTGAACCTGCCGGCCCTCGAGGACTACGAGGTCAAGGAAGTCGCCGAGTACGGCCACGGCTGGGGCCAGCTCGAGGCCACCCGTCGTCTGGGCGTCTACACCCGCGACATCATCAAGAACAACCCGGACTCCTTCCGTATCTTCGGACCGGACGAGACCGCTTCCAACCGTCTGCAGGCCGCATACGACGTCACCAACAAGCAGTGGGACGCCGGCTACCTGTCCGCTCAGGTTGATGAGCACATGGCCGTCACCGGTCAGGTCACCGAGCAGCTCTCCGAGCACCAGATGGAAGGCTTCCTCGAGGCCTACCTGCTCACCGGCCGTCACGGCATCTGGAGCTCCTACGAGTCCTTCGTGCACGTGATCGACTCCATGCTGAACCAGCACGCCAAGTGGCTCGAGGCTACCGTCCGCGAGATCCCGTGGCGCAAGCCGATCTCCTCCATGAACCTGCTCGTCTCCTCCCACGTGTGGCGTCAGGATCACAACGGCTTCTCCCACCAGGATCCGGGTGTCACCTCCGTCCTGCTGAACAAGTGCTTCAACAACGATCACGTGATCGGCATCTACTTCCCGGTGGATTCCAACATGCTGCTCGCCGTGGCTGAGAAGTGCTACAAGTCCACCGACATGATCAACGCCATCATCGCCGGCAAGCAGCCGGCCGCCACCTGGCTGACCCTGGACGAAGCTCGCGCCGAGCTCGAGAAGGGTGCCGCCGAGTGGGAGTGGGCCTCCACCGCCAAGTCCAACGACGAAGCACAGATCGTGCTCGCCTCCGCTGGCGATGTCCCGGCTCAGGAGATCATGGCCGCTGCCGACAAGCTCGATGCCATGGGCATCAAGTTCAAGGTCGTCAACGTTGTGGATCTGGTCAAGCTGCAGTCCACCAAGGAGAATGACGAAGCCATCTCCGACGCCGACTTCGCTGACCTGTTCACCGAGGACAAGCCGGTCCTGTTCGCCTACCACTCCTATGCCCGCGACGTGCGTGGTCTGATCTACGATCGCCCGAACCACGACAACTTCAACGTCCACGGCTACGAGGAGCAGGGCTCCACCACCACCCCGTACGACATGGTGCGCGTGAACAACATCGATCGCTACGAGCTCGTTGCCGAAGCTCTGCGCATGATCGACGCTGACAAGTACGCCGACAAGATCGACGAGCTCGAGGCCTTCCGCAAGGAAGCCTTCCAGTTCGCAGTCGACAACGGCTACGATCACCCGGATTACACCGACTGGGTGTACTCCGGCGTCAACACCAACAAGCAGGGTGCTGTCTCCGCTACCGCCGCAACCGCCGGCGATAACGAGTGAGCCTAGGCGTTACAGCCTGATCGCTTGAATAAGACCCCCGAGGGACTTTGTTCCCCCGGGGGTCTTTACATTGCGCACGTAAGATGGACCCCGACACCCCGATCCACATAGGTGCACTCATAATCGTTCACGCATTACAATTGCTGATGGTGTGAACAACGCAGTCACCCATGCATATGAATGAAGGAATAGGAGACACCGTGAGTCTTACCAGCGTCACCATCATCAGCCCTGAAGCCGCGAACGGTCGCAATGTCGTGGCCCTAGGAGTCGTCACAGCACTGGCGTCCATCAAGAAGACCGCAGTGTTCCGCCCGGCCGTATGCCGTAAGGATACGTTCACCGACATCCTGCTTGAAGCCAGCAACACCGGTCTGACCCGTGAACAGTCCGTCGGCGTCTGCCCACGCCGCGCCCGTGAAGACAAGGCGGGTTCTCGCGCCGACATCGTCGCCGCATATACCGAGGCCATTGAGGCCGCACAGCCCGAAGCCGTCGTCATCGTGGGCACCGACAAATCCCCCGTCAATGATCCCGCTCTTTTTGCATTCAACGCCGATATCGCCGCCGACCTTAAGGCCCCCGTTCTTTTGGCCGTCTGTACCATCAAACGTACTCCGGAACAGGTGAGGTTCACCGTCGAAGCTTCCACCGCCACCATCGAGGCGGCCGGCACCAAGGTCGTCGGCGTGTTCATCACCGGATGCAAGGACGATCAGCCGGAAGCCCTGCATGCTGAATTCGCGGATTATCCGGTTCCCGTATGGACGCTTCCCGCAGTCGATTTCAGCGAGGAAGGTGCCGTCGCAAAGGCCTCCGAAGCGTTCTCCTTCAACGTCGACACCGCCGACCTTCTGGCGGCAATCGACGCACCGTTCGAGGTGCCGACTACGCCATATGCCTTCCAGTACAGCCTACTAGGCAAGGCCAAGGCCGATAGGAAAACCATCGTACTGCCGGAAGGCGAAGAGGACCGTATCATCAAGGCGGCCGATTACCTACTGGAGCGTGACGTCGTCGACCTGATCATCGTGGGCGACGAGAACGCGATTTTGGCCCGAGGCGAGGAACTGGGCCTGAAATCCCTGAGCAAGGCGAAGTTCCAAGCCATGGATGATGAGGAAGTGCTCACGCCGATGGTCGCCAAGCTGTGCGAACTGCGCGCCAAGAAGGGCATGACCGAGGATCAGGCGCGTAAGCAACTGACCGATGCCAGCTATTTCGGCACCATGCTCGTGGTGCTCGGCCTGGCCGACGGTCTGGTGTCCGGATCCGTCAACTCCACCGCCAACACGGTTCGCCCGGCATTGCAGGTCATCAAGACCAAACCGGGCACCTCGTTGGTTTCCGGTGCGTTCCTCATGTGCTTCAAGGATCATGTGGCCGTATTCTCCGACTGTGCCATCAACCTGAATCCGAACGCCGAACAGCTGGCGGAAATCGCCATCCAGTCCGCCGAAACCGCCAAAGCATTCGGTTTGGAACCGAAAGTCGGCATGCTCTCATACTCTACGCTCGGCTCCGGCAAGGGCCCGGATGTCGATTTGGTCGAGGCAGCCACCGCAATCGTCAAGGACAAGGCTCCTGAACTGGCCGTGGTCGGTTCCATCCAGTTCGATGCCGCCTGGTCGCCGACCGTAGCCGCAACCAAGGCTAAGGGCGATCCGGTTGCCGGACACGTTAACGTGTTCGTGTTCCCGGACCTGTGCGCCGGCAACATCGGCTACAAGGCCGTGCAGCGCTCTTCCGGCGCGGTGGCGGTCGGCCCGGTGCTGCAGGGGCTGAATCGTCCGGTCAACGACCTGAGCCGTGGCGCCACCGTGCAGGACATCATCAACACCGTTGCCCTGACGGCCATCGAAGCCCAGTAATACGGCATTTTGTAGCAAGCAACGAGTAATCTAAGGTTTTGGAAAGTCGCGTAAGCGGCACATCGATATAACACATGGAGGATGCCCACAATGGCGAAAACCGTCCTTGTCATCAATTC
This sequence comes from Bifidobacterium dentium JCM 1195 = DSM 20436, assembly GCF_001042595.1. Taxonomy (NCBI): domain Bacteria; kingdom Bacillati; phylum Actinomycetota; class Actinomycetes; order Bifidobacteriales; family Bifidobacteriaceae; genus Bifidobacterium; species Bifidobacterium dentium. The sequence goes on from NZ_AP012326.1 coordinate 1,136,888, forward strand.
CGGTTCCAGCTCTATCAAGTATCAGCTGGTTGATCTTGAAACCGGTGAAGGTATTGCTTCCGGCCTGGTCGAGAAGATCGGCGAGCCGGTTGACGGCCACTACAAGCACGAGTTCAACGGTGAAAAGCATGAGCTGGAAGAGCCGATTCACGACCACGAGCAGGGTCTGAAGCGCGTTCTCGGCTTCTTCGATGAGTTCGGTCCGAAGCTGGACGAAGCCGGCATCGTCGCCGTCGGCCATCGTGTCGTTCAGGGTGGCTCCCTCTTCCCGGATCCGGCCCTGGTCACCGACAAGACCATCAATCAGGTCAAGGATCTTGCCGTGCTCGCTCCGCTGCACAACGGCCCGGAGGCCAAGGGCGCCGAAGTCATGCGCTCCCTGCTGCCGGATGTTCCGCAGATCTTCGTGTTCGATTCCTCCTTCTTCTTCCAGCTGCCGAAGGCGGCCAGCACCTACGCGCTGAACAAGGAGATCGCCGACCAGTACCACATCCGTCGTTACGGTGCCCACGGCACCTCCCACGAGTTCATCTCCTCCGTGGTGCCGGCCGTCATCGGCAAGCCTGCCGAGGGCCTGAAGCAGATCGTGCTGCACATCGGCAACGGTGCTTCCGCCTCCGCCGAAATCTCCGGCAAGCCGGTCGAGACCTCCATGGGTCTGACCCCGCTGGAAGGCCTCATGATGGGTGGCCGTACCGGTGACATCGATCCGGCCGTCGTCTTCCACCTGATCCGTAACGCCCACATGAACGTGGACGAGCTGGATGCCCTGTTCAACAAGCGTTCCGGCATGATGGGCATGACCGGCTACGGCGACCTGCGTGAAGTGCATCGTCTGGTCGGCGAAGGCAATGAGGACGCCAAGCTGGCGCTGGACGTCTACGTGCACCGCATCGTCGGCTACATCGGCAACTACACCGCCCAGATGGGTGGCGTGGACGTGATCACCTTCACCGCAGGCGTTGGCGAGAACGATGACATCGTGCGCAAGATGGTGTGCGACAAGCTCGCTCCGTTCGGTGTCAAGCTGGATGAGGAGAAGAATGCGACCCGCTCCAAGGAGCCGCGTATCATCTCCACTCCGGATTCCGCAATCACCATCTGCGTCATCCCGACCAACGAGGAGCTGGCCATCGCCCGCAAGTCCGCCGCTATCGCCGATGCCGGCCAGGACACCTACGGCAACACCTTCTCCAAGTGATGAGAGGCGTTTCCTCACAAATATAGGGGAGACCCCGTTCGTAAAACCGTGTTTCGAATGCAGTCGCATTGTCGATCGCATTCGAAACACGGTTTCGTTTTTTCGGATGATTGCCGGTCCGATGTGAGACCGCTCGTTGCGTTCATCGCATCGTATGAATGAGGGACGCATGGTAGTACGATACGAAGGTCACGCTTGATGGCGTGCATGTGTTCTTTCGAGGGAAGCGGTTTTTCGTGGTTGGACGACGATTTGTCGGTTTGGATGGGCTGAAGGGCATCGCCCTGATCGCGATAGTGCTCTACCACTGCGATCAGGGCGTCCTGCCCGGAGGATTCCTTGGCGTCGATGTGTTCTTCACCATTTCGGGTTTCCTGATCGTCTCTTCGCTGCTACGACGTATCGATGCCGGCAGGGGCATCGGCTGGGGCGAGTATTATCTCAAACGGTTTCGGCGAATATACCCGGCGTTGCTGGCGCTGATTCCCATCACGGTGGCCATGGCGTGGTTCATCAATCGCGACATGCTCGTCGGTATACGCAATCAGATACTCACCGTGTTGCTCGGCTGCTACAACTGGTACGCCATCAGCAACGGAAGCAGTTATTTCGCGCAAATGAATCCCGACATGTTCCGGCATATGTGGTTCATGTCCGTACTCATGCAGTTTTACCTGCTGGTGCCGATTGCGGTGTACGTGTTGTTGAAAAGCCTACATCGGTGGATTCCCGTATTCGTATTGACCGGATTGGCCATATGCAGCGCCCTGTCCATGGGACTGCGGTACCACATCGACGACGATCCCACACGCGTGTATTTCGGCTCCGATACGCATGCCATGGGATTATGGCTCGGCGCCGCATTCGCTTGGGCGCTGATGCTACTCAGGCACGGCAACGGCCGTGTCTCCGAAACACAGCTGATGGACCGTATTCACGCACGTTGGGGACGGATCGGTCCGATTGCCGCATTCGTAGCGTTATTGGCGTTGCTGTGGATGATGCGTCATATCGGTCAAGGAGCCATGTCTTTCCGCTTCGCTATTGCGTCGGCTTCGACACTGTCCGTAGTATTGATAGCCGGCTCCATTCCCTTCGGATCATGGATGCAGGACTTGCTGGTGTTCAGACCGCTTGCCATGATCGGCCGTTATTCCTACGGCATCTACTTATGGCATTGGCCGTTATGGCTGCTCGTGCGGGCCGTGTTCCCGCAGTGGGGTGCGCGATATGCCGATCGTACACTGGCGGTGACCGTCATGCTGACCGCCGTATTCGCGGTCCTTTCATGGATGCTGTTTGAGCGCCCGGTGGCCCGTGCCGGTTTCATCGCGCTGATTCGCCCGACAGACACATTTGATTCGGATAACGGCCTACGATTGTGGGCCACCGTGCTCGTATTGACCTGTACGTGGAGTTTTGCCGGATATGCCGTTGCCAATGCGCCTGCGCAGACCGGCGTTCAGACTTCGTTGGAAGCCAATGCCAGAATGTTGCAACGTCAGCGGCGACATGACGTCTTGGACAGACGTAAGGTTCCAAGGCCGAAAAGGCCCGTGCATACGATGCCGTCCGGGCACCAAATGACGGCAATCGGCGATTCCGTGATGTTGGCTTCCAGCAAGGGTCTGCAGTCCGTATTTCCTGGAATCGCGGTGGATGCCGAAACCTCGCGTTCAATGCTTAAGGCACAGGGTCTTATCGATCAGGCAAAAGGGCAGTCCGATGGGCTGCGCCAGTGGGTGTTGATCGGGCTGGCCACCAATTCCGTGGTGACGGATGACCAATTGAATGACATTCTTGACGATATCGGACCGGAACATGTACTGGTGCTTATCAATGCGCATGCGCCGGTGTCATGGGTTCCTGGCACCAATGACACGCTGCGGCGATTCGCTGAGGCGCACAGCGACGATGTGGTGTTGGTGGACTGGGATGCGGCGATTTCAGCCCATGCCGACGAGCTTGCCGGAGACGGCATCCATCCGGGAGTGACCAACACCATCTACGCTCAAACCGTCAAGGATGCGATTCAGCGCTGGATTAAGCAAGGCCATTGATCGGTGAAAAACAGCGAAGCCCCCGGTCCGAGGTCGGATCGGGGGCTTCATATACTGATCGTTGTCGATGGGCTGAGCCTTAATCCTCCTGATGCTGCGGAGCGGACAGGAAGTGCTCCTCACTCGGTAGCACCGCGTTGAGAATCACGGCGACCACGAACGCCACCGCGATGCAGTTGGATGCGAAGATCGACTGGAACAGCGGAGGGAAGTTGGTGAAGATGTCGCCGACCTGCGTGAAGCCGATGCCGATGGTCAGGCTCAGCGCGGCGATGGTGATGTTGCGCTGCGTGTACCCCGCTTCGGAGATCATCTGGAAGCCCGACAGGATGATGTTGCCGAACATCATGATGGTGCAGCCGCCAAGCACGGCCTGCGGCAGGGAATTGAACACTTCCGCCACTGCCGGCACGAAGCTGGCCAGCACTAGGATCAGGCCACCCGAAAGAATCACCTTGCGGTTGATGACCTTCGTCATGGCCACCAGACCGATGTTTTGCGCGAAGGAGGTCAGCGGCAGGCAGCCGAACAGTCCGGAGACGGAGGAGATCAGACCATCACCGGCGATGGCGCCGGCGGTTTCCCTGTCGGTGGGCTGACGGTCGAGACCCACCTTGGTGAGGGCTGCGGTATCACCAAGCACTTCCACGGAGGAGACCACATACAGCAATGCGAAGGAAATGATCGCACCCGGATCAAACTCAAGCTGGAACGGCATGAAGTGAGGGACCGACACCACCTGCAGGCTCGAGAAACCGGAGAAATCGACCTTGCCCATGACAATCGCAACCATGTAGCCGACAACCAGGCCGAACAGCACGGACAGCTGCTTGGCGGTGCCCTTCATCAGCAACTGGAACGCGAGGCATGCCACCAGCGAGATCAGACCGAGCGTAAGATTTTGCCAGCTACCGAAATCCTTCGCGCCGGAACCGCCGCCAAAGCTGGTGGCACCGACGGACAGCAGGGAGAAGCCGATGGACGTGACCACAATCGCGGATACGATCGGAGGCACGAAACGACGCCAATATTTGGCCGTCAAACCGAGCACGACCTCCAACAGGCCTCCGAGCACGACCGCACCGGCGACGGCGCCATAGCCCTGATTCTGGGCGATCGACATGGCGGCGGCGACATAGGTGAATGAAATGCCGGTGACCATCGGCAGACGGGAACCGATCAGCCACAGGCCATACAGCTGCAGGCAGGTGCCCAGGCCGGCCACCAGCAGACCGGCCTGAATGATCGTGGCCGACTGCGCGGCATCCATCTTGGCGGCCGAGGCCACCAGAAAAATCGGTGCCAGATTGGCCACGAACATGGCCATGACGTGCTGCAGGCCGAACGGAATGCCCTTCCAGAACGATACGGGTGCGTCCAGGCTGCTCAACGCCTCGAACGAGACACTCGTCTTCGTGATGTTCTTCTCTTCGCTCACAGTAAATCCTCTCTTAATTCATGAATGAGCGTTGTGCAGTGCAATCGTATGAGTCGAAACGACTATGCGCGGAATGTAATGGAACCGGTCTGGGAATCCATCGATTCCACGATCGCCAGCGAATCGACGTCATAGCCTTCCTCGCGGAGCTTGTCGCCGCCACCTTGAAAACCCTTCTCCACGGCGATGCCGATGCCCTCCACCACGGCACCTGCCTTATGACACAGCTCAATCAGACCTCTCAATGCTTTGCCATTGGCCAGGAAATCATCGATAAGCAGCACATGATCGCCCTCATTGAGGTAACGCTTGGAGACGATGACGGGGAATTCCTTCTGCTTGGTGAAGGAATAGACGGTGGTGGTGTACTGATCGCCGTCAAGGTTAATGGACTGCGCCTTCTTGGCGAACACCACCGGTGCATTGCCGAAATGACGGGCCGCCACACAGGCGATGCCGATGCCGGAAGCCTCGATGGTCAGAATCTTGGTGATGGTCTTGCCTTGGAAATGCTCGGCCCAGGCGGCGCCCATATGATCGAACAGTTCCACATCGCACTGATGGTTGAGGAAGGCGTCGACCTTCAACACGTCGCCCGACTTGACGGTACCCTGTTCGCGAATGCGCTCTTCAAGCTCCTTCATGAATCCCCTTAGGTGTTGTCGGCTGCGAACGCAGCATGGTAGGTAGCATGCGGCGAGCCGCATATGGCAGTCAATATACGCGCGTCAATTGACTATCCGAACGTCTTCCTCTGACCTGCGCGTGTGGTAGATATGTATTCCGCGAATATACGATGTCGAGAAGGAAAGTGGAACCGGTGCAGCAGAACATGGGACCCGTCTTGTGCGATCCGCAAACGTTGATCAAGGATCTCAATCCGCAGCAGAGCGAAGCGGTGAAGTACTACGGTCAGGCATTGCTTATCGGCGCAGGTGCGGGATCAGGCAAGACCCGTGTGCTGACACGCCGTATCGCATGGCTTCTGGCTCATGGCATCTGGGCAAGCCAGATTCTCGCCATCACTTTCACCAACAAAGCCGCGGCCGAGATGAGGGAACGTCTCGCCGCAATCGTCGGACCGGAAGCCGAACGCATGTGGATTTCGACGTTCCATTCCGCCTGCGTGCGCATCCTGCGACGCGACGGCGACCAGATCGGCCTGAAATCCGGATTCTCCATCTATGACACCGCTGACAGTGAACGACTGATCAAGCTGATCGGCGCCGATCTGAACATTGACCTGAAGCGCTATACGCCGCGCATGATTCTCGGCAAGATCTCCGACTACAAGAACTCACTGATCTCGTGGAAGGACCAGCTCAAGACCTATGCCGCCGATTACCGGCCGGGGCAACGCGGCTACCAGCTGGGACGGTTCGACAACGTCGAGGAACTGTTCGCCGTGGTGTACTCCGAATACCAGTACCGTCTGGCCCAGGCCAACGCCGTGGACTTCGACGATCTGATTATGCGCACCGTCGAACTGCTCAGAACGTGCCCGCAAGCGAGCGATTATTACCGGCACAAATTCCGTTACATTTTCGTGGACGAGTATCAGGACACCAATCACGCCCAATACGTATTGGTGCGTGAACTTTCCGGCATCGATTCGGGCGAGCAGGCCGATCCGCATGCCACGGGCGCGGGCCGGGTCGGACCCTCCTGGGTTACCGTCGTCGGTGACTCCGATCAGTCCATATACGCCTTCCGCGGCGCCGACATCCGCAACATCCAGGATTTCGAAGAGGACTTCCCGAACGCGAAGACCATCATGCTCGAACAGAACTACCGTTCGACGCAGACCATTCTGGATGCGGCGAATGCGGTGATCGCGAAGAACGAGAACCGCAAGCCGAAGAAACTGTGGACCGCACTCGGCAAAGGCGATCCGATCATCGGCTATGCAGCCGACAACGCGCAGCAGGAGGCCGGCTATATCGCATCCGAAATCACAAGGCTGCATACGGAGGAAGGCATCGCCTACAGCGACATGGCCATCATGTACCGGGCCAACGCGCAATCGCGTTCACTGGAAGAGGCGATGATCAACGCCAACCTGCCATACCAGTTGGTAGGAGGCACCAAATTCTACGAACGCAGAGAAGTCAAGGACGCCATCGCATATTTGCAGGCCATCGTGAACCCCGCCGACGACGTGAACATGCGTCGCATCCTGAACGTGCCGAAACGAGGGCTGGGCGCCCGTGCGGAAGGGCTGGTCGCCATGTATGCGGATCGGCATGGCACGACGTTCTTCGACGGCATCGAACATCTTGACCAGATCGAAGGCATGACCGGACGAACGGCGAAGCCATTGGGAGCGTTCCGCGACCTGATGCACGAATTGGTCGACTTTGCGAAGGCGCATGACGCCAAACCATCCGAAGTGGTGGCGGAGGTGCTGTCCAGAAGCGGACTTCTGGAGGAACTGCAACGCTCCGAAGATCCGCAGGACGCCTCACGCGTGGATAATCTTTCGCAGCTGCAATCCGTAGCGGCGGAATTCGAACAGAACACGCCGGACGCCACATTGGCGGGATTCCTGGAAACCACCGCATTGGTGGCGGATTCCGATCAGTTGCCCGGTGAGAACGAGGATTCCGGCAAGGTCACGATGATGACCCTGCATACCGCCAAGGGCCTTGAATATCCGGTCGTGTTCCTCACCGGCATGGAGCAGGGTACCTTCCCTCATTCACGAGCCATGGAAGATACGAGTGAGCTTTCCGAGGAACGTCGTCTTGCCTATGTGGGCATCACCCGTGCGAAAAGGCGTCTGTATGTGACCCGAGCGGCGGTGCGTGCGCAATGGGGACAGGCCAACGAAATGATGCCAAGCCAGTTCCTCGATGAGATTCCGGAGGATCTCATCGATTGGAAGCGTAAGGAAGCCGGCATGGAACGCATGCGCGGCGGTTGGCAGAGCGGCTTCGACGATGACGACGAATTCGGCGGTTGGGGCGATGACGACTTCGGCACCTCGTCGTTCGGCGGCTCCGGATATGGCTCACGTGGCGGATCCTATGGTGGAACGACCTCATACGGTTCTCGCTCTTCGTATGGAGGATCGTCATATGGCTCGTCATCCTCCCGTGGTGGCTCGTCCTACGGTTCGGGCCGTGCCGCGTACGGTTCGAGTTCGCGATCCTCGTACGGATCGTCTTCCTACGGTTCCGGCAAGTCCGCTAAGGCCGGCAAGGTGACCACCCGTCACACCAAACCGAAGGCGCTTGACAAACCGAGAACCACACCCGCCTCCGCACTGAGCAAGGACAATAACCTCAATATCGAGGATTTCCATATCGGAGACAAGATCACGCACGACCAGTATGGCTTGGGCACCATCGTCGATACGCAGGACAAGGGCCGCAATTCCGTTATCACCGTGGATTTCGGCACGGATGGCATCAAGCGGCTGATGCTGCGCGTGGCGCCTATCGAAAAGCTCTGAGAGCTTTCGACAGGCGCCCTTCGCGGCGGTGCCGCTCACTTCACCTACGTGGAACCCACTGGGTTCCCCGTTTGACGGTTCAGCTATCGAAAAGCTCTGAGAGCTTTCGACAGGCGCCCTTCGCGGCGGTGCCGCTCACTTCACCTACGTGGAACCCACTGGGTTCCCCGTTTGACGGTTCAGCTATCGAAAAGCTCTGAGAGCTTTCGACAGGCGCCCTTCGCGGCGGTGCCGCTCACTTCACCTACGTGGAACCCACTGGGTTCCCCGTTTGACGGTTCAGCTATCGAAAAGCTCTGAGAGCTTTCGACAGGCGCCCTTCGCGGCGGTGCCGCTCACTTCACCTACGTGGAACCCACTGGGTTCCCCGTTTGACGGTTCAGCTATCGAAAAGCTCTGAGAGCTTTCGACAGGCGCTTTATCACTACGAACGTGAAAAGTCAAGACTTTTCTTTCATGGTCAACACTGCGATAATCGGGCGTTGCCTGATTATTTGTCGAGAGGAAATCATGAACAAGAAACTTTTCGCAGCCATTGCGCAGTTCGTCCTTGGCGTGCTGATCGCCGTCGCCCCGCGAACCTTCGCCCATGTGTGCGAGGTCACGGACATGCCGATGGCCTGCCATTACACCGCGCAGGCAGCGCTCGGCATCGGCATCGTCATCGCACTGCTCGCCATCATCGGTCTGTTTGTCGCCGAAGCGACCCGCGCCGGTCTGGACATCGCCAACGCCGTACTGGGCGTGCTGGTGATTCTGGTACCGACCGTGCTGATCGGCGTGTGCAAGGGCGCGATGATGCATTGCCACATGGTGACGCTGCCTACGCTGATCGTGCTGGGCGTACTCACCACGGTATTCTCCGTCATCGCCGCATACCTTGACCTGAAGCCGGCAAAGCATCGCTGATATGAATCATGTCACCCTTGCCGGCCTGCCTGTGACGAATCTCAGGCGCAAGCCGTTTCGGACCACGGCCCTCGTCATCGTGGTCACCATGCTCACCGTCGCCTTTTACGGAGGCTCCCTGCTGTCGATGAACCTTGAAGCGGGATTGAACAGCATGCAGGAACGTATGGGCGCCGATCTGATGGTTACCCCGCAGAATACGAAAAACGAAGCCGAGGCGTTGCTGACGAATGGCGGATCGAGTACCTTCTACTTCACCAACGACATCGAAAACGAGGTATCGAAGGCCGACGGCATCGACGAAATCACCGCACAGACCTACATTTCGTCGCTGGCCGCCGCATGTTGCGACGACAAGGTGCAGATCATCGGCTTCAACCCGCAAACCGATTTCGTCATCACCCCATGGATTGGCTCGCAATTCGACGGTGTGCTCGAAGACGGCCAAATCATCGCCGGAGCCAGCATCAACGTATCCGGAAACAACACCGTCAAGCTGTATGGGCACGAATTCCCGGTCGCCGCGCAGCTGGCGAACACGGGTACGTCACTTGACAATTCCGTATTCGTCAATATGAACACTGTCCCCGACGTCGTTTCCTATTCCGCGAAGGTCGGGCATCCCGCCATTCCGCAGGAATATGCCGACAAAGCGGTCTCCGCCATCCTGATCAAGGTCAAGGATGGCTATTCCGCACAGCAGGTCGCCTCCAACATCACCAAAGCTACGGGACTCAAAGGCCTTGGCTATGTCTATCCGGGCGGCATCACCGCAACCACCAAGAACAATCTGACGGTCATCGTGGGATATGTGACGATTTTCGTGGCCGTGTTCTGGATCATGGGGCTGATCGTACTGCTTGCGGTATTCGCCTCCGCCATGAATGAGCGCAAACGTGAATTCGCCGCGTACCGCATCATGGGGGCCACACGCTCCACATTGGTGGGCATCATCATCAGGGAATCCGTCATAATCGGCGCATTGGGCGGTGCAATCGGCGTGGCGCTCGCTTCGCTGGCGATCTTCCCCTTCAGCACGCTGATCGGCAGACAGCTGCAACTGCCTTATCTGCAATCCGGCGTGTGGAACGTAATGCTGCTGATCGCCGTGAGTTTCGTATTCGCGGTGATTACCGGTGTGATCGCATCCATCGCCACCGCGGTGAAACTGTCCGCACCGGAAACCTATCTGACGTTGAGGGAGGGGGAGTGAGCATGAACGTATTGGAGCTGCACGATCTGACCCGTGAATTCACGCGCCGTGGCAAGCCGTTCGCGGCGGTCGATCATGTGAACCTCATTCTGAGGGAAGGTGAATTCATCGCCATCGTGGGGCGTTCCGGCAACGGCAAGAGTACGCTGCTCAACCTCATTACCGGATTGCTGCGTCCTACTGACGGCACGATCACGCTTGATGGGCGGAATATCGTCGCCTTACGTGACAGACAGATGTCGGCGATACGCAACCGGGTGATCGGATTCGTGACGCAGAGTCAGACGTTGCTGCCGAATCTCACCGTAATCGATAACGTGATTCTTCCGGCGGTACTCGAGCCCGGCAATCAAGAGACCGATGGCAACGATGATGCTCAGGAGAACGATGATGCCGAGAAGATGCCTTCCGGCCAGACGCAGGTGGACGACGGTCTGCCAGATGTAATCGCGGCGGCACCGATCGCCACGGATACGGCCGTCCGTTCTTCCGACCGTCTTGTCGGGCGTGCCCGTGAGTTGCTGGAAATGCTGGAAATCGCCGATCTGGCCGACTGTTATCCGAAGGAGCTCTCCGGCGGTGAGATGCGTCGCGTCTCCATCGCACGCGCGCTGATGAATCGGCCGAAGTTGCTCATTGCCGATGAACCCACCGGTGATCTGGATGCGGCAAGCACCGCGATCGTCATGCGGCTGCTACGGGATGTCGCGAATGGCGGTACCGCTGTGTTGATGGTCACGCATGACCCGGACGCTCTGGCATATGTGGACTACGTATTCCGCATGGATAGGGGAGTGCTGAGCGAGGCATAGGGCAAGACATGCCGAATGCCAGGCTGTTCGATGCTAGTCCCGCCCCTGTGTGTATCATTGACGATTGGTGTGCGTCTTGTAGACGTATGCCGTCTGGAGTCTTAGCCCATCAGTGGGTCGGCGGCCGACCTTGTCGAAGGTTGCCGTTCGCGCTTGCCGCGAAGGAAGCACTGGAGAGGCTGGCTCAGCGCGGGTCGAGTGATCGACGCGCGTTCCGTTCAGACAACGACAGAACAAACAAAGGATTAAACCAATGACGAACGTTCAGCGTTCTCGCCGTCAGGTGCGTCTTTCCCGCGCCCTCGGCATCGCTCTGACCCCTAAGGCTCAGCGCATCTTCGAAAAGCGTCCGTATGCTCCGGGTGAGCACGGCCGCACCCGCCGCCGCACTGAATCCGATTACGCAGTGCGTCTGCGCGAGAAGCAGCGTCTTCGCGCTCAGTACGGCATTTCCGAGAAGCAGCTTCGCGCCGCTTACGAGAAGGGCACCCACACCGCCGGCCAGACCGGTAACGCCATGCTGACCGATCTCGAGACCCGTCTTGACGCCCTGGTTCTGCGTGCAGGTTTCGCTCGCACCACCGCCCAGGCCCGTCAGTTCGTGGTCCACCGTCACATTCTCGTCGACGGCAACATCGTCGACCGCCCGTCCTACCGCGTCAAGCCTGGCCAGACCATTCAGGTCAAGGCCAAGAGCCAGACCATGGTTCCGTTCCAGATTGCTGCCGAAGGCGTGCACCGCGATGTGCTGCCGGCGGTCCCGGGCTACCTGGACGTCAACCTGCCTTCCCTGAAGGCTACCCTGACTCGTAAGCCTGAAGCCGAGGAAATCCCGGTGCAGGTCAACATCCAGTACGTGGTCGAATTCTACGCCCGCTGATCTGGATTCACATACTGTAAGAACATACAGTATAAGGACATACAGCAAGAGCCTCGCCGCCGTTATGGCCGCGAGGCTCTTTGCTATCTGCGTTATCTGCGGGGATTCCGCAGGTGCTGATCAGTCCGCGAACATGCCGCCGATAATGCCGCCGACGATGGTGGATACGATCGACATGATCAGCGAACCGATGACGGACCACCAGAAGCCGTCGATGACGACGCCCACGTCGAACAGGCTCATGGCCAGCCAGGAGGCGAGCTGCATGAACAGCCAGTTGATGATCAGGGCGATCAGACCGAACGACAGAATGGAAAACGGCAACGCTATGGCATGCACGATCGGTTTGATCGAAGCATTGATCAGTGCCATGAACAGTGCGAACGCCCCGATGCCAAGAATCGGAGGGTCTCCGATGGCATGCATGCCGGGCAGCAGGGCGACCATGACCCCGGCCGCTATGGTCAAAACCAGCCAACGTGAAATGAAATGACTCATAATCCCATCGTAGTGCATGCGTTTCTCCCACTTCAGCGGGTAGCATGAAAGCATGTTGCTTCATCTCCATCTCGTCCGTCACGGACAGACGTTCTTCAATCGATACAACCGTCTGCAAGGGTGGTCGAATTCGCCACTGACGCAGTCCGGCATCGCCGATGCCGACAAGGCCGCAACCAAGTTGCGCGATTACGATTTCGCCGCCGCCTATTGTTCCGACACCACGCGCGCCCAGATAACCGCGCAGCGCATTCTCGACATGAATGAGTTGGCAGGGCATGTCCGTCCGGCGTTGATCAGCGACATGCATTTGCGCGAACAGTTCTATGGATATTTCGAGGGACAGGACATGAGCGTCGCATGGACTGCTGCCGGCGGGCCTCACGGGGCCAAGAACTACAATGACATCGTGGCGAAGTTCGGCCTTGCGGCCACCCGTGACTTTCTGAAAGAGGCCGATCCGTTCCATGACGCCGAGTCCGATGCCGAATACTGGGAACGCGTCGAGGGGGGATTTTCGCTGATCGCCGCAAATCCGTTGCTGAAGGACGGCGATCATGTGCTGCAGATTTCTCATGGCAATACCTTGCTGAGTCTGATGCATCGTTATGCGCCTGAAGGCTATGACCTCAGCGAACGACCGGCAAACGGGTCGGTCACCAGCCTTGATTTCGACACGGAACAACCAATCGATCAGGCAGTGACCGTCATTTCATATAACCAGTGAACGAATTTGCCTTCCGTCGTGGCTTTTGACTACTGTTAGGCGGGTATTGTGTTCGCGGGTCACCGTGGGACAGAAAAGAGGTACATGATGGGTGTTGGAGAAATCGCCGGTCTGATTGCGGCAATCGCGTTCGCGATTCTCGCCGGTTTCATGATCTACCCGTTGATCCGTCTGGGCAAGCTGTTCGATCAGATCGCGCAGACCGTCAAGGACACCGGAGACCATGCGATTCCGGCGCTTGACGAAAGTGTGACCACCGTACAGCAGGTCAATAAGTCACTGGAGGATGTCAACAAGATCTCCGCGGCAGCCTCGACCACGGCCAACAATGTGGGCGCCCTGACCGACCTTTATGGATCCTTCCTTGGCAAACCGGTCATTAAGATCGCTTCGGCCGTCTATGCTCTGAAGTCCACGGCACAGTCCTTCATGAACAATCGGACCGCCGACCGTGCCCAGAACAAGGGGGAGTGATGTTCAAACGTCTCTTTTGGATTTCCCTGGGTGTAGGCATCGGGGTCATGGCCGTCACCAAGGCGCAGGCCTATATCAAGGCCAATACGCCTGACGTGGCGCGCCAGTTCCTGCTCGGCCCTGATCAGGACCACGTGACCGTACGCACGCTTGAAGGATTGGTCAACGAGTTCAATGCCACGCGTCGAGCCCGCGAGGCTGAACTTAACGCCAGATATGCCGACAAGATCGACTGATCTTCGCGCTTCAATCCGTATAGGCAACATTTGTACAAGACGTTCGGAGGGCATCAGACCCTCCGGCAATAAAGGAGCTCAATCTCACATGCGCACTTCTGAAATCGCGAAGCGCTACCTTGATTATTTCCAGAAGCATGATCACCTTATCGTGCCTTCCGCGTCGCTGATCTCGCCGAATCCGACCACCCTGTTCACCATCGCAGGCATGGTCCCGTTCATCCCGTACCTCATGGGCGAGCAGACTCCGCCGAAGAACCGTATGGCCTCCAACCAGAAGTGCGTGCGTACCCTGGACATCGACGAGGTCGGCAAGACCACCCGTCACGGCACCTTCTTCCAGATGCTCGGCAACTTCTCCTTCGGTGATTACTTCAAGGAGGAGGCCATCCATTACGCATATGAGTTGCTGACCACCCCGCAGGACCAGGGCGGCTACGGCTTCGATCCGGAAAAGCTGTGGATGACCACCTTCACCGATGACGAGGAAGCCCGCTCGATGTGGAAGAACGAAGGCGTCGATCCAGAGCATATCCAGATCATGGGCATGGAAGACAACTTCTGGACCACCGGCGGCCCCGGCCCAGGTGGCCCTTGCTCCGAGATCTACGTTGACCGTGGACCTCAATACGGCGTCGAGGGCGGCCCGATCGCCGATGAAAACCGTTATATCGAGATCTGGGATCTCGTGTTCGAAAACTATGAGGTCGACAACGTCAAGTCCAAGACCGACTTGCATATCGTCGGCGAGCTCGAGAACAAGAACATCGATACCGGCGCCGGTCTGGAGCGTCTCGCCTACCTGTTGCAGGGCAAGCAGAACATCTACGAGACCGATGAGGTCTTCCCGGTCATCGAGGCCGCCCAGAAGCTGTCCGGCCGTACCTACGGCGACGATGAGGCCATGGACGTCAAGTTCCGCGTGGTCGCCGACCATGTGCGGTCCGCTCTTATGATCATGTCAGACGGTGTGCGTCCGTCCAACAACGGCCGTGGTTATGTGCTGCGCCGATTGCTGCGCCGCACCGTCAAGGCCATGCGCGCCCTCGGCGTGACCGATCCGGTGCTGCCGACCCTGTTCCCCGTCTCCAAGGAGGCCATGGTCCCGAGCTATCCGGAGCTGGAGAGCACATTCCACGAGGTATCCGAATCCGCCTACGGCGAGGAGGACGCATTCCGTCGTACCCTCGAGTCCGGCACCGAGATCTTCGACCTGGCCGTGGCCAAGGCCAAGGAATCCGGCAAGACCGTCGTTTCCGGTGATGACGCTTTCAAGCTGCACGACACCTACGGCTTCCCGATCGAGCTGACCCTTGAAATGGCCGAGGAACAGGGCGTGAAGGTCGATGAGGTCAAATTCCGCGAGCTCATGGCCGAACAGAAGGGCCGTGCCCGTGCCGATGCGTTGAAGAAGCGTCACAATGTGGATCTGTCCGTCTATGACGATTTCAAGAAAACGCTTGTCCAGCCGATTGACTTCCTGGGCTACACCGATATGTCGGCGCGCGCCCGCGTGATCGGCATCATGCAGGAAGGCAAGGGTTCCGTACCTGCCGTCACCGGTCCGGCCAACATCGAGGTCATCCTCGACCGTACTCCGTTCTATGCGGAGGCCGGTGGCCAGCTCGCCGACCAAGGTGAGATCCTTTCCGACGACGGTGCCGTGCTTGAAGTCGATGATGTGCAGAAACCAATCAAGGACCTCATCGTGCACCAGTGCCGCCTGACCGAAGGCACGCTGGTGGTGGGCGCCGAGGTCAACGCCAACATCGACCTCGACCGTCGTGGTGCCATCGCACGTTCCCACACCGCCACCCACATGGTTCATAAGGCTCTGCGCGAGGAACTCGGCCCGCAGGCCACCCAGCGTGGATCCGAGGACGCTCCGAACCGTCTGCGCTTCGATTTCCAGTGGTCCAAGGCTCCGGCAAGATCCGTGATGGACGCCGTCGAAGCCCGAGTGAACGATCGCATCCGTGATAACCTGTCCGTTACCACACAGGAAATGAAGTTCGATGACGCCATCGCCTTGGGTGCCATGCACCTGTTCGGCGAAAAGTACGGCGACGTCGTGCGTGTGGTCTCCATCGGCGAGGATGGCTGGAGCCGTGAGCTGTGCGGTGGTACGCACATCGACCACGTCGGTAAGATCGGCGCCGTCAACATCATGTCCGAAGCCTCCATCGGTTCCGGCGTACGCCGTGTGGATGCGCTGGTCGGACAGAGCGCCTACGAATTCAACGCCCGTGAGCATGCCTTGGTTTCCCAGCTTTCCGATCAGCTCAACGCCCGTCCGGATGAGCTGGCCGAACGTGTGAATACGCTGTTGGCCAAGCTTAAGGAATCCGATCGTCGCCTAGCCGCCATGTACGAAGGCCAGCTGGCCGCTTCCGTGCCGGCTCTCGTCGCCGATGCCAAGGCCTCTCAGGCTCCCGTCAAGGTGGCTTCCAAGAATGTGGGACATTTTGGCTCCTTTGATGCCCTGCGCAAGACCGTGCTCGACGTTCGAGGGCAGCTTGGCGAGGATATGCCGGTCGTCGTGGCTCTCGCCGGCGTGAACGAAGACGGTAAACCGATGGTCGCCGTGGCCACCAACGATGCCGCACGCAAGCAGGGCATCAAGGCCGGCGACCTGGTCCGTGGCGCCTCCAAGATCCTTGGCGGTGGCGGTGGCGGCAAGCCCGACTTCGCTCAGGGTGGCGGCTCCGATGCCACCAAGATCGACGCCGCGCTCGAGGCTCTGGTCGATCAGGCCATGAAGGGCTGAACCTCCGGGCATGGTATGGCTTGGAGTTGACTTGGGTGATGCCAGGGTCGGGCTTGCACTGTCCGACCCCGAGCTCACCCTTGCCCACCCCGCGGGCAATATTCAGGTTTATGGGGATTCATTCCGGGCATTGGATGAGGTCATCGACGTCATTGAGGACGAATCGGTGGATCATGTGGTGGTGGGTCTGCCGTTGCTGTTGAACGGCGAAGCAGGCAAAAGTGCCAAGAAGGCACGACGTTGGGCTGCTAATCTGGAAAAAAGAATGCAGGCGGCGGCACAGGATGAGTCGGAACCGCTCAATGTCATTCCGACAATTGAATTGGTCGATGAACGTTTGACCACGGTGACCGCGCACCAGCAACTGTTCGATGCGCAAATCGGTGGTCGCAGGCATCGTCCGATGGTTGATCAGCAGTCTGCCGTAGTGATTCTGCAGACAGCATTGGACCGCGCAGAGAGGTACAGAGGAGCGATCGATGGCTGAGCATCTGGATGATTTTTTCTCCGACAACGCACAATGGGTTGAACCTGCGCAGGAGACCTTCACCTCGGCGTTGCCTCCGGAACCGCCGAAATCTCGTCGTGACATGCGCAGACACCGTGCGAAACGCAAACACCGTCGTATCATCACATGGATTGCGGTCATCGTAGTGGTCGCCCTGATTGCGGTCGGATCGATTTTCGGCATTCGCATGCTGAAGCATTGGAAGGCGATCAACACCGCCGATGAGCAGATTCAGGTTGAGGATTATTCAGGTCCTGGAGATCAGGACGTGAGCTTTACCGTGGAATCCGGGCAGGGTGCTTCCGAAATCGCGCAGAATCTCGTCAAGGCCGACATCGTCAAATCCGTCGACGCGTTCACCAATGCCGTGTCCGCAGGCGATTTCACACTGTATCCGGGAACGTATTCGCTGAAGACGCATATGAAGGCTTCCGATGTGGCGAAGATCCTTTCCGATCAGAGTCAGGCCGGTGGTTTCGTGGAGGTGAGGGCCGGCGAACGCGTGTCCGATGTGATCACCGCCGCCGCACAGGCTTCCGGCAAGGATGTTTCGGAATTCCAGAGCGTCATCGACGGTGGTGGCGATGGCATTCTGCCGAGTGAGGCGGGCGGCAAATTCGAAGGCTGGTTCGAACCGGGAACCTATGATGCCCAGAACAAATCGGCCGAAGACATCATCAAGGCCATGGTGGAGGCGCGCATAGCCAAACTCGACAAGCTTGGCGTGCCCACGGGAAGCGACCGTGAGCGCATCCTGATCATCGCGTCCATCGCCGAATCCGAGGTCGGCAGCGAGCAATACTACGGGAAGGTCGCACGGGTGATTCTCAACCGCATCGATGCGGGCATGCCCTTGGGCATGGATACCACCGTCGCCTATGGTCTGGGTATTTCCGCCAGCCAGCTGACGGACGACCAGCTGAACGATTCCAGTAATCCGTACAACACACGAATCAACAAGGGACTGCCGCCGACTCCGATCAGCAATCCGGGAGACGGTGCCATCACCGCGGCCATGGACCCACCGGAAGGTAAATGGCTGTATTTCGTGACCACCAATCTGAAGACCGGTGAAACGAAGTTCGTCGAAACCGAAGACGAGTTCTGGAAGATTCGCGACGAATACAAGAACAACAACGAAAACGCCAATTAGTCGCGGTTCAGGTGCTACAGCAGGGAGCAGATCGCGATACTGATCGCCCCGGCTACCACGATTGCCGGGGCGAACGGCGTTCTGCCGGCATATTGCGTATGCCTCTGCGGGTCGAAACGGGTCCAGAAGGCGATCCACAGCAGGCCGATGACGGCGATGAACAGCCACCACAGCACCATGGCGTACAGGCCGAACATGCCTACGCCCAATCCCATGACCGACGTGACGGTCACATCACCGAAGCCGAGTGCCCCCGGTCTGATCAGGGCGAGTGCGCACTGCAGGACGGCGGCGAGCACGGCGAAGAGGAGGGATTGCAGTGCGAGGAACAGCGCATTGACGGATAGCGCGTAGATGATGTTCACGATGATCTGCGCCATGCAGCCCACGGCAATCCATGCGCGGGGAACACGGCGCACGCGAACGTCCTCGACGCTGACGGCCAGTCCACAAAGCAGACTCGGCAGGCAAATCATGTACCACATACCGTTAAGATAGTCCACTAGTTGCATTCGGTAGAAAAGGAGAGGGCATGTTGCGCTGGCAGACAGCAGGCGAATCGCACGGCGAGGCACTTGTCGCCATGATCGAAGGGCTGCCTGCGGGCATCCACATCACCACGGAGGATATCGTCGGCGCATTGGCGCGCCGTCGTCTCGGCTATGGCCGTGGTGCACGTATGAAGTTCGAACAGGACAAGGTGCGCATGCTTACCGGCGTACGTTTTGGCGAGACCATCGGCTCCCCGGTGGCCATCGAAATCGCCAATACGGAATGGCCGAAGTGGACGGAAGTGATGAGTGCGGATCCGCTTGACCACGACATTCCTCGCGAGGGACGCAATGCGCCGCTGTCCCGTCCACGCCCGGGCCATGCCGATCTGACCGGCATGCGCAAGTACGGCTTTGATGACGCGAGACCGGTGCTGGAACGTTCCAGCGCACGTGAAACCGCTTCTCGTGTGGCTTTGGGAGAAGTGGCCAAACAGTTCCTCGAGCAGACGTTCGGTATCCGTACGGTCTCCCACGTGCTATCCATCGGCGGTGCGGGCATTACCGACCCTGCCGAGGCGGTGTTGCCCAAGCCGGAAGATCTCGAGGCTTTGGACGCCTCGCCGGTGCGTACGCTTGACAAGACGGCCGAGGAACGAATGATCGCCCGCATCGACGAGGCCAAAGACAATGCCGATACCTTGGGCGGGGTGATTGAAGTCGTGGTGTACGGCGTTCCCGCAGGCGTCGGCACCTATGTGGAGTCCGATCGCCGCTTGGATGCGGCTCTTGCCAGCGCGGTCATGGGAATCCAGGCCATCAAGGGCGTGGAAATCGGCGATGGTTTCCTTGAGGCCATGCGGCCGGGTTCCGAAGCCCATGATGAGATGGTGGTCGGTGAAGACGGGCGCATTGCACGCCTGAGTAACCGGGCAGGCGGTATTGAAGGCGGCATGTCGAACGGTCAGCCGATCGTGGTGCGTGCCGCGATGAAGCCGATTCCGTCCATTCCGAAGGCGTTGAGGACCGTTGACGTGACCACCGGCGAAGCCGCGCAGGCCATCAACCAGCGTTCTGACAACACCGCGGTGCCGGCGGCAGCGGTCGTGGCCGAAGCGATGGTGAGGCTCACCATCGCCGCATATGTGCTGGAGAAGTTCGGCGGCGACAACGTAGCCGAAACCAGGCGTAACGCCGAGAACTATCTGGCCTCTTGGCCGGAACACATGAGGTGATGCGTCGTGACGATGCATAGGCCCGTTGCCGTGATCATCGGCATGATGGGGGCGGGAAAGACCCGCGTCGGCAGAGAAGTCGCGCAGATGATGAATCTGCCGTTCCTGGATGCCGACAGCGAGATCGAACATGACGCCGGCATGAGGATTCCGGAATATTTCGAACGCTATGGCGAACCGGCGTTCCGTGATCTTGAAAGCGATGTCGTACTTGACATCCTTGAGGATTTCGACGGTATCTTCTCGCTGGGTGGGGGTGCGCCGATGACCATATCCATCCAGAAGGGGCTTACCGACTACATCGCGGACGGAGGCAAGGTCGTCTATCTGATGGCCGACCCCAAGGAAGCCATGGAGCGAGCCAATCGTGGCGGTGGCCGACCGATGCTGAACGGCGATGCCAACGAGCGTTGGAAGAAGCTGTACCGTGATCGTGATCCGGTATTCAGGCAGGTCGCGAACGTGCATGTGCGCACGCATGGTCAAACGCCGCAGGCCGCGGCGAGAAAGCTGATGGATATGATCGCTCAACGAACCGTACATGTCACCGGTGCCACGATCGAGCCTTACGACGTGAGCATCGGCGAAGGTGCGATGAACCAGCTTGCGCAGGTATTGGGGGACAAGCCCTCCAAAGTGGCGCTTATCCACACCCAGCCGGTGCAGCGTCATTCCGACCGGGCACGCACCTTGTTGCGCCAGGGCGGATACGAAGTGTATGACATCGTGATTCCCGACGCCGAAGCCGGCAAGACCATCGACGTGGCCAACGGCATCTGGCAGCGTCTGGGAGACGAGGGATTCACCCGTTCCGATGCAATCGTCGGTCTGGGAGGTGGTGCGGCCACCGATCTGGCCGGTTTCGTAGCCGCCACATGGATGCGTGGCATCCGCTACGTGAACTGTCCGACATCCTTGCTGGCCATGGTGGATGCCTCCACTGGCGGCAAGACGGGTATCAACACGCCACAGGGCAAGAATCTGGTCGGTTCGTTCTACACGCCGGCCGGCGTGCTCGCCGATATGAAAACGCTTGTCTCCCTGCCCAATGACATCTTCATCGAAGGTCTGGGCGAGGTTGCGAAGTCCGGTTTCATCAAGGACCCTGAGATTCTGAGGATTCTCGAAGATCATGCCGATGAGCTGCGTTCCTTTGACGGCGCTACCTTCCTTGATTCCAATTTGAAGGAAGTCGTCGCCGAGCTGATCGAACGCACCGTGACCGTGAAGGCCTATCATGTATCCGCCGACCTCAAGGAGGCGGGATTGCGTGAATTCCTGAATTACGGACACACGCTCGGCCATGCCATCGAGAAGCTCGAACATTTCCGCTGGAGGCACGGCAACGCCGTCGCAATCGGTTGCATCTATGCCGCCGAACTGTCACATCTGCTGGGCTACATCGATCGGGATCTGGTGGACTATCATCGTTCACTGCTTGGCTCGCTGGGCCTGCCGACCTCGTGGAACAACGGAACGTGGGATGATGTGCTCGCCCTCATGCACCGTGATAAGAAGGCCCGCGGCAACAAGCTGCGTTTCGTGGTTCTCGACGGCATCGGCCATCCGATTCATCTTGAGGATCCGCCGGCGGATGCCGTCGAAGAGGCATTCCGCCGCATTCAGCACTGACATGGCCGGCGGAAAGCGGCAGACAAGAATCGTAAGGAAGTGATCATGACCAAAGTAGTGGTTGTCAACGGACCGAACCTCGGTCGCCTCGGTGTACGCCAGCCAGACGTGTATGGCAGGCAGGATCTTGAGACTCTGCGCACACTGTGCACCGAATGGGGCAAGGAATTCGGTCTTGACGTGGAAGTGCGCCAGAGCGATGACGAGGCCGAGATGATCGGTTGGATGCATCAGGCGGTTGACGAGAAAACGCCGATCGTCATGAACCCGGCCGCCTTCACGCACTACTCCTACGGCTTGTCCGACGCCGCCCATATGGTGATTGATGAAGGCCTGCCACTGATGGAAGTGCACATCTCCAACCCGTCCGCACGAGACGAGTTCCGTAAGCGCTCCGTGATTTCGCCGGTCGCCACCGGTACCATCACCGGTATGGGATTCTACGGTTACAAGCTTGCCCTCGACGCCGTGGCCCATCTGCTTGAAGACAGGTAGAATCGCCTGGTTGCACATGATGTCGCAGTCGGATGCCGGAGGAAACGGCATCCGACTTTCATTATGCCGTCACGGCTTTCCGAAGTTCCGATACGTCTCGGACAATGAGTACGAAACCGGATGGCAGAATGTCGAGAATTGCGTCAGTTCATGAAAAATAATCGTGTTTGCAGCAATACGGCAAGAATATATTGCCATGATTGCATACACGAGGGGAAGTGCTTGTGACGGATTGCATACGGGCGATTCGAAGTTTGGCTTACGGCACAAGGGGTCACGCTGTTTCATTGCCTTACGCAGCTTTTCCGGTACTATAAAGCGCAACTTAAGGTGCAAACGTATGCACATTCATCGCAGAGTGTGTCTTGGGTTGCTCGCTACCGGCGAGTGCAAATGACGCATACGTTGTCAGACGATGGGGTTCTGTTGAGGAACTCGTTCGCTGATCTCGATGATGAGAACGGAGAGTTATGGCCGTCCAGAATCGACCGATTGGCCGGGTGGTGGCGATTGGCGTCGCCGTGGCCATGTCGTGTGCCGCGCTTGTGGTGCCGACAATGGCCCAGGCCCAGTCTGAAGCGCGGACGAGCGCGAAGAAGGATGTGCAGGTCATCGCCTTCCAGCAAAGCTGGAACACGATTGCCAAGGAATGCACCGACACCTATGGACCTGAAGGCGTGGCATATGTGGAAGTGTCGCCGCCGCAGGAATCCATTCAAGGCACACAGTGGTGGACGAGTTACCAGCCGGTGAGCTACAGACTTGATTCCAAACTCGGCACCGAGGCCGAATTCAAGAACATGATCAAGCAGTGCAACGCCGCCGGCGTAGACATCATCGCCGATGTCGTAATCAATCAGACCACCGGTTCCGACGTCGCAGCCGGAGAACAGAAGGGCGTGGCCGGCAGTGATTACAACGGCTCCACCGGATCCTATCCGGGCTTCGCCACCAAGCGGTATCCGGACGGCATCACCGCCTCCGACTTCCATAGCTGCACCAAGAACATTTCCGACTACGGCAACCAGTGGGAAGTTCAGGAATGCCGCCTGAGCTCCATGTGGGATTTCGACTCCGAAAGCGAGAAGGTGCAGGACATCCAGTCCGATTACCTGGTATCGCTGTGGAATGCCGGCGTGCGCGCGTTCCGGATGGATGCCGTCAAGCACATCAATACCAGCAGCATGAAGGCGATCAAGGAGAAGTTCGCGCAGAAGATCGGCAAGAATGCGGATGACATCTATTGGATTCAGGAAGTCATCGGCAACTCCTCAGAAGCCGCGGGCATTCAGCCAAGCAATTATGTGCAGAACGGCACCGTAACCGAATTCGGCTTCAAGTCCGAGATGAATCAGGCTTTCAAAGACAAGATCGCCAATCTCAAAGGACTGGATGAACGGCTGAGCAAGGATCTTTCCTCCGAAGACGCCAACGTGTTCGTCACCAACTGGGACACCGCACGCAACGAAGGCGCACTGACCTATAAGGACGGTGCCAAGTACCAGCTGGCCAACGCCTTCATGCTGGCCTACGATTACGGCACCCCACGTCTGATCTCCGATTACAAGTGGAGTAACGGCGACGACGGTGCGCCCGGAGCGACCGCAACCTCCGTACCGGACGTGGACATGGACAAGGTCTGCTCCACCAATGATTCCGACTGGAACTGCGAGCAACGCTGGACCTCCACCCGCGGCATGATCGCCCTGCGCAACTACGTCAACGGCACCGAAGTGACCGACTGGCAGGACGACGGTGGGGACAACATCGCCTTCTCCCGTGGCAACAAGGGCTTCATCGCCATCAACAACGGCAAGAACGACAAGGACGCGTCATACGCGACATCCCTCGCGGACGGCGAATACTGCAACGTGTACGCCACCATGGATTGCTCCAAGACCGTGACCGTCAAGGGCGGCAAGGTGGAGGCTACCGTACCGGCGCATTCCGCCATTGCGTTGTATGCCGGATCCACCAAGGACTCGCACCCGGCCTCCTCCGCGACCACCGATCCGTCCGATCCCGACGTGAGCCAGGAGGAAGATGACGCACTGCCCGATGACAGGAGCGTCACCATCTACTACAAGCCCGCCGACTCCAGCTGGAAGACCCCGAAGGTCCACTACGGTCTCGGCGACGAATGGAACCAACCGGACGCCGATATGATCCTTGATGCGCAAGGCTATTACACCGCCACCATCAGCACCAAAGGCAAGAAGATCGACTTCGTGTTCCACGACGCGGATACCGACCAGTGGGAGAACCCGAAGGGCGGAGGCAATTACTCCGCCAACGCGGGCATCACCTATGTGGGCGTGGCCGACCAGACCTCGACCGTGGGCAACCCCGAATCCATCGGCGGGCAGACACGTCTCGTCGTGCACTACAAGCCCTCCGGAGACTCGGACAATCGCGGCGTGTACGTGTGGGGCACCGATGCGAACGGTGCCGGCATGAGCGCCGAACACCACGCATTCACCGGCACCGATTGCTGGGGCAAGGTCGCCGTGCTCACCTTCGACGGCAAGTATGACAAGTTCGGCTTCATCATCACCACCAGCGAGTGGAACAAGTATGGTGCCGACCGCAGTGCCACGGTAAACGCCGATGGCACCGCCGAGGTGTGGATCGATGGCACCAAGTACCAGGATCAGGGCGAATCAACCACCATCGAGACCCTGGATTCGGCACCATCGGACTATGCGTGCAAGGCCAACGCCGTCACGGTAAAGGTCCACTACAACCGCGACGACGGCCTGTACTACAACGCCGAAGACACCAGCGTCACCGTTCCGCAGTGGGACATCTGGACCTGGGCCTCCAATTGGAACGGCGGGGCCGCCACCTTCGCCTCTCATGACGATTGGGGAGAGGTAGCGGAATATTCCTTCACCAACTACACCTACTACAACAACGACGGCGTTTCCGATATCGGCATGCTACGCCGTTACGGCAAGGACGCGTGGAAGGCCAAGGATCCGGATGATTCCGATCATAAGATCCCCTCCGACGCACTCGTGTTCGATGCCGACGGCAATGCCTCCGCCGAGGTGTGGCTGATGAGTGGCGACGCTACGGTGTACTCCTCACGCCCATCCCTTGGGGCTTCCGTGAAGTCCGCCGAGATTTCCGACACTAACCAGTTGTCCGCCAAACTTTCCAAGAAGGTCTCCGCGGACGACTTGGACGGCAAGATCTCCGTCACGGACGCCGGCGGCAAGAGCGTCAAGATCAAGAACGTCAAAACCGACGGCAACAAGGTGATCGTCACCACCGACAAGGATCTTGACGTTCGTGGCAGGTACACGGTCGAAGTCAAGGACTTCGGTTCTCAGGACGCCATCGCCGGCGCGGTGGTCCGTACGGATGCCTTCGACAAGAAGTACGCCTACAGCGGCGATGACCTGGGCGCGACGTTCCAGAAGAACCAGACCGGTTTCAAGGTGTGGGCTCCGACCGCCACCAACGTCAAGCTCGTTACCTACAGGTCCGCCGATCCGAATGCCGAAGTCGACAAGACCATCGACATGACGGGCGAAGACAAGGGCGTGTGGAGTGCCACCGTGAAGAAGCTGGCCTCCGGCACGGCCTACGCCTACCAGCTCACCTTTGCGGACGGCACGGTGAACGTCTCCGCCGATCCGTACGCCACCGCCGCGGTGGCCAACGGCGAGCGTTCCGTCGTGCTTTCCCAGAAGGACATGGGTTCCGCAGGCGATCGCATGCCGGCCTTCGGCAAGACCACCGACGCCACCATCGCCGAGATGAACATCCGTGACTTCTCAATCAGTCCGGACTCCGGCATCGCCGCCGACAGGCAGGGCAAGTACCTCGGTGTCGTGCAATCCGGCACGAAGACCGCCAAGGGTGCGACTTCCGGCCTGGACTATCTGAAGTCCCTGGGCGTCAGTCACGTGCAGATCATGCCGATGTACGACTACGGTTCCGTCAACGAGACCGGTGACCTGAGCTACAACGCCGCCGGCGCACAGAACTGGGGCTACGATCCGGAGAATTACAATGTGCCGGAAGGTTCGTATTCCTCCGATCCAAGCAATCCGAGCACACGTGTCGCCGAAATGAAGCAGATGGTCAAGGAACTGCACAAGAACGACATTCGCGTGATCATGGATGTGGTCTACAACCATGTCTATAACGCGGCCAGCCACTCGTTCAACAAGACGGTTCCGGGCTACTACTTCCGGTACGATGCCAACGGTGCGCTCGTCAACAATTCCGGTTGCGGCAACGATACCGCCTCCGAACGCAAGATGATGCGCAAGTACATCGTCGATTCGGTGACCTACTGGGCCAAGAACTACAACGTAGACGGCTTCCGATTCGATCTCATGGGTCTGATCGACCTTGAGACGATGAAGGAGGTCCGTGCCGCGCTCGACAAGATCGATCCATCCATCATCATCCTCGGTGAAGGCTGGGATATGAACACCACGATGGATAAGAGCAGGATGACCATCCAACCGAACGCCTATGAAGTGGCCTCCGATGGCAAGAACAACGGTATCGCCTTCTTCAACGATTCCATTCGCGATGGGATCAAGGGTTCCGTATTCTCCGACACCGACACGGGCTTCGTCTCCGGCAAGGCTGGACAGGAGGGGCTCATCGCGCACAATGCGCTCGGATGCCGGTATGATGCGGATGCGGATACGACCTGTTGGAACGGCAATGCACAGGATCATTACGCGGATGCCGGTCAGGTGGTCAACTACGCCGAAATCCATGACAACATGACCCTGTATGACAAGCTGCGCGCCTCGGTCCCGACGGATGACGATGCCACCACCGTGGCCCGTGCCAAGCTCGCCGATTCCATCGTGTACCTGTCGGAAGGCATCCCGGCCATCCAGCTCGGTCAGGAATTTCTGCGCACCAAAGGCGGCAACGGCAACAGCTACAACACCGGTGACGCCATGAATGCCATCGATTGGGACCGTACCACGCAGTATGCCGACTCCGTCGACTACGTCAAGGGTCTGATCAAACTGCGCAAGCAGATCAAGGCGCTACGGCTGACCGACTACGATGATATCGGCAAGGATGTCAAACTGATCAAGTCCGCCGACGGCGTGGTGGCCTATCGGGTCAAGGACGAGAGCGGCACGTACGTGGTGATCTTCAACGCCAATGCCGATGCCGCCAAGATCGAAGGCCTTGATTCCGGCTCCTACAAAACGCTGATCGCCGATGGCAAGGTGAATGCCGATGCCGCCACCGTGACCGTGGACAAGGACGGTTCGTATGCCGCCGGCGCGTTGTCTGCCACCGTGTTGCAGCTTGACACGGCGAAGAAGGACGGCGGCAAGGCCGACAATGGCAAGACTGACAATGGCAAGACCGTCCCGGTCAAGCCATCCGCCAACAAGCCGTCTTCCAACGACGCGAAGGGCGCATCGGCCGCATCGGCCGGAGTCGCCGCGACCGGCACCGACATATCCGGCATCATGCTGGTGGCGGTGTTGCTGGCCATCGTTTCCGGAACCGTGCTGATCGTGAGAAGCGGAAAGGAGAACAGCCTATAGCCAATATGATCGTTTGAACGTTGTTCCACTCCTGCAGGGTGGGGTCGTCGTAATGGAAGGCGACCCCACCTTTCCCATATGGTCGAAACACGCCGCGTCATGCGTCGATGATAGGCTGGAGTTCCATGGTTAGAAGACAACATGGCAATTCTCAAGAGCACGTTACCAAGCATATTTTCGTCACCGGTGGCGTGGTTTCCTCTCTCGGCAAAGGCCTGACCGCCTCCTCCCTCGGCCGCCTGCTCCGTAGCCGTGGCATCAAGGTTTTGCAGCAGAAGCTCGATCCGTACATCAACGTGGATCCGGGCACGATGAATCCGTTCCAGCATGGTGAGGTCTACGTCACCGAAGATGGTGCCGAAACCGATCTCGACATCGGTCACTACGAGCGCTTCCTCGACGTATACCTAAGCCAGAAGGCCAATGTCACCACCGGTCAGATCTATCAGGAGGTGCTGCGCAAGGAACGTGCCGGCGAGTATCTCGGCCAGTGCGTGCAGGTCATTCCGCACATCACCAATGAAATCAAGTCCCGCATGCGTGCCCAGGCCTCCGATGACGTCGACGTGATCATCACCGAGATCGGCGGCACCGTCGGCGATATCGAATCGCAGCCGTTCCTCGAGGCCGCACGCGAAGTGCGTCGCGACCTGGGTGCCGACAACTGCATGTTCGTGCACGTCTCCCTCGTGCCGTACATTGCGGCCGCCCACGAACTCAAGACCAAACCGACCCAGCATTCCGTGATGATGCTGCGCCAGCTCGGCATCTCCCCGGATGCCCTGGTGCTGCGCTCCGACCGCCCGCTCAACCAGTCCATCAAGGACAAGATCTCCCTGATGTGCGACGTGGATTCCGAAGGCGTGGTCAACTGCGTGGATGCCCCGAGCATCTACGACGTGCCGAAGACCCTGTTCGACGAGGGGCTCGACGCTTATGTCGTGCGTGAGCTCGGTCTGCCGTTCCACGATGTCGACTGGGATGAGTGGGAGGATCTGCTCGAGCGCGTGCACCATCCGAAGCATGAGGTCAACGTGGCCATCGTCGGCAAGTACATCGACCTGCCGGACGCCTACCTGTCCGTCACCGAGGCCATCAAGGCCGGCGGTTTCGCCAACTGGGCCAAGGTCAACGTCAAGTGGGTGGCCGCCGACAAATGTGCCACCGAGGAAGGTGCGGCAGCCGCACTCGACCAGGTCGACGGCATCGTGATTCCCGGCGGTTTCGGCATCCGTGGCATCGACGGCAAGATCGGTGCACTGCGTTATGCCCGTGAAAACGGGCTGCCTGCCCTTGGTCTGTGCCTCGGCCTGCAGTCCATGGTCATCGAATACGCCCGTGACGTACTCGGCATCGAGGATGCGAATTCTTCCGAATTCGAGCCGGACTGCGCAAATCCGGTCATCGCCACCATGGAGGAGCAGAAGGATATCGTCGCCGGTAACGGCGACATGGGTCACACCATGCGTCTGGGTTCCTATCCGGCCGAGCTGGAGGAAGGCTCCATCGTTGCCGAACTGTACGGCACCACGCATGTCACCGAGCGTCATCGTCATCGTTACGAAGTGAACGTGGCCTACAAGGACCGTCTACGCGAAGCCGGACTGCGTATTTCAGGCCAAAGCCCCGACGGTGAGCTCACCGAATTCGTGGAACTGCCTCGTGAGGTGCATCCGTTCTTCGTGGCCACTCAGGCCCATCCGGAGTTCAAGTCCCGCCCGACCAAGCCGCATCCGCTGTTCGCGGGTTTGGTCAAGGCCGCACTTGACCACCAGCAGGCACGCTAAGTGAAGGCATTCGGGGGAGTCGATAAATCGGCTCCCCGTTTTGTTATATACATCACGTTGGTCGGAAGCCGAATTTCGAATGGGTCACTGGTATTTAGCCATGCATTCTGTTAGGTTGTCATAGGTACTAATCAGTGAATGGAGGCAGCGTACGGTGGCAGAAAACCAAGCGCCTAACGCCGCGGCTGACGTGGAGATGAGTCAGTATGTGGCTGATCGTTCGCGTGTGAACGAAGACAAGATCAAACAGGATGATGAAATCATCCAGCAGTTCGGTGACTACACCTATGGCTGGCATGATACGGACTTCGCGGGCGAAGCGGCGAAGAAAGGCATTGACGAGAACGTGGTACGTGCCATTTCCGCCGATAAAAACGAGCCGGAATGGATGTTGGAGAAGCGACTTGAGGGGTATCGTGACTTCATCAATCGTCCGATGCCGCAATGGGGCGTCGATCTGAAGGATTGCGACGCGGACGATTTCAAGTACTACGTCAAGCCGATCGACAAACAGGCCACGACCTGGGACGAGCTGCCTGAGGAAATCCGCAGCACCTATGACAAGCTGGGCATCCCGGAAGCCGAAAAGAGCCGCCTTGTTTCCGGCGTCGCCGCACAGTACGAATCCGAAGTCATCTACAACTCAATCCAGAAGGAGCTTTCGGATCAGGGCGTGATCTTCGTCGACACCGACACTGCCGTGCAGCGGTATCCGGAAATCGTCAGGAAATACTTCGGTAAATGCATTCCGAGCAACGACAACAAGTTCTCGGCGCTGAACACCGCCGCATGGTCGGGCGGATCGTTCGTATACGTGCCCAAGGGTGTGCATGTCGACATCCCGCTGCAGGCTTATTTCCGCATTAACACGCCGAATATGGGCCAGTTCGAGCGTACGCTCATCATCGCCGACGAAGGCTCCTATGTGCATTACGTGGAAGGCTGCACCGCTCCGATCTACTCCACCGACTCGTTGCATTCCGGTGTGGTGGAGATTTTCGTGGAGCCGCATGCCCGCGTGCGCTACACCACCGTGCAGAATTGGTCGAACAACGTGTACAATCTGGTGACCCAGCGTGCCTACGTACGTGAGGGAGGCACTATGGAGTGGGTCGACGGCAACATCGGCTCCAAGGCCACCATGAAATATCCGGCCTGCATCCTCGCCGAACCGTACGCCAAGGCCAGCACCATGTCCCTGGGATTCGCCGGCAAGGGGCAATATCAGGATACCGGCGCGAAGATGATCCATCTCGCCCCGCATACCAGCTCCACCATCGTAGCCAAGTCGATTTCCCGCGGCGGCGGCCGTTCCGCCTACCGTGGGCTGGTCAAGATCGTCAAGGGCGCGGAGGGCTCCTCGAACTCGACCGTGTGCGATGCATTGCTGGTCGACGAATTCAGCCGTTCCGACACCTACCCACATGTGGACGTACGTGAGGATGACGTGTCCATGGCGCATGAGGCAACCGTCTCCAAGGTCTCCGAAGACCAGTTGTTCTATCTGATGAGCCGTGGCCTTTCCGAAGACGAGGCCATGGGCATGATCGTGCGTGGCTTCGTGGAGCCGATCAGCCGCGAGCTGCCGATGGAATACGCACTCGAGCTGAATCGACTGGTGGAACTGCAGATGGAAGGATCGGTGGGCTGATCACCATGGCACAAACTCAGGAAATCAACATTCCCGTCGCGGATCCGAACGATTCGTATGCGAATCCGGCGGCCATGCCGTCCTCGGCCGACCGCGCGCCGCGCTCCTTCGACGTGGAGGCCTTCGCCAAGCCCGATCGCACCCAGGAGGATTGGCGTTATACGCCGGTTGAACGTGTCGAGGAATTCTTCGACACGTTCCAGCCTTCCGGCGATACCGAAATCTCCGTCAGCATGATTGACGGAGCGCCATTGGCCGATGGCGCGACCTTCGAGCGGGTCGCATTGGGCGATGCCGGTACCGGCATCGTCTCCGAGCCGAATGACCGCGTCTCCGCCGTGGAGTGGAATTCCGGCAAGCAGGCGACGGTGCTGAAGCTCGAAGGTGAGATCGAACAGCCGGTACTGGTCAAAGTGCACGGCAATGGCTTTGATATGGACGCCTTCCATCTGGTCATCATCGCCGCGGACCATGCGCATGCCGATGTGGTCGTGGAACATGACGGCGACGCCCGCATCGCCGAAGGCGTGGAAATCTCCACCGGCAGGGATTCGCACATCTCCACCACGTTCATTCAGGAGTGGAACAAGGGTTCCAAGCAGGTCGGCAATCAGCGCATTCACATGGGGGAGGGCGCCTCGTTGCGTCATTCCGTGGTGACGCTCGGCGGCGACGTGGTCCGCATCCGCATGGATCAGGACTTCGGCGGCGAGCAGGGTGATCTCAACATGCTCGGTATCTACTTCGTGGATCCGGGCGAACACATCGAACATCGCACCATGATCGTGCACAACCATCCCGAATGCAGAAGCCGTGTGGTCTATAAAGGTGCGCTTGACGGCAAGGATGCGCACTCCACATGGGTGGGCAATGCCCTGATCGCGCCGACCGCGCCGGGCACCGATTCCTATGAGCTCAATCGCAATCTGGTGCTTACGCCGGGCGCGATCGCCGATTCGGAACCGAACCTCGAAATCGAGAATGGCAATATCATCGGCGCGGGCCATGCATCGTCCGTCGGACGGTTCGACGATGAGGAGCTGTTCTACCTGCAATCCCGCGGCATTCCGGAGGTCGAGGCACGCAAGCTCGTGGTTCGCGGCTTCTTTGGCGAACTCGTCGAGGAGATCGGCATTCCCGCCATCTCCGAGCATCTGATGACCGTCATCGACAGGCGTCTGACACGCGGCGAAAGCGACGCGATGGCGCAGGTATTGGAAGAGAAGTAAGGAATCGTAGGAGCATAACATGTCAACTCTTGAAATCAAGGATCTCTATGCGCACGTCGAAACCAAGGATGGCATCAAGCCGATCCTCAAAGGCGTGAACCTGACCGTCAACTCCGGTGAGACCCACGCCATCATGGGCCCCAACGGTTCCGGCAAATCCACGCTGGCCTATACGTTGGCCGGCCATCCGAAGTACATCGTCGATTCCGGCCAGGTATTGCTCGACGGAGAGGATATCCTCAAGATGACTCCGGACGAGCGCGCCAAGGCCGGCATCTTCCTCGCCATGCAGTATCCGGTCGAGGTTCCGGGTGTGTCCATGACCAACTTCCTGCGCACCGCCAAGACCGAAGTCGACGGCAAGGCACCGGCCATTCGCACGTGGACCAAGGAACTGACCGAAGCCATGAAGCGTCTGAGAATGGATCCGAAATTCGCCACCCGCTCCGTGAACGAAGGCTTCTCCGGTGGCGAGAAGAAGCGTGCCGAAGTACTGCAGCTCGAACTGCTCAAGCCTAAGTTCGCCATCCTTGATGAAACCGACTCGGGCCTTGACGTCGATGCGTTGCGCATTGTCTCAGAAGGGGTGAACCGCGCCAAAGAGGCCAATCAGTTCGGCATTCTCATGGTGACGCACTACACCCGAATCCTTAAGTACATCAAGCCTGACATCGTACATGTGTTCGCCGCGGGACATTTCGTCAAGACGGGTGGTCCGGAACTTGCCGATGAACTCGAAGAGAAGGGCTACGACGCATATCTGCCGGAAGGCGCCGATTCCGAAAGCGCGCTGGCATGACGGATTTTGCATCGATCCGTGAGGAATTCCCGATTCTGGACCAGCAGATTCACGGGCATCCGTTGGTGTATCTGGACTCCGCCGCGACCTCGCAGAAACCGCAGTGCGTGATTGACGCGGAGGCGGAATTCTATAGGACGATCAACGCCGGCGTGCACCGCGGTGCCCACGAACTTGCCGCGCGCAGCACCATGGCGTTCGAGGAGGCCCGCGCCAAGATGGCCCGGCTGGTCGGCGCCAATGCGGCGGAAGGCGAGGAGGAGGTCGTCGTCACCTCCGGCGCGACCGCAGGGCTGAATCTGCTGGCCACGGCCTTCGGCAATGCCTCGCTCGGTCGTGGAGGAGCGGCGGCCAAACGCTTCGCCCTCAAGCCGGGTGACGAGATCGTGGTGTCCAAAGCCGAGCATCATTCGATGTTGCTGCCATTCCAGGAACTGGCGGCCCGCACCGGAGCCAGCCTGAAGTGGTTCGATTTGGACGATGAGGGTCGTATCCGTTCCGATAGCACCGACGAGGTGATTACCGAACGCACGAAAATCGTCGCCGTCACGCATGTGGGGAACACCACCGGTGCCATCACCGATATCGCACCCATCATCAGGCGTGCGCATGAGGTAGGCGCGGCGTTCATACTTGACGCATGCCAGTCCGTACCGCATCTGAAAGTCGATTTCCATGCTCTGGATGTCGATTTCGCCGCGTGGAGCGCACACAAGATGTACGGTCCGACCGGTGTCGGCTTTCTCTATGGCAAGCGGGACATGCTCGAAGCCCTGCCGCCGGCGAATTTCGGCGGATCCATGGTGGAACTCGCATGGATGGACCAGGAAGCGCGGTACATGGAACCTCCGGCACGTTTTGAGGCCGGTACCCAGCCGGTCGCCCAAGTCGTGGCCGCGGGCGTGGCCGCTGATTGGTTGATGTCCATCGGCATGGAGAATCTCGAAGCGCATGAAAGGACCATCACCGACGAACTGCTCGCGCTTGGCGACATCGAAGGTGTCCGCATTCTTGGACCGCGCAGCAATGAGCGTCGCATCGGCACGATCGCGTTCGAGGTGGAGGGCGTGCATCCCCATGATGTCGGCCAGTTCATCGATGCGCAGGGCATCGCCATCCGCGTCGGCCACCACTGCGCGCAGCCGGTGCACCGGCATTTCGGCGTGTATGCTTCCAACCGTGCGTCCAGCGGCATCTACAATGCCGTTGAGGATGCGCAGGCGCTTATCGAAACGGTGAAACAGGTCCGTCCGTTCTTTGGAGTTAAGTAAACCAGTATGAATGAATTTGCAATGTCCGGCGACGATCTCGAGCAGATGTATCAGGAAGTCATTCTTGAGGCGGCCCGTGATCCGCACGGCAAGGAGCATTTTGCGCCTGATCTGGCGTCGGAAAACGCCTCGCAGGCAGGGGATACCATTGTACAGGCGAGTCACGAGTACTGCACGCCCGGCGAATCCCACCAGTTCAATCCGACCTGCGGCGACGAAGCGACCGTGCATGTCGAGGTTTCCGACAACGAACCTCACACTATCGAGCGTCTGGTATGGGACGGCCACGGCTGCTCCATTTCGCAGGCCAGCCTGTCGGTAATGGTCGACCTCGTCGAAGGCAAAAGCGTCGACGAAGCCATGCATCTGGCCGATACCTTTCATCGGTTGATGGAATCACGAGGCAAAGGTCTTGACGATGAGCATGCCGAGGAGGAATTGGAAGACGGCATCGTATTCCAAGGTGTTTCCAAGTATCCGATGCGCATCAAATGCGCATTGCTCGGCTGGGAAGGCATGAAGGATTCCGTGGCCAAGGCTTTGGCGGCCAAGAGCTGATACGGCGGCACGTCGGCGTCCCCGGTGGGGCTGTGTTCGGCGATGAACGAAACGCCGATGACAAACCCGCCCCCGAAGCGATAATCTACTCAACAGCATTATCCGTGAGTGTAATGGAGCGACAATGAGCGAAAACCTGGTGCCCGAGCCGCAGGCCTCCGTGTTTGATTCCGTGGCCAAGGCTTTGGACAATGACGAAGACGCTGCGCGTCGCGTCATGCTTAACCCTAATCTGGCCAAAGGATTCAAGGATGGCAAGCCGGTGGAAGTCGAACATAAGGAGACTCCGCAGCAGGATGCCTGCGGATGCGGTGACCATGCCGGAGCTTGCGGCTGTGAAGACGGGCAGGATGACGGGATCTCGCTGAAGGCTTTCGACGAGATCGGCCGCGCGACCGCAGCCGATGTGAAGGAGGCCCTGCACCAGGTCATCGACCCGGAACTCGGTATCGATGTGATTGATCTGGGATTGGTCTATGGCATCGAAATCGATGAACTTGGTCGTGCCATCATCACCATGACGCTGACTACGCCGGCATGTCCATTGACCGATCTGATTGAAGACGAATGCGCCAGCACCTTGGCAGGTCTGGTCGAGGAATTCCGCATCGATTGGACCTGGCAGCCTCGCTGGACCATGGAGAAGATTACGCCGGAGGGCCGCGAGCAGCTGGCGGCCATCGGTTTCAGCTTCGATAATCTGCCGAAATACTGATTGTTCGCCGGTGATTTCCGGAACAATGTGATTGCGTTGCGGCCTGTGCCATGATGCAATGGTTTGTGCAGATGAAGAAAGGCGTGCTCCCGATTGGTTCGGGAACACGCCTTTTTGTTCGTGTTGCGGAGCGTCAGTCGTCGACGACAGTGCCCTTCGGAACCACGGTGATGCCGTCCGGCGTGACCGTGAAGCCACGGGCCAGATCATGCTCGGTATCGATGCCGACGGTCGAATTTTCGGTCAGCACGACATTCTTGTCGAGAATGGCCTTGTATACACGTGCACGACGGTTGATGGTCACATTGTCGAACAGAATCGAATCGACGACCTGCGACCACGAGTGGATGCGCACATTCGGCGACAGTACGGAATGATGCACCTCGCCACCGGAGACGATGACGCCCGGGGAGACGATCGAGTCGGTGGCATGACCCAGACGATCGCGACCGGCATGGACGAACTTCGCCGGCGGCAGGTTGCCGGACAGCGTATAAATCGGCCATTCGGTGTTGTACAGGTTGAATTCGGGCACATAGGAAATCAGGTCCATATGTGCATCGTAGAACTGCCTCAACGTACCCACATCGCGCCAGTAGGCGTGATCGGTCGGCGTGGCCCCCGGAATCTCATTGGAATTGAAATCATAGACGCCGGCCTCATGGCGGGCCGCGAAGTACGGGGCGATGTCACCGCCCATGTCATGCTTGGTGTCCTCGGCCTTCTCGTCAAGCGACAGGGCCTCGAACAGAGCATCGGTGTTGGCTACGTAGTTGCCCATGGAAGCGAGGATGGAATTCGGGTCATCCGGCAGACCGGTGGTGGTCTGCGGCTTCTCCTGGAAGCTCTTGATCATGTTCGGATGCTCCGGGTCGACCTCGATCACGCCGAACTGGTTGGATTGGCTGATTGGCTGACGGATGCCGGCCACGGTGAACTCCGCGCCGGAATCGATATGCTGCTGCACCATCTGCTGGAAGTCCATGCGGTACACATGATCGGCGCCGACGATGACCACGATGTCCGGCTGTACGTCCTCGATGATGTTGATGGTCTGGTAGATGGCGTCAGCGGAACCCAGATACCAGTGCTTGCCAAGTCGCTGCTGAGCCGGCACAGGGGAGACGTAGTTGCCCAGAAGCGGCGAGAAGCGCCACACCGTCGAAATATGGCGGTCAAGCGAATGTGACTTGTACTGGGTGAGCACGACGGTCTGCATGTAACCGGAATTGACCAGATTGCTCAACGGGAAATCGATCAGACGGAACACGCCGCCAAACGGAACGGCCGGCTTGGCCCTATCCCGGGTCAGGGGCATTAGACGCGTGCCTTCGCCACCTGCAAGTACGATGGAAAGAATTTTCGGATTCTTCGCCATGAGAACTCCTCTCTTAGAGCGTCATATCGACACCGCACAACTTCGTTCGGAATGCTTCTTCGCAAACCGCCTACGCACACAATAATTGCATATTTTCTGCAACTTGCAAGGCATTCGCCCCGCGAGTCTCGAACTTTTTCAAGACTTTTCAGCGAATTGCGGTTGAATAGAAAGCCACGGCGCTCGAAGCCGCCACGTTGAGGCTGTCCACACCGTGGCTCATGGGAATCTTCACGGTGAGGTCCGCACGGGATATCGTATGATGCGACAGGCCATCCCCTTCGGTGCCGAAGATCAACGCCAGCCTGTCGATATGGTCGGTCTCGGCCGGCCCGTTGTTGAGTCTGCGTACCAGTTCGTCCAGGGAGACGGAATCATCCTCCAATGCCATGGCCACGGTGGTGAAGCCAAGATCATGCAGTTCCCGCATGCCGGTGAATGGCCAGTAATGTTTGTCATCGCCGCCGATGCGGGTCCACGGAATCTGGAACACCGTACCCATCGACACACGTGCGGCCCTTCGATACAGCGGATCGCCGCAGGAGGGGGTGACCAGCACGGCATCGACATCAAGGGCCGCGGCCGAACGCATCAGCGCACCGACGTTCGTGTGGTCGACGATGTTCTCCATCACCGCGATGCGCCGCGCCCCACGGCATACCTCTTCGACGCTCGGCAGGGTCCAACGCCTCATGGCGGCCAACGCGCCACGGTGCAGACGATAGCCGGTCAGCCGCTTGAGCTGTTCCGGAGACGCCACATACACGGGAATGTCTCCGCCCCAATGTTCGTCGATGCAGACGAAGGTCCGAGACATGCCATCGATCCACGGTTCCTCGACCAGCAGTGAGATCGGCTCGCGTCCGGATGCCAAGGCGCGGTCGATCACCTTGGGTGATTCGGCGATGAACAGTCCCTTGCTCGGCTCCAACCTGTTGCGCAACTGGATTTCAGTGAGATTGGTGTAGGCGGCGACACGCTCGTCGTCGATGGAATCAAGATGGATAAACTGCATTTCGCCGGCTTTCGCTAGATACAAGAAAACCCCTTGTTTCCAAGGGGTTTATCCGGTGTCCGGAGCGGGACTTGAACCCGCACGCCTGTATAAATAGGCACTAGCACCTCAAGCTAGCGCGTCTACCATTCCGCCACCCGGACAGGTGCTTGTTGCTCGCGGCAACGAATGAAAACTATAGCAGCTGATTTCAGCCGTGCAAGTCTCGGCGTGTCGCTCGATTGTCGCCGGCATTGCATGGGGTGATGATAGGCTCGGGAGCTATGACTGAAGCCCTTTTCCTGCTTGATACGGAACATGATGACGTGCCGGTGAACAGCGACGAGCTCAATGCCGGTTGGAAGTTGACGTTGCCCGCTTCGGTACGACGTCATGCGATTCAGGCCATGCGTTTGGAGGACGGCGACGAACTGCAGCTGTCCGATGGCAAAGGGCTTCGCATTCATGCCGTGTTGCGTGATGCGCAGCAAGGCATAGCGGAAGTGCTGCGATTCGGCAGGGAATCCCAGCCGACCATCAGGCTTGCATTGGTGCAGGCATTGGCCAAGACCGGCCATGACGAACAGGCCATCGACACCGCCACGCAGATCGGCGTGGATGAGGTGATTCCATGGCAGGCCGACCGTTCCATCGCCAAGTGGAAAGCGGGGCGCACGGACAGGAAGTGGCGTCAGGTACTGGTCGCGGCGACGGAACAGTCGCGTCGTTCTTGGTCTCCCGAATTGGGGGAGTGCGTGACCAGCAAGCAGGTGGTCGCCATCTGCAGGCGCGCCTGCGTGCACGGGGACTTGGTGATCATTCTGCATCAGGATGCCACGAAAACCTGGATTCAAATCGAGCAGGCCATTGCCGGTCTGTCGGATAAGTGCCTGGAAGACGGCCGTCGGCGTACCATCTATGTGGTGGTCGGTCCGGAGGGCGGCATCAGCGATGCCGAAGTCGCTTCCTTCACCGAGGCCGGCGCCGAAGTGTGCGTGTTGGGGAACAACATTCTGAGGGCTTCGACGGCGGGGCCCGTCGCGTTGTCGTTGCTTGCCCGCGCGCTGGGTCGCTTCGCGTGACGCCGCTGTATGGGGTTTATCCCGGTTGGGCAATAGCATGGAGGCAAAGGTTCGCAAACGAAACGAAGGAGCGTCATGAGCGATTCGGATTGCCTGTTCTGCAAAATCATTGCCGGTGAGATTCCAAGCGAAAAGGTGTATGAGGATGACACCACCTATGCGTTCAGGGATATCAATCCGAAAG
The DNA here is from genome assembly GCF_001042595.1 of Bifidobacterium dentium JCM 1195 = DSM 20436. Classification (NCBI taxonomy): domain Bacteria; kingdom Bacillati; phylum Actinomycetota; class Actinomycetes; order Bifidobacteriales; family Bifidobacteriaceae; genus Bifidobacterium; species Bifidobacterium dentium. The sequence continues at coordinate 1,176,262 of NZ_AP012326.1, forward strand.
CCAAGGTACATGTACTCATCGTGCCGCGTGAGCATTATGCGAACGTCGCCGAACTGGCTGCCGATGATGCCGATCAGCTGGCGCATATGGTCAAGGTCGCGCAGCGGATTGCCGACGACGAATTCCATGGTGACTACCGTCTGATCTTCAACACCGGTCTCGATGCCGGCCAGACCGTATTCCATGTGCACGCCCACGTGCTGACCGGTGAGAAGCTCGACGAATAGTTCCTGTTCCGCTTTCCGACGTCAAAACATAAGAAGAGGTTTTGTGGCTACCACTACACGTACCATCACGATTCCCCGGCAGCTCGATCCGGTGACGGTTCTCGGCCCGATCGACGAGGTGCTCCGCGAAGTCGAAAGGGCATTTCCCGATCTGACCATCATCGTGCGGGGCGATCGCATCGCGATCATGTCACGTTCCAAGCAGTCTGAGGCGCAGGCGGCGCAGGCCGAAGATGTGCTCGCCGACATCATTCAGGCCGCGTATACGGCTCCGATGGATGCCGATACCGTGCGGCGCATGCTTGACCAGAACGTACTGAAGAATTCCGTGCGGCAATCCCATCCCGGACACGGGCGTGTGGTGGAGGAGTTGCGTCTGCAGAAGCATGCGCAGGGCGCGGCCATTGCCCGTGACGAAACCGCCGATCGACGTAAGCCGCATGTTCCGGGAGTCATCACCTTCGCCTTGGGCAAGCCGGTACGCGCGAAGACAGCCGGGCAGATCGCCTATGTCAACGCCATCGAATCGCATACCATCACCTTCGCCATCGGTCCGGCAGGCACCGGCAAGACCTATCTGGCTGTGGCCAAGGCCGTGCGAGCCTTCCAAGATCGGCAGGTGCGTCGCATCATTCTGACGCGACCGGCCGTGGAGGCGGGAGAGAACCTCGGCTTCCTGCCCGGCACATTGAACGAGAAGGTCGACCCATACCTGCGCCCGTTGTACGATGCGTTATCCGACATGCTTGGGGCCGACCAGCTGAAGCGGTATATGGATGACGGCGCCATCGAAGTCGCTCCGCTCGCCTACATGCGTGGACGCACGCTCAACGATGCGTTCGTGATTCTCGACGAGGCGCAGAACACCACGGAACAACAGATGAAGATGTTCCTCACCCGACTTGGTTTCAACACCAAGATGATCATCACCGGAGACGTGACGCAGGTCGATCTGACCGTGCCCAAGTCGGGACTCGCCACCATCGAACGCATCCTGGACGGCATCGACGACATCGCTTTCGCCCACCTTCAGCCGGAAGATGTGGTAAGGCATGCCTTGGTAGGCAAAATCGTCGCGGCCTACGACCGGCATGCGGCCATCGCCGGAGATCACAGCAGACAGGGACGCAGGCACGGCAACGAGATCGAAACAACCGAAAGGAACGAACACGCCGATGAGCGTTGAAGTCACGAACGAAACCATCTGGCAGGTCGACGGCAAGGTCTTTTCGAACCTCGGCGTCTGGGTGATGGACCAGATGCGTGTCAGCACGCAGTCCGACCTGACCATCATGTTCGTGGATCCCGATCCGATCGCCCAGCTGCACATGCGCTGGATGAATCTCGAAGGTCCCACCGATGTGATGAGCTTCCCCATGGACGAACTGCGACCCGGAGACGGGCGGACCGTCATGGAAGGCGTGCTCGGCGACATCGTAATCTGTCCATGGGTCGCAGCGCAGCAGGCGCTCGCAGCCGGCCACAGTACCATGGAGGAAATGATGTTGCTGACCATCCACGGTATTCTGCACCTGCTCGGATACGATCATGTGACCCCGGAGCAGGAACGTCAGATGTTCGGTCTGCAACGGCAACTGCTGCTGACGTTTTTCGCACTCCGGCAGGGTGTCGGCGCACAGGCGACATTACCCGCCGGCGCATCGGATGCGCTTGCCGAATGGGACCGTGAGCATGGTTCCGGCCGGCAGATCGCCAAATAGCCCATGCAGGCATAGTGGGAGGAACGACAACCATGGAAGGCATGACCATCGTCATCATCGCCGTGCTGATTATCGTGGCGTTGCTGCTGGTATGGCTGTCGCTGTCGATGGCGGCAACCGAAGGTGCGGTGGCGCGTGTAACCAGGGCCAGCCTGAACAATCTCATTCTTGAGATTCAGACGGACTCCGAAATCTCGCCATTCATCAGGGGCAAGAAGATCAAGCGCATCCATAAGGTGCAGCGACTGGTTTCCGATCGATACGCGACGGCAGGATCCTGCGCGTTCTTTCGTATCACCTGCAATGTGCTCGACGGCGTGCTAGTGGCATGCATCGCGGTGATGTTCGATGCACCGTTGTGGTCCGAGCTGCTATGCGGATTCGTCTTCGCGTTGATCGTGGCCGTGATTTCGTTGCTGGTGCGTCCGCGTAGCGCGGGAGCGTCCAAGCCTGTGGACATCATGCTGCAACATGCCAATGCGGTGTCGGTCGCGACCATGCTGACGCCATTCGCCAAAATCGGAGGGCAGCAGGATTCCAAGCGCCGTAATGGCGACCTTTCCGACGATGAGGAGTTGGAGAAGATTCAGCTCGAACAGGGACGTGCAACCATCGACCGCTTGGTCAAAGCGAACGATTTCGATCCAGAGGTTTCCGAAATGCTACGCAATGTGCTCATGCTCTCGGAAACCCTGACCCGCGAAATCATGGTGCCTCGCACCGATATGATCTGCGTCGAACGAGACGAGACATTGGAGAACATGCTGAAACTCTGTTCCCGTTCCGGTTTCTCCCGGGTGCCGGTCATCGGCGACGACGTCGATGACCTGGTAGGCATCGCCTATCTCAAGGATGCGGTACGGGCGACCGCCTTCAATCCGGCTGCGCTGTCCCGCGATGTGGAATCGATCGTACGCGATCCGATGCTGGTGCCGGAATCCAAGCCGGTCGACGATTTATTCCATCAGATGCAACGCACGCGTCAGCATGTGGCGGTCGTGGTGGACGAGTATGGCGGCATCGCCGGTTTGGTCACCATCGAAGACACCATCGAACAGATCGTGGGCGAGCTCGAAGACGAACATGACCGCACCCAACATGCCGAACCCGAAAGACTGGGGGAGAAGAAGTGGAGCATGCCGGCCCGTACCACCATCGCCGATCTTGAGGAGATCTTCGAAATCGACATCGATGAGGATGATGTCGACACGGTGTACGGCCTGTTGACCAAGCTGTTGGGACGCGTGCCGATCGTCGGCGCATCCGCGGTGACCCGTGGCCTGAGACTGACTGCGGTGGACTCCGCCGGACGGCGTAAGAAGGTGTCCACCATTGTGGTGGAACCGGCGCACGTCGAGGGCGTGGACGAAACTGAACACCAGAACGAAGAACCGAACGACGCTGCCGATCAGGCGTCGAGTAACGACAAGAATTCCAAGGACAAGCATGACTGACCCACACGATATGACCGACTCCACCTCCATCTCCGCGGATTCCGCAGCGCCTGTCCCATATCGTTCCGGATTCGTCGCCGTGGTCGGACGTCCGAATGTGGGCAAGTCCACGCTTATCAATGCATTGATCGGCACGCAGATCGCCATCGCGTCATCCCGTCCGGAAACCACGCGTAAGGCCATTCGAGGCATTCTCACCACCGATAACGCGCAGATCGTGCTGGTGGATACCCCTGGCATTCATCGACCCCGTACGCTGCTCGGCCAGCGTCTCAATGACGTGGTCGACGAGTCCCTGGCAGACGTGGATGCCATCGCGTTCCTGTTGCCGGGAGATCAGGAGATCGGCCCCGGCGATAAGCGTATCCTCAGCCGACTGCGTTCCGAATTCGCGGCGAAGCGCGATGACGGCACGTTCAAGTGGAAGGTGCCTTTGATCGCCATCGTCACCAAAATCGACGAGCTTTCTCGTGAAGGGCTGATCAACAAACTCATCGAAATCAACGAATTCGCTGATTTCACCGATATCGTGCCGGTCAGTGCGCTGAAACACGACAATCTGTCCGAAGTCAGGAACGTGCTTGTGGAGAACATGCCGGAAGGCCCACAGATGTACCCCGCCGAGCAGATTACCGAGGAACGTCCGGAAGACACCATCGCCGAACTGGTGCGTGGCGCGTTCCTTGAGGAGTTGGACGACGAGTTGCCGCATTCGCTGGCCGTGGTCGTGGATTCCATCGAGTATCCGGAAGACAACGAGAGTGGCATGGCCTATGACGGCAAGGCGCAAGTGATCGTATCCATCTATGTGGAGCGTGATTCGCAGAAGCCGATCATTATCGGCAAGGGTGCGGAGCATCTGGTACGTGTCAAGAAGAAGCTGCGCACTCCGGTCAACCGCATCGTCGGCCAGAAGGCCCGGCTTGACCTGCATGTCAAGGTCGCCAAGGGCTGGCAGTCGGATCCTAAGCAGCTCGAGAAGCTGGGCTTCTGATCTGCTTCGTGGCGCTCGGATAACGTGTCGCCTACTACTGAAGAATGTCGTTTCGCGCGGGAAACATGGTGGTGGTCCGCACGAAACGACATTTTGCGATACGACAATGTCGTTCCGCCGCGATTCTTTTCATGTTTTTCGCGGCGGAACGACATTGCAGGGTGATCGTCATGTCGTGAAGGCATCCATCATGACGATCACAACATGATACGAAGTGATCACTTCTTCTTGGTGTACATCTGCGTATTGAGCAGGGTGGAATAGCGCTTGATCACCTTCGGACGGATCACCTTCATGGAAGCGGTCATCAGACCGTTTTCCTGAGTGAACTCCTCCGGTAGGATGATGAATTTACGCACGGATTCGGCGCGGGATACGCCCTCGTTGGCCTGGTCGACCCACTTCTGCACTTCAGCACGTACCGCCGCATTGTTCGCGGCTTCCTCAAGCGGCATGTCGCGGTTGAGCCCCTTGCTTTCCAGCCACGGACGAAGCGACTCCTCATCCAGCGTGATCAGTGCGGAGATGAAGGGGCGCTTGTCGCCAAGCACCAACGCCTGCGACACGAACTCACAACGCTGAATGACCTCTTCGATCGGGCCGGGGGAGACGTTCTTACCGCCTGCAGTGATGATCAGGTCCTTCTTACGACCGATGATATACAGGAAACCATCATCATCGATGCGGCCAAGGTCGCCCGTGGCGTACCAGCCGTCTTCGACGAAGGAATCCTCGGAAGCCTCCTCGTTCTTGTGGTAGCGCGGGAACACGGCGGTGCCTCTGACCTGAATCTCGTCGTCTTCGGCGATACGCAACTCAAAGCCGGGGAACGCGATGCCGACGGAGCCTTGATGGTACGGTACACCCACCGGATTGAAAGCGCATGGCGCGGTGGTCTCGGTCAGACCATAACCCTCATATACCGGCACGTTTGCGCCGCGGAAGAACGCCATCAGTTCCGGATCAAGCGGAGCGCCGCCGGCTACGATCCACTTGGCGCGGCCGCCGAGCACTTCGCGCAGCGAGGCATAGACCATCGGGTCGAACGCCGCTCGACGTGCCTTGGCCAACGCTCCGGCCTTGCCCTTGGCGCTGACTTCCTTCATATAGTTCTGCGCGGCGACCACGGCCGCGGCGAACGCCACGCCCTTGGCACCGTGACCGGCTTTCTGGGATGCGGCGTTATACACCTTCTCCAATACACGCGGAACCACGATCATCACGGTCGGCTTGGCCACCTGCAGGTCGGTGATCAGCGTCTTGATGCCCTGCGCGATGTAGATGTGCAGCTGGCTGGCCACGCAAATGTAGTTGATGGCACGTGCGAAGGAGTGCGCCTGCGGCAGGAACAGCAACACGGTGTGCCTGCTGTTGCGCAAGAGGTCGGGCATGTATTCCGGCAGGTTCAATGCGGTGGTGCAGTAGTGCTCGTGCGTCATCTCCACGCCCTTGGGGGCCGCCGTGGAACCGGAAGTATATACGATGGAACACAGATCGGTCTTGTGAACGGAATCAATGCGTTCGTCAAGTTCTTCGTCGCTTACGACGGAACCGTATGCCTTGATCTCATCCAGGCCACCGTTTTCGAAACATACGATATGCTCCAGCGTCGGGCACTCATCTTCCGCACCATCGGCCTTGTCGCGCATGTCCTTGGTCTCGACAACCAGCAGACGGGCATCGGAATTGTTTACGATGTTACGAATTTGCTCGGCGGAATCGGTATCGTAGATGGTCGCCAGCACGCCGCCGCAGGCCATGACCGCCGCGTCGAAGATATCCCACTGATATGAGGTGCGGCACATGAACGCCACACCGTCGCCTTTCCGCAGGCCGTAGTGCAGCAGACCCTTTGCGGTTTCGCGGATTTCGGCAAGGACCTCGTTGCCGGTCTTGGTGATCCACTCGCCGTTCTCCTTATAGGTATAGAGAGGCTCGTCACCCATGCGTTCGGCGCGATCCGCGTAGATGTCGTAGATGGACATGCCATCATCCAACGGCGGGTTGCCTTCCGTTTTCGTGGTCAGCAGGCCCGTTTCGGGGTCAAGGAAGGTCGTTGACAGGAAATTCTGCCCCCATTGCGCGGTATGAGGCAGATCGATATGGTCGTCGGTCGAGACGAGGGTGTCGGGATCGTTGTAATCGGGGGTGTTGCCGGAGTCGTCGCTGACCGGATGGACGAAATCACCTCCCAGACGCAACGCCTTCTGCGTGAGATTGGCGGCTTGCTTGCTTAACGAGGTGATGACAGACACGTAACGCTCCTTGGCCCTACTTACAATATATGACTTGGTATCTGTGTAGGAATGATAATCCCTCAACCGCGACACGTCACCTTACGGTAGCGTAAGGAAGTGTTATGATTGCGTCGTTTTGGGCCATATCCGACAGATGCCTCATATTCGACAGATGAAATTTCGCTCCGGGATAGGTGTGACCTACGTTACACTGTTGCGCTGTATCTGTTCAATAGATTTCTTTAACGAGGAAGAAAGGGCACCTATGGCTGAAACACCAGAAGCCACCGTGGCCTTCGGAGTGCTCAACGAGACCTCCGAACACGAGTCCCGTGTTGCTCTGACACCGGATATCGTAACAAGATTGCGTAAGGCAGGCGTTACATGCCTGATCGAATCCGGTGCGGGAGCCGCATCGCATTACGTTGATGCGGATTATGTCAAGGCCGGGGCACAGGTCGTCTCCGCCGCCGACGTGATTGCACGCGCCGATGTGCTCGGTTTTGTCGATCGCCCAAGCAATGAGCTGCTGAGCCGCGTGAAGAGGGGCACGTGGGTCATCGGCATGCTCGGATCGTTCACCGACGCCGATTACGTGGCCGCACTTGACAACGCCGGCCTGGTCGGCGTCGCCATGGAAAAGCTGCCGCGTCAGCTGAGTTCGGCTCAGTCCATGGACGAGATGACCTCGCAGAACTCCGTGATGGGCTACAAGGCCGCCATCGTCGCCGCCGACGCGTACGGCTCCTTCCTGCCGATGATGACCACCGCCGCCGGCACCATACGACCGGCCAAGGTACTCGTCCTGGGTGCCGGCATCGCCGGACTGCAGGCCATTGGCACCGCCAAGCGTCTTGGCGCGGTCGTGACCGCGTATGACGTCCGTCCGGCTTCCAAGGGTGAAGTCGAATCGCTGGGCGCTAAATTCCTGGATCTTGGTCTTGATTTCTCCAAGGGGCAGGGCGAAGGCGGCTACGCCCGTGCGCTGAGCGCCGAGGAGCAGGCCCAGCAGCAGGCCGCCGTCGACCAGAAGGCCGCCGGATTCGATATCGTCATCACCACGGCCAAGGTTCCGGGACGTAAGCCTCCGGTCCTGCTGACCCGCGCCGGTGTGGCGGGTCTGCACCGCGGTGCCGTGATCGTCGATTGTGCCGCCAGCGATCTGGGCGGCAATGTCGAGGGTTCGGCCGTCGGCACCCAGGTGACCGAAGGCGGCGTGACCATCATCGGTGCGCCATATCTGGCAAGTGGCGTGGCCACCACCGCATCCAACCTGCTGAGCCGCAATGTGGCCGACGTGCTCGCGCACTTCGTACGTGATGGCAGGCTCGTCATCGATCTCAATGAGGAACTTGACAATGCCATGGTCGTCGCCGGCCGCGGCGAAGAAGCCAAGAAGGAAGAAGAGTAAGGAAGAACGATGGATATCGTCGTTGCAATCACGCTGTTCGTCCTCGCGCTGCTCATCGGCGTAGAGGTCATCGGCAAGGTACCTGCCACCTTGCACACCCCGCTCATGTCGGGCGCCAACTCCATCCATGGCATTGTCATTGCCGGCGTCGTCATCGTCGCCGCGCATGCCACCAGTCCGCTCGCCTGGGTATTCATCTTCCTAGCCGCCGTGCTGGGCACCATGAACGTCGTAGGCGGTTACGTGGTCACCGACCGCATGCTGGAGATGTTCAAGTCCGATAAGGGCAAGAAGAAGGAAGAGGAGGCCAAATAAATGGGTACTCTGGCCGAAATGCTGAGCACTCCGCTCGGTGTCGTCGAATGGTTCGTCTACCTGCTGGCCGCCGTGATGTTTGTCATCGGTCTGCATCTGATGAATTCCCCGAAGACCGCTCGCAAGGGCAACATGGTCTCCGCGATCGGCATGGCCATGGCTGTCGTCATGGCGTTCATCGTGCTGTTCGCGGGTGAGGTCTCCAACGGATTCAAGCACTCCGTGGCCGTAGTCGTGCTGATCGTAGGCATTGTCATCGGTGCCGTCGCCGGCGTGGTCTCCGCAAAGAAAGTGCAGATGACCGACATGCCGCAGCTGGTCTCCGTGTTCAATACCGTAGGCGGTGGCGCCGCGGCGCTCGTGGCGTTGAACGACATCCTGACCTCCGATGGCGCTCCGTCCCTCGTGGTGCTGATCACCGCAGGTCTGGGCATCGTCATCGGTTCCGTCACGTTCTCCGGCTCTCTTATCGCAGCCGGCAAGCTGCAGGGCATCAAGTTCATCAAGAAGCTCACCCTGCCGGGCAAGAGCGTCTGGAACGTCGTGTTCATCATCCTGACCGTCGCCTCCTTCGTAATGCTGTGCGTGCAGCCGGAACAGCGTCTGCTGTGGTCGATTCTCGCCACCGTGTTCGCTCTGTGCTACGGCCTCGTCTTCGTCATCCCGATCGGTGGCGCCGATATGCCGGTCGTCATCTCCGTGCTCAATGCATGCACCGGTACCGCAGTGGCCATGTCCGGCCTTGCCATCAACAACATCGCCCTGATCGTGGCCGGCGCCCTCGTCGGCGCGGCCGGCGTGACCTTGTCCATCGCCATGTCCAAGGCCATGAACCGTCCGTTGCTGTCCGTGCTGGCCGGCGGTTTCGGCGGATCCAGCTCCGTCGCCGCAGGCGAAGGTCCGGAGGGCACCATGAAGGAGACTTCCGCCGATGATCTTGCCGTGCAGCTGGTCTATGCCGAGAAGGTCATCTTCGTGCCGGGCTTCGGTCTGGCCCAGGCTCAGGCGCAGCGCGAGCTCGCCGATCTTGGCGTCCTCCTCAAGGACCATGGCGTCGAGGTCTCCTATGCCATCCACCCGGTGGCTGGCCGTATGCCCGGTCATATGAACGTGCTGCTCGCCGAAGCCAACGTGCCGTACGAGGAGCTCGTCGATCTGGATGACATCAATCCGCAGTTCCCGCAGGCCAATGTCGCCCTTGTCGTCGGCGCCAACGATGTGACCAATCCGGCCGCCCGCAAGCCGGGCACCCCGGTCTCCGGCATGCCGATCCTCGACGTGGACAAGGCGCAGAACGTGGTGGTCATGAAGCGTGGCCGTGGCACCGGTTACGCCGGCATTCAGAACGAGTTGTATTTCGAAGACAACACGCAGATGCTGTTCGGCGACGCCAAGGCGAGCCTGCAGGCCGTCATCGCTGCCGTCAAGGAACTGATCAACTAGCATCATAACGAAGCGTTATCCGCTTGGGGATGCATATGCCGATCATGCAAGGTCCTCCCCCTAGGGGGAGGACCTTGTTGTATCTGGGGGCTATGACTCGAGCTCGTCGAACATCGGACGCGCCATTGCGGCGAACGGCAGAATCGCCAGTGACGAACCCAAGAGGATCAGACAGACTGGCAGGCATCCGTGCAGCCAGCCGTATGCCATCTGTCCAAGTGGTTGGGAGCATGTGGCCACGGAGGTGACCAAGGCCATCACTTTGCCGGTCATGGATTCCGGGGTCTTGAATTGGATGGTCGGAAACGTGATGAGGTTCAGGAAATCAACGGCGACCATGCCAATCGCCAAACAGCCGGTGAGTACCAGCAGTCGCGTCCATGCATCGACCGGCATCATGAACGAGATGGCCGGTGGCAGGATCAGAAGACCTTCAATGCATAGCGAAAGAGAGGCATGCCGGGGCCGTAGGCGCGTTGCGCATACCCCGGCGACGAACGTGCCGATGAGGCCCGCAATGCCGACGATGCCGTCGCAGGTGCCGTAGACGGCAGCGTCGAAACCGAGCGTGTTCCGTACGATGAACGGGAAACTCACCGAACTGAAACCGACCAGAATGAAATTCAGCCACGCACACAGCGCAATCAGTCTCAGTAGTGCCGGTTGCTCGCGAATCAGGAACAGGAAGGCGATTCTCAGGTCGCCGATAGGCGAAAACGGCTTTTCCCCGTCAGACTCGGCACGTGGGGATTCGAGATGGATGCGGCATTCGACGAGGGCCGCCACTGCGAAGCAGAGCGCGGTAATGGTCATCATGAGACGGATGCCGAAGCATGCATACAAGATACCGCCTATGAAGCTGGGAATCAGATTGCTGAGCTGCTGCACCTGATTGATGACGGCCATGCCTTGCCGCAAGGTCCCTGCGCCATAACGTTTGAACATCTGAGGGAGCGCCGCCTGTACGGTCGGCGTCTCCAAAGCGTCCAGAACGGCCAAGGTGATCTGCACGCCCGCAATGACGGTGATGCTGAAGCCTACCCGGGTGATCCAGATCAGCGAGAGAACGGTGACGATACCGGATAATACATCCAGCCCCACCATCATGGTGCGTCGGTTGATGCGATCGGCCAGTACGCCGCCAAAAGGGCCGATGATGATCGTCGGGATGACGGAAACCGCAAGTACCGTCGCGAAGGCCGTCGGGGAACCGGTCGCATCCAGCACCCACATCGACATGGCGAATCGTAGCATGGTGTTGCCGAATAGCGAGATGCCTTGACCTGCGACCAATGCAATGAACGTAGAGGTAAGTAGAGGGGATCGGGTTTCTCTGAACATGGAGGACCTTTCTGGTGAGGATGTGATTGATACCGACCGACGGTATGTATCAATGAGAAGGCGAAACGCATTGCGTCGAAGGATAGGCTGAGTGGCGTTTGCGGCGACTATGGTTCGGCGATGTGCTCCGGTTTTGCGTTGAGCATGGCGATCCCTTTCGCCAGGGCGTCGATTTCGGGGGAATCGGGATCGAATAGCGGCAGTCCGATCGCGGTGAGCATGGTCAGGAGGCATCGGATGCGGTGTTTCAATTCGTCCGTAGTGGCTGGATAGAACATCGGTGCAAGCCAATAGTTGGACAGCAACGCCAGTAATTCGGCCGCCTCTCTTGGATACTGCGTGGTGATGGAACCGTCCGTGATGCCATCTTCGATGCATTGACGGAACATGTCGGCATTCGTGGTTCGCCAGTACTTGAGGTTTTCGGACAGCATCTTCGGGTCGTTAAGCAGGGGAAACGCATCTCGCATGAGTAGCATGTGCTCCTGGTCGGTGGCGTTGGCAAGCAGCCAGTGCTGAATCTTCTGCAGTCCGTTCAGGGAATCGTCGTCAAGCGGTAGGGTGGCGTTGACCCGTGCGGTATCGACTTCGGTAAGTGCGTAGAGAATGGCGGCCTTACTGGGGAAGTGGTGGTAGATGGCGCCCTTGCTCAGGTCGCCGAGTTCGTTGATGATGTCTTGGATGGAGGTGCGCTCGTAGCCCTGCCTGGCGAACAGCGTTCGTGCGGCGTCAAGGATGCGCTGACGTGTTACTTCGGGGTGTGCGTTGCGTGCCATCTGCCACCTGCCACATGATTGATCGGTGATGTTGGCACAATTATACATACCAGCGGTCGGTATTGATGACGAAGGCATTGTCCGAGGTGCGGAAGAATGGGACACGCAAAATTGTAACGCTACAATTGTAGCGCTACAATTTTATGGTGACAATGAAGTGCGTGCGACTGGTAAGGAGCAACATCATGACACGCGAAAACACCGGAGTTACTTTCACCATCGACGATGACGCATTGAACTGGACCGGCGACGGCGAATATCTTCGTATCGAACCGTGGGGAACGAACAGCGTGCGCGTGCGTTCCAGGCTCATGCAGCCTGTCATCGATGCCGATTGGGCGTTGCTGGAAGCGAAGGCCGACCCGCAAGAAGTGAAGATCGCCATCGATGGCAATCGAGCGGAATTGACGAACGGACTCATAACGGTACGGGCCGAACAATATGAACAGTCTGCGGATGTCAGCATCTGCCGATTAACGTTCCTCAACACCGAAACCGGTGAGAGTCTGCTACGCGAATGCACTGATGGCGGTGCATTGCGTCTGCGTGCACGCGCGCACAATCCGCGTATGGACGGGGCGGAATCGCCCACCGTCATGTTCGAAGCGAACGCGGGTGAACATATCTACGGCATGGGCGAATACCAGCAGCCGGTCATGGACCTCAAAGGCTCCACTTTGGAACTGGCGCATCGCAACTCCCAAGTGTCCATCCCGTTTATGATTTCCAGCAAAGGGTACGGATTCCTGTGGCACAATCCGGCGGTCGGTTCCGTGACCTTCGGCAACAACCGCACCGAATGGAAGGCGGGAGTCGCGGACCAGATCGACTATTGGATCACTGTCGGCACCAATGCGCAGATTGAAAACCAGTATGCCGACGCCACCGGGCATGCTCCTGTCATGCCCGAATGGGGTCTCGGTTTCTGGCAATGCAAACTGCGTTACTGGAATCAGGAGGAACTGCTGAACGTGGCGCGTACCTTCAGGAAGAAGCGCATTCCGATCGATCTGATCGTCATCGACTTCTTCCATTGGCCACTTATGGGCGACTTCCGCTTCGACGAGGAATTCTGGCCCGATCCGAAGGCCATGGCCGACGAGCTGCACGAAATGGGCATCAGACTCATGGTCTCCATCTGGCCGCAGATCGACCTGCAATCCGAGAACTACGACGAGATGCGACACCACAACTACCTCGCCAAAACCCGCCAAGGCAAAGACGTGGGCATGTGGTGGCCGCGTGATAACCAGTTCTTCGACGTCACCAATCCGGCGGCACGTGACTTCGTATGGGAATTATGCCGTAAGAACTATACCGATCTCGGCGTCGACGCCTTCTGGCTTGACGAGGCCGAACCGGAGTGGGGCGGTGACTATGATTACGCGCACTACCTGTATCACATCGGACCGGTGGGCAAGGTCGGCAACGTGTATCCGCAACTGTACAACAAGACCTTCTACGACGGACAGCGTTCCATCGGCCGCGAGGGCGACATCGTGAACCTCACGCGTGCCGGATGGGCGGGCTCGCAGCGTTACGGATCACTCATCTGGTCGGGTGACGTGCACTCCACCTTCGAGGACCTGAAGGCGCAGATCACCTGTGCGATCCACATGGGCGCGGCCGGCATTCCATGGTTCACCACCGACATGGGCGGCTTCAACTATGGCGGTCTGGACGACGAGGAATTCAAGGAGCTGTACGCACGTTGGTGCGAATTTTCCTGTTTCTCGCCAGTCATGCGAAACCACGGCAATCGCGTGCCCTACACCAAAATCGAAGGCAGGCCGACCGTCGACCGTATCGGCAATCCCATCGACCACATCACCACCGGTGCCGATAACGAACCGTGGAGCTATGGCGAAGACATCGAAAGGCTGATGGTCAAGTACATCAACCTGCGCGAGGCCATGCGTCCCTACACGCGCCAGTTGTTTGCGGCGGCGCATGAGAGCGGCCAGCCGCTTGTGCGTGGTCTGTTCTTCGATTTTCCAGGTGACAACGAGGCCGCAAACATCGCCGACGAATACCTGTTCGGGCCGGATCTCCTGATAGCGCCCGTCACCGAATCCGGTGTGCGCTCGCGTAAAGTGTATTTGCCGGGTGGACCGGAAACGACTTGGATGAACCTGCACGACGGCAACAGTCACGAAGGTGGGCGGACCGTCACCGTCGAAGCGCCGCTCGATGTGATTCCGGTATTCGCGCGCAACGGCGCCGATCATGGGCTGAACGGTATGATCTGACCATGACTACTTTGGATGATGTGGCCCGCCTTGCCGGGGTCTCCCGCATGACGGCCTCCAACGCGATGCGCGGCAAGGCGATTGTCAAACCTGAAACCGCGGCACGCGTGCGGGCGGCCGCGGCGCAACTCGGCTACCGACCGAATCTGGCGGCACGACAACTGAGTTCCGGCAAAAGCCACATCATCGGCGTCACCATCTCCGATTTCGATCTGATCTTTCCGGCCGAGCTGGCCGCATGCGTCTCCGACATCGCGCAGCGTCATGACTATCAGACCGTACTGCAGCAAACCCGCTTCTCCAGCGACTTCGAAAAACGTATGCTATCCAGTGCGGCCATGCAGGTGTGTGACGGTACCATCATCTGCTGGCCGAGTGGCACGGATGCGCCGATCGTCGAATTCGGCAAGACCCATCCGCTGGTGGTCATCGACGGATTCGGACTTCGGGGAAGCGTTGACTGTGTGTTCACGCCATGCTTCGAAGGATCCGCGGCAGCCATCCGGCATCTGCATGCGCATGGGCGCTCGCGGATCCTTCTTCTCGGCTTGTGGCCCAACGGGCTCGAGCGGCTTGAGACGGCGCCGAACTCCGCGGCGTTGCGATTGCAGGGCTCAATCGAGGCGCTGGACGAACTCTCGCTGGACTGTAATCTTGCGAAGAATGCGGTTCCATGTGCATGGAACCGGCAAGCCGGATACGAAACCATGCTTCGCGTACTCGGTGAGCGCAATGACTTCGACGCGGTGTTCTGCGCCACGGATCCAATCGCCATCGGTGCCATGCGCGCACTTGTCGAATGCGGCCTCAGCGTGCCGGACGATGTCGCCGTCATCGGCTTCGATGGTCTGGAGGATGGCGCCTACACTAACCCCGGATTGACCAGTGTGTCCGTCAGCCCGCAGGATATGGCGGCGGCAAGTCTGGATATGTTGTTCGGCAGGATCGAGTCCGATTCGGAAGTGATTATCGAGCCGCGATCGGTGACGGTCGATTTTCACATCATCGAACGAGGCAGTGCGGAGTAGATGCGGAAATCAGCCGCGTCGTAGCGATTTCCGCATGCTGTGCCGCTGAGAATATGTGTCACATAGTGGGCATGCAGGGGCGCCCGAATTGACTGCATGACTGTTGAAGGGGTTAGTCTGACTGCTGGAAACCATGACGGTCAAGAGGGGTATATGGAGAAGAATCTGACTAGCGGCAGCGTGTTCAAAACCATCGTCACGTTCGCCTTGCCGTACCTGCTGTCGTATTTTCTGCAGACGTTGTACGGCATGGCCGACCTGTTCATTGCGGGACAGTTCATCGGCGTGGATGGCATCACCGCCGTTGCGAATGGCAGTCAGGTGCTCTACATGCTCACCGTCGTCATCGTCGGGCTCGCCATGGGCGCCACCGTGACCATCGGTCGGACGGTAGGTGCGAACCGACTTGACGATGCCGCCGAGGCCATCGGCAACACCATCACGTTATTTGCCGGCGTCGCGCTTGTGCTCACCGCCGTGCTGCTGCTCAACGTGCAGGGCATAGTCACGCTTATCGGCACTCCCGCCGAAGCGGTCTGCGGCACCACGCAATACCTGGCAATCTGCTTCATCGGCATTCCGTTCATCGTCGCCTACAACATCATCAGTTCGATTTTCCGTGGTCTGGGCGACTCGAAAAGCCCCATGTACTTCATCGCGGTGGCCTGCGTCTGCAACATCGCGCTTGACTATCTGTTCATGGGCCATTTCCGGCTTGGACCGTCCGGCGCGGCGCTCGGCACCACACTCGCGCAGACCATCAGCGTGATCGTGGCGTTCGCCGCCATCCGGCACAAGCGAACGGGCATACGCCTGCATGCGGCGAATCTGCGTCCGCGGCGCGATGTGCTTGGCGGCATTCTCAAAATCGGCGTGCCGACCGCGGTGCAGGACGGCTGCATCCAGGTCGCGTTCATCATCATCACCATCATCGCCAATTATCGCGGTCTCAATGATGCCGCGGCCGTCGGCGTGGTCGAAAAGGTGATCAGCATGCTGTTCCTCGTACCATCCTCCATGCTTGCCACCGTTTCGGCGATATCCGCGCAGAACATCGGCGCAGGCAAACCGGAACGTGCAATACGAACGCTCAAATACGCCACGGCGATCACCGTGGCGTATGGCATCGCCATCTCCGTCGTCGTGGAATTGACCGCAAGCTCCATCATTGGTCTGTTCACCACCGATGCCACCGTGATCGTGCTGGGCGTCCAGTACATTCGCAGCTACATCGTCGACGCGATCTTCGCCGGCGTGCATTTCTGTTTCTCCGGTTTTTTCGCCGCCTGCGGACGTTCGTATATCGGCTTCATCCACAACATCATCGCCATCACGTTGGTGCGCGTGCCCGGTTCATACCTGGCGTCGAAGATGTTCCCGCACACCTTGTTCCCGATGGGTATCGCAGCGCCGGCCGGCTCGCTCCTGTCCGTGTTCATCTGCCTCGGCTTCTACGCATGGCTCAGGCGCCGAAGCGTACTTGAGGCGAAATAAAGGCCCGGAAAACGAAGACGAGTCTACCTGCGCTTCGGTGCGAGGGTGCCGGCCAAGGCGCGCTCGCCGGGGCGGGCCAGAGGGCCCACCAATTCGTGTGCGGTATATGGTTCCTCGATGTAGTCGATGTCCTCGGCGGTGAGTTGCAGGTCAAGCGCGGCGATGGCGTCATCCACGCGTTCCGGTTTCGAGCAGCCGACAATCGGTGCGGTCACGCCTTTGACCCAATGCCAGGCTAGGGCGACGCGGGCCATCGGCACGCCGATGCGCTCGGCGACTTCGTGGACCCGCCTGATAATCGGCAGATCCTGCTCCATGCCCCGATCATATTTGCTGCGCATCGTATTGTCCGTGATGCTTCTTTTGGAATCCGAATTCCATTTCGGTCTTGCCAAGTGGCCGGAAGCCATGGGGGAGTATGGGGTCAGGGCTACGCCGTACTGGCGGCAGACCGGAATCATCTCGCGTTCGTCCTCGCGGTAGAGCAGATTGTAGTGGCACTGCATGCTGGTGAACTTCGTCCAGCCATTCGCCTCCGCCGTAACCTGCATGTTGTGGAATTGGTAGGCGTACATCTCGCTGGCGCCGAGCGCACGTACCTTGCCGGCTTTGACGAGTGCGTCCAGCGCCTCCATGGTCTCCTCGATGGGTGTGCCATAGTCGAATCGATGAATGATGTACAGGTCCAGATAGTCGGTGCCAAGCCGCTTGAGGGTGCCGTCGATTTCATGATTGATGGCCTCTTGCGATAGATGCCCTTCGTTGAAATACACTTTGCTGGCCAAAACCACTCTGTCGCGACTGATGCCCAGACGTTTGAGCGCACGGCCGATGTACGTTTCGGAGGTGCCGAACGCATAGCAGTTGGCGGTGTCGATGAAATTGACGCCGCTGTCGATGGCATGGCCGATGACGCGTTCGGTGGCATCCTGGTCGATGGTCCACTGGTGGAAATCCGGGGATGCCTCGCCGAAGCTCATACCGCCGAGGCAGACCTTGGAGACCTGAATGCCGGACCATCCCAGAGGCGCATATCGCATGTCTACCATATCGTGCTCCTTCGCTTATGATCGAAACGGTATGATTCGAAGCTATCATGTTCGACCGGAGGAAACCAATACCCTGCTTATCATCGGTTTCCATGCAAAAAAACTATGGAAGAACATGTCGGACACTCATTGGACATTCTTTTTGCATGGGCGTTGAATACGTGGTATGAACAATCCAAGTGCATTTCCGATGGGCGATCCGAATGACGGTTTCGCACAGTATTTCGTTGGACAAAGTTATCTGGCGCCGGTGCTTGATGCCCCGGAAATCGCCATCCACAACGTAACCTTCGAGCCTGGATGCCGCAATCATTGGCATATCCATCATGGTGGCGCGCAGGTGCTCATCGCAGTAGGCGGACGTGGCTATTACCAGATCGACGGGCAGGAGCCGAAGGGGCTCAAGGCGGGTCAGGCCGTGTGCATTCCGGCCGATACCAAGCACTGGCACGGCGCCGCTCCGGGTGAGGCGTTCTCGCACCTCGCATTCATGGTGCCTGCCGGTGACCCTTCCGCCATGAGCAACGAGTGGCTCGAACCGGTCGACGCCGTGGCATACGAGCGTCTCGACTGACCGTTTGGCCGCATGTTCGACCGTAATCCCTGACATCGTGGAGGCCGTTCGGGAAGGCATGTTTCGCACAAGGCGAAATCACCTTCCTGAACGGTCTCCACGGATATGGCGGCGCATCGTCTTCGGCGTTTCTCAGGATGGTTACTGAGTAACATTATGGATAAGGTTACTCAGTAACTACATGGGAAGGGGATGACATGGCCGACTTCGGAACGAATGCCGAAGATGCACCGGTATTGCGATTTGCCGATGTGTCACGAGTCCATGAAGCGGGTGCCAGCAGGGTGGTGTCGCTGGAGCATGCGGATCTCACCTTGCATGCCGGAGAATTCGTTGCCATCATGGGGCCATCGGGCTCGGGAAAATCGACGTTGCTCAATCTCGCCGGCGGGCTCGACCTGCCTACGGAAGGGCGCGTGTTCGTCGACGGCGTCGATCTGACGAAACTCGATGCGGCGCAGCGGGCCATGTTGCGGCGGCGACTGATCGGCTATGTCTTTCAGGATTACAATCTTCTGCCGTCGCTTAGTGCAGTGGAGAACGTGTCGTTTCCGCTTGAGCTGGATGGATGGGCGCCGAGGAAGGCTCATGATGCGGCAATGGAGGCATTGCGCGAAGCGGGCGTTGAAGATCTCGCCGACCGCAGGCCGGAGGATATGTCGGGCGGTCAGGCTCAGCGCGTGGCCATCGCCCGTGCCTTGGTCGGTCCACGGCGGCTTCTGCTGGCCGACGAGCCGACCGGGGCTTTGGACTCCCATACCGGATTGAAGATTCTCGAAGTGCTGCGTGCACGTGCCGACGCCGGTGCCGCCGTGCTCATGGTCACCCATGAGCCACGCTATGCCGCTTGGTCCGATCGCACGGTGTTCATCCGAGACGGAAGAATCGTGGATGAGACCGGACCCACGGATTTCGATGCCATGCTTGAATCCGATGATGCCGTGGAATCGGGGCGATAGACATGGCCCGTATCTTCGCCCTTCGATCCGTGCTGCGACTTGCCTGGCGTGATATGTGCCGTCATCGTGCTCGGACGACGTTCTCCACGCTGCTTATCGCCTTGCCTATGATGGCGTTGATCGTCGGCGCCACATTGATGACGGGTGCTCCGCCCATGCGGGAGCGGGCGTTGCGAAGCATACCGGAAGGCGCTCAAGCCGTAATCACTGCAACCGCGGTAAAGCGCGACGGGAATCCGTTCGAACAACCCCCTGAGGGAGCGTCCATCTGGATGGATGAGATTACTCAGCAACCGGCGAGCGAAGACGAGCTCAAACGTATTGTGCCGTCCTCGGACAAGCTGCTGCCGTATTGGGATTCCGAACAGCTCATAGCCGCCATGGCAACCGGCCTGCAGCCGGGGCAGGTCGAGTCGGCGAAGAATTCGTCGATCGGCGGCACCCTGGCGCAATCCGGCACGGGCACCGCACGGCTATGCGAGGCCGGCGCGGAAGCGCTCGGTATGCTACTGCCGAAGCTGAGCGAAGGAACGGTTCCGAGCAATGCCGATGAAATCGTCGTCACCAGTGGATTGGCTTCGCGGATCGGAGCCGACATCGGCGATACGATTACACTGATAGCCCCGCCTTTTCAAGGATCGTATAGCACCAATGGCCGCATAGCCGCAGTCATACAGAATTCACAGCGTGCCTGGCGCATCAGTGGCATCGTTGCCGATGACGCCATCTCCAAAGCCTGGGCCCGGGACGGATGGATGTCCGGCATGGTCGCCCGCGACGGTGGTGCCGGAGTGGACAGACATTACCTCGTGGTCGGCGATAAGCCGATCACTTGGCGGCAGGTCAAGAAGATGAATCTGCTTCAGACGGTGGCGGTATCACGGCATGTGCTTACCGATGGGTACCCGAATGCTTCCGAGCGATATCCCTCGCGTATCGATAGCCAGGCGCTACTGCAGTACGCCGTGGGATTCATAGTCGCCGTGGCCATGGGCGTCGCGCTCGTGCTATGTCTGGTTACGCCTGCATTCTCGATATCGGTCGATCAATCACGTCGCACGATGGGTCTCGCCTCAGCCTGCGGTGCCGGGCCACGCGATGTACGGAACATGTTCGGACTGCAAGGCGTCTGTTCGGGATTCGCCGGTGGTGTCATTGGCATGCTGGCCGGTATCGGAGGAATATATGCGATGGCTCCCTCCGTCATACATGTCGACGTTCATGAGATCCCGCAGGTGATTCCATGGGGGCTGTTCCCGCTGGTCGTCATGACGTCCACGTTGATCGGAGCCTTCGCCACATGGATGCCGGCACGCCGTGCAGGACGTATGAATGTGGTCGATGCGCTGCGGGACCGGCCCGATGGGCTGGAACGTGAGCGTTATGCAGGAAAAGGTGCCGGAAAGATTGCGCTGATATCGGGACCCATGCTTATGCTGGCGGCCTGCGGATGCGCCGTGACGAGCATGCGGGTGAAGGTTTCGGATGTTTCTTCGCCGGGAGTGTTGCCGGAAGGCTCAGGAACATCCCTGGTGCTGTTGGTCGCCGCCATCGTGCTGGCCATGATTGGCCTGGTGCGGCTGGTGAAAGGCCTTATCGTCATATATGGTGCGGTCGGTCGAAGTCTGCCCTTGTCCATACGAACGGGTTTGCGTGATTCGGCGGAACACCATCGCAGGTTCGTACCTGCCACCATCGCGGTCGTGCTGACCATGGCATTGGCCTCCTATGCCATGGTGCTGATCGGCTCGACTCTGGCCAACGATAGGAGCATGGAACTTGTGCACGGTCAATCCCATGTGATTCTGTCCGCGGAGGTGCCGGTGAACGACGATACCGATCGCATGGTGGTTGCCGACGGCATACGTAAGCTGGGCGATACCGCATCGTTCAAAGACCACCAGCCGATCTATGCCTTGGCTCAGCCGGATGCGGAATCCACGATGAACCTGACGGGCAAGGCATACGACGACATCTACGCACAATACCCTACCGTCAAGGCGCTTCCCGCCACCGAACTGCACTGCGAGGTGAACGAACGGCAGCAGTATGGGCAGGATATGGCATCCGCCTTCGACCCGAACGGTACGCCATACTGCGTGAACTGGTCCAAGTCGTACGAGGCGGTCGGATACACAGGCCTTTCCATGATCAACATGGATCCCAGCGTGATCATCATGTCTGCCGATGCGATGCGCATGACGGGTTTCCCGAATGCCGAGCAGGCCGCACGCACCTTGGAGGAAGGCGGTGTGGTCGTCGGCAATGCGGCGGCATTGCGAGAGGACGGTACGGTCACCCTGCAGGTGAGCCACCGCACCCTTGATGATGACGGGAACAGCGGTTCGGAACATGTCGTAAGGCAATCCGTCCGCAAGGCGACATGGATGAAGGGCTTTTACCCGCTGGCCATGAGCGAGCGTACGGCACGTGAGCTCGGCATCGTCAATTTGCGCTATGTGGGCGACATCGCCGCATTGGACCATGTGCATGGATGGAGTGCCATCGAGCGGTTGCGCAAGGCGACGAGCGGCATGCCATTGGTGAACATGACCAGTCAACGGTACCAATACGAGTGGGCGACGGATGCCGATGGTGCGAAAATCACGCTTGCTCCCATCGTGGCGCTTGGCCTGCTTGCCCTGACGGCCACGGTGGTGTCGCTGCTATTGTCCCGAACCCAGACCATCCGTGACATGACCACCATGCATGCGGTGGGAGCCTCACCGGGATTTTTACGTCGCCTCGGTCTTGTGCAGGCGATGACGATACTGTTGCCGGGGGTGCCGTTAGGCATGATCGCCGGCCTCGCCCTTGGCTGCTACCACATTGCGTGGTGCCGGCGTATCGGCATCGACGGTGCATGGCTGGAAACCGTACCTTGCTGGCAACTGCAGATTGCGCTTGCCATAACGGTCATTGCGGCGGGATCGCTATCGGCCTGGCTGGTAACCAGTCCTCCCCGCAATCTGACGCGACGTACCATCGATTAAAGGGAACAGGAGGACGATATGGCCATACGAGAGGCATTGCTGGCGTTGCTTGAACAGAGCCCATCCACCGCATATCAACTCAAGCAGGGATTCGAACGCACCACATCAAGGATTTGGCCATTGAACATGGGGCAGATCTCGACCACCCTGCAACGGTTGCATCGGGATGGGTTGATCGAGGAGGAGCCTAAACGACACGACGAGGCCGTGGTGTGGAAACTGACGGATGATGGACGTCGGGAAGCCGAGCAATGGTGGTTGACACCGGTCACGCTGGAACAGCGTGGCAGGGATGAGTTGGTCATGAAACTCGCCTTTGCCGCGGTCACGCCGGGGGTCGATCTTGATCGGTTGATCGAACGGCAACGTATCTGCCTGCAGCGGCTGTTGCATGACGTCACCCGCGCCAAACGACTCACCGACGCCGATAACATTGCGGCGCGCCTAGTGCTGGATCATCATATCTTCGCCACCGAAGCTGAATTGCACTGGCTGGATACGTTCGACGAAACCATGCTGCGCAATGCCGCGCGCCGCAACCAGACCAGTGTCGGAAATGCCGATGACAAGCAGGAGGCACCGTCCCGTTTCCCTGTGCCTGACCTGCATGTTCACAAGGGCTGAATCCCGGTCGTGGAAGTGACTATACTGGCGGGCATGTCACGACAACACATCATTCGATGGGATTTGATGGGCGTGGTGTTCGTCGGCGGATGCATCGGCACCGGCCTGCGGTATGCATGCTCGTTCATCGCCGATTACGGGGCGTTTCACTTCGGTACGTTCACGGCGAACATGATCGCCTGCTTCGCCTATGCGACGTTATCCGCATGGTTGGGCGGTTCCGCGCGTCTTACGGGCAATGTCAAGGAATACGTGAACCGTGGTTTCGGCATGGGCCTGTGCGGCGGGCTCTCCACCATGTCGACGCTCGCCTTGGAACAGTTTACGTTGCTGCATGGGGGAGATACTCCTGGCGCCGTCATCTACTGCGTCGTGACGTTCCTTGCCGGATTCGCGTTCGCCTATGCGGGCTCCCGTACCGGTTCGCATATCGCGAATACGAGGAAGGGGGCATGAAGTGAATGCATTCCTGCCGATTCTGGTGTGCCTGTGTGGTGGACTCGGCGCTTCCGCGCGTTATGTCTGTGATTCGTATATCAAGGCGTGCTGGCATAGGGCATTCCCGATGTCCACATTCGTCATCAATGTGATAGCCGGTTTTCTGGCGGGAATCGTCGCCGGCCTGTATGCGCGTTCCGTCGTGCCTCAGGCTGCCCGTCTGCTGCTCGCCACCGGTTTCCTCGGTGGATTCTCGACCTTCTCAACCATGATGAACGAAACCGTCACCTTGCTGCGCGGCGGTAGGATAGCGGCGTTCGCCGGATACTTCGTGGCGTCCGTCTTCGTTCCGGTCATTGCCGTCGCCTGCGGCTGTATGATCGTCGAATGATGCGGCGGGAGGGGCGGATGCATATCGTAGAGTGAATGGCTGACCCTACATCATGTCCATCAGCATGAAGGCGAGCAACAGCTGCAGCCTGCTGTCAAGCTTGGACAGGTCCATGCACAGGATTTCCGCGGCCTTGGAGATTTTGTAATTCACCGTGTTGCGATGTACGAACAGCTCGTCGGCGGTCTCTTTCACGCTGTCATTGTGATTGAGATAGCACCGCAGTACGTCCAGCAGGTCGGAGTCGGATTCCTTGTCGTATTCGATCAGCGGCCCCAGAATCTGCGTGTGGTATTCCCGTGAGATTTCCGGATCCTCGATGCCGAGCAACACCCGGTATGCGCCGAGGTCGTCGAAGAAATTGATGCGGTCCTCCAGCTTTTTCCGTGATTGCAGCTTCAGGATGGAGGCCGCCTGACGGTGGCTTTTGCTGACGCAGCGTATGCTTTTGGTAAGTTTTCCCACGCCGATGGAGGCGGTCTCCTGCCGGCGCAGCGCGTGCTCGACGATCGTCAGTATGCCGCGCCCCCAGTTACGCAGCTGTTGCGGTTCGTCGCAGTGCATGACGACGATAATCTGTTTCCAGGCGCTGAATACGGTGCTGAAACGTACGTCCCTGTGCAGGTATCTCCTGATTTCCGCGGCGATGAGGTTCAGTCGCACATACGGGTCGCCCGCATAGTTCTCGACCTGCACGATTGCCACGGCATAACGCCATTCGATTTCGAAATGGAATTCCGAAAGCGTCGCCGTATACAGTTCCTGCTGGTCGGGGAAGGAGATGGCGTTCTGGAACGCGGCGCTCACCATGCGTTCCTTCGTCTCCTCCTCGATGAGGCGGCGGCACAGCGGGCGGGCGATGTTTTCGAACGGCGCGCTTTTCGGAATGGTGAACAGTGGGAAGCCGTGCTCTTCGCAAAAGAGCACCACATCCTCGGGCGGCTCCATAAAGAAATGCCCGATGTCGAGGGCGATGCCCGCCGCGCGATGCTCGTACAGGGACTTGACGTGTTTAAGCAGAGCCCCATCCTCCTGCAAGGCGATGCCGGTGACGAGGATCAGTTCGTCGCCGGCCAAGTAATCGATCATCTGAGTGGACTCCAGCACATGTACCCAAGTGACGTGGTGACCGAGTCCGTCTTCGCCGGCGGCCGGATGAAGAGGAACGTCCGGACACCCTTCAATCAGCTCCCGTAATTCCAAAGTCATGTGTAATCTCCGCGAAATATAGCTTTTACAGTGTGTTTCGAGATGTCGTGGACATCGCGTTCGCATGGCTGCGGCCAAGCACCATCATATCGGCCCCATATTACCGTTCTTTACCGATCGTTCATCCGTTCTTCAGCGTCGTACGTATGTTACGACAAATCGATTGTGCTCAAGCACAACCAAATTTGGGCTTGGATGACTGGAGAAACGGTTTCGAGAGGAAACATAATGAGTCCCAGTTCCGGCCGGAAGAGACGACCGGGCAGGCCGTTTCAAGACCTTTCGTCACAAGAAGCAAGGAGAGTCGCATCATGAGGCTGCAGGACACCGGATTGACATTCGAAGACATCAAGAGCAAGGTCGACACCTATATGATCGAAACCTACGAGCGTTTCGATTTCCTTGCGGATCACGCCAAGGGCGTCTATATGTATGACGAGAACGACACCCCGTATCTCGACTTCTACGCGGGCATCGCCGTCAACTCCGTCGGCAACTGCAATGAAAAGGTCGTCAAGGCGGTGCAGGACCAAGCCGCCACCCTGATGCAGACCTTCAACTATCCGTACACCGTGCCGCAGGTGCTGCTCGCCGAAAAGATCTGCAAGGCCATCGGCATGGACAAGATCTTCTACCAGAACTCCGGCACCGAATCCAATGAGGCCATGATCAAGATGGCACGTAAGTACGGCGTCGAGAAGTACGGCCCGAACAAGTATCATATCGTCACCGCCCGTGAATCCTTCCACGGCCGCACCTTCGGCGCCATGTCCGCGACCGGTCAGCCGGACAACGCCTGTCAGGTCGGTTTCGGCCCGATGACCGACGGCTTCTCCTATGCTCCGTTCAACGACCTTGAAGCCTTCAAGGCGGCCTGCAACGAGAACACCATCGGCATCATGGTCGAGCCGGTCCAAGGCGAAGGCGGCGTGCATCCGGCGACCAAGGAATTCCTGCAGGGACTGCGCGAGTTCTGCGATGAGAAGGGCATTCTGCTGCTGCTTGATGAGGTGCAGTCCGGTTGGGGCCGTACCGGTGCGCTCATGTCGTACATGAACTATGGCATCAAGCCGGACATCGTCTCCATGGCCAAGGCCATGGGCGGCGGCATGCCGATCGGTGCGATCTGCGCCACGCAAGAGGTGGCCAAGGCCTTCACCATGGGCTCTCACGGCACCACTTTCGGCGGTCACCCGGTCTGCTGCGCAGCCTCGCTTGCCGCAGTCACCGAAATCATCGATCGTGACCTGCCGGGCAACGCCAAGAAGGTCGGTGCCTACTTCATCGATAAGCTGTCCAAGCTGCCGCACGTCAAGGAGGCCCGTGGCCAGGGTCTGTTCGTCGGCGTCGAATTCGACGGCACCATCAATGCCGTGGATGTCAAGCATGGCTGTCTCGACCGCAAACTGCTCATCACGGCCATCGGCAAGGACGTCATCCGCATGGTCCCGCCGCTGATCATCACCGAGGAGGATGCCGACAAGGCGACCTCCATCATCGCGGAAACCATCGAGGCCCTGTCTGAGTGATCGGCCCGTTGGCTCCCGAATCGTGAACATACCTATGAAAGGAGGAGCAGTATGAAGCACATGGTCATCACCATCGGCTGCGAATACGGCGCCGGTGGTCCGGAAATCGGAAAGATGCTCGCCAAGGCGCTCGGCATCGAATATTACGATCGTGACCTCGTCGATAAGATCATCAACGATCTGGACGTGGACAAGGAGCTCGTGGAAAAGGCCGATAAGGGAACGAACGTCCCCTATACCTTCGAGACGACACTCGGTCCGCGTTACGCGAACCTGACGAACAAGGTCATCTCCCTGCAATACCAAGCCATGCACAAGATGGCCGATCAATCATCCTGCGTCATCATCGGCCGCAGCGCCAACTATCTGCTGCAGGACAGGGACGATCTGATCAACATCTTCATCTATGCGCCGGAGGAGGACCGCATCCGCGCGATCATGGAAAACCAATCCGTGAGCGAGAAGAAGGCGCGCGAGATCGTCAGCTACAACGACGAGAAGAACCGCAGCAGGCATCAGTACATCACCGGCACCAATCGTGGTGACCGGAGCCAGCGCGACCTGCTGATCAACAGCAGCCTGCTCGGCTGGGAGAAGACCTGCCAGTATCTGCTCATGCTCGTCGAAATGCTGAACGAATAACCGGACACAGGGGCCGTAACTCGAGGGGAGCGCGGCCTCTTTCCGCTTTTGTGAATCGCCATCGCAGAGCTTACGTGAGGAAGGAACTTTCGATGGAAACGCCAACTAAAAAAACTTCGGAATTCAAAAAGTCATTCAGTTCCCTTGACATCCTGATGATCGCCTTCGGCGCGATGATCGGCTGGGGATGGGTGGTCTCCACCGGCGACTGGATCGGTACGGCAGGCGTGATCGGCGCCATGCTCGGCTTCATCCTCGGCGGCGTGATGATCTTTTTCATCGGCATGACCTATGCCGAGCTGACGCCGGCAATGCCCGAATGCGGCGGTGAGCATGTGTTCAGCATGCGTGCCATGGGACCGATCGGCTCATTCGTCTGTACCTGGGCCATCGTACTCGGTTACGTGAGCGTCGTCTGCTTCGAGGCGTGCGCCTTGCCGACCATCATCACGTATGTGTGGCCGGACTTCCTGCAGGGGTACCTATACTCCGTCGCAGGATTCGATATCTACGCCACATGGCTGGGCACCGCCGTGCTGTTCGCCGTCTTCATCACCGTCATCAATATCATGGGTGCGCAGATCGCGGCCAAGCTGCAGAACATTCTGACCCTATGCATCGGCGCCGCCGGCATCCTGCTGATCGCGGCATCCGTGATCACCGGAGATGCCTCCAACCTGCAGGACCAGATGTTCGAAGGCTCGGGCATGGGCGGCATGATGGCCACCATCGTCAAGGTCGCCGCCGTCAGCCCGTTCTTCTTCATCGGCTTTGACGTGATTCCACAGGCCGCCGAAGAGATCAACGTGCCGCTTAAGAAGATCGGCAAGATCCTCATCCTCTCCATCGTTTTGGGCATCAGCTTCTATGCGTTGGTGATTTTCTCCGTAGGCTACGTGATGACCGGCGATCAGGTCGCCGCCTCCGCCAATGGCACCGGCTTGGTCACCGCCGACGCCATGGCCGCGGCCTTCCACAGCAACATCATGGCGAAGGTGCTGATTCTCGCCGGCATGTGCGGCATCCTCACCAGCTGGAACTCGTTCATGATCGGCGGCAGCCGCGCCATGTACTCCATGGCCGAGTCCTATATGATCCCGCGTTTCTTCACCAAGCTGCATTCCAAGGCCAAGACCCCGTACGTCGCCATCATCGTCGTCGGCATCCTGAGCGTGCTCGCACCGTTCGCCGGACGTAAGATGCTCGTGTGGGTTGTGGACGCAGGCAACTTCGGATGCATCCTCGCATACTGCATGGTGTCGCTGTCCTTCATCATCCTGCATGTGAAGGAACCGGACATAGTTCGCCCGTATCGGGTGAAGCATTGGAAGCTCATCGGCACCATGGCCGTGCTGATGTCCGGCATCATGATCATGCTGTACATCCTTCCGGGCACCGGTGTGACCCTGGCTCCGCAGGAATGGCTCATGGTCGCCGGCTGGTCCGCGCTCGGCGTCGTGTTCTTCATCTTCAGCAAGATGGTCTACAAGGACAAGTTCGGCTATTATGCGCAGCTGTACGTCAGCGAACTCGATAACGGCGACGAACAGGAAAAGACGGTTTCCGAATCCTCCGCGATCATCAACCTTGCAGCGTCCGAAGCCAGCGCCCCCGACGAGTGGGCGAACGGTTTCGGCTACTTCCTGCCGATCAATCTGGTGTTCGGCAAGGGCAAGGTGCGTGAGGTCGGTACGATCGCCTCCGCGCACGGTACCACCGCAATGATCGTCACCGGCGGCCATTCCGTGAAGAGCAGCGGCACCTACGACAAGGTCCGCGGCCTGCTCGAAGAAGCGGGCCTGACCACGGTGCTCTTCGACAAGGTCACTCCGAACCCGCTGACCACCACGGTCGATGAGGGTGCCCGACTCGCCAAGGACCGGCAGGTCGATGTCGTGATCGGTCTGGGCGGCGGCAGCACCATGGATGCGGCCAAGGGCATCGCGTTCATGGCCGAAAACGAGGGTGGCGTCAGCGAGTACATCTATGGCGAGCGTACCTCCGACAAGGCCCTGCCGCTCATCCTCGTGCCGACCACCTTCGGCACCGGATCCGAGGCCAACGGCTTCGCGGTCATGACCAACCCGGACAACGGCGACAAGAAGTCGTTGCGCAGCCCGGCGCTTGTGGCCACCGCGTCCATCGTTGATCCCGACCTGATGCGCACGATGCCGAGCAGCGTGATCGCCGCCAACGGTTGCGACATGCTATGTCACTGCATCGAGGCGTTCACCGCCAATAATGCACAGCCGTTCACCGATGCGCTCGCCCTGTATGCAATTCCGCTCATCGCCAACAACATCGTGAGCCTGTATCGAGGTGAGGGCACCGACGAACAGTGGGCCAAGGTCTGTCTCGCCGGCACCATCGGCGGCATGGTCATCAACACCGCCGGCATCACTCTGGCGCACGCCATGGAACATCCGGTCAGTGGTCTGAGGAACGTCACCCATGGCAAGGGCCTGGCTGCCATCGAGCCGACCGCCATCGAAGCGACCTATCAGTGCAACCGCTTCAAGTACGGTCGTATCGCGAGGATTCTGGGCGGCTTCACCGCCGAGGATTGCGCGCCACGAGTGAAGAGACTGCTCGCGGATCTTGATCTCAACGTGACGCTACGCGATCTCGGCATCGAGAAGAAGGACATTCCATGGTTGGCGCAGAACGCCCAGAAGGTCTCTCCGGGCAATCTTGTGAACACGCCGGGCTCCCAGCTCGTCACCACCGAGGAATCGTTGGAGAAGCTGTACGAGTCGATGCTCTGAGTGCTCAGTCACATCGATTCGCCGATGGATGGCCGTTGGGAATCCCAAAGGCGAATGCGATATGAGGGTGTGATGTCCCACCGTGGATAGCGGCGGGACATCACGCTTTTTCATGTTTGGAGGCTTTTCTGCATAGGGGAAATGACCTTCCATGATGGCATAGTGGAATGCGTCACGCAATGGGAGGAACGACATGACGTACATGCAGGCGTTGCTGGGGTTCGCGGTGCTGGCCGGAGCCATGGCCATGGTGCCAGGTCTCGACATGGTGATGACCATGAACGAGGCAATCCACTATGGGCGACGCAACGGCATCATGGCGGGATTCGGCATCCAATGCGGCGTGCTGGTATGGGCCGTCGCCGCGTCATTGGGCCTGGCCGCACTGATTTCCGCATTCCCGCTGGCCTATGACATCATCCGCGTGATCGGAGGCATGTATCTGTTCTATCTGGCATGGAGCATGTCCGGCATGTCCGATTGGGCGAAGCGCAAGCTTGGCATCGCAACGAAGCAAACCGAAATGCAACCTCGGGAAGCCGCCGATGACTCCACCGCATCCACGGAATCCGTCGCACGGTCCATGATCGCCCCGACCTCCAGGCCAAGCCTGTTCTCTTCATGGTGGCGCGGTTTCCTCACCGATTTCTTCAACCCGAAAATAGGCGTTTTCTACATCGCAGTCATCCCGCAGTTCCTCGTGTCCGGCGTCGGCAATCTCCAAATGGGTCTGTCGCTTGGACTGATCCACGCCATCGAAGGCGGTGTGATTCTCACCGTCGTGGCCTGTGCGGCCGCCACCTTCTCCGCCAAACTCACCAGTTCACGCGGCAAAAGCATCCTTTCCATCGTTACCGGTGGCGTCATGGCCCTGCTTGGAGGCGCAACCATCCTCGACGTGGTGCGAAGCCACACCGCCTGACGGAAGATCACGGCCTCGCCTTTGATTGTCAAGGGGGTAGCGTGTGATACCGTGCAGGTTATGGAGATTACATATACCGATGAGAAGAAGTTCACCAAAGAGCAGACGCAGCGGCTATTCCGTTCCGTCGGCTGGGTGTCAGGGGAGTATCCGGAACGCCTGTACAAGGCGTTGATGGGCTCGTCCACCGTGTTTTCGGCTTGGGATGGTGACCGTCTTGCCGGTTTGGTGCGCGTGCTTGACGATACCGAGATGGTGGCCTACATGCACTACGTGCTTGTAGATCCGGAATATCAGGGTCACGGCATCGCCGGGCATCTGGTCGGCATGGTCAAAGACCGATACCGTGATTACCTGTATATCGAGGTCATGCCGGAGGAGAGCAAGAACGCGTCGTTCTACCAGAAGCACGGCTTCCAGATCATGGAGGACGGCGTGGCCATGCAGATCTGCAATCCCGGCGAGAAGCGGTGAAACGGACGAATCCTACAATCTGAACGTTCGCCTGACGAATCGTTCGATCTTGCGCCAGTACACGTCCGGCGCCACCACCGAGCCCATCACATGATCGGCGCCTGGCACCAGCAACTTTTCACGGTCGAGACTTGAGCAGGCGTTGAAATTCATATCGAGGAAACGTGGGGATACGAAGGTGTCGGCGTCTCCGTGGACGAACAGCACCGGAATCGTCGCATGGCGGAGTTGCTCCATACTCGAGGCATCGTTGAAGTCGTAGCCGGCCTTGTACTTGCAGACAAGTCCCGCCGCGTCCACGCACATCGCCGCGAGCAGCTTTGGCAGATGGAACATCGCACGGGACGTATCGATGAATTGCAGTCTCACCGACGCGTAGCCGCTGTCTTCGATGGCGGAAACCACATTACGGGGCAACCTTGGGTCTCCGACGGTCATCATCACCGTTGCCGCGCCCATCGAATTGCCATGCAGCAGGATACGGGCTTCGGGATCGCTTTCGATGATCAGATGAATCCAATTGAGCAGGTCATTGCGTTCCAGCCATCCCATGCCGGTATAGCGCCCCTCGCTCATCTCATGCGCGCGCTGCGCCGGCACCAGCACCGTGAAACCGAGGCGTGCAAAGCGATGCGCCCATGTTGCCATCTCCGCGGGCTCACCCGTATACCCATGGCAGCAAATCGCGTAAAGATGCGGTTTCGGGCTTATGCAATCCGGGTCGAACAGCCAACCATGCAACGTAAGACCGTCGAAGCTCGTGATGGTGACCGGCTGCTTGGTCTCTTGAAACCATACGCCGGCTTCGCGTGCCTCGCCGGTATTCATCAGACGTTCGCGTTCCGGATCGTCCGGCGGGGACTGACGGAACATGGACTTCTTGCATTGCGAGTCCAAAGCGAACCTGAACAGCGAATTTGCACAAATGGCCAGCGCTCCCGCAGATGCCACGGCCGCGGCTCCCGTTGCAATGCAGATGGTGCGGGCGATATCAGAATGGGTGCGCCTCATTGCTGCCTCGATTCTTTGATTTCGTGTATTCGTTCCCTGTTCATACATGATGACCGATGTGTTCGATTGTACGTGTGTTCCGCACCTTTGCGGCGTTGAACACGCATTGTCAGACCGATGTGTATACTTAAGGACTGTTGTCTTGGCGAGGGAAGCATGAGCTTCCGTAATCGACTCGGCGTGTGAGTGCACTCCTTGAGTGTCTTCGCGGCTCGTTGATGCGCCGAAACAGAAGAACGAATATCAAGGAGATATCGATTATGGCTACCACCATTACCCTCGAAGGCGCCGCTCGTACCGAGTTCGGCAAGGGCGCTGCCCGCCGTCTGCGCGTCGCCAAGCTGATTCCGGCCACCGTGTACGCCGGCGGTGAGGCTCCGGTCTTCGTGCAGCTGCCGATGAAGGAGACCACCCTGTCCCTGCGTCACACCAACGCTCTGTTCACCATCAAGTACGGCGAGCAGACCAAGATGGCCATCGTCAAGGACGTGCAGCGCAATCCGGTGAAGCGCATCGTCGAGCATGTTGATTTCTATGAGGTCAAGGCCGGCGAGAAGATCGACGTCGAGGTGCCGGTGTTCGTCGAAGGCACTCCGAAGGGTGCCGCCGTCGCGTTCGTCGACATTCAGGAGCTCAAGGTCCGCGCCGACGTCGCCAACCTGCCCGAGAAGATCGTGGTCAACGTCGATGGCCTGACCGATGGCGCCAAGGTCTTCGCCAAGGACGTCGTGCTGCCGGAAGGCGTCGTGCTTGACGTTGAGGATCCGGAAGAGTCCGTCGTCACCGTCGAGGTGCCGGAAGATGCCGCTGAGGCAGCCCCGGCCGCCGACGCCGCCGAGACCGCCGACGCCGAGTGAGATAGCTCGTTTCCGCAAGCGTTCGATTACGGAGTCCGCGCATGTAGATTGCATGCGCGGACTCCTTTGTTTCCGCTACGTTTCATGCCATCTCATATCGCGAACGATGGTTATCGATTGAGATTATGGTGTGAGAAAGTACTAACCAGAGCCGGCGCCACAAGCGCTGGCATGTCAACATCCGCATGCCGCGAAAGCGGCTGATGCATAAGAAGAAGTTAAGAATGACTGAACAGAATCATCACGATCCGGCGGAGCTTGACAAGCTCACCGAGAAGTTCACCGTGCTCCCTAACGACAACCCGGCATCCGACGCCAAGCGCGCCGAGCTCATCGACAAGCCGGCCTTCGGTCAGGTGTTCTCCGATAATATGGCCCACATGACCTGGACCAAGGGCGAAGGCTGGGGCGATCGCCGCATCGAACCGTATACGCCGCTGAAGATGGATCCGGGCGCATCCGTGTTGCATTACGCTCAGGAATGCTTCGAAGGTCTCAAGGCCTACCGTCACGCCGACGGCTCCACTTGGCTGTTCCGCCCGGATGCGAATGCCGAACGATTCCAGAATTCCGCCAAGCGTCTGTACCTTCCGGAACTGCCGATTGACGATTTCATCGGTTCCGTGGCTGCTCTCGTCAAGCGTGATGTGAACTGGGTGCCGTCCCGTCGTGAGTACACCCTGTACATGCGTCCGTTCATGTTCGCCTCCGAGCCGTTCCTTGGCGTGCGGGCACCGCATGAAGTGGACTATTGCGTGATTGCTTCCCCGTCTGGTCCGTACTTCCCGGGCGGTGTGAAGCCGGTCAGCATCTGGGTTGAAGACAAGTGGTTCCGTACCGGCCCTGGTGGCACCGGCTTCGCCAAGTGCGGTGGCAACTATGCGGCTTCCCTGCTCGGTGAATACACCGGCATTGACCACGGTTGCGAACAGGTCTGCTTCGTGGACGCCGCCACCAAGACCTACCTCGAGGAGCTTGGCGGCATGAACATGATGGTCGTGCACAAGGATGGCCACGTGGAGACTCCGTCCCTGACCGGCAACATCCTGCCGGGCGTGACCCGCCGCTCCCTGATTCAGCTCATCCAGGACAATGGCCACGACGTGGTCGAAACCATGATCGCCTTGGATCAGCTGCTCGAAGACATCAAGTCCGGCGAGGTCACCGAGGTGTTCGCCTGCGGTACCGCAGCCATCATCACCCCGATTGGCCGTTTCAAGTCCGAGAAGTTCGACGTGACCGTCGCGGATGGCGGCTCCGGCGAATTCACCGTCGCCCTGCGCAACCAGCTGCTCGGCATTCAGCTCGGCGAGATCGAGGATCCGCACAACTGGATGTGGAAGGTCTGCTGATCTCCGCTAAGACCGTTTCCTGACAGCGCGTAGACCGCCGGAGGGCGGTATATACATCGTACGATCGTAAACTTGGCCTGAAGGCCGGACGTGTCGTACGATGCATATACCGCCCTCCGGCTCTTTTATGGTGATATGGCACCTGCGGGCTATGGTATTTTTGCAGTTGCATGAAGAAACCTTGTGAGGGAGGGGGAGAAGATATGGAAGTGGCCCTGGAAAGCAACGGGTTTTTCATGGGCATCGAATACCTGGCGACGTTCTGCTGCGGTATGGTCGGCGGACTTGCCGCCGTGCGCAAGGGATATGATGTCTTTGCGATTCTCGTGACTACATGGCTCACCGCATTGGGAGGCGGCATCATTCGTGATGTGCTGCTCGGTGCGCTCCCTCCCGCAGGCGTCTCCGACAAGGGGCTGGTAATCACCGCGCTGCTGGCGGCCGTCACCGTGGCCGTCGCACATCCGGAAATCAACAAACTCAGATGGTCCATGCTGTCGTTGGATGCGCTGGCGCTGGGATTGTACGCCGTTAACGGTACCAGTAAGGCCATGATGTACCACATGTCCGGCACCACGGCGATTTTTCTGGGCATGTTTACCGCATTGGGCGGCGGACTGATCAGGGACATGCTCATCAATGAAGTTCCCATGGTGATTCGTGACAAACATTGGTATGCGGTGCCATCCGCCGTCGGATGCATACTCACCGTGTTGGTGTGCAAGGGTGTGAATGCCGGCATCATCGCTTTCCCGGCGGAGGTCGTGCTTGATGTGCTCATCGTCGTACTCATGGTCGGTATGCGATTGGCGTCGGTGATCTTCGATATTCAGTTGCCTGGCGCTCTTGCACGGCACAATACGTATCTACCGGGTGAATCAAAGTATCTGAAACGCCCTGTCATCCATCCAGACAAAGATGATGACGGCAAAGACGACAGGCATGAATAGCAGAAGCCCCGCAGGAGAATCTGCGGGGCTTCCATATAAACGGTGAGTTACGAAAACTCAGAGAGCGTTGATGGCCACGGCGAGACCGGACTTGCGGTTGGCAGCCTGGTTCTTGTGGATCACGCCGGCGCCAGCAGCCTTGTCGAGCTTCTGGGCCGCGACCTTGTAGGCGGCCTCGGCGGCGGCCTTATCGCCGGCGGCGATGGCTTCGCGGGTGGCGCGAACGGCGGTCTTCAGGCCGGACTTCACTGCCACGTTACGCTTGTGGGCCTTCTCGTTGGTGAGAACGCGCTTCTTCTGCGACTTAATGTTTGCCACTATTACTCCAAACGACGTTTTCTATAAGGACATACAAACGAAAATGATAACATGGCGCGCGGATAAATCGCCAGCGGGCCTAGGAGTGTCGCGGCGCACCCTGCCGATACCAGCGGTTAGAATCGTTTGCGTTACGTATTTCAGGAGGAGGATGGCGTGGGCCAGCAGCATAATCAGCCCGGTTTCACCGATCAGTCGTTGATCCGCAATTTCTGCATCATCGCGCATATCGATCACGGCAAATCGACGGTGGCGGACCGCATTCTGCAGCTCAGCGGCATCGTACCGGAACGAGAGATGCGTGACCGCTTCCTCGATCGCATGGATATCGAGCAGGAGCGTGGCATCACCATCAAATCGCAGGCCGTGCGCGTGCCGTGGACCTTTGATGGCACCGAATACACACTTGGCATGATCGATACTCCGGGCCACGTCGATTTCACCTACGAAGTCTCCCGTGCGCTGGCCGCATGCGAAGGTGCCGTGCTGCTCGTCGACGCCACGCAGGGCATCGAAGCGCAGACGCTGTCCAATCTGTACATGGCCATCGACCATGATCTGGCCATCATCCCGGTGCTGAACAAAATCGACCTGCCGAGCGCCGAACCCGACAAACACGCCGAGGAGATCGCCGGCCTGATCGGCTGCGATTCGTCTGACGTGCTACGCGTCTCCGGCAAGACCGGCGAAGGCGTGGCCGAACTGCTTGATCGCATCGTCACCGATATACCGGCTCCGAAAGGTGAGCCGGATGCTCCCGCCCGCGCGTTGATCTTCGATTCGGTCTATGACTCCTACCGAGGCATCGTCACCTATATCCGTATGGTCGACGGCGAACTGCGTTCCCGTGAGAAACTGCACATGATGGGTATCGGCATGACCCATGATCCGATAGAAATCGGCGTGATCAGCCCCGACATGATGCCGACCAAGGCACTTGGAGCCGGTGAGGTCGGTTACGTGATCACCGGAGCCAAGGACGTCAGCCAATCCAAGGTCGGTGACACCATCACCTCCGCCGCGAATCCGGCCACTGAGCCGCTGGAAGGCTATCGCGACCCGCAACCGATGGTCTATGCCGGCCTGTTCCCGATCGATAACGCCCAATTCCCGGAATTACGTGAGGCGCTCGACAAGCTCAAACTCAACGACGCGGCCCTCATCTACGAGCCGGAGACTTCCGTGGCCTTGGGCTTCGGCTTCCGGTGCGGCTTCCTCGGCCTGCTCCACATGGAGATCGTGACCGAACGGTTGAGCCGCGAATTCAATCTCGATCTGATTTCCACCGCCCCAAACGTGCCGTATGAGGTCACCGCCGAGGACGGTAGCGTGCATCGCGTGACCAATCCGAGTGAATTCCCCGACGGCAAGATCAAGAGGATCGTCGAGCCGATGGTCGCCGCCGATATCATCACACCGAAGGACTTCATCGGTGCCGTGATGGATCTGTGTCAGGATCACCGTGGACAGATGGGCACCATGGAATACATTTCCTCTGACCGTGTGGAGATGCACTACCGCATCCCGCTCGCCGAAATCGTGTTCGACTTCTTCGACCAGTTGAAGAGCCGCACCAAGGGCTATGCTTCGCTCGACTACCACGAGGACGGCGAGCAGGCCGCCGATCTGGTGAAGGTCGACATTCTCATCCAAGGCGAGAAGGTCGATGCCTTCAGCGCCATCGTGCACCGCGATAAGGCATATTCCTACGGTGTGATGATGACGAAGAAGCTACGTGAGCTCATTCCGCGCCAACAGTTCGAGATTCCGATCCAAGCGGCCATCGGCTCACGCATCATCGCCCGCGAGAACATTCGCGCCCTGCGCAAGGACGTGCTTGCGAAGTGCTATGGCGGCGACATCTCACGCAAGCGCAAACTGTTGGAGAAGCAGAAGGCCGGCAAGAAGCGCATGAAGATGCTCGGACATGTCGAGGTGCCGCAGGAGGCGTTCATCGCCGCCCTGTCCACCGGCGATGCCGGCAACGACCGTGACACGAAGGACAAGATCCGCGCCGCCCAGAAGACCGAAGGCTGATGTTCGAAGTCTACATTCATGTGCCGTTCTGCATGAGACGTTGCGGATATTGCGATTTCAACACGTATACCGCCATTGACATGGGTGCGGGCGCGTCCCGGGGCAACTATGCCAACATGGTGATTCGCGAGATGGCGATCGTGCGTGATTGGCAGGAACGTCACGGCATCGTCGAACCGCCGGCCGGCACTGTTTTCTTCGGCGGTGGCACGCCGACGATTCTCAAGGCCGCGGATCTGGTGGCCATGCTGGATGCCGTACGCGAGACATGGGGAATCGCGGACAACGCCGAGATCACCACCGAGGCGAACCCCGATACGGTGAACGCCGATTACGTGCGCGAGCTTGCCGACGGCGGCTTCAATCGTATTTCCTTCGGCATGCAGTCCGCGGTTCCGCACGTCCTGAAGACGCTTGACCGCACTCACACGCCGGAGAACGTCGAGGCTGGCATCTCGGCCGCGAATGCGGCCGGCATGCGTTCCAGCGTCGACCTGATCTATGGCGCGCCGGGGGAGAGCCTTGATGATTGGCGTACCTCCGTGAATACGGCCCTCGATCTGGGAGTCAACCATATTTCCGCATACGCGTTGACCGTGGCTCCGAACACCACCATGGGTCGGCGAATCGCGGCCGGCATGTTGCCGACCCCGGACGATGATGACGAGGCCGCCAAATACGAAATCGCCGATGCGCTACTGTCCGCGGCGGGACTTGAATGGTATGAAATCAGCAACTGGGCGCGTCCAGGTTACGAATCACGGCATAACCTCGGCTACTGGCGCAACGTCGACTGGGCCGGACTCGGACCCGGGGCGCATTCCCATTACGATGCACCCGCCCTTTTCGAGCGAGGAACCGCCAGAAGAGGCCAGGCCGATGGAGAGGACAGCGCGACGGCCCTGCGTTCCTGGGACATCGCACATCCGCGCCTGTGGGGTAGCGCCATCAGCGAGGGCAGGATCCCGTGGGCTGGCAGCGAGAACATCACCGTCGAGGAGAATCTCGAAGAGACCATCATGCTTGGCCTGCGTATTCGAGGGGGCCTTGACATCGCACGGCTCGGCAATGCCATCGCCGAAACCACATGGCGTGAGCTGGAGCATGACGGCCTGATCACCGTTGAGCATCATCATGCCATCCCCACGCTTCGCGGGCGCCTGCTCAACGACACCATCATCGCCAAACTGCTGGAATCATTGGACTGACGATATTGCATAACGGCGATGCGAGGTCGTTTTCGCATGCTTGGCGAGAATCATTACGTGGGTATTGACAATGCCGTCGATTCGTTATATGGACACCTGAAACGCTATCGACATGGGGGCGCGGTATTCTAAACCACGCATTAAAGAACCGCAAGACTTTTCTTGCCCAAAAACATTGAAGGTGGTTTCGGTGACTTTCCACGCCCCGTTAGATCTGACGATCCATGATTCCCAAGGTATGTATGATCCCGGCGCCGAGCACGACGCCTGCGGCGTGGGTATGGTCACCACCCTCAACAAACGACCGGAGCGCAAGATCGTTGACGACGCCATCGAAGTGCTTGTCAACCTGAACCATCGTGGTGCGGTCGGCGCCGAAGAGAATACCGGTGATGGCGCGGGCATCCTCATGAGCATGCCCGACGAGTTCATGCGTGCCACCGTAGGTGTGGAACTGCCTGAGGAAGGCCACTATGCAGCCGGCATCGCATTCCTCGACCGTGACATCGCCACCTCCGGTCAGCAGGAGCAGGCCATCGCCCGAATCGTGCGTGAAGAGGGTCTCGAAGTACTCGCATGGCGCATCGTGCCAACCAACCCGGACGGACTCGGCCTGCAGGCTCTTGCCAGCATGCCGGCGTTCAAGACCCTCGTTGTGGCCGATCCGGACAATCAGCTCGCCGGCATCGAATTGGATCGCAGGACCTTCCGCATCCGCAAACGCGTGGAGCACGAGGTTGGCATCTACTTCGCGTCCCTGTCCGCGCGCACCATCACCTACAAGGGCATGCTGACCACCATGCAGCTCAAGCCCTTCTTCCTGGATCTGTCCGATGAGCGCATGAAGGCCAAAATCGCCATCGTGCACTCCCGCTTCTCCACGAACACGTTCCCGAGTTGGCCGCTGGCCCAGCCATTTCGTCAGCTGGCCCACAATGGCGAGATCAACACCATCCAGGGCAATCGCAACTGGTTGTCCGCCCGTGAAGGCCGACTGAGCTCCGAACTGCTCGGTGAGTTCAAGCCGCTGCTGCCGATCGCCACCCCGGGCTATTCCGATTCCGGTACCTTCGACGAGTGCCTTGAGCTGCTGCATCTCGCCGGCCGCTCCATGCCCCATGCCATCTCCATGATGCTGCCGCCGGCATGGGAGAAGAACGATCAGCTCGACCCGGATGTCAAGGCGTTCTACGAGTACAACAACACGTTGATCGAGCCGTGGGACGGTCCGGCGCATATCATCTTCACCGATGGCACCCAGGTCGGTGCGTTGCTCGACCGTAACGGCTTCCGACCGGGCCGTTGGCAGCTCACCGATGACGGCTACATCGTGCTCGCCTCCGAAACCGGCGTGCTGCCGGAGGTGGCTGAGGAGCATATCGTGTCCAAAGGCCGCCTCGAGCCGGGCAAGATGTTCCTCGTCGACACCAATGAAGGCCGTATCATTCCGGACGAGGAGATCAAGAAGGCTCTCGCTTCCCAGCACCCGTACCGTCAATGGGTGGAAGGCAACTCCGTCGAAATGAGCGAACTTCCCAAGCGCGAGCACGTCAACCACTCCGGTCAGTCCGTGCAACGTCGACAGCGCGCCTTCGGCTACACCGAGGAGGACCTGAAGCTCCTGCTTGCCCCGATGGCCAACACCGGCAAGGAACCTCTGGGTTCCATGGGCAACGACGCGCCTATGGCCGCGCTGTCCAACCGCAGTCGCATGCTGTTCGACTACTTCACCCAGAAGTTCGCACAGGTCACCAATCCGCCGCTCGATTGGGAACGCGAAAAGATCGTGACTTGCCTTGAATCCGCCATCGGTCCGGAACCGAACCTGCTGGCCGATTCCGAATTGCACGCCAAGAAGATTCTCATTCCGCTCCCGGTGCTTAACTCCGACGAGATGGCGCAGCTCAAGCGCCTCGACCGAGCCAAGTTGCTCGGCGGCTATTACAAGCCGTTCATCGTCAAGGGTCTCTATCAGGTCGCCGGTGGCGGCAAGGCGCTGAAGGAACGTCTGAACGAGATTTTCGAGGAAATCGACAAAGCCATCGAAAACGGCTCCAACTTCCTAGTGCTTTCCGACCGCGATTCCAACTACGCATGGGGTCCGATTCCGTCGTTGCTGCTCACCTCAGCGGTACAGCACCACCTGCTGCGCCGTCATACCCGCACGCAGATCTCCATGGTGGTCGAAGCCGGCGATGTGCGCGAAATCCATCATGTCGCGTTGCTGATCGCCTATGGCGCGGCGGCAGTGAACCCGTATCTGGCCTTCGAATCCGTTGAGGATCTGGCTCGCAAGGGCTACCTCAAGGTGGACGCCGAAACCGCCGTGAAGAACCTGACCGGCGCGCTATCCACCGGCGTACTCAAGATCATGGCCAAGATGGGCGTCTCCACCATCATGAGCTATCGTGGCGCCCAGCTGTTCGAAGCCATTGGTCTGAACAAGGATGTCATCGACGAGTATTTCGCCGGGACCACCTCCCGCGTGGGTGGCGTCGGCCTCGACGAACTCGCCGAAGAAGTGGCCATTCGCCACCGCGTGGCCTACCCGACCCAGTGGACTGCGCGCCCGCATCGTAATCTGCGTACCGGCGGCGAATACAAGTGGCGCCGCACCGGTGAGGATCACCTCAATGATCCGGAGGCCATCTTCCTGCTGCAGCAGTCGACCCAGCGTGGCGATTACGAAATGTTCAGGAAGTACTCGAACCACATCAACGACACCTCCAACCGTCTGATGACGCTACGAGGCCTGATGAAGTTCAAGTCCGACCGCAAGCCGATTGACATCTCCGAAGTCGAGCCGGCCAGCGAGATCGTCAAGCGTTTCTCCACGGGTGCCATGAGCTATGGCTCCATCTCCCAGGAGGCGCACGAAACCCTCGCCATCGCCATGAACACCATCGGTGCGCGTTCCAACTCCGGTGAGGGCGGCGAATCCGAGGACCGTATCAACGACCCGTTGCGCTACAGCAAGATCAAGCAGATCGCCTCGGCTCGCTTCGGCGTGACCAGCGACTATCTCGTGCATGCCACCGACCTGCAGATCAAGCTCGCCCAAGGCGCCAAGCCGGGCGAAGGCGGCCACCTGCCAGGTGCCAAGGTTCCGCCGTGGATCGCCAAGGTGCGTCATGCCACCCCAGGCGTGGAACTCATTTCCCCGCCGCCGCATCACGACATCTATTCCATCGAGGATCTGAAGCAGCTGATCAACGATGCGAAGATGGCCAATCCGAAGGCCCGCATTCACGTCAAGCTTGTCTCCGAGTTCGGTGTCGGCACCATTGCCGCAGGTGTGGCCAAGTGCCATGCCGACGTGGTACTGATCTCCGGCTATGACGGCGGTACCGGTGCGGCTCCGCTCAACGCCATCAAGCATGCCGGCACTCCGTGGGAGATCGGCCTGTCCGAAACCCAGCAGACGCTGGTACTGAACGGCTTGCGTTCCCGCATCACCGTGCAGTGCGACGGCGAGCTCAAGACCGGCCGCGACGTCATGATCGCAGCTTTGCTCGGCGCCGAGGAATTCGGTTTCGCCACGGCTGCGCTGATCGTCGAAGGCTGCGTCATGATGCGCGCCTGCCAGAAGAACACCTGCCCGCAGGGCATCGCAACGCAGGATCCGGAACTGCGCGCCCGCTTCAGAGGCAAGCCGGAGCATGTCGTCAACTTCTTCATGTTCATTGCCGAAGAGGTGCGCGAACTGCTCGCCCAACTTGGCTTCCGTACGCTGGAGGAGGCGGTCGGCCACGTCGAATGCCTTGATCAGAACGAAGCCATCAGGCGATGGAAGTCCGACGGCATCAATCTGAGCAATGTGCTCATGCAGCCGGGCCCGATTCCGGGAACCATCCTGCACAAGACCATCGATCAGAACCACGAGCTCGATAAGGCACTCGACAACAAGCTCATCGAACTTGCCCAACCGGCCTTCGACAAGAAAGAGCCAGTGCGCATTGAAATGCCGATTCGCAACGTGTACCGTACGCTTGGCACCATGGTCGGTTACGAGATCACCAAGCGCTATGGTGAGGAGGGCCTGCCGGATGACACCATCGACATGACGTTCCACGGCGCCGGCGGACAGTCCATCGGCGCGTTCATCCCGCGTGGCGAGACCATTCGTGTGTACGGCGAAGTCAATGATTACGCCGGCAAGGGTCTGTCCGGCGGCCGCATGGTGGTTCGCGCGGAATCGAATGTCTCATTCGACCCGCATGAGAACGTGATCGCAGGCAACGTCACCGGCTTCGGTGCGACCTCCGGACAGATGTTCGTGGCCGGACGCGCCGGCGAACGCTTCGGCGTACGTAACGGCGGCGCCACCTTCGTGGTGGAGGGCGTGGGCGACCACGGCTGCGAATACATGACCGGCGGCACGGTCGTCATCCTTGGCTCCACCGGCCGTAACCTCGGCGCAGGTTTCTCCGGTGGCAACGTGTACGTGCTCGATCTCGACATGAAGCAGGTCAATCCGGCGGCCGCCACCAATAGCGCGCTGCTGTTTGAGCCGCTCGACGCCGAAGCGAATGAACTGGTGCACGGTCTTGTCAAGCAGCATGCCGAGGAGACCGGCTCCGCCTTCGCGGAAGGCCTCCTCGCCGACTGGGAGAACAGCGCCAAGCGGTTCACCCACATCGTTCCGAAGCACTTCCTTGCCATGCAGAAGGCGATGAAGAACGCCGAGGAGAACAACATCGATTTCAATACGCCCGGCGTCTGGGAACAGGTGTACGAGCAGGTTATGGAAGGAGCGCGCTGACATGGGAGATCCTCGTGGATTCCTGAAGGTCCGTACCCGTCGCGAACTAGCCGAACGCCCCATTGAGGAGCGCATCAAGGACTGGTTCGACGTCCACGCCGAATCCGGCCTGCAGCCGTGGACCACCGAACAGGCGGCCCGCTGCATGGACTGTGGCACTCCGTTCTGCATGAGCGGCTGCCCGCTCGGCAACATCATCCCCGAATTCAATGATCTGGTGCGTCAGGAGAAGTGGGAGGACGCATACAATCGTCTGTCCGAAACCAACAACTTCCCGGAAGTCACCGGCCGCATCTGCCCGGCTCTGTGCGAAGCCGCCTGCGTGCTCGGTATCCACCAACCGGCCACGATGATCAGGAACGACGAATGCACGATCATCGACCAAGCGTGGGATCTGGACTATGTCAGGCCCCTGCCCCCGCAGCGACTGACCGACCAGACCGTTGCCGTGGTTGGTTCCGGCCCATCCGGCCTTGCATGCGCGCAACAGTTGACCCGCGCCGGCCATACCGTGGTCGTGTATGAACGTGATGACGCCATCGGTGGTCTGATGCGTTACGGCATTCCGAACTTCAAGCTCGACAAGCGACTCATTGAC
Source organism: Bifidobacterium dentium JCM 1195 = DSM 20436 (assembly GCF_001042595.1). Classification (NCBI taxonomy): domain Bacteria; kingdom Bacillati; phylum Actinomycetota; class Actinomycetes; order Bifidobacteriales; family Bifidobacteriaceae; genus Bifidobacterium; species Bifidobacterium dentium. Next base: position 1,220,614 of record NZ_AP012326.1, read on the forward strand.
CGTCGTGTGGAGCAGATGGAGGCCGAAGGCACCGTGTTCCGCACCGGCGTGGAGATCGGCAAGGACATCTCCTGGGATGATCTGCGTTCCCGTTACGACGCCGTGGTGGTGGCCATCGGCTCCACCGTGCCACGCGATATGAAAATTCCCGGCCGCGAACTCAAGGGCATCCATTTCGCCATGGAATTCCTGCCCGACGCCACCCGTCGCGTGTACGGCGTCAAACCGGTCAACGACATCACCGCCGAAGGCAAGCACGTGGTGATCATCGGCGGCGGCGACACCGGTTCCGACTGCCTGGGCACTTCCATCCGCCAGGGCGCAAAGGACGTCACCGTGCTGCAGATTATGCCGCAGGAGCCGACCGAACGTCCGGGCAACCAGCCGTGGCCCACCTTCGCGCGTCTGTACCAGAAGACCACTTCCATGGATGAAGGTTTCGAGACCCAGCGTGCCGAATACGTTTACAGCACCGATTCGGTGAATTTCGTCGGTACTGAGGAGGAACAGGCCAAGGTCAAGGTGGAGGACGCCACCGCCACCGAAGGTTTCGTGGCGGACGAGAACGGCCACGTGACCGGTTTGAAGGTCGTGAACGTCGCACCGGGCGAAAATGGTCCATTTACCCGTCAGCCGGGTACCGAACGCGTGATTCCGGCTGACTTGGTGCTTATCTCCGTGGGCTTCCTGCATCCGGATACCACCACGTTGGTGGACCAGTTGCCGGTCGACCTCGATGGCCGCGGCAACGTGGCGCGTAACGACAAGTTCGCCACCTCCCAGGACGGCGTCTTTGCCTGCGGTGACGCCGGTCGTGGCCAGAGCCTCGTGGTGTGGGCCATTTCCGAGGGCCGTTCCTGCGCGGCCGCCGTGGATGAGTACCTCACCGGATCCACCGAGCTGCCGGCTCCGATCGTCGCATCCAAGCGACCGATGATGCTTCCGCGCTGAGTGACAGCACGGTAGAAGACGAACGTAATCGCACGTGAGACGGCCTTTTCCGAATCAACGGGAAGGGCCGTCTTGCCGTATCCGACTCCGAGCCGTTCAACATCGACCATTTCAATATCGACCATATGACGTGCTGCGTTCATGAAAAAGCGGCGGGCGTGCGGTAGAGTGGCATGCAGCAACACGTAACAAAGGAGTGCTTCAATGCCAAACCGTGCAGAACGTCGAGCCCAAGCCAAGCAGAATCGCAGGGGAGTGCCGCAACAGTATGACCAGACCCATGGCCGCGCACGTTCCGGAATGATTGACGAATACCAACTGCAGGAGAAGTCCCGTAGGTTGCAGGAGGGCACAGACGGGCCGTGGAAGCCGACCGGTGGCACGGTCGAAGTGACCGAAAACCTGCTGACGACCAACCCGGACTATACGAATCCGAAGATGTTCAAGGCTCCGCATTCCACCCGCCAGTGGTTCCGTGTGGCCAGCTGGGTGCTGATCGCGCTGTCGGCCATCGCCTTTTTCGTGATCATGTGGCTGCCGCAGCATCCGATGTGGCTCATCGCCACGGTTTCCGCGGTCTTCGCGGTAGGTGTGATCAGCCTGTTCTTCACTGCGGGCAATCCGCGGCACAATCCGAACCTTGATCAGAACGGGACCGCCGTCTGATGCGGAGTCGTTGCAGACGTCTCTGAACATTTGCAGATGATATTGAATACAACGCACGATTGTCATGACACGAATGCAACAATCGTGCGTTTCGCATTGTCTTGGCCTAAAGTGGAACACGGAACGACTATCTGACTCGAAGAGGAGAGTGCAGTTATGAAGGTTGACATCCTTTCCCGGGAATACCCACCGAAGGTGTACGGCGGCGCAGGCGTACATGCGGAAGAGCTTTCCAAGGTGCTGGCGGAACGTGTCGACGTGACCGTCCGTGCGTTCGACGGCCCGCGCGCCGAAGCCGATGTTCCCGCCATTCCCGGCGATGCCCCGAAAGGCTCGCTCACAGTCGTCGGCTATGACGTTCCGAAGGAATTGGAAGGCGCCAATGGCGCGCTGAAGACCTTCGGCGTTGACTTGCAGATCGCCAATGACGTCGATGCCGACATCATCCACGCCCACACCTGGTATGCATGCCTGGCCGGCTATCTCGCCAAGATGCTGCATGGCACGCCGCTGGTCATCACCGCGCATTCGCTTGAACCGTTCCGCCCGTGGAAGCGTGAACAGCTCGGCGGCGGCTACAACCTGAGCTCCTGGGCCGAAAAGGACGCCTACGAGCATGCCGACCGTGTGATCGCCGTGTCCGCGGGCATGCGTGAGGACATCCTCACCGCCTATCCGAACCTCGACCCGGACAAGGTGGTCGTGGTACACAATGGCATCACCATGAGTCAGTTCGAAACCCCCGCCGACGACGATCCGGGTTGGAAGGTGTTCGAGCGCTATGACATTGACCGGAACAAGCCGACCCTGCTGTTCGTCGGCCGTATCACTAGGCAGAAGGGTTTGCCATACCTGCTTCAGGCGTTGCACTTCGTCGATCCGGGCATTCAGATCGTGCTGTGCGCAGGTGCGCCGGACACTCCGGAGATCATGGAGGAGGTCAAGACGGCCTTCGCCAAGCTTGACGAGGAACGCGGCAATATCATCTGGATCGAGGAGATGCTGCCGAAGCCGGAACTGAACGCCCTTGAGCATGGCTGTGACGCGTTCATCTGCCCATCCATCTACGAGCCGCTCGGCATCGTGAACCTGGAGGCCATGGCATGCGGGCTGCCGGTCGTCGCCTCCGCCACCGGCGGCATTCCGGAAGTCGTCGTCGACGGCGAGACAGGCTATCTCGTGCCGGTCGACCAGTTGCATGACGGCACCGGTACCCCGACCAATCCGGACAAGTTCGTACATGATATGGCCGACGCCATCAACAGGATCATGGCCGATCCGGAGAAGGCGAAGAAGATGGGACAGGCCGGCTATGAGCGTGCACGGGACCACTTCAGCTGGGAATCGATTGCCGACAAGACCGTCAAGGTCTACGAGGATGTGATTGCCGAACAGGAGTAGCCGCAAATCGCCGATCGGTCCATGACCGACAGGCAGACGCAGGCCATTCGACGCCTCCCGCCATGCATTATGCTGGCAGGAGGCGTTTCGCATATGCGATCATAGGATGATTATCATGGCGCAATCCTATGCAGAAGGAGAGGGAGAAAGCATGGTCGAGCAGGACACGGCACTGAAACTTACTGACGTGGAATTTCGCCGCAACAGGCGCGTGATCCTCACCAAAGTCAATCTGGAAATCAAAAAAGGTGAGAAATGGGTGCTGTTCGGACCCAATGGCATCGGCAAATCCAGCCTGGTACAGATGATGAGCACTCGCGGATTCCCATCCTGCGGCACCGTCGACATCCTCGGCAACCGATTGGGCAAGGTCAACGTATTCTCCTACCGCAACCGCATCGGACTGAGCTCGGCCGAACTGGGGCGCGCGTTCCCTCCTCAGGAGGATCCGCTCGACGCTATCGTGACAGCGTTGACCGCCATCACCGGCCGTTGGCGTGACACCTACACTGATGAAGATTATGCCAAGGCGCGTTCCCTTATGCGCGAATTCGGTATCGAATACCTCGAAGGCAAGATGATGTTCAAGCTTTCGGAGGGCGAACGTACCCGTGTGCTCATCTGCCGTGCGCTGATGGCTGATCCGGATCTATTGATTCTGGACGAGCCGACCACCGGTCTCGATCTGGGCGGCCGTGAAATCGCGTTGCGCGCGTTGAGCCGTGTCGGCGCGGAGGAATCGGACCGTGCCGTGCTGCTGGTCACGCACCGGCTTGAAGAGATTCCGCAGGGTTTTGACCATGTGGCGATTATGGGTCGCATCACCGGCAACGAGGCGGACGCCTATGCGGACAATGTGGCCGGTAACGATCCGGCTCCGGGCACCATCGTGTATACGGGCGACCTGGAACATGGCTTCACTTCCGAGCGGCTGAGCCAGGTGTTCGGCCTTGATTTGAATGTGACCCATGCGAACGGACGATGGAACGCCTACGCCGTATGATGCCTTCGCCGTTGCGCGTGCGATAGCATGAGTAGTCGAAATCAGCTATGCATGAAGAACATGAAGGAGTGATTGATGCGTCGAGGACCGCTTGAGGCCGGAGAGAAAGTGCAGTTTACGGACCGCAGGTCCAACAAGATCACCGACCAGCTCGTGCCGGGCGGCGTGACGCAGACCTCGCACGGCATCATCCTGCATGATGAGGTGATCGGACGGACGGAAGGCTCCGTAATCGTGACGGTCAGCGCCAAACGTGAGGCGCAGATCAACCAGGACCATCCCGAACGCGACGCCAACAAGCCATGGAAGGGTACGCGTGCCATCGGCGGCTGGGAATTCGCCGTGATGCGTCCGCGGCTGGCCGATTATGTGCTATCCATGCCGCGCGGCGCGCAGATCATGTATCCGAAGGACATTGCGCAGGTAATTCAGCTCGGCGACATCCGTTCCGGCATGAACGTGCTCGAATCCGGTGCGGGCTCGGGCGCCATGAGCATCAATCTGTTGGATGCGGTGGGGGAGGGCGGCAGGCTCACCACCATCGAGATGCGTTCGGAATTCGCGCGTGTGGCCGAAGCCAATGCCACGATCTATTTCGGCGGCCGCCCTGCTTGGTGGGATCTGAAAACCGGCGATTTCGATTCGGTTGCGGCCGGACTGCCGGAGCATTCCTTCGACCGCATCATGCTCGATATGCTTGACCCGTGGAACCGGCTCGAACAGGCATACCGCGTGATGGCACCAGGGGGTGTGCTCGTGGCATACGTGACCACCACTACGCAACTGAGCCGCATGGCCGAGGCGTTACGTGACGCGGGCTGTTGGACCGAACCGGACATTCAGGAGACGCTGGAACGCAACTGGAAGGCGCAGGGACTGGCGATTCGTCCCGACCATCAGATGATCGGACATACCGGTTTCCTGATGGTCTCGCGGGCCATGGCCCCTGGATTCCAGGCGTTGCGCAAACGTGACCGTGCCACGAAGGACACGACTACCGACATTGACTCACTGAGTGCCGAGGAACGCGCCGAACAGCTCGAGGATCTCGAGCTACGTGACATCTCCGACCGCAAGCTGCGTAAGGTGTTGCGTGACCTCGACGCGCAGGTGAACGCAATCGACGAATAATGCGCGGGTCTTGCCATGTGTTCTGCGACAATGGAAGATGCGACGGGTACCGTTGTAAGCCTGAACCGAAGATGGGGAGCATGCGACCATGGGAACAAGCCTGAAGAAGGTTGCCAAAAAGGCCAAGGATTACAAGTATGTGTTGATGGTGATGCGTCACGCCAAGACCGAGCCATTTGGCAACGGTGGAGATGCCGGCCGTGAGCTCACCGACAAGGGGCGCAAACAGGCGAAGTCGGTGGCCAAGGGATTGGCGTCCTTCAAGCTGGTTCCGGATCGCATAGCATGTTCCAGTGCGACCCGTGCGCGCCAGACCTGCGACCGTATGCTCAAGGTGTTCGGCGATGACCCGAAGGTCGATTATCGGCAGAGTCTGTACGAAGGCGGCGTGCAATCCGTGTTCGACGAACTTGCGCAAACCAAGGAGAAACGCCGCGTACTGCTGATTCTCGGTCATGAACCGACCGTATCGATCGCATGCCAGTGGATTGCCAGCTCCGAATCCGATCCGACATTGCTCGATCTGTTGAATCTGGGCATGTCCCCAGCCTCGATCGCCGTGTTCGGTGCGGACGAGCCGTTCAACCAATGGCAGCTGCACAGCGGCGAACTCATCGCCCTGCTTACGGCCAAGGATTTCGACTAGGCCCGGGTTCATGGCGGGAGGACGACCATAACGGCTGGCGGGAACGGCTCCCTTACCGCTCTGCTTGGGCAGTGTTTCACGGCGGACACTGTTTTGCACGTGGCTTGTCTTTTCGGACAAGAGACTGGTAAACCGAGTTGGAAGAATCCGGGGTCTCCTGAACGCCATGGCTTCCGTGACATAGCAGTAGGAAGTCGAGCATGTTTGGCGGCGAAGCTGACATATAAGGCTGGCTTATAACGACATTCAAATTTTCCTAATGCCTTATAGCAGGGCATTCTGTGATAGCTTGGGCGGGTTGCATTGTTCATGTCAGATGGAGGATTCATGTCCGCTCTCACTTCCGTCTCCGGTTTTCCGCGCATCGGCCAAAACCGTGAGCTGAAGAAGATCATTGAAGCATATTGGAAGGGCAACGCCGCCCTTGATGAGGTGCGTGCCACCGCCAAGGAGCTGCGCGCCAAGCACTGGAAGTTGCAGCAGGCCGCAGGCGTCGATCTGATTCCCAGCAACGACTTCAGCTACTACGATCAGATGCTTGACACCGCCATTCTGCTGAACGTCATTCCGCAGCGCTACCAGCGTCTCGCCTTCGATAATCCGGAAGAGACCCTGTTCGCGATGGGTCGTGGCTACCAGGGCGACAAGGGCGACGTGACCGCCTTGCCGATGAAGAAGTGGTTTACCACCAACTATCACTATCTTGTGCCGGAAGTCGATGCGGCCACCGATATCAAGCTCAACGGCACCAAGCCGTTCGACGAATTCAATGAAGCCAAGGAGCTTGGCGTCATCACCAAGCCGGTACTTATCGGTCCGTACACCTTCCTTAAGCTCGCCCGCAACCCGCAGGCCGAAGAACTCGAATACGACAAGGGCCTCGTGAACGCGGTTGCCGCGGTCTACGCCGAAATCATCTCCAAGTTCGCGGAGCTTGGCGCGGAATGGGTTCAAATCGACGAACCGTACCTCGTACTCGACAAGGAACCGGGCGACGTAGAACTGTTCAAATCCCTGTATGCCAAGATCCTGCCCGCCCGCGAAGGCAAGATCAAGATCCTGCTCAACACGTACTTCGGTCACATTGCCGATGTCTATGAAACCGTCAACCTGCTCGGCTTCGACGGCATCGGTCTTGACCTCAACGAAGGCAAGGACGAAAACCTCGCTGCCGTCGAACAGTACGGCGTAGCGGAAGATACCACTCTCTTCGCCGGCGTGGTCAATGGGCGCAACATCTGGCGCAACAACTATGCCGTGAGCCTCGGCCTGGTCGATGCCCTGAAGAAGGTCACCGACAACGTGGCCGTCTCCACCGCCAGTTCCTTGCTGCATGTGCCGTTCAGCACCGAAGGCGAGGACGGTCTCGCCGACGAGGTGCGCAGGCATTTCGCCTTCGCCGTCGAAAAACTTGATGAGCTGCACGAAGTTGCCGTGCTCGCCGACGCCAGCGAAGACGAGAAAAAGGCCTCCGCCGAACTCAAGGCCAATCAGGCGCTTTTTGATGGCACCCGCGTCGCCGTCGATCAGGCCGTAGCCGATCGACTCGCCGCACTGAACGCCGACGATTTCGTTCGTCAGCCGGCCCGCGCCGAGCGTCAGAAGGAACAGCGTGAGGCCCTCGGCCTGCCGCTATTGCCGACCACCACCATCGGCTCCTTCCCACAGACCAAGGAAGTGCGTGCCGAACGCGCCAAGCTGCGTAAGGGCGAAATCACCAAGGCCGAATACGACGACTTCATGAAGTCACAGATCGACGCCTGCATCAGGCATCAGGAGGATCTCGGACTCGACGTGCTCGTCCACGGCGAATTCGAGCGTAACGACATGGTCGAATACTTCGGCCAGAACCTCAACGGATTCCTGTTCACCAAGAACGCCTGGGTGCAGTCCTATGGCACCCGTTGCGTCAAGCCTCCGATCGTGTGGGGCGATGTGTCCCGCGCCAACCCGATCACCGTGGAGTGGAGCTCCTACGCGCAATCCCGCACCGACCACGTGATGAAGGGTATGCTCACCGGCCCGGTGACCATCCTCAACTGGTCTTGGCCGCGCGAGGACATCACCCACGAACAGCAGACCCAGCAGCTCGCGCTCGCCATCCGTGACGAAGTGCTCGATCTTGAGGCTGCCGGTATCAAGGTCATCCAGATCGATGAGGCCGCGTTGCGCGAAAAGTTGCCGTTGCGTAAGACCGACTGGCATAAGAAATACCTCGACTGGGCCATTCCGGCATTCCGTCTGGTGCACTCCGCCGTCAAGCCGACCACACAGATCCACACCCACATGTGCTATTCGGAGTTCAACGACATCATCAAGGACATCGATGCCATGGACGCCGACGTAATCTCCTTCGAAGCCTCTCGAGGCGATCTTGTGGTGCTCGATGCCATTCACGACGCCAGCTTCGAAACCGAAGCCGGTCCAGGCGTTTACGACATCCACTCGCCGCGCATCCCGTCCGAACAGGAGATCGAGGAACGAATCCATGAGATCCTCAAGAAGATGGATGTCGAAAAGGTGTGGATCAATCCGGACTGCGGCCTGAAGACCCGCGGCAACGCCGAAACTTGGCCGAGCCTCGAACATCTTGTGACCGCGGCCAAGGCCGTACGCGCCAAGCTCGCCAGGTAAGGTGCAAAGCATCCCATGCATTCACCACTGTTTTCGCTTGAGGTATTCCCGCCGAAGCGAACCTCCCCTGTAGGCACCATCTACGACACATTGGATGGCCTGCAGGGGCTGGATCCCGATTTCATTTCCGTGACCTACGGTACCGGCAGATCGTCCGACCGGACGCTCACCGCGCGCATTGCGCATACCGTGAGCGAATACGGCATACCCTGTGTGGCCCACCTGACCGCACAGTACCTCAATAAGGATGATGTCGATCAGGCACTCGACATGTTTGACGAAGCCAAGGTTTCCGGCGTGCTCGCCCTGCGTGGCGATCGCGTGGAAGGTGCCGAACCGGCCGGCGTCTTTGAGCACGCCAGCGATCTGGCTGCCTACATTCGCGAGGAACGTCCGAATCTCAAGATCTACGGAGCCTGCTATCCGGAGAAGCACCCGCAGTCGGCCACGCTGGAAGATGACATCGACAATCTCAAGAAAAAGGTCGATGCCGGCGTCACGCACCTTATCTCGCAGCTGTTCTACGACAATGAGGATTTTCTACGCTTTCTCGACAAGGTGCGTGCGGTCGGAATCGAGATACCGATCGAGGCCGGCATCATGCCGGTGATGAACGCCAAATCCGTGCGTCGCATGGCCGGAATCTGCCAGTCTCGCGTACCGGAGAAGCTGGAAGTCATGCTAGACAAGTGGGGCGGCGACAATGCCGTACTCAAGGAGGCCGGCATCGCCTACGCCTCCGAGCAGATCAGCGATCTGGTGGCGCGTGGCGTTGACGGTGTGCACCTGTATACGATGAACCACCCTTGCGTCAGCAGACGCATCTGGTCCAACGTCAAACCATTTTTCGTCTGACGCCAGACGATGCAACAAACACGAGGGGCGGTCGCGAGCATTTCGCGACCGCCCCTACGTCATTGCCGACGCTATATTAAATACCATGGGTTCTATGCAACATACGTTTGGAGTGCGCGAGCTGATTCGTGCCGGACTGCAGGATCTCGACAGAGCACGCGAGCTCCTGCAGGAACTGCAGGACAATGGCGTAAGCGACGATCGGCTGCAATCGTTGATGGCTACGTTGGAACATTCCTGCGACCCCGACGTGGCGCTACGTAATCTCATCGATATCATCAAAGCATTGCAGAGCCAAGGCAGAAGGTTCGACGACATCGTAACGAGCGGAGAGGGTCTTACCCGGCTTGTCACCGTGCTCGGCGTTTCCGACGAAATGGGCAAGCTCATGCGCTTCAGGCCCGAACTGGTCGCAGCCGCCGCCAATGACGCTTGCGAAAGCCACCTGTACAATCACGCACAACGGCGCGCGCATGTACTCGAAGCGGTAGGAGCCGACCCGCAGGAATCCGCCATGCCCAAGGCCAGTCTGCCCCTGTCGGAGGCGGCGACGGCATTGCGGCAAACCTATCGCAAGCAACTGGCGGCCATCATGGCACAGGATGCCATGGAAACCGATCCCACCACCATTCAGCCGCGTATCAGCCAGGAACTGTCCGACCTGGCCGACGCGGCGCTCGAAGGCGCGCTCGCCATCGCCCGTAACGAGATTGAGGGCAGCGAGCATGTACGTTTCACCATCATCGGCATGGGTAAGCTCGGCGCGCAGGAGTTGAACTACGTTTCCGATGTGGATCTCATTTACGTGGTCGAACCAGCCGATCCCGATACCAACGGCATGACGCTTAATCGTATCGGCACCAAACTGGCCACTACCCTACAGCGCGTATGCCAGTCGGTGATCATGGGCGTAGCCGAACCGACTCTGTGGCAGATCGACGGTGGATTGCGACCCGAAGGCAAGGACGGTCCGCTCGTTCGCAGACTCGAATCGCACGAGGCATACTACGAGCAGTGGGCGGAGAACTGGGAATTCCAGGCGTTGCTCAAGGCGCGACCCGTCGCGGGCGATCCCGAGCTCGGCAAGGCTTATATGGACATGACCCGGCCGTTCGTATGGACCGCATCCAAACGTGACAACTTCGTCTATGACTGTCAGCAAATGCGCAAACGAGTCGAAGACCTTATTCCGGCACCGCTCAAAGATCGTGAGATCAAGCTTGGTCGCGGAGGTCTGCGTGATGTGGAATTCACCGTGCAGATGCTCCAGCTCGTGCATGGTCGTTCCGACGAATCGCTGCGTACCCGCTCCACCTTGGAATCGTTGCAGGCGCTGGCCGATGGTGGGTACGTGTCGCGCAAGCAGGCAAAAAAACTTTCCTGGGACTATCGCTTCGAACGAGTGATGGAACACCGGCAGCAAATGTGGGCCCTGAAACGCACGCATCTGTTCCCGGATCTTGGCAACGCCGGTCTCGGCGGCATCGAGCGCAAGCGTGACGTCGATGTGGATGCGTTGAACCGGAATCTCGAATTGCGCAGGCTCGCGCGTGCCTTCCACCTGCATCCGGAAGAACTTGTCGACAAATACGACGAGACCCGCCGCGAAGTACGCCACCTGCACATGGACATCTACTATCGCCCGATGTTACCGATCAATGCCGGCTTGGATGACGAGCAGGTCGAACTGTCGGAGAAGGCCGCACACGAGCGTTTCGAATCCATAGGATTCGCCGACGCCGACGCCGCCATGCGCCACGTCGTAGCGCTTACCGCCGGTATATCCCGTGCCGCAAAGATCAACCGGATCCTGCTCCCGGCTGTGCTGCAGTGGCTTGGAGAAGGGCAGAATCCCGACATGGGCCTGCTCAACTGGCGCAAGCTCGAAGAGAACTTCGGCACGGAAAGCGAATACCTCGGATTCCTGCGCGATTCGCCATCCGCGGCGCAACGCCTGTGCCATGTGCTTTCAAATTCCCGGTTTCTCGGCGACACGCTCAACAAATCGGTCGAATCGGTTACCTGGCTCGGCAACGATGAGGAACTCAAACCCCGTACGCGTGAAAGCCTTGACATTCAGACCAAGGCCGCACTGGAACGTAATGCAGGCAGCATCAACGATTTCGCGAATTCGGTACGTGTCATGCGCAGGCATGAGATCGAACGCATCGGCCTGGCTTGGATGAGCGGCGTGACCGACGACGCGACTTCGTTGGCCGGCATGACCGACGTGTATGACGCCATCATCGAGGCGTCGTTGCGGTGGGCTATCCGCCATCAGCTTGACGAAATGCGGTTTGATGAAGCGCCGGCCGCAATCGCCGTCATCGGCATGGGCCGTTACGGCGGCAGGGAGGTGAATTTCAGCTCCGACGCCGACGTGATCATCATCTACCGTCCGACCGAAGAGGCTGACGATGGTCAAGCCAACCTATTCGCGCGCAAGGTGCAAGAGGATTTGCGTGCCATCCTGCAAGGTCCTACCACCTTCGAGCCGAAGATCGAGCTCGACATGGACCTGCGCCCGGAAGGCAAGAACGGCCCATTGGTACGCTCCTACGCATCGTGCGAGGAGTACTACCGTTCATGGGCCAGCACGTGGGAGCATCAGGCGCTGTTGCGTGCCCGCCATGCCGCCGGTGACGTCGCACTGGCCGAGGATTTTCTTGTCAACATTGCCAATCCGCTGCGCTATCCGAAGACGGATCCGACCGAAACGCAAATCGCCGAAATCCGTAAGCTCAAGGCTCGCATGGAGGCTGAACGCCTACCGCGCGGCGTGCGTAGGGAGCGCCATCTGAAACTTGGCAAAGGCGGTCTGTCCGACGTGGAGTGGACCATTCAGCTATTGCAGCTGCAACATGCGGGGGAGAATGCGAACCTGTGCGTCAACGGCACGTTGGAAGCGCTTGACGAGCTGGAACGTCGCAGGTTGATTGACGCCGGAGATGCCGTCATATTACGCAAGGCGTGGCGCATGTGCACCGCGGCCCGCAACGGCAGTTATCTGTGGAGCGGGCGTGTCAATCAGGCCGACATTTTGCCTGATGACACATACTCACTCGGAGGCATTGCGGTCTATCTGGGCTACGACGCGAACCGCGGTCAGCATTTCGAGAACGATCTACTTGCCGTAATGCGCAAGAGTCGCGACGTAATGGAGCGACTCTTTTATGGTCGCGCATGACATGCCAGCCACCCAATACCCCTAAATCGTTATCTGCCCGCCGTGTGAGCGGAAAAACGAGTGACCATATTAATCTGATTCGAGAAACGGCTGTTTTACGACCCTTTTCAAAATCGGACACTCGGATTATTCGTCGCAATGCTCACACGGCGGGCAGATAGCGATTTAAGGGGTATGTCGTAGTGTGTCGGAGGGTCAGTGCACGTACATCGACAGCACAATGGCCACCAATGCCACGAAAACCGCGGAGCAGACGGCGAGTATCGCATTGCCGTGTTTGCGTGTACCGAATACCGTTACCAGCGAGATGACGGCGAATACGATGGACACGTCTACGAAAATCGAACAGAAGAATTTGGCCAGTACCGGTTTGCCAAATGCCAGCGGAATGGAAATCACGGCGAATACGATTGCCGTGATTGCGCTTTTGGAAATGGGTTTCTTCGTTGAATTGCTTACGTTGCTCATAAGGACAATACTCCTGCTGCAGTTTGACATTCTATGTATAGGTTCATAGATAAAACATAGGCGCATGGTCATGCGAATACACTGGTGAGTGTCGCCATATTCGGACAGGGAAGATTGTGATGCTACCAGATTCTCGTGTGAAGAAGACCGTTGCTCCTCGCGTGCCCACGCTGAAGAAGCCGTCCGTATTGGCTGAGATGCGTATGGGCGCGGTCGAGCCGGAAGGCTCCTATGACACCATCCGCATTGAAGGGCAACATGCCGCCGATGCAATCTCGGATTGGACGTTGACCACCTTTCTGGACTGCTCTCTGGAAAACCTGACGTTCGAAACGGTGTTGTTCGACCATGCAGCCATCACCAGTACGAGGTTCGCCGGATGCGGCATGGTGCACTCGTCGTTCGTGAACGCGTCCATATGCTCAAGCACCTTTGAACACTGTCGGTTCGGTGCCTGCGACGCTTGGGATTGTGAGACTCGATCCGTCATATTCACAGGCTGCCGGTTTGGCTATCTTAACTTGCGTGGCGCCAAGTGGCACGATGTGGTCTTTCGGGATTGCGTGATCGACGATTTCGATGCGGCTCATGCGGTGCTGGGACGCATCGCGTTCCCCGGTACCACGATTCATGCCATCAATCTGCAGCATGCCGTGGCCGATGACGTTGATCTACGTGGCGCAGAACTGCAGGAGATTCACGACGTCGCCGGCTTGCGCGGCACCACCATGCTCGTAGACCAGATCTCCCAACTTGCCCAGTCCTTCGCCGCCAGTCTTGGCATCCGACTGGAGGAGCCTGAGGGCTAGGAATCATGAACACGCGGTGAATGGGAGGGTCAGTGGTTCAGGCTATAGTTGGCTAGGTCACTTCGGGTGGCCACCTTCAACTACAAGTTGCATGAAAGGTGAGCCGTTGTCCTCAGTACTCGAACCGGCGACAGAGACGCCGATGGTCGGAAAAAGCGTCATCACTCTTGACGATCTTTCCATTCGTCAGATTCAGGAACTGCTGCACAAGGCGCAGTACATCGATTCCCATCGCAAGGAAGTGGCGCACACCTGTGAAGGCAGGGTGCTTGCCACTTTGTTTTATGAGCCGAGCACGCGTACCCGACTGAGCTTCGAAACCGCCATGTTGCGACTCGGTGGCAAGGTGATCGGTTTTGCCGGCGCCCAGCTCGCCTCCGTGACCAAGGGCGAGACCATTGCCGATACCCTGAAGACCGTTTCCAATTACGTTGATGTGGTCGCCATCCGCCATCCGAAGGAGGGCGCCGCGCTCGTGGCTTCTCGCGCAGCATCCGTGCCGGTCATCAATGCCGGCGATGGCGGGCACATGCACCCGACGCAGACCCTTGCCGACCTAGCCACCCTGCAGTCCCGTTTCGGACGCATCACCAACCTGACCGTCGGATTGTGCGGCGATTTGACGTTCGGGCGCACCGTGCACTCCCTGATCGAAACGCTGTGCCGCTTCGGTAACGTGAACTTCGTACTTATCAGCCCTGACGAGCTCAAGACTCCGCGTTATGTGCTCGACCGTATCGATGCCACCGAATCCTGCTCCTACACGGAGGTCAAGGACCTGGCTTCCGTAATCGGCGACCTTGACGTGCTGTATATGACCCGTGTGCAGAAGGAACGCTTCTTCAACGAGGATGACTACCTGCGTCTGCGTGATACCTATATTCTCGACGAAGCCAAGATGAGCCTCGCCAAGAAGGACATGGCCGTGCTGCATCCGCTGCCGCGAGTCAATGAAATCGCAGTTGAAGTCGATGACGATCCCCGCGCCGCCTACTTCGAGCAGGTCAAGAACGGCATGCTTATGCGTATGGCATTGGAAAGCTCGGTGGTCGGCGACAAACTGCCGGGATACGAACCGCTTGAATCGGAGGAGGTTGCGGCCTGATGGAAGTCACTAGCATTCAGAATGGCATCATCATCGATCACGTGCCTGCCGGCACTGCGCTCAAGGTGCTCGAATACTTGAAAATCGACCCGTCCAAGACCAAACTCGCGTTGATCATGAACACCGACAGCCATATGTATGGTACGAAGGACATCATCAAGATCGAAGATGAGACCGAAGCCGTCAACCTGGATGTGCTTGGCCTCGTGGCCCGCACCGCAACCGTTGGCGTGGTGCGTGGCGGCAAGATCGTCGAAAAGAAGCAGCCGACGCTGCCGGAGCATGTCGTCAACATCATCAAATGCGTGAATCCACGTTGCGTGACCACCACCGAACCGGCCGTGCAGATGTTCCATCTGGTACACTCCGACCGTGCCGAATACCGTTGCGATTACTGCGATGAGGAAGCGAAGTTCTGACCCATGGCCCTCACCCTTCACGACATCAAGGTCTGGAATACCGGCGAAGTCATCGACCTGATCGTTCCTGCCGACACCGACGAGACCGTCGACGCCTCAGCCATGACCATCGCGCCGGGCTTCGAAGACCCGCATGTGCACTTCCGCGATCCCGGGCAGACCTACAAGGAATCGATGGTGTCCGGCTGCACCGCAGCCGCTTCAGGTGGTTACACGAACGTACTCATCATGCCGAACACCGTTCCCGCCATGGATGGCGTGAAGGTCAAGGCCGGTCAGCAGGGCGCTTCCGAGGTGCTTGATGCCGGTTACGACACCGTCATCGATTATCTGCAGCATTACGAAGCGGTCCATGATGTGAAACTGCCGGTCCGCTACGATTTGTGCGTATGTGCGTCCAAGGGTCGTGCCGGCAAGGAGGCTACCGATGTGGCCGACTGGATCGGCTACCTGCCGGGGCATGGCGATGATGGGAAGGACCCCTACCAGCTGGCCCATCCGGTGACCGCCATCAGCGACGACGGTTCCGCCGTCACCCCGGAGATTCTTGACCAGGTATTCACCAATGTCAAGGAGTCCGGTCTGTACCTGATCGAGCATTGCGAACATCACGACACCGGTGCGGTCAACGACGGCCCGGTCTCGCGCAAACTCGGTGTGCCCGGCATCCCGGAGGACACCGAATTGAGAATCGTCGAACGTGACATCGAGATGGCACGCAGAACCGGCGTGCACGTGCATTTCCAGCATGTGAGCACCGCAATCTCATTCGATGCGATTCGCAAAGCCAAGGCCGAGGGGCTGCCGATCACCTGCGAAACCGCGCCGCACTACATTGCACTGTGTGATGAAGCGTTGCTGGAATACGGCACGCTCGCCAAGATGAATCCGCCGCTTCGCTCCGAAGCCGATCGACAGGCCACCATTGCGGCCGTGGCCGACGGCACGGTCGATCTTTTGGCCACCGATCACGCGCCGCACACCATGGAAGAGAAGGAACTCGGCTTCCTCGACGCCCCCAACGGCATCATCGGCCTCGAGTGCGCCTATGGCGTGTGCCATAAGGTGCTCGTCGACGGCGGTCACATTTCCGATGAGCGACTCATCGAACTCATGGCGACCGGTCCGGCAACGCTCATGGGCCACGAGAACACCGACATGACCGTGTTGCTCGACGAGAACGCCGATGCGGTTCCCGGTGATTCCAACACCAAGCGAGTGCTTGACCTCGGTAAGGTCACGCACCCCGAAAATGTAGACTTGGTGGTGCTCGACACCACCGAGGAATGGATCGTCGACCCGGAGAAGTTCCATTCCTCGGCACGCAATACCCCATTTGGCGGATGGCATGTCACCGGCCGTCCGCTGGCTACCGTCATCGGCTCGAAGCTGGCCTTCAGCCGCATCAACAAGGAGGATTGATGGACCGTCTGATCGAAGCGATCGAATCCAAGCAGAATCCGAGCGTCGTCGGACTGGACCCGACTGAAGCCCTCGTGCCGGCACAGATTGTGTCGGACTTCGCCGACGAAATCGCCGAACAGGTCGAAGATCCCGCAGAGGCGCCCGCTGCTCAGCTGTCCGTCGCCTTCTTCGAATTCAACCGTGCCGTCATCGACGCCGTGGCCGACATCGTGCCGGCCGTCAAGCCGCAGATCGCCATGTATGAGGCACTCGGTCCGGCAGGCATCGACGCCTACACCATGACTTGCGAGTATGCCAAGCAGCAGGGCCTGTACGTGCTCGGCGACGTCAAACGTGGCGACATCGGCTCCACTGCGGCTGCATACGCGCACCATCTGAGCGGCGTGGCGGAGCAGGGAACCGTCTTCGATCCATGGCATGAGGACGCCGTGACCGTGAACCCATATCTTGGCACCGACGGCATCACCCCATTCGTCGATGCGGCCGCCGCCACCGACAAGGACATCTTCGTACTGGTACGCACCTCCAACCCGTCCAGCAGCGAATTGCAGGAATTGGAGCTTGCCTCCGGCGAACGCGTGTACGAACACGTCGCCGACCTGATCGAAGGCTGGGGTGCCGAAACCATCGGCAGGAACGGCTATTCCCGAGTCGGAGCCGTGGTCGGCGCCACGCATCCGGAGGAGGGCAAGGCACTGCGCGCCCGCATGCCGCACACCTTCTTCCTGGTGCCGGGATATGGAGCCCAGGGCGGCACCGCACAGGGTGTGGCCGGCATGTTCGACAAGGACGGTTCCGGGGCACTGGTCAACTCGTCCCGTGGCATTATCGGCGCATGGATGAAGTCCGGCAAGTATTCCGACGGCATGAGCGCCGAATCCGCGCTTGAACTGGTCGCCGAATCGGCCCGCGAAGCCGCCAAGGACATGCGCGACAATCTGCGCGCGGTCCTACCATGAGTCCAGGCGAGCCGGGCCAAATTCGTAATTTTTCAAGCCAAACCATCGAACGCAACAGAGAGGGAGTCCATGACCACCGCAACAACGTTCGCTCCGACCGTCGCCGAGGCGACTGAGGCCGGCTTCTTTCCAAGCCGCCACGAGGTCGAGATCGTTGATAACCGGGAACTGACCGACGGCGTCTATCGCCTGACCTTCCGAGACGAATACATCGCCAGCCATGCCAAGCCGGCGCAGTTCGTCGATGTGTATTCCAATGATCCGACCAGGCTCATGCCGCGTCCGTTCGGCGTGGCCGAGGTCAACGGCGACGAAGTAAGCCTGATGTTTGCCGTGGTAGGCAAGGGCACCGCTGAATTCGCGAAGCTGCAAGCCGGAGACGCCGTGCGTGTGATGGGGCCCTTGGGCAACTCGTTCAAGACCAAGGAGCCGGCCAATTACGTATTGGTCGCCGGCGGTCTCGGCGTACCGCCGCTAGTACGGGCCGCACAGGCCATCGCCGGCATGCAGGGCGCGACAAGCACTGCCGTATTCGGCTACCGCAACGTGCATTTCGGCGACGAATACGTGGGCAGATATGCCGATTCGGTGTACAGCATCGATGAGTCCGAAGGCAACGTCATCACCTTGCTTGACCGAATTTCGGATGAACTCACGAACGGGGAACTGAAGCCGGTCATCCTTTCCTGCGGACCACTGCCGATGATGAAGGCCGTGGCGGCGTGGGCGGCCAAGCGCGGCATCGAATGCCAGCTGAGTCTCGAGCAGCGCATGGGCTGTGGATACGGTACGTGCGTGCTGTGCACGGTCGACACGTTGGACGGACGACTGAAAGTATGCTCCGATGGACCGGTGTTCACACGCGAACGTTTGGGATGGGGTGAGTGAAGGCATGACGACTGACAACATGCAGCACGGCAATCTGTACGAACGATACGAGTGGAAGCACCCCACCCAGGTGGCGGGCGTTCCATGGAAGAATCCGGTCGCCACCGCTTCCGGCACGTTCCAATACGCGGCTGTGCGTTGGTTCTATGATGTGAGCCAGCTTGGGGCGGTCACCACCAAGGGCGTCTCTCCGGTGCCATGGGAGGGCAATCCGGGCATCCGCACCGCCGAAGGCCCGTCCAGCAACATCAATGCGGTCGGTCTGCAGAATCCGGGCGTCGACCACTATCTGGAGGATGACCTGCCCAAACTGAAGGCCATCAACGCGAATGTCATTGCCAATGTGGCAGGCCACTGCGATGACGATTATGCCGAAGTCGTGGCCAAGCTCAACGATTCACCAGCCGACATGCTGGAAATCAACGTGAGTTGCCCGAACGTATCCGCCGGTGGCATGAGCGTGGGTACCGATCCGGTGGCGTTGAGTCGTCTGATCACTCGCCTGCGCAAGATCACCGATAAGAAGATGATCGTCAAGCTCACTCCGAACGTCACCGACATCACCGTTCCGGCACGTGCGGCCGTGGAAAGCGGTGCCGACGCGCTGAGCCTGATCAACACATTGCTCGGCATGCGTATCAACATTCGTACTGGCGAGCCGATCATCACGCATGTGACCGGCGGCGTGTCCGGTCCGGCCGTATTGCCGGTGGGTCTTGCCGCCGTGTGGCGCGTGCGCACTGCGTTGCCTGAGGTTCCGATTATCGGCATCGGTGGCATTGATTCCGGCGAAAAGGCGCTCGAATATCTGTATGCAGGCGCCAACGCCGTGGAAGTCGGTGCGGCCGCGTTGTTCGAGCCGACCGCGCCTCTGCGTGTGGCCCGCGAACTTGACGCCCTGCTTGACGCACGTCCGGAACTGGCTGACAAGCTCGCCAAGGGCGAAACCTGGCGCTAACGACCATTCATCGCATGAAGGAGTGACTATGGAATCCCTTGACCACCGTTTTACCGAATTCCTGCTGGAGTCGCAGGCGTTGAAGTTCGGTGAATTCACATTGAAGTCCGGCCGCAAGTCCCCGTACTTCATCAACGCCGGCGCCTTCAACGACGGCAGGAAAATCGCGACACTCGGCGCATTCTATGCTGAAAAGATCGCAGCCGAAATCGAAGCCGGCAACCTGCCGGAAGACATCGACACCGTATTCGGTCCGGCTTATAAGGGCATTCCGCTGGGCGTCTCCACCGCCATCGCCCTGACGGCCGGGTACGGCATGGAAGTCGGCTACACGTTCGACCGCAAAGAGAAGAAGGATCACGGCGACGGCGGCATGATGGTCGGCACCCAACTGACCGATGGCATGAAGGTGCTGCTCGTCGATGACGTGATGACCGCAGGCACCGCCGTACGCGAGGTCATTCCGAAGCTTAAGTCCGAAGCGAACGTCGAAGTCGTGGGCTTGGTGCTGTCCGTGGACCGTATGGAGAAAACCAAGGATTCCGACACCTCCGCAGTGGAAGCCGTCGAAGCGGAATTCGGCTTCCCGGTGTTCGCCATCGCCAACGTGAAAGAGATCTTCGAAGCCGGCCAGCACATCGAGACCGCGGACGGCGCCCCGTATGTCACGCCGGAGATCAAGGCCGCCGCCGACTCCTATCTCGAACGGTATGGTGCCTGACCGCTCGATACTTGCCGAATATGGAAGATCCTCCTTCGCACAATGAAGGAGGATCTTTGTTAATCGATGAGATTGTATCCGTGGTCGGCGACGACCGACTTGAGCTTTTCAAGATAGTTTTCGGCCGCTTTCGACAGCTTCGCACGCTCGTTGGTGATCCAGCCGACCAGCATCGTCTCGTCGGTGTCGAGCGGCACGGTCACGATCTTCTCGTTGTTGAGGTCACCGTTGTCGATGCCGGTGCACACCGTGTAACCATTCAAACCGATGATGAAGTTCAGGATCGTGGCACGGTCGGTCACGTTGATCTGCTTGGGGGAGTATTCCGGCCAGACCGCTTCCTCGGCGAAGAAGAAGCTGCCTTCCTCGCCCTGCTCGTATTGAATGAACGGGAACGGCTTCAGGTCTTCCATCGTGACCTTCTTCTTGCCGGCCAGCGGATTGCTGCGTGAGATGAATACATGCAGCGGCGCGCGGAACAACGGATGGAATTCAAGATGCTTCTCGCGCAACATCTTGCCGATGACGTCCTTGTTGAAGTCGGACAGGTAGATGATGCCGATCTCCGACAGCATGTTGGCGACCTGGTTGATGATGTCCTTCGTGCGGGTCTCGCGGATCGTGAACTCGTATTCATCGGACTTAATGGAACTGATCATCTCCACGAACGCCTCGACGGCGAATATGTAATGCTGCGTGGATACGGAGCATTACTGCTTGCGCGGCTTCGCGTTCTTATAGCGCTCCTCCAGCAGGGAAGCCTGATCGAGCACCTGACGAGCGTAGGTGAGGAATTCCGCGCCATCCACGGTCAACGCGATTCCTTGAGACGAGCGGGTGAAGATCTCGATGCCCAGCTCGTTCTCGAGTTCCTTCACCGAGGAACTCAACGCCGGCTGCGACACGTACAGCTCGTGCGAGGCTTCGTTCATGGAGCCGCATTCGACGATTTTGACGATGTACTTCAACTGTAGGAGAGTCATAACACCCATTTATAGCAGCGGCCATTTACGAAAGAGCAGTTTATAACGTTCGGTTTCTGCATTGTGGACGGATGCATTCCGCCATCGGCATATCGCGACCATGGCGGAATGACTATGCCCGGACGATCAGATCCGCACTCCCAAAGATGCAAGGTCCTTGCGAGCCTGTTCGGCATCGACGAAGCGGAAGGCGTGGATGCCCACCTTGCCGGCTCCGTCCACGTTCTTCGCGGTGTCATCGAAGAATACCGACCTTTCGGCTTCGATGCCAAAACGTTGCAGTGCCAGCTCGTAGAAATCGGCGTTGGGCTTGAACATCTTCTCCTCGCCTGACACGACCGTGCCGTCGAGAATTTCCGTAAGCTGCGGAAACTTCTCGAAGGCGAAATGAATGGTCTCGTACGACCAGTTCGTAAGCCCCCATACGCCATAACCGGCGGCTTTCAGGTCGCGTAGCAGCCGTTCCGAGCCGGGCAGCAGGCGAACCAGGGAATCGTCGTAACGCGTGATGTAATCCTCGAAAATATCGGCGATCTCCTTGCCGTGGTCCTGCTCGACGCTTGGTAGCACCTCAGCCAGGGAAGCGCCATGGTCCATGCGGTCCTCATAGTCAAAGAAGCCGAACTCGTCGTCATCCGAGCAGATGCGATCCACCAGCTCCTGCGGGTAATGTCCTTCCAGCCCCGCGCGAGACTGCCAATCGACCACGACTCCGCAGAAATCGAAAATGACGTCGGTGATGGCGGGGACTGCATTGACCATGGGGAACCTTCCTCGTAAAGCGTGTATCTGCTGTTCGTCAGTGTAGCGTAACGGGGTGGCGTAAGCGGAATGCTGGAAGCAGGGGGTTATCGCCGTGCCGCATTGACGAACTCGGAGAAGATGGTACGGCTGCGCGCATCGACGTTGTGCAAAAATTCCGGATGCCACTGCACCGCCCACAGGAATCGGGATTCCGGCCGGTATACGGCTTCCGTGATGCCGTCCGTGGCCGTCGCCATGACCTTCAGCGTCGGTGCAACGGTCCGTACGGCCTGATGATGGTAACTGTTGACGGCGATCGACCAGTTGCCGTCGTCGTTGCGTTTCATGGTTGACTCGTCGACCTGCGATTGCGGCATGCCATTGAGCATATCGTCCAGCGGCGTGCCCGGTTCCACGGTCACGTCATGGCCGAATGCATCGTATGGGGGCTTCATCATATGATGCTTCACATCGCTCGGATGTTCGCTCGGCAGATCACGCCACAGCGTGCCTCCAAGGCAGGCGTTGATCAGCTGAATGCCGCGGCAGATCCCTAACACCGGTTTGTCGAGCCGGATCATCGTGTCAAGCAGCGGTGGCTCCATCGCATCACGTTCGGCGCTCAGTTCCGGCTTCGTCGCCTGATATTCGGGTGTGACCTTCTCGCCGTAGAGCGTTGGATTCACGTCCTGCCCGCCGGTGAACAGGATGCCGTCGCACATATCGGCCAACTGGCGGATTTCATGGTCATCGGAGGTTAGCGGCAGCATGATCGGCAGTCCGCCTGCCTCCTCGATGCCGTCCATGTATCCGGGTAACAGCCACAGGCTGTCCCGTTCGTAATCGAACAGGGGAGTGATGCCGATGATCGGACGGCTTTTCATGAATGCCACCTTTCCCGTAGTTGAACCCTACGACCCTACTGATGGAACGACAGCATAGTTTCCCGATATTTCACGATTGTGCGGTGTGCATTGCGGGGATGTCAAGTATTCAACCGACGGTTTCAACGCAGTATGTCCACGGGGGCGATGGATTTGCTGCGTTCGATGATGCCTGAGATGGTTTCCGGCGATTCCTGGCAGCCGCGGCGTAGCCACAACCACAATATGGACGAAGTGGATGAGACGAGGATCTCCATGGCGTATTCCCCGGGGATGCCCGGTGTGTCATCCGGTGCCTTTCGCAGTCGTGACACCTGCCCGAGCAGCAGTTGCTTGATGACGTCCTTGACGCGCTCGTACAGCTGCATGTCGTTGCCGCTGCTGGAGATGGCGTCGAAGAACGCATAGTCTCGTTTGAGATAGCGCATGGCGGATACGAGGTTGCGGGATTTAATGATGTCTTCGACATCGAGCGGCTCGTTGTCATCGTCTGATTCCGGGATGAGTATTGCGGCCAGATCTGCGATGACGTCGTCGAGCAGCTGGTCGCGCAGGTCGAATTTGTCGACATAGTGCATGTAGAAGGTGCCGCGATTGATGTCCGCCTCGCGAGCCAGGTCGCTGACGGTCATCGCGTCGAAGCCTTTGTTCTTGACGAGCGTGGTGAACGCCGCTTTGATTTTCGCTTCCGTTTTGGTTTGTCGTTGTCGTACCATGCCTGCCAGTTTAAATCAACATGTTGTGCATTCCAGTGGTAATCAACAGTTTTCCATAAAGCGTCTAAACTGAACGGTTTCAGGGGAAATGATCATTGTTCTGTTCATGTCGGGAAAGATACAATCATGCGGAAATTAAATCAACATGTTGTCTATTGATGGAGGCGATACGTCAATGGCGTATATCGAGATGGTGCATAGCTCCAAGCGTTATCAGATGGGTTCCACGACCATCGTTGCGAACGATGATGTGAGTTTCGGCATCGAGAAGGGTGAGCTGGCGATCATTCTGGGCGCTTCGGGTGCGGGCAAGTCGACGGTGCTCAACATTCTGGGCGGTATGGACACCAATTCCGAGGGCAGGGTCGTCATCGACGGGCGGGACATCTCTGGCTATTCGGCCAAGCAGTTGACGGCCTATCGGCGTACGGACATCGGTTTCGTGTTCCAGTTCTACAATCTGGTCGCCAATCTGACGGCCAGGGAGAACGTGGAACTGGCCTCGCAAATCGTGGCCGATGCCATGGATCCGGTGAAGGCGTTGGCGGACGTGGGGCTTGCCGACCGTGTGGATAATTTTCCTGCGCAGTTGTCGGGTGGCGAGCAGCAGCGTGTGGCGATCGCGCGTGCGGTGGCCAAGAATCCGAAGATCCTGTTGTGCGATGAGCCGACGGGCGCGTTGGATTACAACACGGGGAAGCAGGTGTTGCGGATTTTGCAGGATATGAGTCGTGAGAATGGTGCGACGGTGGTGATCGTGACGCATAATTCCGCCATCGCGCCGATCGCCGATCGTGTGATCCGCATGCATGACGGCCGCGTCACCGCGGTCGAGACCAACGAGCATCCCATGGACATTCAGGAACTCGAATGGTGAAACGCATCCTATGGAAGGACATTCGTCAGACACTGTCCGGCTCGATAGGACGATTCGTTTCGATCGTCTGCCTGATGGCATTGGGCTCGTTCGCCCTGGTCGGTCTCAAAGTGGCCGGTCCGGACATGCAGGCCACCGGTGCCGAATTCTACGGGCGCAACAATCTTGCCGACGTTACGGTCGTATCCACGTATGGACTGTCCGAAGACGATAAGGACGTCATTGGCAGGGCTGACGGCGTCAGAGGCATCGAATACGGCTATTTCAAAGACGTTGTCATCAAGGGCACCGATTCCAGCATGCGCGTCTTCTCGAAACCGGAACATATCTCCACCTATGACGTGGTGGAGGGCAGGATGCCGAAACGGCAGGGAGAAATCGTCCTTGACCTGAACCAGCGGAGCGCATTCGCTGTGGGCAGCATGCTTGACGTCACTGAAAAAGCCGACATCTCCGGCAGTACCGTATTGCGTCATCATCGCTTCGAAGTCGTTGGTTTCGTGCGCGCAAGCGAAATCGTATCCGGACTGAACATGGGCCAGTCCACATCCGGCAGCGGCACACTGACCTCATACGCCGTGGCCATGCCGTCGGAATTCGACTCCGAGGTGACGATGATCGCACGCATCGTCTACAACGATACTGAACATCTCAACTATTGGACGGATGATTACCGCGACCGCATACAGAAACACAAGGACCAACTCGTCAAACTTCTTGCCGGCCAACCGGAAGCACGAGAGTCGAGCATCCGTGAGCAGCAGCAGGAGAAAATCGATCAGGCCAGACAGCAGGTCAAGGATTCCGAACAGCAGCTCGCCGACGCGGAAGCGCAGCTTGCCGATGCCAAAGCGCAGATCGCAAGCGCCAAGGACCAGATGAGCGAAGGCGAAACGACCATGGTGCAGGAAGGTTCCGCGGCCATCGCACAGCTTGCGTCGGCACAATCGCAGATCGCCTCGGCCAACGCGTCGGTCGCGGCCGGCCAAGTGCAACTGCAGTCGGCGCAGACGAAACTCGTCGAAGGACAAGACCGGCTCTCCGAATCATGGAACAAGCTTTCCGACGCCAAATCGCAGCTCGATGACGCTCGCACCCAGCTTGAACTCACCAAAACCATGCTCGACCAGGCCGCAGCCATGTTGAACAAGATGGAACGGTTCGGCACCACGGGAGCGGTATACGAACAACTCAAGCAACGGTACGAGACGGTGCTGGGCCAATACAACACGTCCGTGCAGGAATACAATGAGCGGCTGGAAGAATACAACAACGGTCTTCAGCAGTATCAGGATGGCGTGAACCAGCTTGAACAAGGATCGCAGGAATACCAGAACAACGCCGACAATCTTGCACAGGCCTCCAACCTCATAGCCAACAAGCAGGCGCAACTTGGCCAGGTGGCCTCGCAGGCAAGTAGTACGGCCGTAGACGGAGCCGAACAGCTTATCGAAGGCCGACGAAGCATCGAGAAGGCCGAAGAAGAGTACGAGAGCAAACTCGCCGAATTCAACAGCAACAAACCGAAAGCCGAAAAGAAAATAGCCGAGGCGAAAACACGGATCGAACTGGCGCAGGAACAGGCCGACAACCTTACCATTCCCGCATACTCGGTCAGCGGCAGGCGTGAAGGGCTCACCTCGCAGGGCTACCGCGTCTACATGGTCATTGTGAACATCATCGGCAAGCTGGCGAACATCTTCCCGATTTTCCTGTATTTCGTCGCAGCGCTCGTCACCTTCACCACCATGGGGCGCATGGTGGACGAGGAGCGTACGAATTCCGGCACGCTGAAAGCCCTCGGTTATACGAACGGCGATGTGATGCTCAAATTCACGGTCTACGGTTTCACGGCTTCGACCATTGGAACCGTCATCGGTGTGCTGGCCGGGCATACGGTGCTTCCGCTCATCGTGGAGCACGCCTACAGCAGTGGTTTCACCATGCCCTCCATCAAGCTCGGATTTCACCCGTGGGTCACATTGGTTTCGTTCCTGCTAGCCTGGATGAGCGCGGTCGTGCCCACGTGGATCGTTGCCTTACGGGAGTTGCGCGAGAAGCCGGCTGCCCTGCTCCTATCGAAGCCACCGGCGAAAGGCTCCAAGATTTTCCTGGAGCGTGTTACGCCGATCTGGAATAGGCTCAACTTCACCCACAAAGTGACTGCGCGCAACATCTTCCGTTACAAGATGCGTATGTTCATGACCATATTCGGCGTTTGCGGCGCTGTGTCGCTGCTCACCGCAGGACTTGGCGTGCAGGCGTCCATCGGTCAGATAGGCGAGCGGCAGTTCGACGAACTGATTCATTACGATCTGATCGCGGTCGAACGGTCAAGCGCGAATTCCGCTCAGATCGATGAGCTCAAAAAAGCGTTGAACAAGGATTCGGTGAGTTCCTCGATCGCCGCACATTACGAGGAATTGTCGAAAACATCCGGCAAAAACAGCGACAAACAGCAGATCACGCTGCTTGCCACGGATGACGCATATAATTTCGGCACGTATCTGACCTTGCGCGATAGATCGTCGCATGAGAAGCGGATCATGGTCAACGATGGCGCGATCATTTCGGAGCGGCTCTCCGAAATGCTGCATGTGTCCGTGGGAGACAGCTTCAGCGTGACCGATGCGGGCGGCGTGGAACGTACCGTCAAAGTATCCGGCATCTGCGAAATGTATATAGGCCATTTCGTATTCATGAACGCGCAATGCTATGAGAAGATGTTCGGCACGGATTACTCGGAGAACTCGTACATGGTGCGTCTCAAGGATTCAAGCGTGGCCAATGCGGAACGTCAGGGCGCGCGACTCATGAAACTGTCCGCAGTGCAAAGTGTGGTGCAGAACACGACGCAGAAGAACATGGTGTCCACGATTGTGGAATCGCTCAATCAAATCATGGAAGTACTGATCATCGTCGCAGTGATGCTGGCGGTGGTGATCCTGTACAATCTGACGAATCTGAACGTGTCCGAGCGTATCCGCGAATTGTCCACCATCAAAGTTCTGGGATTCCACACCAATGAGACGACGATGTACATCTACCGCGAAACCATGCTGTTGTCCGGTCTTGGCATTCTTGCCGGCTATGGGTTCGGCGCATGGCTGCACGGCTATATCGTCACCGAGGTGCCGCCGGACGAGGTCATGTTCGACCCGGCGCTTGGATGGAAGGCTTTCGTCGTGCCGCTCCTAGTGGTCGGCGTAGTGTTGGCCGTGCTTGGTTGGGTAGTGTACCGCCGTTTGAAGACGGTCGACATGCTTGCCGCGCTCAAATCCGTAGAATAGGACGTCGGCCGAATGGCAGCGGCCATCCAGCGATCGCATCTCGCATAAGCGCAGGTACGAGTGCCGGATGACCGCTGCCGTTATCTTCGGTGCTTTGCCGCTTGACGTCGTTCCCGACTACTGCAGCAGCTCCATGAACGCCGTCCGGATGCCGTCGATGATGTCGCTGGCAACAATCGGATGTCCGATCGTGCCGAAATGATGATGGTGAGATTGCCCGTAGATTCGCGGACGATGCCAGCCGCGCTGATCGGATTGTGATTCGGCCGCCGCCGCAAGACCATGCAGATAGGCCGCCGCAGCGGCAACCTCCGGAACGAGCGCCGGATCGTCGGCGAGCATGTCATCCTGTTGTGCGAGCATGGCGCCCAGCATGCCAGCCAGTACGTCTCCGGCGCCGGCGGTAGCCAGCCACGCTGGCGCCCGGCCGGAAAGAATCACCCGTTCCTCGCCATCTCCATCCTCACCGACCACAATCGTCACCGCACCCTTGAGCAGAACGGTCGCGCCGGTCAGCTCATGGGCCCTGCGGGCATACGCAAGCGGTTCGGCGTACACGCCGTCGACATCGATGTCGGTATGCTCAATCCTGTTCAGCAATCGGGCCAATTCGCCGACGTGCGGAGTGATGACCACCTGCGCCGGCACATGTTCCGGCAGCAGATCCAGCGCTCCGGCATCCACCACGATCGGGGGCATCGCATGTACGCGTTCGTTCAACTCCATGGACGACCCATCGGCATCGGACCGTTCCAACGTGTAATGCTTCAGCAACGCGGCAATCGTCTCACGTTGCATATCCTCATCAGCCGTTTCGTCATCGCCGGCGGGGACGCCCGAACCGACCACCCAGGATTGCACGCGCCCTTTGCCGATAACTGCCTCCGGCAACGCCGAAAGCACCATATCCTGCGCATGCTGCGGGCCCATGTAACGCACCATGCCCGAATTCGTACGCGCCGCAGCCCGCGCCGACAGTACTGCCGCACCGGGATAACGGGCGGAACCGGTCACCAACCCGACCACACCACGCGAATACTTACCGTCCGCAAGCTGGGGCAGACGAATCGAATCCGTGACGAAATCACCGTCCGTCATCTCCGCCGCGGGAATCGAATCGTCAAAGTCGAAACCAAAATCAACCAGCGTCAGCCTGCCACACGCATACGAGGCGGGCGGCACCATCGCACATGGCTTCATCGCGCCGAACGTCACCGTAACATCAGCCGGAATATACGGACCCGGCAACGAACCGTCATTCACACCCACGCCGGAAGGCGTATCGATGGCCACCACCAGTGGCAAATCCGCGGACGGCTCATTATTCGGCAGGGCGGGACGGTCAGGCAACTCGCCAACCAAACCCAACGAAGCCGCAATCGTACCGGCGACGCCACGTAGCGCACCCGTCACGCCGATACCGGTCATCGCGTCGAGAATCACGTGCGAGCCCTGCGCGTACTCGACGGCCGCCTGCAGGCGCTCGCCGGCCTCGCCTGCGGAAAAACCAGTGGTGCATCCGGGAATGTCGGCGGCGGGATCGAGCACGAGTACACGTCCGCCGGCATGCACGAACGCTGCAAAGGCCTCTTCGTGAAGGGAACGGCCGACGGCGATCGCCGTAACCTGCGCACCTTCCTGTGCAAGTTCGGCACCGGCATACAGGCCGTCACCGCCGTTGTCGCCGGCGCCGACCAGCAGGGTCACGCGCGCGTCCTCAACGGCCAGATCCTCATCGTCGAGCAGCTCCATCGTCACGTGCGCCGCGGCGGATGCGGCCATGCGCATCAGTGGAACGCCATCGTCGAGCAAAGGGCGTTCCATCTCGCGCACGGCATCGGAATCATAGGCGCCGTACAAGAGCGTCTGCAGGCGGTCGGCTTCATTGGCGGTATCCATGGAATCCCTCCCTTACGGTAACGATATCCCTTACTTTAGTACGTACAATTAAAGCCGTACTGTGTCTCGTGGCGGATTCAGGAATGGAGATGGCAATGGCGTATATCGAGATGGTGCATAGCTCCAAGCGTTATCAGATGGGTTCCACGACCATCGTTGCGAACGATGATGTGAGTTTCGGCATCGAGAAGGGTGAGCTGGCGATCATTCTGGGCGCTTCGGGTGCGGGCAAGTCGACGGTGCTCAACATTCTGGGCGGTATGGACACCAATTCCGAGGGCAGGGTCGTCATCGACGGGCGGGACATCTCTGGCTATTCGGCCAAGCAGTTGACGGCCTATCGGCGTACGGACATCGGTTTCGTGTTCCAGTTCTACAATCTGGTCGCCAATCTGACGGCCAGGGAGAACGTGGAACTGGCCTCGCAAATCGTGGCCGATGCCATGGATCCGGTGAAGGCGTTGGCGGACGTGGGGCTTGCCGACCGTGTGGATAATTTTCCTGCGCAGTTGTCGGGTGGCGAGCAGCAGCGTGTGGCGATCGCGCGTGCGGTGGCCAAGAATCCGAAGATCCTGTTGTGCGATGAGCCGACGGGCGCGTTGGATTACAACACGGGGAAGCAGGTGTTGCGGATTTTGCAGGATATGAGTCGTGAGAATGGTGCGACGGTGGTGATCGTGACGCATAATTCCGCCATCGCGCCGATCGCCGATCGTGTGATCCGCATGCATGACGGCCGCGTCACCGCGGTCGAGACCAACGAGCATCCCATGGACATTCAGGAACTCGAATGGTAGCCGGCATCGGAAGATGACATCGCCCCAAGCACTGCGCGTCAGGGCAAGTTCGCCACGGACGGCACCCTGCATCTCACCGAACAGGACAACGGGCCGGGGAATCGGACGGCGTGGGCGCAAAGGCCTATGCGAAACAGAAAAACCCTCGGATTTCGAGGGTTTCAACAAGCTCCTGCGACTGGGCTTGAACCAGTGACCGTCCGATTAACAGTCGGATGCTCTGCCAACTGAGCTACGCAGGAATAATCCCGCATGGGAATCGCTTCCCATACTACGCTCCTGCGACTGGGCTTGAACCAGTGACCGTCCGATTAACAGTCGGATGCTCTGCCAACTGAGCTACGCAGGAATGTGCGTCATGTTCCGGAATTGCTTCCGTGCACAAGTCATACATAATACACACATTCATCATCTATGCAAATCATGCGCGTGTCCGACGTGTCGTGATGTGTTTCCGACCGTGAATGCATCGGGTTGCAAAGTGTCATCGGTCTCGTCGAGCTATCGTAGGAGGGTGGTTTATCCGCTGGCAAAACATAGCGTCCATTCAGAAAGCGGAGGGTACCATGAACGCGTCAACAGGCAAATGACAAGCAAATGGAAGGAGTCCATTATGTGCACTGGCGTCCGTTTCTCCGATGCGGAAGGAAACATGTATTTCGGCCGTAATCTCGACTGGAGCTTCTCCTACGGAGAGACCATTCTGGTCACCCCGCGTGCCTACAAGTATGACTATGTGTTCGGAGCCGAGGCTAAGGCCGAACCGAATGCGGTGATTGGCGTCGGTGTGGTCATGGCCGACAAGCCGATGTATTTCGACTGCGCCAATGAGAACGGACTGGCCATCGCGGGGCTTAACTTCCCCGGCTACGCCTCCTTCGCCCATGAGCCGATCGACGGCACCATCAACGTAGCCACCTTCGAATTCCCGTTGTGGGTGGCCCGTAACTTCAATACCGTGGATGAGGTCGAGGAAGCCCTGAAGAACGTGACCCTCGTCTCCCAGATCGTGCCCGGCCAGCAGGAATCCCTGCTGCACTGGTTCATCGGCGATGGCACCCGTAGCATCGTCATCGAGCAGATGGCCGACGGCATGCACATCCACCACGACAACGTGGATGTGCTCACCAACCAGCCGACCTTCGATTTCCATATGGAGAACCTGCGCAACTACATGTGCGCCGGCAACGAGATGGCCGAACCGACCACCTGGGGCAAGGCCGAGCTGACCGCATGGGGCGCTGGCGTGAGCATGCACGGCATCCCGGGCGATGTGAGCTCCCCGTCCCGCTTCGTTCGCGTGGCCTACACCAACACCCACTACCCACAGCAGGCCGACGAACAGTCCAACGTATCGCGTCTGTTCCATACTCTCGGTTCCGTGCAGATGGTCGACGGCTGCGCCAAGATGGCTAACGGCAAGTTCGAACGCACGCTGTTCACCAGCGGCTACTCCGCCAAGACCAAGACCTACTACATGAACACCTATGATGATCCGGCCATCCGCTCCTATGCCATGGCTGACTTCGATATGGACTCCTCGGAGCTGATCACTGCCGAGTAATTCTTCCACTTTATGGATTCTCGGATGATGAGGCGCCAAGATGCCCCATATATTGCGGATATGGCTTGAAGGGCCGGGTAAGATCGTTGAAATCCCAATGTTCTTACCCGACCCTTTTCATGTATGCACCGCTTGGATACGGCAGAATCCCGTTATCCATCCAGAGATGGAAGCAAAAGGCCAATGACGGGCAACACACCGAGTGGACTTCGAGTGCTTTAAGTTCGTACAGTGCGAGATATGAGCACTGCAACAACCAGATGGCATACGATTCGCGAGGCATCCATGCTTTCGGGACTTCCCGAATCGACGTTGCGTTACTATGAGCAGATCGGCATCATCGATCCGATCGCACGCGATCCGAGCTCCGGACATCGTGCCTATTCCGATGACGACATTCAGTCGTTGGTCACCATCTCCTGCCTTGCGGCGACTGGCATGCCGTTGGAATCCATGCGAGAATACCTGAGAAACCGCTTCGACGGTGCGGAAGGCGCCCGCAAACAGATGGAACTGCTCGACGCGCAGTCCATCAGGCTCGCCGCCAAGGCAGAGGCGTTGCGTATGCAGCAATCCTACGTAGCGTTCAAAACGCTTTACTGGCGGGCCATCGCCGAAGGCCACGAAGATGAGGCCGAGCGGTTGCTCGAAGAAAACAAAGACATCATCGATACCGTCAAACGGCAACAACACGCCAAAGTCGGTTCGTGACGGAACACATATGGACCAACCACACAACAACAAAGGAGCATTCATATGAAGGCAGCAATCTATAAGGGCATCAAGCAAATGGCATGCGAGGAACGCCCGAAACCGACAATCATCGACGACGGTGACGCAATCATCCGCGTAGTTCGCGCCTGCGTATGCGGATCCGACCTGTGGTTCTACCGTGATGGACGTGAGGCCGACACGCAGACCGGTCATGAGGCCATCGGCGTCGTCGAATCCGTCGGCGACGATGTCACCATCGCCAAGCCGGGCGATTTCGTAATCGTGCCGTTCCCGTACAGCTGCGGCAAGTGCCCGGTATGCAAGGCCGGCTTTGAATCCAGCTGCCCGCACGGCGGCTACTTCGGCAGCGGCGATGGCATGGGATGCCAGGCCGAATACCTGCGCGTGCCGGAAGCCGACGGCACTCTCGTGGTCGTGCCGGCAGATGCCGAGGACCTCTCCGACGAGATGCTCGCATCGTTGCTGACCCTATCCGACGTGATGTCGACCGGTTACCATGCGGCAGCCTCGGCCGAAGTCAAGCCGGGCGACACCGCGGTTGTGTTCGGCGATGGTGCGGTCGGCCTGTGCGCGGTACTTTCCGCCAAGTTGATGGGAGCCTCCCGCATCATCTCCATGAGCCGCCATGCCGATCGTCAGGGAATCGCCCGCAAGTTCGGCGCCACTGATTTCGTTGAGGAACGCGGCGACGAAGCCGTGGCCAAGGTACTGGAAATGACCGACGGTTACGGTGCGGACGCCGTGCTCGAATGCGTGGGTTCCGCCTTGTCGAACGACACCGCCATGAAGGTGGCCCGCGCCGGCGCGGTCGTCGGCCGTGTCGGTCTGCCGCATGACGTCGAAGTCGACATTCCAGGCCTCTTCTATCGCAACGTCGGCCTGCGCGGAGGTCCTGCGCCGGTGCGCACCTACGACATGCAGCGATTGCTTAAGGAAGTGCTTGACGGCACCATCAACCCGGGCATCGTCTACACCAGCGAATACACGCTCGACGACATCCAGGAGGCATACGCCGCCATGGACGAGCGGCGTACCGTCAAGTCGCTGCTGCGTATCAGCGAAGTCTGATCGTTCGTCGCTCCCGTTGACATTCGGACGGTATGGTGTACACGGATGAAAACACTACGAAAGGTAGATATGTTTGAAGAACTGCACAGGAAGATGAACTCCTTTTGGAATAATGACCGGACACTGTCCGAGACGGATCCGGAATTCATCAAGCTGTTCTCCGATTTTGCCTACGACGAGGTGGTGAACGAACCAGGAGCCAATCATCCCGAACTGGATGACAGAACGCGCTCCTTGGCGATTCTTGCCGTGTTGGTCGGATGCCAGGGCGTTGAGGCATTCGAGATGATGCTACCGGTTGCCTATGAGGCCGGATTGACGTCCGTGGCCATCAAGGAGATGGTGTATCAGGCCACCGCATACTGCGGATTCGGCAAGACCTTACCGTTCCTGAAGAAGCTCAACGACTTCCTTGGCGCCGCCAATGTGCATCTGCCGCTCAAAGCGCAAGGCACCACTACGCCGGAAACTCGTGCCGAGGCGGGCGAGGCCAAACAGATCGAGATTTTCGGTGAAGGCATGCGCGGCTTCGCGCAATCCGGCCCGGAAGAGACCCGCCACATCAACAAGTGGCTGGCCGACAATTGTTTCGGCGACTACTATACGCGAGACGGCCTCAACACCCGCGAACGCGAGATGATCACGCTATGTTTCCTTGCCGCACAGGGTGGTTGCGAGCCGCAACTGACCTCGCACGCCAGAGCGAACATGGCCGTCGGAAACGAGAAGGCGTTCCTGATTGCCGCGGTTTCCCAGTGCATGCCATACATCGGCTACCCGCGTACGTTGAACGCGATTCGTTGCATCAACGATGCTGCGCAGGGCTGAGTCGAACGGGAGCGCATCGAAAGGAGGGTCATCCGTGTAATGACGGATGACCCTCCTTTGTGTCATGAGCGGAATCAGTCGCCCCAAACGTCCTTGGCCACGGACTGCACGAGCGCGATCTTGGCCCACTGCTGGTCTTCGGTAAGCTTGTTGCCTTCCTCAGTGGAGGCGAAACCGCACTGGGTGGACAGGCACAAGCGGTCCAGCGGAACGTACTGGGACGCTTCCCGGATGCGCGCTTTGATGGTTTCCGGATCTTCGAGGTCCGGCTTCTTTGAGGTGATCAGACCGAGCACGACCTTCTTGTCGCCGGAAACCTCGGCGAGCGGCGCGAAATCGCCGGAACGGTCATCGTCGAACTCAAGATAGTAGGCGTCCACATGCTCCTCGCCGAACAGTTTGGCGGAGACTGGGGCATAACCGCCCGAAGAGAGCCA
Organism: Bifidobacterium dentium JCM 1195 = DSM 20436; assembly: GCF_001042595.1. NCBI lineage: Bacteria > Bacillati > Actinomycetota > Actinomycetes > Bifidobacteriales > Bifidobacteriaceae > Bifidobacterium > Bifidobacterium dentium. The sequence continues at coordinate 1,255,662 of NZ_AP012326.1, forward strand.
AGTGGAGTGGAAGTTGCCACGGCACACATGGGTGGTGATGACCAAGTCATCCGGCTGGTCGGCGATTACGGCGTTGATGACGTCGAGATTCTCCTGCTGCAGACGCAGGGCATCCTCGTCACTCCAGCCAAGACGCTCACGCACGCTCCTATCGCATAGGCGGGTCCACGTGCAGTCGTCGAACTGTACATTGCGGCAGCCGGCGGCATACAGGTCGGCGATGACCCGACGGTAGGCGGCGACGATATCATCGGTCAGCTCGTCATCGTTCCCGTAGAACTCGTCGTACGGATAGGCAGAGGCGTTGCCGGTGAGCACGAAACGGGTCTGCGCGGGGGAGGGCATGGTCTGACGGGCCACGGTGTTTTCGTCCTCGAACTGCTTGACGAACTTGAAATGCTCGACGAACGGATGGTTTTCGCCGGAGATCTTACCGGTCACGGTGGCGGTGTCGGCCGGGGTCACCTCATCATGGAAGGCGACACGGTGCGCGGCCGCCGCATGATCCACGCCGTTGAAGCCCCACATGAAGTCGAAATGCCACCAGCCACGGCGAAATTCACCGTCGGTGATTACATGCAGGCCGGCGGCTTTCTGCTTGGCCACCAGCTCGGTGATGAGCTTGTCTTCCACGGCCTTGAGTTCGGCTGCACTGATTGTGCCGGCGGCGAAGTCCATACGGGCGACCTTGAGTTCGGACGGGCGCAAGTAGGAACCGACCACATCGGCATGGAACGGTGCGTTATGGGAATACGCCATTGGATGCTCCTTCGAGTGTCACTATCAAATACCTACAGAACAATACCCAACACCCCCGAAGCAGACGGTCGTGCCGTCAAACATATGAGATGACGGTGATTCCCGTTGGCCGTAATAAGGACGGTCATCCTTGATTGATGTGTTGATTTTTGGTCATCGCTGTTCCTGTGTGCGACTACGGTACGATACAGGACATCGAAACGAGAGGGAGCCCATCATGAACGTTCTGGCATTGGCGGAGGCTTGGTGGGCGCAACACAGCATCCATCTTGATCAGGAACCGGGCGGAGATCGTTTCGGCACCATCATCATCGAAGGGGATACGCGGGCGGCACCATTGCGCATGGTGGCCATAGGCGATTCGATGATCGCCGGTTGCGGCGTCGATGATCAGGCGCATGGATTCACTCCGGATCTGGCAGCTGTTTTCTCCCGCGTGCTGAATCGTTCCATCGCATGGGAATCTTATGGCAAACTCGGCGCCACCGTTCGCCGTGTACGCTATCGTTTGTTGCCGGAGGTCGAAGGCAGGGCCGATCTTCTGGTGCTGTGCGCCGGCTCCAACGATTTGATGGCACGACGTAGTCTGGAGGAATGGCGGACCGATCTGGCCGCGGCCATCGATGAGGCGAAGAGGCTCAGTGACAATATCGTCGTGTTCAGTGCAGGACAGCTTTACCGCAGTCCCTCTTTGGGTAAGGCATTGCGTCAGGTCATCAAGCGTATGACCGACGAACAGACCGCCGCCAGCAAAGCCATCTGCGAACAGAAGCAGGTGCTGTTCCTCGACATGACCCATGAAGACGTGCATGCCGATCAGGAGCGTTTCTACGCACATGATAATTTCCATCCAAGCGACTACGGCTACTCCTACATGGCCGAATGCACCGCAACGATGGCAGGGGACTGGCTGAAAGCCCGTCTCGGTTGATATTCGAAGGAAATGCGACGGCATGACCGGTACTCATGATTGAATGGGACTGACAACCAACCGCATCGTAAGGAATGGAAAGGCAATGAGCGAGTCGCACGACCCCGCAAATGACGGTATCGACATGGGCAGGCCGGGGGAGGTGCGGGAAACCGAGCATCAGGGTGCGGCCGTCAAGGCGGCATTGGGTGCGAACATCGGCGTCGCCATTGCGAAACTCTGCGCGGCGTTCTTCACCGGATCGTCCGCCATGCTGTCCGAATCCGTGCATTCCATCGCCGACTGTTCCAATGAAATCGTGCTGATGGCCGGTGGCCGGTTCTCCCGGCGCCAAACCGATGGCGACCATCCGTTTGGCTTGTATCGTGCCAAATATCTGGCATCGTTCGTCGTGGCCACGTTGCTGTTTTTCGTCGGCGGATTCTTCTCGACGTCCGAAGCGGTCAAGAAGCTCATCGCCATCGTTGAGCACCCGGCATTGCGTGATGTGAACCGGATGGAATTGCTCGTCGCGTTCGTCGTGGTGGTAATCAGTGCGGTTCTCGAAGGCTACGGCCTGCACCAGAGTGTCAAGGAGGCCAATGAGCGCATGGACCGCACGGACACCCCGCGTATGGGAATGTTTCGGTTCTGGCGCCACACCAAATCCGCTGAGCTTGCTTCGGTGATTATGGAGGATACGCTCGCCCTGATCGGCCTGGGCTTCGCAGGCGGCGGCATCGGACTTGCGATGCTGCTTGACAATGAGATGTTCGATGCGTTGGGCGGTCTGATGGTCGGCCTTGTGCTGATCGCAGGCTCGCTGCTGCTGGCGTTCAAATCGGGTTCGTTGCTGATCGGCGAGGCGGTGGAACCGGATACCCGTATGAAAATCGTCAACGCGGTCACCACCACGCCGGGTGTGGAGCGGCTATTGAACATGCAGACCGTGCACATGTCGGAAGACGACATCCTACTGTGCGTCAAGGTGCAGACCAGCAAGCTCGATCGCGACTACGACGTCGAAACCGTCGATAAGATCGAGCAGGCCGTACGTAACGCCCTACCGTGGTACAACTTCGAAATCTACGTGGAACCCGACATCTACAGCGCCAGGCACGTGCAGGCGTAACCTGCCGGCTGGCCGGTGGAAGAAAAGCCCCGCTACTCTTCAGCGACCAGTTCCAGATACGAATCGTTCCACAAATCTTCGTCGCCATCGGGCATCAATAGCACGCGTTCCGGGTTAAGCGCCTGTACCGCACCCTCATCGTGCGTGACCAGCACAATCGCGCCCTCATACTTGGCGATGGCCTTGAGGATCTCTTCACGGGATGCCGGATCGAGATTGTTGGTCGGTTCGTCAAGCAGCAGCACGTTCGCGCGCGAAGTCACCAAAGTCGCCAAAGCCAATCGGGTCTTTTCGCCGCCCGACAGCACGCGGGCCGGCTTCAACGCATCATCACCCGAAAACAGGAACGAACCCAGAATGGAACGAGCCTGTGTGTCATTCAGCTCCGGCGCGACATGAATCAGATTCTCCAACACAGTGGCATCAAGATCCAGCGTGTCATGTTCCTGCGCAAAATAGCCGATCTTGCAGCCATGACCGTATTCCACGGAACCGGTGTCCGGATCCTCCAAATGGGCCAGTAGACGCAGGGTGGTGGTCTTGCCGGCGCCGTTGTACCCCAGAATCACTACGCGTGAACCCTTGTCAATCGCCAGATTCACGCCGGCGAATACGATGTTCGAACCGTACGCCTTGGAGATATCCTTCGCCATGATCGGCGTACGGCCGCAGGCCGCCGGCTCCGGGAACCGGATATCGGCCACCTTCTCCTTCTTCTGCGCCTCGGACGTGTTCTCCAGCAGTTTTTCGGCGCGGCGCATCATGTTCTGCGCTGCCACGGCCTTGGTGGCCTTCGCATGCAGGCGGATGCCCTGCTGCATCAGGCGTTCGGCCTTCTTTTCGGCGACTTCGCGTTCGCGGCGGCGACGCTCCTCATCGACCACGCGCTGGTGCAGATACGCCTTCCAGCCAAGGGAATACATGTCGATTTGGCCGAGTTGCGCGTCCAGATGCCACACCTTGTTCACCACTTCGTCAAGCAACTCGGTGGAGTGGGAGATGACCAGGAACCCGCCCTCGTATTTCTTCAGGTAGCCACGCAGCCATTCGATGGAATCGGCGTCCAAATGGTTGGTCGGCTCGTCGAGGATCAACGTATCCGCGTCGGAGAACAGGATACGCGCCAACTCGATGCGGCGGCGCTGACCGCCGGACAACGTGCCCAGCTGTTGGCCCATCACATCCTGTGGCAGGCCAAGGCTCGCCGCCATCGCGGTCGCCTCGGACTGCGCCGCATAGCCGCCGGCCTTCTCAAAATCCTGCATGGCCTTGTCATAACGATTCATGGCCTTGGTCATGACGTCCGGATCCGGATCGGTCATGTCCCTTTCGGCCTTGCGGATGCGCCTGATGATGGTGGCGATGTCGCGCGCGCTCATCATGCGGTCGAGTGCGGTCTGTTCCGGATCCGCGGCATGCGTGTCCTGCGGCAGATAGCCGAGCTTGCCGGAAACGCGCACCTTGCCGGCAGTGGGCAGCATATCACCGGTGATCACGCGGGTCAACGTGGTTTTGCCGGCGCCGTTGCGGCCGACCAGACCGATCTTGTCGCCTTTGGCGACATGGAAGTTAGTGGGATGCAGCAGCGTGCGTGCGCCGATCTGAATCTCAAGCTCCTGCGCTTCAATCGCCATGCCGTAACACCTCTAGTCTTTCATGTTTCTTCAAATGCCAATCGAACATCATAGCGAACACCCGCAACCGTTTCCGGCCGTCTCACGGTTCATTTCCAAACAGATGACGAAACAACGATTCGCGACGATCGATGAAGGTCTTGGTGATTCGATAGCTGTCCGTATCCTCATAATCGCAGGGATGGACGCCGGTTTCGTCGAATGACAGGATTCCCGCATCCCGCATCCGGCAGGCCGAGCAGGATCGGTGAATGGGTGGCAATGATGAATTGCGATCCGCCGTTCGTCATACGGTGCATGTGCTCCAGCAGAGTCAACTGTCGTTGCGGCGAAAGTGCGGATTCGGGTTCATCCATAAGATAGAGGCCCCTTCCCGTGCGGGACAGGAGAATCTCCAAAAAACCTTCGCCGTGCGACATCTCATGCAAACGGGACATGTTGTCGTAGCCGCGACCGTACTCACGGGCCTGCGTCGCCAACGTGAAGAAGCTTTCCGCACGCAGGAAAAAGCTGGATGGGCCGATCGCACGTTGCCGGTATACCGTCATCGCTTCGGCGAGGTCTGACGTGTCGTCGTACGTGCTGAACCGGTAGTTGCGCGTGCCTCCTTCCGCATTGAAGCCGCAGACGACGGCGATGGCCTCCAGCAGAGTCGATTTGCCGCTACCGTTCTCGCCGACCAGAAAGGTGATGTTCTTATGGAATCCAAGTTCGTCAAGCGAACGCAACGAGGGGATTCGACTGGCGTATGAATCGGCCAGCATACTCCAATCGATGCGCAGTCCCGACACAATCAGATCGTCCATGCTCCCTACGAAACCACACTTCCACATCCGACGGAACCAACTTACAGACCGGTGGCGTGACTCGATGCACGCAACGACTCCACCAGCTTCGTATGTCCCTATAGCTCTCCTGCATAACGCATACGCCATTTCAAATTATATGGCGGTCCGCAGGGAAGGATGCTGTATCGCGTTGCCGCAGCGGATGAAACGAATCAGCCACTCGCGTGAGCGATTCGCTACAGTGGAAACGAAACCGTTCAGGAAGGAAGAGTCATGGCAAAGGCTTTGATCGTGGTGGATGTGCAGCCGACGTTCTGCGAAGGAGGCGAACTTGGTGTGCAGGGAGGCAATGCGGTCGCCGAACGTATCGCGGATTATGTGAACGCACATCGGAGCGAGTACGCATATATCGCGACCACGCAGGACTGGCATATCGAGCCGGGGACTCACTGGTCCGAGCATCCTGACTTCGTGGATACCTGGCCGGTGCATGGCAAGGCCGGAACCGCCAATGCCGAACTGCATCCCGCCATCGCCGCATTGAACGTCAAGCATCATTTCAAGAAAGGTCAGTATTCGCCATCATATTCCGGCTTCGAAGGCTTCGAGGACAACACCGACCGCATCCCCACCCGCGAAGAAGTCTCCATCGCCATGGCCGCGGGCAAGACACTTGCCAACGGATTGAAGACTGCAGGCATCACACGGGTCGATGTGGTCGGCCTGGCCGAATCACACTGCGTCAAAGAGACCGCTCTCGACGCAAAAAAGCTGGGGTTCGAAGTGCATGTCATCGAAAACCTGACCGAACCGGTCAGTGAGGAACTCGGTATCGCAGCCCGTCGGCAAATGAGCGAAGCCGACATCATCCTCGACTGATCGGTCCCAATCAGCAGATATCAATCCGACTTCCAAATACTAGGAGGGACGACCAATGAAAATCGAACGAAAAATGCCCACACCCGAGCAATTCGAGGCGATATATCGTTCTGTGGGATGAGATGCACCTGGATTGGAACAGATCAGGGTTGCATTGAATCACTCGTTGCAAGGATTCATGATTTTTGATGATGGCAAGCCCATCGGTATGGCCAGACTCCTCGGTGATTACGCCATGGCATATCTCATCAAAGATGTGGCAGGGCTTCTCGAGTATCAACATAGGGGAGCTGGCACCCTACCTATGCTACGATGGGATACGTCAAATGTTTTAAATCCTCCCATATGCCAAGAGGGTTTTCGGGAAAGAGAAACGGAACATTGCGTATCTAACGAGCGACGGATACCGTCGGCAGAACTGTGCGCGTTGAAGCGCACTGCCGCGTAGCTTACTCGTATGCACATTTCACGGTTCCGTATTCGTTCGCTTTTTCGCAATGAAGACCCGCAGTGCGCCTGTATGAGAAAGAAGCCCATACATGGCCCGGACAACAATGCTCACGCTTACTGATATCTCTTACACCTACCCGTCCACGCCCGAACCACTGTTCGAACACGTGTCCGCATCTTTCCAACAAGGATGGACCGCTGTGCTCGGCGACAACGGCCTCGGCAAAACGACCGTGATTAACGCATTGCTGGACAGCATGCCGGAAGACGTGCCACATCCGATCATCCGGCAGCAAACGGGAGAAGCCGTGTTCTCTCAAACCATGAGACGACTCGCCGCATTACAGGGCAAGGAGCGCTCGCAGGTGCTGGCCGCCTTCGCCCAGCTCAACGCCGATCCGGATAAGTTGCTTTCCAACGAAGCGCCATCTCCGGGCGAACTACGCAAGCTCATGTTGTGTTTGGGCATTCTTGATCGGCCCCAGCTGATTGTCATGGACGAGCCGACGAACCATCTTGACCTGGAATCCAAGGTGGCTCTGGCAAGATGTCTTGCCGACTATCCGGGAGCGTTGCTGGTGGTCAGCCATGACGAGTGGTTCCTCGACCAAGTAGTCAGATAGGCCAGGCGACGACCATGTCATCGAAGGCGGGTTTGCGCTCCGCGTGATCAGGACGCGTAAGCCCGCCTTTCATCAATGCCAGGCCTCAAAACCAAATCATGCCTTTAATAGCGTGGCTCCCACTGAATATCGTGCACCGCAGCCGCCATGTCGGTCTGGTCGGTGCGCGACAGGCCCCGTTCCTGAGCCTTACGGGCAACGGCCTCGGCGATCCTGGTGGAAACCCGCCTGACATCCTTGAATGGAGGCAATACCGGAGCTCCCGGCTGGGTCGCATCGACCATGCCACCCAAGGAATGCGCCGCGGCGGAAATCATCTCATCCGTCAGCAAGCTCGCTTCGGAAGCCAACATGCCCAACCCAAGGCCCGGATAGATCAGCGCATTGTTCGCCTGCCCGATAACATGCTCAACACCCTCATAAGTCACACTGCCGGCCGGAATGCCCGTGGCCACCAACGCCTTGCCCTCCGACCAGACAATCAGATTCTGCGCGGTCGCCTCGGCAAGTTCAGTCGGATTGCTCAGCGGGAAGATGATCGGGCGCTCGCAGGTCTCGCACATCAACCTGACGATACTCTCGGTGAAAGCGCCCGGCTGCGTGGACGTGCCCACCAGAATGGTCGGTCGTATCGTACGGATGATTTCTTCCAGATCGGTCAGTTGGTCTGCATTCTTGAAGTCGGAGCGCTTCCTGGCAAACGGCCTCTGTTGCGGTGTGAGGTCATCCATGTCGTCGAACAGCAGGCCCTGCCGGTCGACCATATAGAAATGGTTCAGTGCTTCCTCACGCGACAGGCCTTCGCCTATCATCTCGTCCATGACTCGTTCGGCGATGCCCGCACCTGCCGTACCGGCGCCATAGCACAGGTACGTCTGGTCGGTCAGCTTACCGCCGGAGATGTTCAACGCACCGAGAATGCCGGCCAGGGTCACGATGCCGGTGCCTTGGATGTCATCGTTGAATGTGGCGATGACATTCTTGTACTTGTTCAGGATGGTTGCGGCGTTTTCTCGGCCGAAATCCTCCCAATGCAGGTACAGCCGCGGGAAGAGCCGTTCGGCGGTCCGTACGAACCGGTCGATGAACGCGTAGTACCGTTCGCCCCTGATGCGTTCGTGCCGTGTTCCCAGATACAGCGGGTCGTCGAGCAGTTGCCGGCGGTTGGTGCCGGCGTCGATGACGATGGGCAGCACCGAAGCGGGGTCAATGCCCGCCGCAGCGGTGTACACCATCAGCTTGCCTACGGAGATATCAACGCCGTTCGTTCCCCAGTCTCCGATGCCGAGGATGCCTTCTGCATCGGTGACCACGATCAATCGAATATGCCGATCGCCCGCCGCATTCCTCAACGTCGCCTCGATATTCTCGGGACGCTCCACATCAAGGTATGCCGCGTACTGCGATTGCACGTACAGATGACTGTAGTTCTTGATGGTCTCGGCGATTTCGGGATCGTAGACGATGGGATTGAACTCGTCGAGGTGATGGGCGAACAGATAATAGAACAAGGTGCGGTTCGTATTGAAGATTTCCATAAGGAACAAACGTTTCTCCAGATTCGTCCCTTTCGACTGAAATTGGAGATACGCTTGCTGCTCCTGCTCCTCAATCGTCTGCACGTAAGGTGGAAGTACGCCTACAAGACCCATTTTTTCGCGCTCTTCAAGCGTAAAGGCGGTGCCCTTGTTCATGAATGGGTCATTTAGTATATTCTGAGCCGTTGCCATTAACAACCTCCTACAATACCTGCCGTCCGCCAGATGGTATCCTTCCGTAATCAGGGGGATTGGCGGAACGGCGAACTGTGAATCGAACTATATCAAGGTTGTCTGTGCCATATCAGGGTTGTTTGGCGCAATAATCTGACAGCCTAACCGTCATGGCCGAGCCGCCGGGGTCGTTCCTACGAACGTGCCGGATGCGACGTATACGTCTATTCCCTGTGGGAGTTCCTCTTCAAGGTTCGAAGATACGACTTCCGTTCAGCGGTGATGCGGCGTGACTCACAAGCTTTTTGAATGCTTTTGTTGTGGGTCCAGTCATCCAGACGCAGTTCGCCCGGAGCGTCCGGGAAGAGCATGACTATGGTCGCATCCCATTGTTTGGCCAAAGCCGTTGCCACATACCATGCACGGACCATGTTGACGTAATAATCGTCGGATCGGATACCGGCGACGAGCTCCAACTGTTCCGGATCGAAACGTGGATCGTCAAGAAAGTCCTTCATCAGAAGGTCAACCGCATAACGGATCGTGTACGTGTCGCCGCTGCCCGTCCAAGCATTGATTTTGCGGAGAACGGCATGTGAATCAGCCTTTGAGGAGCGGAACGCCCTGACGTTAAGTGCGTCGCAAACCGCCCAATTGTCCACATGGGGAAGGAACCGGTCAAGCATCCTGAATGCCTCATCGGCGGAATGCACGGTAAGGTTAAGTAGCATCGCGTGAAGCATGTTTTCCTCGAACAGGGTGTGGGGGAGTGCTTCGAGGAAATCCTCAACGACATGGGTGCCGCCATCCATGTCCGATCGCAGCAGTTCCTTGGCATAGCTACGCAACTGGGGAACACGGATGCCGAGCATCGTCTCCGGAGACACGTTTGGGATCAACGCGGCATTGAAGGCCTTGTAGGAGGTATCGGCCAATGCGTGCAGATGGCCGGCTATCACTTCATGTCCCACGATTGCCACCTTGTCTCTGCCGATCCGTCGCATGCCTTATATGAGCTGAAGACCAATTATTCTCCGTGGCATTGATTAACCGTGGCGGTACGGGGCGCCGAAGATGGTTCAACGGTTGCGGTCCGTGACCAGGGCGAGCGAACGGATGCGGGCGGGGAACCTAAACCGACGATTGATGCAGTTGATGATGGGTCCTACGCATAATGCGGAAACGATGGTTCCCACGCCTACGCCGCAAAGACCTCCGAAGAACACGAAGGAAAGGACGGTGGCGATGGCGATCAGCGTTACGTCGAAGATGATTTTCGTGGTGCCTAGCTTCATTTTGGTAACGATGGACAGTGCATGGACAACACCTTCGCCGGGCACCATGAGCACATTGGGGGAAACTTCGACCACGATGCCGAACGCCAGGATAATGCAGCCGATCGCCACACATAGCAGTCGCTCCCACAGGGCGGTCGGATTAAGGAAACCCAGCAGGTTCATACTGACGTCAATCATGAGGCTGAACACCAGGTTGACCGCCACCTGCAACAGTTGAACAGGGCGGAAATTATGCCTTAGCAAGGCGACCTGCATGATGATGAACAGCAGATTGAAGATGAACGTGGCCGTGCCGAAACTCAACGGATACTTCAGGCTGAACACGTATGGCACACTGGAGATCTGCGAGGTTCCCATATTGCCTTTGGTGATGAAGGCGATGGCGAAGGAGTTGATTACCACTCCCAAAACGAAATACAGGTAACGACGCGGCAGATGGTTCATATGATCCTTTCTCTCGGTCCTTCGGATGCATGTGGTGGCGAGACCTTGCCCTGCGTGCGTGCCGGGCCGATGTGCGGCCGAAACCGAACGTAAGCAACCGTCTCGACACCGATGCCCATGACGTGTTTCCGCTGATTTCATCCAGCCGATTGGGTTCACGCCACGTTGAGGAGTCGTGAAATATTCCGATGGTTTTGGGTGCCTTTGCCCTGCGGATAGATAAACACCCCTTCACTCACTATCTGGCAGTCATGCGAGCGCAGGATGCCATTCAAACCCGTTTCGCCTTCGAGTATCAGGGAGCCTATCATGGCCGGGGAAATCAGTGGCTTTCCGATTTGGATAAGCGCGATTACCTGTCCAGGAATGACTGGCAACTGCTGGAGCCATATTCCAGACCCTCTCAGATGCCATTCCAGGGGGTATGCATGCTTTAATGCACACATGGGAAGAGGGTTCGAATGTTGGGCGTCTTCGTCAATTGAACGTGCATTTTTGGGTGAATCGAAAACCTGAGTTCGATGGAGGCGAAAGGCATGGTCGAACTCATACCTGGGAACGAGAGGGGACGTGGTCGATTAGCTGAAAACTGAATCCGACGAACGATGTCGAAAAGATGATTGGTTCGCCTATCGTAAATACCGGAAATGCGAATCGCATGAGAAACGTGAAAAAAGAAGGTAGAGGTAATCCAAGATGGCGTTCATCGAAAGCTTCACCCGGCCGTTCATGCTGGCGGTCATGTTGTGGCCGTTCCTGTCGTTCGTGTTGACGTTGCCGGTGCTCGCACTGCTGTATCATCGGGACAACCGCATCCGGTTCACGTCGGCGTTGACCGCATATCTGATTGTGCTGTACCTGCTGGCGCTTGCATGCTTCACCACGTATCCGATGCCGGAAGATCCCATGGCCTATTGTGCCGTGCATCACTTGCAACCACAGCTGAACCCGTTCGAATTCATTCATGACATCCGGTCGGCCGGCATCATCGGTATCCTGCAGATCATGTTGAATGTCGTATTCTTCATACCTCTTGGCTTCTTCATGAAACGCACCTTCCGATGGAGGCTTGTTCTGGCGGCGCCGGTCGCGTTTTGCTGCTCGCTGCTCATCGAAACCACGCAGTTGACGGGCGATTGGGGCCTGTATCCTTGCGCTTACCGTCTGTTTGATGTCGATGATCTGATCACCAATACCGTCGGTGCGCTCATCGGCTTCGCCTTGGCCGGACCGTTCAACAGAATCGTGCCGGACGAGCGCATCGAACCGAATGCCATCACTACCCGTCCGGGTTTTCTGCGTCGTTTTGTGGCCTTGATGATTGATGTTGTGCTGATTGAGGTTACGGCATTGTCCGTGAGCCTGCTGACCTATATGCTGCTGCGCACTTTCGAATTTGGCTCCGTAGAAGCGATGAGCGTCAGCGATACTTTGTATGCCACTGTCGTCATGTACGTGGTCTTCGAGGTGATCATTCCGTGGTTCCGTGAGGGACGTACGCTTGGCGGGGGGTTCACCCGTATGACGGTCGAGACGACCATGCGGTGCGGTTGGCGGCGCGTCGCCTTCTATGCAGTGCGTGCGGCGGTGTTGTACTGTGCGGTGTTCGGGGCGACGGTGCTTGGTCCCTGGCAGCTGTTGGTGGTCGTGGCTTTGGCGATTTTCTGGATCGCCAAACGATGCATGCCATATGACCTTATCTAAATAGGGGCATTCCGAATAAAGGCATCGGAGACTTAAGCCTCGCAATACTGCGACACGCCGGAGTTTGCGCCCCCGTTGGAGCTCGGGTATATTACTAACTCGTTGCTCACCACGGTGGGAACGCATGCGGACATAGCTTAGTTGGTAAAGCGCAACCTTGCCAAGGTTGAGACCGCGGGTTCGAGTCCCGTTGTCCGCTCCAAATAAAAAGCTCCCCTTGCAGGGAGCTTTTCTTGTATTCCGGGATATCTCCCGTCAGGCACCGATATTGTTGCGTGCCGGCGTGATCATGGTCAGCATCATGATGGACGGTTCCTCCGCATATACCGCATGCGGAATTCGGGTAGGGAAGTAGGCCAGGCCGCCGGGAACCAGATCCACGGTCCTGCCATTACCGGTCACTGTGAGACGGCCCTTCAGCGTCTGCACGAAAACAGGCATGGCGGCGGTATGCTCGCTGAGTTCCTCTCCGGCGTCAAAGGAGAACAGCACCACGTTGCCGCCTTCCCGTTGCATCACAGTGCGGGAAACGGTGGACCCCTCCTGCACGCTGATCATGTTTTCGAGACTTTCGATGAATCCCAGTTCGACCGGCTCATGTCCGGATGCCTGTTCAACGCTCATATTCGCTCCTTTGAGATCGGATACGCCCATAGTAGCGGCAGACATGCGTGTTTGAACATGAATTCATACGTTTGGAGGAAAGGCCTTTGCCATGGGCCGACCACGATGTGAATACCCTCTTGAAAAAGACGATGCGGCATCGGACACTGATGAAGGTTATGCATTCGACAACGATGCTGAATTGCAAGCCATGGAGGTTGTGGAAATGAATGAGAACATTGATTTCGTGCCGGATGATTCCGCAAGCCATGTGTGGACGGAACGTGACAGCGAACTCGTCGAGCAGTATGCCGCACAACTCATGAGTATGAACATCGGGTGAATGGCCCCAACCTTGCATGAGACGTCCCACACCTTCATCCCATGATGCGGGACGCATCCCATGCCGATCGTTCTTCACGATTCTTTCTGCGGCCACCGCACTATGCCTTCCCCTTGCCTCTTACCCGGGGACGGCCCCACATGACATGCGCAGGCCCGTATCCGACCGCCTTCCGACACTCCGCGGCCCGAGCAAACTCTCGCCTACAATGGAGACTCGGACTATCCGGCACTGAAATATGGAAGGCGAATCGCCATTGGCTGACGTGAGACGAGAAATGGAGCGGCTACGGCCCGTGTACGAGACCGGCGTGCTACGACTCCTGCTACGCGGCAATTCGATGTTGTACGTCGCATTGCTGCGTTCCTCGTTCGATCCGCTCACCGGCGAACTGCCACGCGATGTATTGGAGGAGCGTATCTCACGCAGCCTGTCGCGGCTGGCCGAAACCGGCGATTATACGGTGAAAGACGACCAGACGGTAAGACAGGCCGCGCATGCGATCCTACTCGAACTGTCCCGTGAAGGCGATGATGACTACGCCTGGCTCGCCAATTCACTGGATGTCGCCTCGCACCGTTACCTGTACCGTCTGACGGCTCGCGCACATCGTGCGATTGAAGCGTTGCATCGACTGGAAGACACCACGCAGGCGTTATCCGGCGCGCAAGCCAACAGCATCATCATGGAAATCGAACACGCACGCATGCAACTGACCGCCGACCCACGTGAACGCATCAAACTGCTCAGGAAGGACATCGAGGAACGTCAAAAAGAGATCGACGAGCTTGAACGCAACGAAACCATCGAAAGACTGACTTCCGAGCAGGTCGGCGACATCATCAACGTCATCCACAACACGCTTCGGGGCGTGCCGATCGATCTGCGTGAACTGGCGCTCGCCGAACGTGACAACGGCGACGCGCTGCGCCGGCGCATGCAGTCGGGTGCCATGAGTGTGGAAGACATCCTTACCGCCTATCATGACGAATACCGTAAATCGTTCCGTGAATCCGACAGCGGCAGACGCTTCGAGGACGCCTTCCAGGTGATCGTCACCGACGAAGGACGTCAGGAAATCGACGATGCCGTACGTGACATCGCCAAAAACCCGTATCTGGACGGTGAGCCGGGCGCGCTGCTCGGTCAGGTTCGTGCCGAACTCGAACGCATTTATTCGGGCATCGAGGATGTGCGCAGGCAGACCCGCGCCTCCGATGAGGCAATCAGCCGACTCGTCCGCCAGCAGACCGACACCCGCTACCGTACCATGCTGGCCACATTGAACCAGCTGTTTGCCAAAACCAACGCCGAAGCCAAGGCGAGTCCGAACGCCACGGACCGGCCATATCACACTGATACGGGTCTGTCACAGATTGCGGTATTGCCTACCAAGCCGGCCAAGACCATGGTACGGAACGCCACCGCGGCACTGAATGACAGCGCTCCAACCGTCGGCCTGCCCGACCTCAAGGCCATGATCGAAGTGTGCGGACCACGTCTGCGCCACATGGTCGATCTGATTCATCGCAACCCCGTCATGTCACATGACGGCACGCGCGTGGACTTTGCGGCAAGCTTTAACCGACTGCCGGCCAGCGAACGCCGAGAAAGCGAAATCATCGGCTTCCTCAGCGCGTTACGCACCGAAAACGACATGGCATGCGCCACCTGGAACTGCGTATCGCTCGACGGCACCCCCAGAACATGGCGAACCAGACCGATACTCGCTACCGCACAGACGCTTGATGACATCATCAGGGAAGGCTGAACGCAATGACAGACGAACACAGCGAAACCGTCGGCATCGAACGGTCTCTTCCAACCGTCGAACAACCCGCCCTCTTCGACGGCGACACCGGCGACATGACCGCCGATGCCCGCATGGCCGCCATCGCGCTGAAACGAGAACGCTACATTTCCGGAGAACTGTTCGACCTGGTCAAAGACAACGTCGAAGCCGTCGAACGATCCCTGAACAACGACATGCTTCGCCTCGTATCCAACGAGAAATACCACGTCATGTACGCGGCACCCGTCAGCGGCATCGAATCGAACATCCGTTCGTTGAAAACCCGTGCGAGTCTCAGCCGTGAGGATGCGGCCATGCTCGCATTCCTGCGCATCCACGTACTCGAATACGAGAACCAGAAAACCCCGGTGGCCGACTGGCAGGTCAGCCGCGATGAAATCCGTGCCGCGCTCGCCACGGGCGCCGGCTATCTCGCGGGCGGCAATGATGAGGAAGGCACGACGAAGAAGATCGCCGCCGCCATCTCCCGTATGACGACCTACGGGTATCTCGAGCCGACCGATGACGACGAGATGCTTGCGATCACGCCGCTGGTACCGATTGTGCTTGACCGGCAGCTGGCCGACGAGTGGCTGGACATGACCACGCCGTCCATGACGCACGATACCGATGCGGGAATGTTGGATCCCATATCCGAAGAAAACGAAACGACCGACGAAGAGGAGCGATGATGGCGGGAGACGATATGAAAATCATCGCCGATCGATGGATGATGGAAAGCCGACAGATCGTCAACTGGGGTTCCTATGACGGCTACCAGGAATTCAGGCCGTCCATCGACGCCGAATCGCCAGTCACCCTCCTGGCCGGCGCCAGCGAATCAGGCAAATCCACGCTCGTCGACGCGCAGATTTCCCTGCTATACCCCAATGGCACGCCCTATAACAAGGCGTCCAATGCGGGTCGATCCGAGCGCAACGATTACACGTACCTGCGCGGCATGATCGGCATCAGTGACGGTGATAACGGCGAAACGCAGATCTTCCTGCGAGGACGTGACGCCAATGGCACGCCACAGGCCATATGGGGCGCCATCGTCGACACATACGTGAACCGTACCACCGGAAGTACGCTCTCCTGCGGCAAATTCCTCTACCTGCCCGCCGGAGACGGCAAAGACGAGGTGCGCCGTCGCTACATTGCATGGAATCGCAAAATAGATCCGCAAATCATGGACCGGTACCGTGATACGCCATTCACCCCCAGCATGTTCAAGAAAGCGTATCCGGATTGCAGCATATTCCCCAATGCCAGCGCATTCCACGCATACATCTGGCAAGAGATGGGCCTCAGCGCCGAAGCATGCCGACTCCTGCACAAAATACAATCCGCTGACGCCCCGTCGCGACTCGACGACATCTTCAAACAAGGCGTGCTCGACGTGCCCGAGGCGCTCAGACTCGCACAGGACACCGTCGACGACTACGATCGGTTCAACGCCAACTTCCATAGCATGGAAGACAAAGCCAGACGCGTCGCCAAACTCCAAGACATCCAAACCCAATACGACGCATACGCCAAACACCTGACCCAAGTGCGTGAATACGAAGCCGTGAACCCCGAAAGCCAGCAGGGCCTCGAAACCCTGACCCTATGGATGCGTTCGCGCATGGCCAGCGAAGTGCGAGCCGGACTGCCCGCCGCCGAACGCAAGGTGAAGCAGCAGGAATGCGACCTGCACGAGGCACAGGAGCGGATCTCCGATGTGAACAGGCAACGCGAAGCCATCGTCGAACGCATCAAAGGCATTGACGGCGGAACCTTGCAACGGCTGAGCGATGACCTGGAACGCGCCCGACGCGACATGCAGGATGTGCGCTCGCAGCGTCAAAGCATCGTCGAGAAATTCGAGGGCGTCGAAGGTGCATTGCCATCCGACGAGACGTCCTGGAACGCGAAACGTGACGCATTGGCCCGATCCATGGAAACGTTCGACGAACGCATGGGGAATCTGGAATCCAAGCGGGATCGTCTGATCGGCGAGCGCACCGCAGCCAGTCAGGAATGTGCGCAGTTGCGCCGGGACTATGATCGCAAACGCAGGCAGAGGACCCGCATCACCCAGGCGATGGATGAGGCTCGTGCGCTGATCGCGAAGGCGGTGGGCCTGAGCCCGGACGAATTGCCGTATGCGGCGGAGCTGATGGATGTGTGCGAGAGCGACGAACGTTGGCGCACCGCCATGAACGTCACGTATGCGCCGATTGCGCAGACCATTCTTGTCGACAGCCGCCACGAGCGGGGATTCGCGGCGAAGATCAGCGCGATCGATCCGGCGCTGATGATCCGGCGCACCTGGCAGTTCGTGGATGTGGACAAGAGCTATGATTGCACCCGCAATGACGGTTGGATGTCGTCGAAATTGCAGTATTGTGAGGATTCGCCGTTTGCCGGATGGCTGAAGGAACAGACCGCTTCGGCCCGTTTGGACGCATTGTGCGTGGAGACTATCGACGATGCCGCACACGAACGCCGTCAGGTGCAGGCTGATGGTCAGATCAAGTCCGGCGTGCATGGTTTCCATGGCATCAAAGGCATGAATCCGATCATCGGTTTCGTCAATGAAGGCTATCTGACGGAATTGAAGAAACAGCTTGACGAAGCGCATCATAGATTGTCCGATACCGAACGTCGCTGCGGCATGGTGCGCAAGAGCATCGACCTGATGCACGCGGAAAAGAATCTTGCGGATCTGGTCGCGAATATGACGTGGAATAAAATCGATGTGGTCGGTGCGGAAACGCTTGTCGAGAATCTGAAACGGCGAATCGAACAGATTGAAGACAATCCTGAAATGACGCGGCTTGCCGAGCGACGCGAGGAAATCGACAGGCTGCTTGATGAAGCGAATGCCCGCTTCTACCACGCCAAAAGCGAAATGCAATCGACCCAGGCGGCGGTCGATGCCGAACATGCGTGGCTGGAAGCATATGAGGGCATCGAATTTGACGATGATGCGCTATCCGGCGATGTATCGAACATGCTGGCCGACGTATATGAGGGATGTTTCGGTGGTGTGGTCCATGCCGAGGACAGACCGAAGCTGATCGCCGGCGGGAACGATGAGATCGGCGGGCATTCGTTCGAGACACGCGTCGGGCACGCCATGGAACGCGCCATGCGCGAACAGAACGCGGCATTGGGCAAACGTGCAGGGGAGTTGCGTACCGTCGTGGAACAGAGTATGGCCTCCTACTTGGAGAGATACGCTCCCGACGATGATTCCGCGACAGGCGGCGTTGAGGATTACAGGTTCTATCTTGAGGAGCTGCACAGTCTGCAGATGCTCGTCACGCGAGAGGCGACCGACGAAGAATACGCCAACAGCCTCGACAAGCTCACCAAGAATTTCCTGCAACTCAACCGTGCGCTCAACACCGACCAGGAAAACGTCAAGGACCAGCTCGAACGCATCAACGGCATGCTCGCCGGGCAGAAATTCGGCCCGCGCGGCGGCAGGCTGTCCATCGACGTGGAATTCCGCCCCATCGAACGTGCATTCGTCTCATCCTTGAAGGCCACGCTGAACAAGCTCGACGAATGGTTCAGGAACGACAAGGACGATCCTGATGCCACACGCAAGGCATTCACCTCCTGCGCCACGTTCATCGAACGTGTTCGTCGGGAACTGGAACAGGTACGCGACGTGAACGGCATCAGAAGCTACGGCGCACGCAACCTCGACCCGCGTGCACGAAGCACGTTCTACGCCATCGTGCATCATGACGACGGTCCTGACGAGCGCATCAGCTCCACCGGCGGCAAATCCGGCGGCGCCCTGCAGGAACTGACATCGTTCATCTACGGCGCGGCGCTCATCTACCTACTCGGCGGCGACGTGACCGGCAGCCCCACCTATACGACGCTGTTCCTCGACGAGGCCCTCATCAAGGCCGACGGCCGCTACACGCAACGTGCGCTCAACGTGCTGCCTCGTCTCGGCTTCCAAGTCATCGTATCCGCACCGGAAAGCAAGACCGCCGAAATCCTCGGCGTATCCACCAAAGCGTACGTGGCCTACAAGGATCCGTCGGTAGGCCGTTCGTTCCTGCAGGAGCTTACCTCCGAAGACATCGCCCGTCAGGAAGCCGAGCTCCACGATGCAATCGACGACATGCCGGCGGCCCCGAACGATATAGGGCCCACAACGGCCACGATTCTCGAACAGGTGTTCTAAAACACTCCGAAAATGCGGTATCCTTAAGGACTGAAACCCGGAAAAACAGTGAGCGGAGGATCGTTGTGGCTGCGAGGCGGACGAACGCAACAAACGGCGAAGTCGTAGTGGAACGCGTCATGACCAGTGACGCGTTCCTGGCACGAGAAATCAAAAAAGCGCCGATGAAAGCCGAAAACGGTTCGCTGGTAGCTGACTTGAAACACCTGCCCAACGATCTCAAAATCGTCATCCAAGGCGCTCGCGAGCATAATCTCAGGAACGTCGATCTGGAGTTTCCTCGAAACCGTATGGTCGTATTCACCGGTTTGTCCGGATCGGGCAAGTCCTCGCTGGCGTTCGATACGCTGTTCGCCGAGGGCCAGCGTCGCTATGTCGAGTCATTGTCGGCGTATGCACGTCAGTTCCTCGGCCAGATGGACAAGCCCGACGTCGACTTCATTGAGGGACTGAGTCCGGCGGTCTCCATTGATCAGAAGACCACGAACCGTAATCCGCGTTCCACCGTCGGAACCATCACCGAAGTCTATGATTACCTGCGACTGCTGTTCGCCCGTACCGGTATTCCGCATTGTCCGGAATGCGGTTCGCTGGTCAGCGCGCAGACCCCGCAGCAGATGGTCGACGCATTGTTGACGTATCCGGAACGTACGCGATTCCAGATACTTGCGCCGGTGGTACGTGGGCGCAAAGGTGAGTTCGAGGATCTGCTGGAGCTGCTTCGCGGGGACGGCTATGCCCGTGCTCTCATCGACGGTGAGATGAGGCAGCTGTCGGATGATATCAAGCTCGCCAAGCAGAAGAAGCACACTATCGAGGTGGTGGTGGACCGTCTGGTGGTCAAAGACGGTATCCGACAGCGCCTGACCGATTCGGTGGAGACCGCGTTGAAACTCGCCAAGGGCGTGATCGTCGCCGATTTCGTCGATTTGGATGAGAAGGATCCGGACCGACGCAAGCCATTTTCCGAAAAACGGGCATGCCCGAACGGCCATCAACTGGAACTCGACGAGATCGAACCGCGTACCTTCTCCTTCAACGCCCCATATGGCGCATGCCCGGTGTGCACCGGCATCGGATACAAGCTGGAAATCGATCCGGAACTGGTGATTCCCGACCCCGATAAGACGCTCAACGAGGGCGCCATCGAACCATGGGGATTGACCAAGGGCACCGGCGAATATTATCGTCATGTGCTTGAAGGCCTTGGCGATGAGATGGGCTTCAATCTGGACACTCCGTGGAAGAAGCTTCCGGAGGAGGTCCGTCATGCCATCATGTATGGCCGTGATTTCAAGGTGCAGGTCTCATACCGTAACCGTTGGGGCCGCATGCGCGAGTATTCGACCGGTTTCGAGGGCGTGGTCCGCACGCTCATGCGCCGCCATGATGAAACCGACTCCGACCAGATGAAACAGTACTACGAATCGTATATGCGTGAAGTGCCATGCCAGGCATGCCATGGTCGTCGGTTACGTCCGGAAGTGCTGGCCGTCACCGTCGGCGACGAATCCATCGCGGACGTGTGCGACATGGCGGTCGAACACAGTCTTGACTGGATCAACAATCTGCAGCTCGAAGGCTCCGCCGCGCAGATCGCGGGAGAGGTGGTCAAGGAAATCCGTGCACGATTGGGCTTTCTCAACGATGTCGGTCTGAACTACCTGACGTTGTCACGAGCCGCCAAGACATTGTCCGGCGGCGAGGCGCAGCGCATTCGTCTGGCCACGCAGATCGGCTCGGGTCTGGTCGGCGTGATGTACGTGCTCGATGAGCCTTCCATCGGGCTGCATCAACGTGACAACGAGCGTCTGATCACCACGTTGCATCATCTCCGCGACCTCGGCAACACGCTGATCGTCGTCGAGCATGACGAAGACACCATCACGAACGCCGACTGGGTGATCGATATCGGTCCCGGCGCAGGAGAACATGGCGGGGAAGTCGTATATTCCGGCCCCGCCAGAAAACTCACCGACGCGCCGAGGTCCATCACTGGCGACTACCTTGCCGGACGTCGTGAGATCACGGTGCCCGAATCACGTCGCAAGGTGCGCAAGACCAAGCAGCTGCGCGTGGTGGGTGCCCGTGAAAACAATCTCAAGGATCTGACGGTGAACTTTCCGTTGGGAGTGTTCACCTGTGTGACGGGCGTTTCCGGATCGGGAAAATCCACGCTGGTCAACCAGATTCTCTATCCGGTCCTCGCGGACAAGCTCAACGGCGCACGTATCGTGCCTGGCAAATACACCCGTGTGGAAGGCGTCGATCAGTGCGACAAGGTGATCCATGTCGACCAGAATCCGATTGGACGCACCCCGCGCTCCAATCCGGCCACCTATACCGGCGTATGGGACAAGATTCGCACCCTGTTCGCCAAAACGCCCGAAGCGCAGGTGCGCGGATACGGTCCGGGACGATTCTCGTTCAATGTCAAGGGCGGTCGATGCGAAGCCTGCCATGGAGACGGTACGCTGAAAATCGAGATGAACTTCCTGCCGGATGTCTACGTTGACTGCGAGGAATGTCATGGCAAGCGCTACAACCGTGAGACCCTCGAGGTGAAGTACAATGGCAAATCCGTCGCCGACGTACTCGATATGCCCATCGAGGAGGCCGCTCGATTCTTCAAGGCGTATCCTTCCATCTCGCGTTATCTCGATACCTTGGTGCAGGTCGGCCTCGGATATATTCGCCTTGGACAGCCGGCCCCGACGCTGTCCGGCGGCGAATCCCAGCGCGTGAAGCTCGCCACTGAGCTGCAACGCCGTTCCACCGGCAAAACCGTGTACATTCTCGATGAGCCGACCACCGGCCTGCATTTCGAGGATGTGCGCAAACTGTTGCTCGTGCTCCAAGGATTGGTGGACAAAGGCAACACCGTCATTGTGATCGAACACAATCTCGATGTGGTGAAATCAGCGGATTGGATCATCGATCTGGGACCCGAGGGCGGTGACGGCGGCGGCACCATCGTCACCGAGGGAACGCCGGAGCAGGTCATCCAATGCGAGCGGTCCTGGACCGGCAAGTTCCTCAAAGGCATGCTGCGGGCATGATGATCGAACGACATAGTCCGGAGGTTTGGAGGAAAACGGCTGCGAGTCTGCGGGATGACGCTTCATATGCCATGGAAGGTGATGGCAGGGGAGTGAACAGGAACGGAGCTCCCCTGTTGGGAGACACGCGTGACCTGTTCAGGCCGAAACCATCGGATATTCCGGCACGGCCGGGCGTCTATAAATGGCGTGACGGAGAAGGTCGCGTCATCTATGTCGGCAAGGCGAAGAACCTGCGCAACCGTCTGGCCAACTACTTCCAACCGCTCTACCAATTGCATCCGCGCACGCAGACCATGGTGCTCACCGCACGTAGCCTCGAGTGGACCGTGGTCGGCACCGAACTGGAGTCGTTGACGCTGGAATACACGTGGATCAAGGAGTTCGATCCGCGGTTCAACGTGGTGTTCCGTGATGACAAGACGTATCCATATCTGGCGATTTCATCAGGGGAACGGGTTCCCCGCGTATGGATCACCCGCAGCCGCAAGCGTCGTGACACCAGATATTTCGGCCCCTATGCGAAAGTATGGGACCTGCGGCACAGTCTCGACCGATTGTTGAAGACGTTCCCCGTACGCACCTGTTCGCAGAGCGTCTACCACAAGGCCGAAGTCACGAACCGGCCATGTCTGCTGGCCTCCATCGGCAAATGTTCGGCGCCATGCGTCGGACGCATCGGCGTGGATGAACATCGTGCAATGAGCGAACAGCTTGTCGGTGTGCTCACCGGTCGAATCGGCAAATCGTACATCGCGCAGCTTACGCGAGAGATGAAGGCGGCCAGCGCCGAACTCGAATTCGAACAAGCGGCCCGGTTGCGTGATCAGATCCAGATGTTGCAGACGGTCATCGAACAGAACGCCGTGGTGTTCGACTCCGACGTCGACGCTGACATCTTCGGCATCGACTCCGACGAACTCGAAGCTTCCGTGCACGCATTCTTCGTACGCGCCGGCTCGATCCGAGGCGAGCGCAACTGGAGTGTGGAACGGGTGGAGGATATTGGCGACGAGGAGCTAATCGCCGACCTGATCATGCAGGTGTATTCGGAAGCGACGGGAGAGGCCGGCCTGAATATTGAGCATGAGACGGTGACGCAGGGTACCGTCATCTCCGAACGGCGCAATGCCATCGGATCCACGCAGTCCATAACCGCCACCGACGCCATTGCCCGGGCGCAGGCCACCCGTGAGCGTAACGAACGGCAGGAGCAGACCGGCCGGGCCGACCTGCTCGCTCCGATTGCGCCGGTGCCACGAGAGGTCGTCGTACCGATCGAACCGGCACGGCGTGAAGACCTCGAACGATGGTTGAGTGGCCTGCGCGGATCGGCAGTGACCATTCGTGTGGCCAGCCGAGGCGACAAGAAGCAGCTTATGGACCGTGCCAGCGACAACGCCAGACAGGCGATGCAGCGCAGCAAGATGAGCCGCATCAGCGATATGGGCGCGCGTACCACCGCCATGAACGATGTAGCCAAGGCCCTGGGCCTCGAACAGGCGCCGCTGCGCATTGAATGCTATGACATCTCCAACACCGTCGGAGGCGCCTTCCAGGTCGCTTCGATGGTGGTGTTCGAAGATGCCATCGCAAAGAAGTCCGAATACCGCAGGTTCGCCATCCGCGGCGCGGACGGGCAAGGTGCATTGGACGATTTGAACGCGCTGTATGAAACGCTGACCCGCCGGTTCCGACACGGCAATATCGCGGGCGATACCGGCGAAAGCATGGACAACGAACAACGGGAGGCACGAACATCCCGGACCTGCGAAAATACCGACCCGGGCAACGTTCCCGTCCGGCAGAACACGGACCGTCGCCACTTCGCGTATAAGCCGAATCTCGTGGTGGTCGACGGTGGCAGGCCCCAGGTCATGGCGGCCGCCCGCGCCCTGGAGGATTGCGGCGTCGATGATGTGGCCGTCTGCGGTCTGGCCAAGCGTCTTGAAGAGGTGTGGGTGCCTGACGATGACTATCCGATCATCCTCAAACGTCAATCGGAAGGCATGTACCTGCTGCAACGTGTACGTGACGAATCACATCGTTTCGCCATCACCTATCACCGCCGAACCCGGAGGAAGGGAGCATTGCGATCGGTCCTCGATGATATTCCCGGTATCGGCGAATCCTATCAGAAACGATTGCTCAATCATTTCGGCTCGGTTCGTGCCATGCGTGAGGCGAGCGTCGAGGACTTTGAACAGGTCAAAGGCATCGGACGCGCCAAGGCGGAATCGATATACCATGCCCTGCATGCGCAGGACCAGGACCGGGAGCGATCCGAGAACATTCCGAAGGATGGAACGAAATAGGACCATGCAACGCAAAACGGCGGCGGAGTTGTTAGCATGAGGGTGAACGTCAAGGAGGGGAACATGCCGAATGCGAATCATCGTTGCGCCGTTCTGGGGAAGCCCATCGCGCATTCCCTTTCCCCGGTGTTGCACAATGCGGCCTATCATGCGCTGGGACTTGAGGACTGGTTCTACGACAAACACGAAGTGGGGGAATGCGACCTCGAGGATTTTCTGAAGTCGCTTGATTCCGGTTGGGCGGGACTCAGTCTGACCATGCCGCTGAAAAGAACGATTCAGCCGTACGGCGAACCATCCAATATATGGGCGAAGGAACTGAACGTCGCCAATACCGCCATCTTCGACTGGACCCGTTCTCATCAAGTCGGAGATGCGGATCTTCCATACATCAAGTTGTATAACACGGATGTGCCGGGCATCCAGATGGCATTCGAGCATGCCTATCGGATGCGGAACCAGAATGCGCCCGCGAATCATGCAGGGAACGCCGTGATCATAGGCAACGGCAACACCGCCACCTCCGCATTGGCCGCGTGCACGGCCATGGCGGGAATCAGTCATATCACAGTGGTTGCGCGGCATCCCGACAAGAATGCGGAATTGGAACCTCTGGCGAGAAAATTCCTTTCGGGCGAGCATCCCATCGACATCGTCACCATGGATGATGCCATGGATGCGTTGAACGAAGCACGGGTGGTGATCAATACGATTCCGGGGCTGGCCGCCGACGGTATCGCCACGGCCTTGGCGGCCAGCGGTCTTGAGGTGAATGGCACATTGCTGGATGTCGTCTACGATCCACGTCCGACCAAGCTCATGCAGGCGTGGAGATGGCAGGGCGGGTATGCCATCGGCGGTGAGGAAATGCTACTGTATCAGGCCATGATTCAGGTGCTGCTGATGACCGGCATGTGGGATGGGGATCCCCCTACGAACGCTGCCGTCGATATCAAGCAGGACGAACGATTGGAACATGCGATGCGCATGGCGCTGGAGGAGGCATTGTGATGGCACAGGACAATGAGATCGACAGGCAGCACACAGGCACACATTTCAGCGCAGCCGCGCCGGCGGAGGGCTTCGAGGTGCTGCTCATCACCGGCATGAGCGGGGCGGGGCGGTCCCATGCGGCCGACAGCGTGGAGGATATGGGCTGGTACGTGGTCGACAACATGCCTCCGAAACTGTTGGTGCCACTGGTCGACATGATGACCACCGCCGGGTCGGGCATCCACAAATTGGCGGCCGTGATCGACGTGCGTTCCCGTGACTACTTCGACGATCTGTCGGCGGTGCTGAGCCATCTGGACGATTTGGGCGTCAAGACGCGCATCCTGTTCCTCGATGCCAGCAACGAAGTGTTAATCAAGCGTTACGAATCGGTGCGCAGGCCGCATCCGTTGCAACAGGGCAACCGCCTGATCGACGGCATTCTCGAGGAGCGCGATCTGCTGGAGAATCTCAAGGAACGTGCCGACATCGTCATCGACACCTCCAAACTGAGCATCCATCAATTGTCGACGAAGCTGTACGAGGCCATGCTCGGATCCGGACCGACCACCGTTTCCGTGCACATCTTCAGCTTCGGATTCAAATACGGCATTCCAATCGACGCCGATTTCGTGGCCGACGTTCGCTTCCTGCCGAATCCGTTCTGGGTGCCGCAGCTGCGTTCCATGACAGGCAAGGACCAGCCGGTCAGTGATTATGTGCTTTCCAGCGATGGGGCCCAGGAATTCCTCGATGCCTATGAACGGGCCATCGCGGTCGCGATCGAGGGGTATGCGCAGGAGGACAAACATTATGTCACCATCGCCATCGGATGCACCGGTGGGCAGCATCGTTCCGTGGCCATGAGCGAGGCCCTTGCCAAGCGTTTGCGTACGAGAGGTCTTTCCGTCACCGTCTCCGCACGTGAACTCGATAAGCGCTCTGCGGAAAAATGACCGTATGATGAGAATGTAACGTCCGAACATAACGAAAATACACTGTGATTGTCCAAGATATTCGGTATCACAGTAAGCCGTGGCAGTGCGGATTTACCCCGCGACTCGCCTGAAATTTTGGGAAGAACAGGAAAGTAGGAGGTTGGCTCTTGGCTCTTCTGGATGATGTCAAAAGCGAGCTGGCCGCAATCGACAACGAATTGCCCATCGCCAAAAAGGCGCAGGCCACTTCGATGATTCGATTCGGCAATGGTTTGCACACGGTGGATCATCATGTTCTGGTGCAGGCTCAGCTTGACTCCAAGGATGCGGCTTTGTGGCTGCAGGACACCATCAAGAATCTGTATGGCCATGAAACCACGTTGACCCCGGTCTCCAGGCAGACTCCGACGGGCATCGTTCAGCGCTACGTGATTCGAGTCCCCAAAGGGAGCGCGGCTCTTGTGCTGCAGACCGGTCTGTATAGCCGCTATACCAAAAACATGGTGCTCGGACTGCCCAGCGAAATCATCAACGGCAAGATCACCCAGATCAAGGCCGCTTGGCGTGGTGCCTTTCTGGCGAACGGTCGCCTGTCCGACCCCGGCAAGGCGAGCTACCTTGAGATCGTATGTCCGAACCATGAGGCCGCCTTGGCCTTGGTATCCACGGCGAGGCGTCTGGGCATCACGGCGAAGTCCCGCCGTCTGCGCAGCTCGGAGCGTGTGACCCTGCGTGATCCCGATGCGATCGAACGCATGCTCATTCTGATGGGCGCCCCCCATTCCGCTCGTGAATGGACCGGTAAACGTTCCGACGGTGAAGCGCGGGGCAAGGCGAATCGTCTGGCGAATTTCGATGACGCCAATATGCGCCGTAGCGCCAAGGCCGCTGCCGAGGCATGCGACAAGGTGCGTCAGGCCTTTGAGATTCTGGGGGATGACATTCCCGACAATCTCAAGTCCGCGGGACAGTTGCGACTCGACCATGCCGATGCCTCTTTGGAACAGTTGGGACGTCTTGCCGAGCCGCCGATCACCAAGGATGCCATCGCAGGCCGCATCCGTCGACTGCTTCAGCTCGCCGAAAAGACCGAGAAGGCACGACGACAGGACGCCTGAACGACGAAACGCCATACAAAACACCATGCACGTTTTCGAACGGCATGGTGTTTTTGTTCGTTTGGGCTTGTATGATTCAGAAGTGGCAATATGGCCATTCCATGCTTATTGCGGCTAGGAAAGGAAATACATGAAGACACTTAAGGATCTTGGAGATCTCAAGGGCAAGCGCGTTCTGGTCCGCGCTGATTTCAACGTTCCGCTGGACGGCACCACGATCACCGATGACGGTCGTATCAAGGCCGCTCTGCCGACCATCAAGGCCCTACGCGAAGAAGGCGCAAAGGTCATTCTGATGGCTCATCTCGGTCGTCCGAAGGGCAAGATTGTGCCGGAGCTGTCCCTCGCACCGGTCGCCACTCGTCTTGGCGAGCTGCTCGGCGTTGAGGTCCCGCTGGCCTCCGATACCTATGGTGAGGACGCCCAGGCCAAGGTCGCCGCAATGAACGACGGCGATGTCGTACTGCTGCAGAACGTGCGTTTCAATCCTGAGGAGACCAGCAAGGATCCGGAGGAGCGTGCCGCATACGCCAAGAAGATCGCCGCCCTTGGCGAGGCCTTCGTATCCGATGGCTTCGGCGTTGTGCATCGCGCTCAGGGCTCCAATTATGACGTTGCCGCCGATTTGCCGGCCGCCGCAGGTCTGCTGGTCGAGAAGGAGGTCAAGGCCCTGTCCCGTGCCACCGTCGATCCAGAGCGTCCTCTGACCGTCGTACTCGGTGGTTCCAAGGTCTCCGACAAGCTCGGCGTGATCGAGAACTTGCTTGACAAGGCCGATCGTCTGGTCATCGGCGGCGGCATGGTCTACACCTTCCTCAAGGCAAAGGGCCTCGAGGTGGGCACCTCCCTGCTGGAAGAGGACCAGGTCGAAACCGTCAAGGGCTACATCGAGCGTGCGGAGAAGAACGGCGTCGAACTCGTGCTGCCGACCGACATCGTCGTGAACCCGGTCTTCCCGAAGTCCGATGAGGACATCGCTCCGGAAGTCGTGGCCGCCGACGCCATCCCGGCCGACAAGATGGGTCTGGATATCGGCCCGGATTCCCAGAAGCTCTTCCACGACAAGATCGTCGACTCCAAGACCGTCGTGTGGAACGGTCCGATGGGTGTGTTCGAGGTTCCGGCCTTCGCAGCCGGTACCGAGGCCGTTGCCCAGGGTCTGGTCGACGCCACTGCGGCCGGTGCGTTCACCATCGTCGGTGGCGGTGATTCCGCCTCCGCAGTGCGCAATCTCGGCTTCCCGGAGGATGGCTTCTCCCACATCTCCACCGGCGGCGGCGCCTCCCTCGAGTTCCTCGAGGGCAAGGAACTGCCGGGTCTGAAGGTGCTCGACTGATTCCACGAATCATGAAGGGTGCTCTCTCATCTTTGAACCGCACCCCGATTATTGGACTGAAGAAATTCGGATTCGATGATTGGAGGTGTGGTTCTTTCGTATGCGTGAGGATCGGAGGAAGCACTATGACGACGGGTTCCGGCGCGAGGCGCTGAGGCTCATTGAGGCCGGCGTGGGCAAACGCTCCCTCGCCCGTCGGTTTGCGATGCCCGTGCAGACTGCGGAAAAATGGATCATGCTGTACAGATCCAACGGCGGGGAGGCGGTCATGGGAACCACCGGCAACAGGCGTTATGACTGGGAGACGAAGGTCGCGGCGGCGCGGGACCACGTCGAGAACGGCTTGAGCGTGGCCGAGGTCATGGCCAGGTACGGGATAGCGAGCATCGCCCCGCTGCAGCGTTGGTGCCGCGAATACCGTGCCGGTGGCGCGGAGGCGTTGAGGCCGAAGCCCAAGGGCAGGCCTAAAGGCGCGAAATCCAAGCCAAGGCCGAAACCCACGCGGGAGCAGGAGCTGACCGAGGAGGTCGCCTACCTGAAGGCGAAGGTCGCGTACCTGGAAAAACTCCGGGCCCTGCGGGCGCAGAAGTCACGAAGCGCGAGCGAAGCGCCGTCGTCCGACTGCTCGCAGGGCAGGGGCACCGGCTCGACCACCTGCTGAAGATCAGCGGGTTGGCGAGATCCACGTATTTCCACCATCTGTCGCATCCGGCGCATGAGACGCGCCCCGACCTCGATCCCATGGTCGCAGAGATCTGGGAAAGGACGGCCAACGGGTGCGGCCACCGGCAGATCCATATGTGCCTGGTCCACGAGTTCGGACAGAAGGTGTCGGCCAAGAGCGTCCTGAGGGTCATGCGCCGCATGGGACTCAGATGCCCGATCCGCGCCAGGAATCCATGGAGAGGCTACAGCTCGTACAGGGGCGACGCTGGCGGAGGGGTGCCGAACCTGCTCAAACGCGACTTCACCGCCGGCAAGCCGTTCGAAAAACTCGGCACCGACGTCACCGAATTCAAGGTCGCGGGCGGCAAGGCCTACCTCGCGCCCGTGTACGACATGGCCAGCAAGGAAATCGTCGCCTGGGACGTGAGCCGGCACCCCGGCATGGGGCAGCAGCGGCGTCTGCTCGCCATGCTCGAAGCCAGGCTGCCCGGGGGCGCGAACCCGATCCTGCACTCGGACATGGGATGGCAGTACCAGCACCCGTGGTGGCGCGGGGAGCTCGAACGGCTGGGCATCCGCCAGTCCATGAGCCGCAAGGGCAACTGCCTGGACAACGCCGCCACCGAACAGGTCTTCGGACACCTCAAGGACGAGTTCTACCGGGGGCGCGAATTCGACTCGTACGAGCAATTCAAACGAGAACTTGACGCGTACGTCATCCACTGGAACACCAGACGACGCCAGATACGACTCGAGGGACACACCCCGGAGGAATTCCGAAGCGTGTCCCTCGCAGCCTAGACCTGTATCCTATTTAACAACGTCCAACAATCGGGGCGCAGTTCACTTCCGGTGGGAGGGCACCTCTTGTTTTGTTCATCGTTGCGCATATCTTGAACAATCGCTTCCACAGTACAGGCAGGGAATAGGATAGTCATATGACATCACGGCGCATTCCGCTGGTCGCGGGCAATTGGAAAATGAACTTCGATCATCTCGAAGCCACCTATTTCGTACAGCAGTTGGCCTGGAAACTGCGCGACGTGCATTTCGACCATAAACGCTGTGAAATCGCCTTGATGCCATCCTTCACTTCATTGCGGAGCGTGCAGGTGCTGGTGGAATCCGACAACCTGAAGATTCGTTATGGGGCGCAGGCGGTGTCCGTTACGTCGCAGGGGGCATTCACCGGCGACGTCTCCGCGGATATGATTGCGCATCTTGGATGTTCGTATGTCATCGTCGGCCATTCCGAACGCCGCAAATACCATCCGGAGGATGATGCGAATATCGTCGATCAGGTGCGTGCGGTGCTGGCGGCCGGCATGCAGCCCATCCTGTGCGTGGGCGAAAGCTATGAGGAGCGGCGTAAGGGCATTGAACTCGATTTCGCCGTCGGGCAGGTACATGACGTTACGCGTGATCTTTCCGATGAGGAAGCCTCCCGACTGATTGTGGCCTATGAGCCGGTCTGGGCCATCGGTACCGGCATGGTTGCCACGCCGCAATCCGCGCAGGATGCGGCGAAGGCCATCCGGGATGATCTTACGGCGACGTTCAGTGCCGCGGTTGGCGATACGGTGCGCATTCTCTACGGCGGATCGGTGTCTTCCAAGAATGCGGTCGAGCTCATCGGAGAACCGGATGTCGACGGATTCCTCATCGGCGGCGCCGCATTGAAGGTGGATGAGCTTACCAAAATCTGCCGTTTGACTCTCGAAGCGACCGCCTAGAGAGGTGTATTCGCCTTCATGATCCAATAGGTGTGGTCAGTATTCGATTTTCTCAACACCATGCGGTATTGTTGGCAACAGTGTTTACGAACTGGAGGTTCACTCGTGTCCGCTATGGCCATCGTCAAGCTTGTGCTACAGATTGTTCTTGTTATTTTCAGCTTGTTGCTCACCCTGCTGATTCTCATGCACAAGGGTAAGGGTGGCGGCCTGTCCGATATGTTCGGCGGAGGCCTTACCCAGAATGCAGGTTCCTCCGGTGTGGCCGAAAAGAACCTGAATCGTTGGACCGTCATCATCGCGTTGCTGTGGGTGGCCATCATCATCGCCCTCGGTTTGATGACGAAGTTCAACCTCATCTGAAACGTTTGCATGGTTTCGGCCCATGATCGGCATACGGTCATGGGCCGAAATTCGTTCTGCCTCCCCACGATGGATAAAGGACTGACTGACATGGCCTCTTCGAAAACCGGACGCGCTCATGCGACTACCATGGTCGTGGCCGATCTTGACGGTACATTGCTGCATGATGGCGAGACCTTCGAGGAACGTTTTCTGACGCAACGTTCCATCGACAGCATCAACCGGCTGCATGACGCCGGCATGACGTTCGTGGTCGAAACGGCACGGCCCGTCAGTACCGGATTGCAATTCGTGGATAAGCTGCCGGTCGATGCCGTCGCCTATCTGAACGGCGCCCTGATCGACTTCAACCCCGCCGCTTCGGATTATGAGATGCTTACTTCCGGCATACCTCCGAAAGACGGCCATCTGATGAAAATCGGCTTCTCTTCGCGGCGCGCTTGCGAAGTGTGCAGGTATCTGCTTGAGGAGCTGCCCGGCATGGAAGTCGGCATCGTCATGGATGATGTTCGGTACACGAATTTCGATGTCACCAAATATTGGAAGACGCAGACCTGGAGGTATACCGACTTCAATGATGTGCCTGAAGGCATCGCCGACAAGCTGATACTGTTTCCGAATCCGGAACAATGGAATCGTGTGCGTGAACTCATTCCCGCGGATTTTGACGTGCATATTTCGGAGGGATCGCTGTGGATGCTCATGAGCCCGGACGCCAATAAGGAACATGCCTTGAACATTCTGGCCGATCATTTCTCCACGCCGTTGTCACAGACGGCTTCATTCGGTGACGATTTGGTCGACATTTCCATGTTGCAGCAGTCGGGCAGGGGAGTGGCCGTGGCTAACGCCAATCCCGATGTGCTGAGAATCGCCGATGAGATTTGCCCGTCAAATAACGATGACGGTGTGGCGCAGTGGATCGAGCGTCATCTTCTGTGAACCCTGACGGATTGCACCGTCGGACGAGCTATAGATTGAACTTTCAGCTGATCTGGTTATCAAGGAGACACATCGCAGATTGAACTTTGAAGGTTTTTCTTCTGACGTGGTGCTAGACTTTGAACCAGTGCTTGATTGAAATTGAACTGGAAGGATCGGCATGACGAATACATCATTTTCCGTCCGGCTGAGCAGCGCCATGGCGCTTCGCAGGGTGAAGCAAATTGATTTCGTACACGCAGCTGAAAAGTTCAATATCAAGCTCGGAAAAAGCCACATGAGCCAGTATGTGAGCGGAAAAACCGTGCCCCGTGCTGACATCGCCCACTTTCTTGCGGCGTTCCTGCAAGTGAACGAGCAATGGTTGATGGGAGAAGACGTGCCGATGGATCAAGATGTCACCGCTTTGTCTGAGCCGGTTCCTACCGGTACCCATCATGATGATGCCGTGCCAGCGCCAACGCAATCAGCAGAAGGAAGAACCATGCGTACCTTTACTAAATCCCACAAGCTTGACAATGTGCTCTACGATGTTCGTGGTCCGGTTGCTGACGAGGCCGCACGCATGGAAGCCGCTGGAACGCATATTCTGAAACTGAACATCGGCAATCCCGCTCCGTTCGGATTCCGCACGCCGGATGAGGTCGTCTACGATATGTCGCAGCAGCTGCCGGACACGGAAGGCTATTCGCCGTCGAAGGGTCTGTTCTCGGCGCGCAAGGCCATCATGCAGTATGCTCAGCTGAAAAGCATTCCAAACGTGTCCATCGATGACATCTATACCGGCAATGGCGTCAGCGAGCTGATCAATCTGTCATTGTCGGCCCTGCTTGACAATGGCGATGAAGTGCTGGTCCCTTCTCCAGACTATCCGTTGTGGACGGCCTGCGTAAATCTGGCCGGCGGCACAGCGGTTCATTATACCTGTGATGAGGAATCCGAATGGTACCCGGATATTGAGGACATACGTTCCAAGATCACCGATCGAACGAAGGCCATCGTCATCATCAATCCCAATAATCCGACCGGCGCACTGTATCCGAAGGAAATTCTCGAACAGATCGTTGAAATAGCGCGTGAACATCAGTTGATGCTCTTCTCCGATGAGATCTACGATCGTTTGGTCATGGATGGTCTGGAGCATATCTCCATCGCATCGCTCGCGCCGGATTTGTTCTGCGTGACGTTTTCCGGCCTGTCGAAGTCTCATATGATCGCAGGTTGGCGTGTTGGCTGGATGATTCTCAGCGGCAACAAGCGCATCGCCAAGGACTATATCGAAGGTCTGAACATGCTGGCCAACATGCGTATGTGCTCAAACGTACCGGCACAGTCAATCGTGCAGACCGCCCTGGGCGGACATCAAAGCGTCAAGGACTATCTGGTTCCCGGAGGACGGGTCCATGATCAACGCGATCTCGTCTACAATATGCTCAATGAGATTCCGGGCATTACGGCAGTCAAGCCCAAGGCCGCGTTCTATATCTTCCCAAAGATCGATGTGAAGAAGTTCAACATTCATTCGGATGAGCAGTTCGCCCTTGATCTGTTGCATGACAAGCATATCCTGATCAGCCATGGTGGTGCGTTCAATTGGCAACAGCCGGACCACTTCCGCGTAGTCTATCTGCCTCGCATGGGCATGTTGAGGGAAACCATCGGTGAGCTTGCCGATTTCTTCGGTACATACTATCAGGACTGATATTGCAACGGTCCGAATAGCAATTGGCCCCCACCACAATGGATGGGGGCCAATTGCTATCTACCGGATGAACGGAGCGTCAGCGAATGAGTTCAGCCGTTGACGCGGTCGATGCCGGCCTGGACGTCGGTGAGGACGGAATCCCAGGACTTGATGAAGGCGGCAACGCCATCGGCTTCCAGCTTGTCGGTGACGGCCTTGAAGTCGATACCCAGCTCGGCGAGCTTGGCCATGATGGCGTGGGACTCTTCGTAGGTGCCCTTGATGGTCGGAGCGCCGTTGCCGTGGTCGGCGAGAGCGTTCAGGGTCTTCTCCGGCATGGTGTTCACGATGAACGGAGCGACGAGCTCGTCAACGTAGACGCAATCGGAGTAAGCCGGGTTCTTGGTACCGGTGGAAGCCCACAGCGGACGCTGCTTCTTGGCGCCCTTGGCCTCGAGGGCGGCCCAACGCGGATCGTTGGCGAACTTGTTCTCGAACAGTTCGTAAGCGAGACGAGCGTTGGCGATGGCGGCCTTGCCTTCGAGAGCCTTGGCCTCGTCGGAGCCGATCTCCTCGAGCTGCTTGTCGACGGCGGTATCCACACGGGAAACGAAGAAGGAGGCGACGGAACCGATGTGGTTCAGATCGTGGCCGTTGGCGTCAGCCTGGGCGATGCCCTCGATGAAGGCGTCGATGACCTGCTCGTAGCGCTCGAGCGAGAAGATCAGGGTGACGTTGACGGAGATGCCCTTGGCCAGGGTGGCGGTGATTGCCGGCAGGCCTTCGAGGGTTGCCGGAATCTTAATCATGGCGTTCGGACGGTTGACCTTCTCCCAGAGCTCGACAGCCTGCTTCTCGGTGGCTTCGGTCTCGTGAGCCAGACGCGGATCCACCTCGATGGAGACGCGGCCGTCAACGAAATCGGTGGCTTCGGCGACCTCACGGAAGATGTCGGTGGCGTTGCGCACGTCGGTGGTGGTGAGCTCGCGGATAGCGGTCTCAACGTCAACCTTGCCGAGTTCCTTAAGCTGGGCGTCGTACGGGCCGACCTGGCTCAGAGCCTTCTGGAAGATGGACGGGTTGGTGGTGACGCCAACGACGTTCTTGTCCTTGATGAGCTCCTGCAGGTTGCCGGACTCGATACGGGTGCGGGACAGGTCGTCCAGCCAGATCGAGACACCGGAGTCAGAGGTGCGCTGAGTTGCTTCAGTCATTGTTGTTTCTCCTTGATACCTATTTGGATCAAATCTTGTGTTGTTCGGTGAAAGGGGAGGGATACGGGCTTCGTATCCCTCCCCGATGCGTCACTTGGCGGCTTCGACTTCGGCGATGGAGGCCTTGGCGGCTTCCACCACATGCTCGGCGGTGATGCCCAGATCGATCATGTTCTGAGCGCCATCGCCCTGCAGGCCGAACTGTTCGATGGAAACGGGCTTGCCGAAGGAGCCAAGGTACTTGTACCACGGCATGGCAACGCCGGCTTCGACGGAGACACGGGCCTTGACGGAGGCCGGCAGCACGGCTTCCTTGTACTCGGCGTCCTGTTCTTCGAACCACTCGAGGGACGGCACGGACACGACGCGGGCCTTGACGCCTTCACCGGCCAGAGTCTTGGCGGCGGCAACGGCCCACTGAACCTCGGAACCGGTGGCCATGATGATGACATCCGGAGTGCCTTCGGTGTCGATGAGCACGTAAGCGCCCTTCTTCACACCTTCCTTGGCCTTTGCTGCGGTCTCGGCGAGGACCGGGACACCCTGGCGGGTCAGGACCATGGCGGCCGGGAGGGTGTTCTTCTTCTCGAAGAATGCACGGTAGGCTTCGGCGGTCTCATAGGCATCGGCCGGACGAACGACCTCGAGCTGCGGGATGGCACGGAAGGATGCCAGATGCTCGATCGGCTGGTGGGTCGGGCCATCCTCGCCGACGGCGACGGAGTCGTGGGACCACACGTACAGGTTCGGGATCTCCATAAGGGCGGCCAGACGCACGGCCGGGCGCTCATAGTCGGAGAACATGAAGAAGGTGCCGCCGAACGGACGGGTGTGGGAGCCCAGCAGGATACCGTTGGTGATGGTGCCCATGGTGAACTCGCGCACGCCGAAGTGCAGCTGACGACCGTACTTGTTGCAGTTCGGCCACTGCTTGGTGGCGCACTCCTCCGGAGCGAAGGTGGCGGCACCCTTGAGGTCGGTCTTGTTGGAGCCACCGAGGTCGGCGGAGCCGCCCCAGAGTTCCGGCATGACGGCGGCGATGGCGTTCAGCGCGGAGCCGGAAGCTCCACGGGTCGCGACACCCTTGCCAACTTCGAAGGTAGCCTCGAGGTCGTCGATGGCCTTATCGAAGCCTTCCGGAAGCTCGCCGGCCTTGATGCGGTCGTACAGGGCGGCCTTGTCCGGGTTGGCCTTGCGCCATGCGTCGTACTTTTCGTCCCATTCCTTATGGGCCTCGAGACCGCGCTCGGCGACCTTGCGAGCGTGAGCCAGGGCTTCTTCGTCGACGTGGAAGGATTCTTCCGGATCATAGCCGAGCAGCTTCTTGAGACCGGCGACGGCCTCGGCGCCCAGCTTGGAGCCGTGGGAGGACGGATCGTTGGTCTTGCCCGGGGTCGGCCATGCGATCAGAGTGTCGACCTTGATGAGCTTCGGCTGGTTCGGGGCGGCGGCCTGGGCCTTGGCGATGGTCTCGGCCAGACCGTCGACGTCCTCCTTGTAGGAACCGTCGGGCTGGATGAAGCTGAACTCATCGGTGTACCAGCCGTAGGCCTGGAAGCGCTTGAGCACGTCTTCGGCCAGCACCAGGTTGGTGTCGCCTTCGATCTGGATGCGGTTGGCATCGAAGATCACGGTCAGGTTGCCCAGCTGCTGGTTGGCGGCGAGGGATGCGGCTTCGCCGGAGATGCCCTCTTCGATATCGCCTTCACCGCAGATGACCCAGATGTTGTGATCGAACGGGGATTCACCTTCCGGAGCCTGCGGATCAAGCAGACCGCGCTCGAAGCGCTGACCGTAGGCAAAGCCGATGGCGGAGGCGAAGCCCTGGCCCAGCGGACCGGTGGTCATTTCGATGCCGGGGGTCAGGCCGTATTCCGGGTGACCCGGGGTGCGGGTATCGGCGCCGCCGCGGAAGTTCTTCAGGTCGTCCAGGGTCAGGCCGTAGCCGGAGAAGTACAGCTGAACGTATTGGGTGAGGGAGGCATGGCCGCCGGAAAGGATGAAGCGGTCGCGACCTTCCCACTTGGGATCATTCGGATCGTGCTTGATGAAGTGCTGGTACAGGGTGTAGGCGATGGGCGCCAGGGAGACGGGGGAACCCGGGTGGCCGTGTCCCGCACGCTCAACCGCGTCGGCCGACAGGACCTTGGCCATCTTGATGGCGCGCTCGTCCAGCTCGGTCTCCTTGAATTCGGTCATAGGATTACTTTCCTTCCAATTGGTCGGGCCGCGTATCCGGCTTGTGCCGAGCGCTTGACGCCCTCACATTGCGTATCCCATAGTAGCGATGCGCGATGACGTAGCAGTGATATTTTGGCGTGTTTTGGTAAGTTGTGTTCTGTTAGCGTTCACAATGAACATTTCCGTGCATTTGCACTGTTCGCATTGGGAATGCGCCGGTTATTTGAGAAGAACGGCTGCGGAGACGCAGCGGGGCTGTACTCTCGAAGCGAACGATTAGCACTCCTCGGCCGGGAGTGCTAAAACAATAGGAGTGTCGTAATGATGAGGCGGTGCGTTTCGATCCCGTTCGGCCGTGCCGCGCACACTCATGTCTTATATACCAAGGGGGCGCGCATGACGCAGTCGAGACGCATGCTGGTGTTGCGTGCCGTAGTCGAGGACTATATTCGCTCGCAGGAACCCGTTGGATCGACCACGCTGACCAGAGATCATGATCTGGGCGTGAGTTCGGCGACGGTGCGAAACGATATGGCCGCACTGGAGGATGAGGGCTATCTGATTCAGCCACACACTTCGGCGGGCAGGATTCCGACGGAAAAGGGGTACCGTTATTTCGTGGATCGGCTGGCGACCGTCATGCCGCTATCCGAGGCGCAGCGTCGAGGCATCAACAGCTTTCTGTCGGGATCGGTCAACCTTCAGGACACGTTGCAGCGTGCCGCACGTCTGCTGGCGCAGATCACCGGGCAGGTGGCCGTGGTCGCCGCGCCGTCGTTGTCCAAATCGATGCTACGGCATGTTGAAATCGTGCCGGTCTCCGTCAATACGTTGCTGGCGGTGGTCATCACCGACACCGGGCGCGTCGCCCAGCATATTCTGAACGTCGCCGAACTGCCGGATATGACCGTGCTCGCTCATCTGGTCAATGAGATCAATACGCAATGCGCAGGGGTCTCCCTGGCCCAGACCGCCGACTACGTACGCCGTATGGGGCCGCGTGATGCCTATCGTTCCATCAGCGCCTTGACGGAGACGCTGGCGCAGGCCTTCGACGGCATGGCGGATGATGAGCGTGCGGGTGAACTGTACATGGCTGGCACGTCGCGGCTGGCACATCAGCATACCGTCGCCGATCTGGCGCCGCTGTTCGACGCACTGGAGGAACAGGTCGTGCTGATAAAATTGATGAGCTCGTTGAGCGAGACCGCGCAATCCGCCGGGGTGGGCGTGGCCATCGGTTCGGAGACTCATACGCCGGGACTGCTGCACGCTTCGGTGGTCACCAGTGGCTATGGCCGTACCTCCGCCGGCAATGCAGGTGGTATGGGCACTGACAATCGCAGTGAAATCAACGATTTCGGCGACGAAATTCAGACGGAACCCGTCACCGAACCGGTGGCATTCGTCGGATCCATCGGGCCGACGCACATGGATTACGTGACTACCATGGCGGCCGTCAGAGCGGTCGCCCGTTACCTGACGGCGTTTCTTGCGCACGATGAGCGCCATACCAACGACTGACCCCGCCTTATGGCACAATGGCACGCGGAACCAATAGGGAGAAAGAGCGACTGTGACGGATTACTACGAAGTACTGGGCGTTGACCGATCTGCCAGTGATGATGAGATCAAAAAGGCCTATCGCAAGATGAGCCGCAAATATCATCCCGATATCGCAGGTCCGGAATTTGAGGACAAATTCAAGGAAGTCAACAACGCGTACGAGGTGTTGTCCGACCCGCAGAAACGACAGATGTACGATGCCGGCGTGGACCCGAACGATCCGAACGGCGGCGCAGGAGGCTTCGGAGGCGCCGGTTTCGGGGATATGGGTGACTTCCTGAACATCTTCACCGGCGGTGCCTTCGGCGGTGGTGCCGGAGCCGGCCCGCGTCCGCGTACCCAACCTGGTCGAGATGCCTTGGCCAGTGTGACCATCGATTTGAAGACGGCCGTGTTCGGCGACACCGCGCATGTGAGAATCAACACCT
Source organism: Bifidobacterium dentium JCM 1195 = DSM 20436 (assembly GCF_001042595.1). Lineage (NCBI taxonomy): Bacteria > Bacillati > Actinomycetota > Actinomycetes > Bifidobacteriales > Bifidobacteriaceae > Bifidobacterium > Bifidobacterium dentium. The sequence goes on from NZ_AP012326.1 coordinate 1,295,467, forward strand.
TCGGCCTGTGTCAGGAATGCGCCGGTACGGGTTGCCAGAAAGGTACCCAGCCGACGCAATGCCCCGAATGCCATGGCAAGGGCTTTGCGCAGCGTGTAGTCAGGACCATGCTCGGCCAGATGATGACCACCGCCCCCTGCGAGCGTTGCGAGGGACACGGCACCGTCATCGAAAATCCCTGCCCCTCCTGCCTGGGCCATGGTCGTGTGCGCACCACGCGCAATGTCGGCGTCTCCATTCCCGCAGGCATCGGCAACAATACGCGTCTTCGACTCGCCAATCAGGGCGAGGTCGGCGAGAACGGCGGTGTCGCCGGCGACTTGTATGTCGATGTGCGCATCTCGTCGGATGATACGTTCACCCGTGACGGTGACGACCTGCATTGCTGGATTCAGGTGCCCATGAGCTGGGCCGTATTGGGGCATGACCTTGAAATCGACACGTTCGACGGACCGCAATCCGTCAGCGTTCCGGCCGGATGCCAGCCGGAGGATACCGTGACCCTGAAGAATCTCGGCGTCACGCATATGAGCGGCAACGGTGACCGTGGCGACCTTGTGGCGCATGTCGTGGTGCAGATTCCGACCAAGCTCAGCGACGACGAACGTTCCCTGATGGAACAGTTCGCAGCCAGCCACGATGCTGGCGCATCCCATGTGCCGCAGAGCTCTCGTCCGACCGTGGGCGCGAAGAAGGGCTTCTTCTCCAAGCTCAAGGATGCGTTGCGCTAGACGATCGCTCCGCTTGAGACCCACACATCGTCAGGGTGTTTCGAATCATATGCTTCGAAACACCCTTTTTCGTTAGTTCGTCATCGCACGGCTACCGCAGCAGGGCACGGCACATGGCGCGATATTGGCTGACATATCCGCCGCCGAAAAAGACGCAATGCCCGGCGATCGGATACAGCTGCCATAATGTGGTACGTTCCTGCCAACCCGCCTTGAGCGGGTGTACCGACTGGTAGCCGTCCAGAATTTCGGTGAGATAGGACATGCCGAAAAGATTGAGCATGGCGAGATCCTCTTCGCGATGGCCGCCATGCGCGGCGGGATCGATCAGCACGGCTTCGACGGAACCGGAATCGGCGGTCCACATCACGTTGCCACTCCACAGGTCACCATGTACGCGTGCGGGCTTATCCGCGGCCGCACGACCGAGAATCTCCGGGAGCGCCTGAATCACCTCCTCGGTCAGGCCCATATCGGTATCGGTGAGCTCTCGTCGACGAATGCCAAGTTCGACCATCGGGCGAAGACGGCCTTCCGCCAGATAAGTGGCCGGATCGGTCCACGTACCGCAATCCATAGGCACCGGATCCTGCAGCGGTCCGAAATAGCAGGTACCCATGTAACCGGCGGGAGCCGAACCGAAGAACTCCGCACCGGAATCATGCATGCGGGCCAGTGCGGCGCCGAAATCGTAAGCGGCCTTGGGAGTGGGGGAACAGGAGTTCACGCGTTCGATGTCAAGAAAGTCCCTGCCCCACTCATAGACCTCGACCACGCGGGGGCCACCCTGGGCGTGCGCTGCGCCAAGCCATTGAAGGCCACGACCTTCGCATTCGAAGAAGCCGTCCGGGCTGAATGCCCTGCTCTTGCGATATTTCCCCATGTCGTGCTCCTTGGTACCACATTGCTTGTGATTGACGGTTCCCATTGTGTGCGCGGATTGAGACAACCCTGTGAAATCGATGAGAAATTTAGGCACCATTCGCTACGCTGGTGCTCGGAAAACAGACGAACACATAAAGAGGGTTCATGAATTTCTTCCAAGCGATTTTCCTGGGACTGGTGCAGGCATTGACCGAATACCTGCCGGTTTCCTCCAGCGCGCATATCCGCATCGTCGGTGATCTGATGTTGGGGTCCGACCCCGGCGCGGCCTTCACCGCCATTATCCAGATCGGTACTGAACTGGCCGTAATCCTGTACTTCCGCCGCGACATCATCCGTATTCTTGGCGCCTGGTTTGGCTCCCTGTTCGGCAAAGAGGGCAAGGACTTCAAGAGCCGTATGGGCGCGTATAACCGTGACACCCAGATGGGCTGGTTCATCATCCTTGGCACCATGCCGATCCTCATCGCCGGCGTGTTGTTCAAACATGTCATTGAAACTTCACTGCGCAACCTGTGGATCACCGTGACCGTGCTGGCACTGTTCGGCGTGCTGCTGTGGGTGGTCGATGCCCGCGCCAAGCAGATCAAAACCATGGAGGAGATGACCTGGAAGGATGCACTGGTCTTCGGCATCGGTCAGATGCTCGCCCTGATTCCCGGCGTTTCCCGTTCCGGAGGCACCATCACCTTCGGCCGCGCCATGGACTATACCCGTGAGGCCGCCGTGCGCGTGAGCTTCCTGATGGCCATTCCGGCCGTATTCGGTGCGGGTATTCTCGAAGCCGTCTCCGCAGTCAAGGATGTGGCTGCGGGTGATGCGGACATGTTCCCCGGCTGGGGTGCCACCATTGCCGCCACCATCGTGGCCTTTGTCGTCGGCTATGTGGTGATCATCGGCTTCCTGAAGTTCGTGTCCACCTTCTCATACAAGGCCTTCGCCATCTACCGCATTGCGCTTGCCGTGGTTGTGGCGTTGCTGCTGATCTGCGGCGTCATCTCCCCGTTGGAGATGGCCGCAGCCTGATCGTACCGCGCTACGATTCTCGGATACGGGTGGGTCCCTGCCGTCCTAACGATGGCAGGGACCCACCCGTATCCGTATCCTTCGCCATTACGAATGGCGAATCAGTGTTCGGCGAAAGGCTGATTCCTGAGAAAAGCCTCGGCCTCCTGAATCAGCTGCTCGCATGCGGGAGTGCCGTTCGATGCGATTTCCCGGGCTTTGACGTTGAGATCGTATTCGCGTTCAAGTTGTCTGATGTAATCACCGGTATGCATGTTTTCGACCATGTCATCGGCTTCTTTGCGCCATTGCATGGCCTTATTGGCGAGTTCTCCCTCATTGAGGGGTTGTTTCAGCAGAATGGACAGCGCGTGAACCAGCTCCAACGTGCCCTGCATGCATTCGACGTTATTGAAATATTGCGGCACTGATACCCACATTGACGTGGTGGAGAAACCGTTGTCGGCGGCGATCGCGTCGAGGATGTTGGGAATGCCGATCGGGCCATTGTACTTCTTGTCGAGCTCGCATTCGCAGTCACCCTTGGAGATGTCCAACGGAAGAGGTCTGGTATGCGGACAGTCGGCGAACATGGAACCTAGGGTGACGATTTCGTTCACGTCATAATCCTCGGCTATGCGCAGCGTCTTCCGGCAATATTCCTCCCACCGGTAATTCGGTTCCGGAGCTATTTGCGCGAGAAAGTGCGTCTCAGGGGAAATGGTGATGTCGTAAAAGGTGGTCTGCGGCCAGATGATACGCCTGCGGCCTTGTACCGAACAGATCATCGGACGGGCGACCTGATAGTCGTAGAAACCTTCGTCGTTGATATGCCGGATTTCCTGCGAATCATATCGTGAGACCAGGTGTCGAATGACGTTCGTGGCCGCTTGGCATGCATCGTTCCATCCCTCGAATGCGGCAAGCATTACTGTCTTAGGCATTGTTGGCTCCTTCACACATAGCATTAATGTAGCGCGAAATCGTGGGTGACGAAATGCTTATGCCATCGGTGAATAGCCTGAAATGCAAGGATTTGCGATTCTTGATCATGCCGTGAAGGGTGGTATTAGGGATAGCGGGTTTCGGCATACGACACGCTGACTTGCAAATCACACGGATGTGGTTATAGTAGATACTCGTGCTCAGGCAGTGATACTGCCGGTAACATGCGGACATAGCTTAGTTGGTAAAGCGCAACCTTGCCAAGGTTGAGACCGCGGGTTCGAGTCCCGTTGTCCGCTCGAAGGTTCCGAATTGATGTCAACCTTTATGGTGGGTTAGCCAAGCGGTTAGGCAGCGGCCTGCAAAGCCGTATAGACGAGTTCGACTCTCGTACCCACCTCTCATGAAACAGAATCGTATGTTCTGCGGAATGGTATGACCCGGGCGGTTGGCGCAGAGGTAGCGCACTTCCCTGACACGGAAGGGGTCACAAGTTCGAATCTTGTATCGCCCACTGGAGTTTGACTCCATATAAACCAACATGGGTGATTGGCGCAGCGGCTAGCGCACTTCCTTCACACGGAAGGGGTCATAGGTTCGATTCCTATATCACCCACCATGAAGCCGTCCGTATGGACGGCTTTTTTGTTATTGGATTGCCCGAGGCCTGTGACGGGGCGTGACCATACGGCAGCGGCGATGCCGACGCAGGCCTCCACGTCGCCGCGAGTCTGTGGAACATGGCGGTCAACTGATATCTGGATAACGAGCCAGTTTTGCGCAATCTCAAGAATAACCGATGAAAATACAAGAAATCGAACGAGGAGACCATGACTTTCACTGAGCGGGCCTCTATAGTGGACAACGTACACAACAGAAGATAGCAGGACGCAGGGTGCGTCACAGAATAACAGCAAGTAAGGAAACAACATGAACGACAACAAGATTTTCTCCGCCATCAAGCGCGGCTTCGAAATCAACGGTCTGATGGCGGTCAACACTCCGTCCGCAGGCAAGGCTCTGCACGAGCTGCTCAACAACCGCTGATCAGGCCCCGCGAGCAAAGCTTCGCGACGCAATCGCTATCGTTAATCGCAAACAACAGTCTTTATAGGAATTGAGGAATACAACATGAATAAGAACAAGATTTTCTCCGCCATCAAGCGCGGCTTCGAAATCAACGGCATCAACACCCTGTCCATGGCCGCGGGCTCTCCGTCGGTCAACAAGGCTCTGCAGGAGATGCTGGATCAGCGCTGAAACTAAGCGCACCACCTGTTAACAAACGCCTGGCGGCATATTTTCCATGTCGTCAGGCGTTTTTTCATGGTTTGCCATGGTTGGTGACATTAGAATGGACGATTATGAACGAATCGTTGAATCTCAACCAGCCTGTCAACGCCATGGGGCCGAATGAATTGGAGGCCTATGCCGCATTGGGAGACAGACAGCATGATGAGGCGAACAAGGAGCTGGAACGCCGTTGGCGTAGCTATGACGATATGCTGCCACATGACGAATTCGTGTCGATCATAGACAAAGCCCACGCATGAAAGCAGTGTATGATTCGTGACCATGGCCAAGACAATACCGGCTATATGCAAAGGGAATGTATAGAATGGCGAATATGACTGATCCGATTCCAAGCGCAGGCGAAACGACCATCATCGGTCTTCCTGCAATTACTGTACCGGTAACCTCCACCGGAGACCGTCCTTTGACGAAGGAGGACCTCGATACGATCATGCGTCTGTCCGATGGCACGGCGCTGTTGATCTCGACTAGGGGAGCGGTTTCCGGTTCGCGTTATCTGCTCGACGAAGATGAGATTACCGTGGGACGTGATCCGCGTGCGGACATTCTGTTGGATGACTCCACGGTTTCGCGTTCCCATGCCGTGTTCCGCAGGGTCAATGGTGCATATTCCGTCATTGACGCCGGTAGTCTGAATGGCACATACGTAAATCGTCAACGTGTCGATCAGAAGCAGCTGAACAATGGCGACGAGATTATGATCGGCAAGTTCCGTCTGGTCTATTTCACCAACTCCGCCGTCATTGCCTGATATTCCGCATGATGCGGGATAGACTGTGAACAGCGGCATCGCGCCCATGGGCTTCGTATGAATCTCATGGGCGTAGCAGTTCATAGGGAGAATACGATGAGTGATGCGGAGTCAACAATGCAGTTGCATCTGCGCGCGCCCCAAGCGGTGCAGGGGGAGTTGTTTCCTGCAACCGACACGCAGAACGTTACACGAGGCTATCGCGGTACCGTGGCGTCGAAAGTTGCCGGCATCACCTATAGACAGCTTGATTATTGGGCTCGTAAGCAGATCGTAGAACCATCGATCACGCCTTCGCATGGATCCGGTTCACGGCGTCTGTATTCATTCAAGGATGTGGTGATTCTGGCGGTCTCCAAAAAACTGTTGGATGCCGGCATCAATCTGCAGAACGTGACCACGGCCATTGGATTCCTGACACAGCGTACGATCGAGCAGCTGGAAGGCATCACCATCATGTGTGACGGTCAGGAAGTGCATGAATGCACCACCAGCGAACAGATGATCGAACTGTTGCAAAGCGGCAAGGCGATATTCGGTGTGTCCGTAGGCTCGTTATGGCGTCAAATCAAGAATGCACTGGATCATGAGGAATATGTCGACCTGACGAAACTGCAGACCAGTACGGATGGCAAGCGACCGATTGATGACATCGCGGCCATGCGGATGCGGAAAAAACTTGAAGCGCAGCGTAAGGCCAGGGCCGCCAGTGGCAGATAGGAATTGCCGGGAGTCGTGGTAAGACCGCGTGTGTAGGATGGCATCCTAGGAGATCGAAAGTTAATGGAATAATCATCAGGGGAGTGACGCATGCTCGATATTCTGCCGGTCTTGCTTTGGGTCATCGCCGCCGTCATTGCAGTGAACATATGTTCGATCTGTTCGATTCGTGGAGGCTTTTTTTCGCATAAGGAACGTCCGGTATATCCGGTGCGATGGTCGATCATCGGATTGCACTTCGCGTCATTGGTGCTCGGAGCATTGCCGTATCCGCTGTATTCCTTGTTCAAGGAAAGTATGTCGATGCGATTCCGGCGTTTCTACGAGCATATGGGATGGCCGTCGGCGGTGGTCATGATCGTGCTGATAGCCGCCGAGCTGGTGTTCATGTACCTACAGGCCAGAAAAGGCATGGCGAGCGAAATGGAACGCAAACTCAACCGGATCGGCGAGCCTGACAACGAGTCCGAATGATGATGACTACGACCGTGAGGCCGAAATCGAAAAACGCCCGGTTATGCCAGGCGAAGCCCAAAAGGGGCGGGCCGATATAACCGGGTGGCGTTATGTCAGGGCAGGCGGAAATTATTTTCTGACATAACGTACATTATCGGGAGTATGAGTTGAAGTATTCCTCAACGGCCTGCGCCAACTCGTCCACGGTATCGATGATGCGATACACGCCATGCTCCTGCAGTTCTCCGGATTCAGCGTAACCCCAACCGCATCCCAAGCAATCCAAACCGCATGCCTTGGCGCCGTCGGCATCGGTCCAGCGATCGCCGACCATCAAGGCTTTGTCTCCGGCGGATTCGTCGTAACCGATATGCTCGAACGCCCAACGGATTACCTGATCCTTGTCGAGACGCGAATTGTCCTTGCTGGCTCCATAAATGCCATCGACCATGGTGTCGAGATGGAAATGCTCGCAAATCGGAATGCACTGGTACTGCGGCTTGCAGCTGGCGATAATCAGACGATATCCGTCCGCACGTAGCCTGGCAAGCTGTTCGGGAATGCCTTTGTAGATGGTGTTGTTGAGACGTCCCGGCACTTTCTGCCCTGGGTTGTTGGGATCATCGAATACGGCTTCGTCAGCGTAGTATTTGCGATAGACGGTAACGGCCTTATCGAGTTCGTCGTCCGGAACGCCGTTACGTTGCATGGATTCGCTGATGGCCGGGCCGATGAAACGTTGCAGCTCGTCGGCATCGGGAATTGGATACCCCATTTCTTGGAAGGCCTTGACCACGCATCCGATAATGCCCGGATCGGATTTGGTCAGCGTGCCGTCGAGATCGAGCAGTACGACTTTTTTCGGATGTTCAGACATGAGGTTTGTTCTCCTCTGATTCCTTGATTTCATGTGATACCGGAAATAATTATGCCCGGTCGTTATGACCGGGCAAGGTGTTCATGTGTTGTTCAGCTTCAGGTCACTCGTAATCCGGGAACCAGCCGTCACGATGCATCTGCAGCCGCTTCTCCAACAGGGTCTTGAGCTCGTCCTCGCTACGACGTTCCAACAGCATATCCCAGTGGGTACGGGTCGGTTTGCTGATTTCATCGGCCTGACGATCCTCATCGCCTTCACGGTGCGCCACAGCACCGCAACGGCACTCCCATTCGTCAGGCACTTCGGCGCCTTCGGCGAATGGCAGAATGGTTCGGTGACCTTTCGGACATACGTATGCGATGTCGTTGCGTGCCGCGAAATCCACGTTGTCATCGGATTCCAGCGATTTTGCGCCGATGCTCATGCCTCGCAGACTGCGTTCTGCCATTTGCCTTTGCCTCCTTGGATTGTTGCTCTGTCTACGCTACAGAACAGTTCGGACGTGTCGATTATTCCAACAACCGGTATGCAAACGGGCGTCAGTCGACCCCTGAATACGCGACGACGCCATGATTTACGGCTTCCATCGCCTGTTTGGCCACCAGCGCCAACGTTCCGGCACGTTTCGTCAGATATGGTTCGGCGACGGCGATTTGCTGAAGTACATCGGCCAAGCGTTTGCAATTACGCACGAAATCGCCTCCGGTCAGATCGGTGCCGTACAACACGCGCGACAGACTTTCACCCTGAGCCCATTCGTAAACGATGTCAGCGATGCCGAAATCAAGCTGCCGGGGCTCTTCAAGGGCATGGTCCTCGCACATCATGGCGATCTTCGCGTGTACGCCGCGCAACTGTGCCGCGCAGACGGCAACGTTGCCTTGGATGCCACCGGGGTAATGGCGGGGCTCTCCCCCGCTTCCCCCACGCGCTTCATAGATGAGCGACGACAGGACGCTGGCCAGTTCCGGCGCGTCAAGCCCGTCGAAGGCTCCTTCGTCGATCGCTTGCGCCAACACCAGATCAAGTTCGCTGTACAGATGACGCAACAATTGGCCGCGCTCGGTCAGTAGGTAATCCGCATGCCGTGATTTGTCCGAATCACGTTCCAAATAACCGAGTTCCTCCAATACGGTGCAAATATGGTCGAACTGCCGTGCCACCGATCCGGTGCGCGATTCATAACGATGCCGCACCCGTTCCAGTTCGCGCATTTCACGCGACCAACGATGCCCCCATTTGAGATGCTGCTGCAGATCAGGGCATTTACGGCATGGATGATTGCGATCCAATTCACGCATTGCCGCGATTTTTTCGTCAAGATCCATGAACGCCTGGCTGCGTTCGCTCTGCGTGCGGAAAACCTCATGCTTGAGTCGGCGCCGTTCATTCTTTTCCAGCTCGCTTAGCCGCATACGCAGACGCATGAAATCAGCAAAATCGCCGAATTCACAGGTAAAGGCATGTTCGTACCCCTCAAGAGCCTTCTTCAACGTATCCATCTGGGCTTCGAGTTGCCATGCCGATTCATTGGCCTCCCATTGCGCGAATGAATGGTCAAGGGTGATGCGGGCCGTTTCATAGTCACTGGAATTCAGCAGGTTGACGGCCATGTTGAAAGTCGGACGGAAGCTGGAATGCAACGGGTACACACGTTTGCTGGACAATGCGGCGGCGGTGGCCGGCACGAAACCGCGATGGTCGACAACCACGGCATGGCCGATGGTGTCGATGCCACGACGTCCCGCACGTCCGGTCAGCTGGGTGAACTCCCCCGGCGTAAGCCCGACGTGCCCGGTGCCGTCGTATTTCTCAAGTTTCTCGACCACTACGCAACGCGCCGGCATATTGATTCCCAAAGCCAGTGTCTCCGTGGCGAACACCACTTTGACAAGACCTTCCTCGAACAAACGTTCGACAATCTGACGGAACAAGGCGATCATGCCGGCATGATGCGGTGCAAATCCTTCCTCCAAGGCAAAGCGGAACTGCGAAAAATGCAGAGCCTTCAAATCCTCTTGGCTGAGCTGTCCATCGATCATCTCATCGACAATGCGCCGAATGCGGCGCACCTCACCGTTGCTGGTCAGCTCCAGACCGGCGTTGATGCACTGTTCGACGGCCTGGTCACAGCCATTACGGGAGAAGATGAAATAGATGCCGGGCAGCATATCGAGAAAGTTCAGCTCGTCCACCACGGCCCAGCGTTTGGGAGTATGCCGCTCCACCTTATGTGAGGATTCCCGGTCATGCCACGGGCCCTTCCCCTTGCCCTTACGTCTCTCCGGACGTTGCGCCCCTTGCCTGCGTGCTGCCTGACGATCGAGCTGATCAAGGCGGTTCAGCAGTTGCGCATTGAGCTTGACTGTCTGATCACCATGCGCATCACGACGGTACAGATCAATGAGCTCCGGTTCGGTGCGGTCATCCGCCTGCACAAGTACATGTTGCTCCAACGGAACAGGACGCTTTTCCGAAACGATCAGTTTGGTGTCCCCTCGCACCGAGACGATCCAATTGGAGAAGTCCTCCACATTCGACACCGTGGCGGAAAGACCGATGATTTTCACGCTTTGCGGCAGATGGATGATCACTTCTTCCCATACCGGTCCACGGAATCGGTCCGCAAGATAGTGCACCTCATCGAGAATCACGTAACGCAACGCTTCAAGCGTCATGGAGTGTTCGTACAACATGTTGCGCAGCACTTCGGTGGTCATGACCACGATATCGGCCTCGGAATTGATGGACGTATCGCCGGTAAGCAGGCCCACCCGATCCTGCCCATACTGATCCACCAAATCATGATATTTCTGGTTGCTCAGTGCTTTGATCGGCGTGGTGTAGAACGCCTTGACATTACGTTCCTGCGCCAGATAGATGGCGAAATCGGCAACGACGGTCTTGCCCGCACCCGTCGGGGCGGCAACCAGCACATTGCTGTCGGCTTCCAGCGCCTCATTGGCTTCCATCTGGAAATCGTCAAGCTCGAATGGCATGGATTGCGCAAATCGCGTAGCGGCCATACCCTGCTTGCGCTGGGTCTGCTTGAACATGGCGTAGCGCTGTGACGGTGACGGTTCCACGGTCGCATTGGTGCTGGTGATATCCATGGAACCGTTACGCCGGTGACGATGATGAGTCATGATTCCTTAAGAGTATTGTTCAGTCGTTGAAATGCTTCCAGCGTCTCCACTGAGCGGCATGACGCTCGCGTTTCGCCTCACGACGTTCGATGACCTGGACATGGGCGTCTACATAGCGATCGGCGGCGTCTCGCAACGGTCTGGTGAAGAACGGTGCCGAATTCGCCTGTTCAACGGGCAACGTGTCCCCCATGGCTGCGAAACGTTCTCCGGCGCGGCTTCCCACTTGCGCAATGTCCTTGAACGCATGATAGCCGTGCAACACCACGTAGATGCAGCCGGCGACAATCATCGACAACATGAACAGGGCGAGCAGAAGCCAAATCCACCAAGGCATGTCGCTCTCCTATCGGTCTTCGCTCTCATGATCGCTGACGCTAAGCTCATGCTGGGCTCGCGCGATGATCATCGTACGCAGGGTTTCCGGCGCGACCGCGGTGATATGGCGAGCGTGTGAAATGCAGAAAGCGACATACCAGGAGTCGGAAGAGACAATCAGATGCACCTTCTTGCCATCGCCACATTGCTCGACGGTGGCACCGGGAAGCCGATCGATGAACGGCAGATCGGCTTGGTTGGTGATGAACACGGCCGCGGTGCCATTATCAAAGCTCCACTTGCGCAACTCGGACACCGGCACGTCGGGAATGTCGATCTTTTCGACCGGCTCCACCAGTTCGGCCTTCTCGATACGGGAGATGCGCAACACCTGCCAGATACGAGGTTTGCCGTTGGCCTTGTTGATCGTAGTGTCTTTCTTGACGAATCGCTGCCTGTCCTTCGGTGCGGCATTGGCCACGTCGGTCCATACCGCAACGAAGTACACTCCTTCATCGACGAAGATCTTATCGGGTGCGACAAGCTTACGACGAGTGTTCCCCGCGCCATCGGTGTACTCCATGTCAAGAAGGGCTCCCTTTGAGATGGCGCTCTTGACGATGGAGAAGTTACGCGGTTCCATCTCATAGCCGGTCAGACTGAGCCAAGGCATCTGACCGGGTTCAACATGCTGACGCAGGCGATGATACAGGGATTCAGCTTGGCCGCGCTGCTTATCCGGCAACAGCGGCGAATGGGCCAGATAGCTTACCGAAGCGGTCAGCATGCTCAGATATTGCTGGGAGATGCCGGCGAGACGCTCCAGACCGAGCGAGTTCGTGGCGGACACGATGCCTTCGGCGTCCAGCAGCGACCAGTCGATGTCGAAGAATTGGCTACCCGCCATCTCGCCATCGTCCGAAACCGTGGTAAGAGTATTGATGTCCTTATGGATGACGTTGACGTACTTCTTCATCTCATCGTCGGACTTCGGCTTGCCGATGAAACGTTCGGCCAGCTCCTCCAACGAATACTCCTCGCCAAGATGCGCCGAAAGGAACAGCATCAGACGCAGTCTGCGATCGACCTCGCTACCGGTCTGGAACGAGGAATTCTTCTTTGGACGCCCCTTGCCCTCTTCGGAATCGTCATCATCCGTGTTGTTACGATTGATTTCCGGTGAGATGACGGCGGAACGGTTGTTGCCAGCGGACTCATCGGCCGGTTGGAACTGTGTCGCGGCGTTCAGACGCCGATTGAACGCGTCAACGGCCTCTTGAGGGCTGATGATGCATGCGCCCGGATGGCTGAGCACGAACATGGCCAAATCGTCCGAATCGGTGTAGGCGACATTGAGATGTTCACCGTCGACATCCACGGTTGCGGCGAAGCGACGCTGATCGACCACCTTGACGAGTTCGTCGGGAATGGACTGGGTGCCAAGGCCCGGCGCGATGGAATCCAGTCCAAGACCAGGAATCGGGGTCTGAGGCACACGCGGTGCCGTACGGGAGGTATGTTGCACCTGTTGCACGGGGGTCGAGGAGATCGACATGGAACGAGCCAGATAATTCGCTGCGGCGAGAACGGGAAGATCCTCCTGCGCAAAGCGCAGTCGAACACGGGGCTCATCGCCCAGTTGCAGACGATATGAGGCGAAATCCTGGCCCTCAGACTTCGAAGAATACTCCGGTTGGCGGGATTCGATGGCGATGCCCATGGCTGCCAGCTTGGCGCGATCGCGCTGGAATTGCTTGGCAAACGCCGCCTTCGCCGCCTGATCGGCCAGTTCGCCATAGGAATCGGCGTACGCCTTCACGCGCTGGGCGATCTGGCGGGAGGTAAGCCATTGCGGGAAAGCTGAAGACAGCACAGCCAATACGTCGAGCTCGTGCTTGCCCCACTTGTCGGAAAAACGCCGCCTTCCGTTACTGCCCTCTGCCATTAGTCCTCACGTCTCGTTAACGTTTCGTTGTAAGTGTGCGGCTTAATGCCACACCTCATTCCATGATAGAGGGTTTTCGCGAGTATCGCGTTCAATTTACGAAAAAACAGTGTTTTTCGTGTTGGGCATAGCTTCGTTTCAGACCCAATCATCCGGCTCAACGCCTTGCGGCCCAACGTATTCACCGTTTGGCACATAACTTGGCTCATCCTGATCGGAGAGCCGCGCGTCGCCGAACATCATGACATCCCTGCCGAACGTCCAGTCCCCCTCGATGGTTACCGAATTGGCGGCGGCAAGCGACGGCACGGAATACGGGAACCGCGTGTCGAAATCATGGATGTTCTTGTAATAGCGTGCGTCGAGATGCACCGTGGGGAAAATGTAGTTGCCATCCTCCATCTCATACTGATCGGTCAGATGGAAACGATCGGAACGCATGATGAACAGATCATCCGTGGTCTTGACCGGCAGGAAGCGCATACGGTCCACGCATACGCAGGTTGCGCCGTCGAATAGCGTGACGGCCGCACCCATGGCCGTTTCCAGCTGAATGACCGGCTCGCTGGTCGAATCGGTGGGATCAACGGTCTTCTTGTTGCGAATCACCGGCAGAGGCAATACGCCATCGTACGCGGCAAGCTTGGCTTTCAACGCATCGATGCGCACCCAGATGCTGTTGGTGTTGAAGTACGGATGCTTGTCGATGTTCTGGGCGTCATCCTTGTCGTCAGGATGCACTTGGCTCATCTCGCGCAACATGAGACGTCCGGTCACCTTATCGCGTACGATATGGCCGCCCTTGCGGTCAGCCGGCGTGCGTTTGGCAACCTCGATCATGAATGGTGCGCCCGTGTTCTCGAAGTGTTGGGCGAGCGTACGGGACGGTCGCGCACCCAGATTGTCGGAGTTGGAAATGAACAGATACTTGAAGCCCCGCTCCTCAAGCCTGTCGAGCAGGCCGGACTCCCAAACGGTGGAGAACAGGTCTCCATGCCCCGGCGGGCACCACTCGAGTTCGGGATTCGAGGGGAAGGAAGCCGGCAAGCCGGTTTTGGCACTGATCTTCGGCTCCTGATGTTGGATGATTTCCATCGGAATCTCGTCCTGATGGAATTTTTTGTTGGAACGCAGCACCTTCATGGTGTCGTCGGACGTACGGAAGGAATTCATCAGGGTGAGCGGAAGTTCTACGCCCAGACGAGTGCGGGCGGTAAGCACCTGACCGATGATGATGTCGATGAAACGCATCTGGCGCGCCTTATGGCGGCGTACGGGCAATAACGACTTGGCGCAATCCAGGCCCATGGAGGTGCCAAGACCGCCGTTCAGCTTCAGGAAAGCGGTCTGTGCGAAGGCGTCGACCGCCTTGTCATGGTTGATGGTCTCGTACACATCATGGAAACTTGGCACGCCGGTAAGTGGCTCGACCTCTTCCTCACGAATCCAACTGCTGGCCTCCTCGTTCCGCCAGACCTCGTATAGGCGTTTGAACTGGGCAATGGCCATATCTGTCATTCCGTGCTCACGCATCTTTGCGGCGGACTGTTCGAATATGTCCTCAGTCAATGTGGCTCCCTTTCGCATCGGGCATCGGTCTAGTAACAACAGTGTAGTCATCTTACGACATTCTCGGTTCATGATGCCGGTTGAACATGCAACGGGGGGGCGAATTCATCACAAATGCCACACGACGACATCGGCGCGACACGTTGCGTTTGAAAATCATCATGAGATATGCTAGATTTCTCATTCGGTGCCTCGCACCGTTCGGACCATAGCGCAGTTTGGTAGCGCACTTGACTGGGGGTCAAGGGGTCGCGGGTTCAAATCCCGCTGGTCCGACCAAAAACCCCGGAATTTCAACGGTTTCGGGGTTCTTTCATGCGCAAACTTCCGTACACATACGTAACCGTTTACGGGTGTTTTTCAGAGTCCTTTCGTGTTCGTAGACAACGGCATCGGACATAATCCATGTCCATGAATCGTTCCTGATAGAATAAAATCCGAAAACTTCGGGTTTTTCCGTGCCCGGAAGAGAATATCTGCAATGAGAGGTGATTGATTTGGGGCCGAAGGAGAGGCAGCCGCAATTCGATGACATCGACGATCTGGCACATGTTTTCGACGAACACGTCCAACAGGAAGACGAATGGAAGATTCGATTGCCCAAGGAGCTTGGCATCGAGGCTCGCGAACGGGCGAGGCATGACGGCATCACGCTCACCGAACTGACCCGCAGAGCCTTGGAACGGGATGATCTCAATGCGGGTGACGACAAAGTACGTTTGGGACGTATGCCGAAGAACGGCGATGATCGCGAGCAATTGGGCGATGAGTGGAAGATCCGACTCCCCTATGATCTGGGGCTGCGTGCGCGACGTCGCGCCGAACGGGATGCCATCTCATTAAGTTCGTTGGCGCGTCGTGCCGTGAGCGGATACTTGGAATCTCGCGATGAGGAGGAAACGCCGTTGTTCTGACCGGAGAACAGCATGACGGTATGAGGAAGTTCGCATACAACATGGTTGTCCGCCTCATGTGAGGCGGACAACCATTCGTTTACTTGCGCTTTTTCTTTTCGCGAATGTTCACCGAAATCTGGACGGGTGAGCCATCGAAACCGAACTCCTCACGCAGACAGCGTTCGATATATCGACGATAGCCATGCTCCAAGAAGCCGGTGGCAAAAATCACGAAGCGAGGAGGGCGCGTCGAAGCCTGCGTGGCGAACAGGATACGCGGCTGCTTGCCACCACGCAACGGATGTGGATGCGCGGCTTGAATCTTGCCCAAAAACGCGTTGAGCTTACCGGTCGGAATACGCTTGTCCCAAGATTCCAACGCACCGCGCATGGCATTGGCAAGACGGTTGGTATGCCAACCGGTCTTGGCCGATAGGTTTACGCGTTGCGCCCAAGTCACACGGTCGAATTCGGTCTTCCACAGGCGTTCCATGCGCTGACGGTCGAATTCATCCATAAGATCCCACTTGTTGAACACGAGCACGATGGCGCGGCCCGCATCCACAGCCTGACTCATGACCTTCAGATCCTGATCGGAAATCGGTTGCGAAGCATCGAACAATACCAACGCGAGTTCGGATCGTTCGATGGCGGCCTGCGTGCGCAGTGACGAGAAATACTCGGCACCGGACAGCTTGTGCAGACGGCGCTTGATACCGGCGGTATCGATGAACAGCCAATCCTCGCCATCCACGGTCACGACTTCATCAACCGGGTCACGGGTGGTTCCGGCCAAATCATTGACCACGGAACGTTCCTCATGTGCCAACTGGTTGAGCAGCGAAGACTTGCCGACGTTCGGGCGACCGACCAAAGCCACCCGACGCAAATGCGACGGCGTAAGGAATCCGGAGGTCTTTTTCGCCTTCTTCAACGACTCCAATGCGACATCGAGCAATTCGCCGATACCGCGCCCATGCATGGCGGAGATGCCATACGGCTCGCCCATACCCATCTTCCAGAATTCGGCGGTCAGATATTCGCTTTCGCGATCGTCCACCTTATTCACCGCCAATGTCACCGGTTTGCCGGAGGCACGTAGCATCTTCACGATACGTTCGTCAGTGGAGGTGAGTCCCACCTGCCCGTCGACAACGAGCACTACGGCGTCGGCCAACTGCACGGCCATCTGCGCCTGCGAGGCGATGGCGGATTCGATGCCTTCAACGTCAGCTTCCCAGCCGCCGGTATCGACCAATTTGAAATCGGTGCCAGCCCATTCCGCATCGTAGCTTACGCGATCGCGGGTCACGCCCGGCGTGTCCTCCACCACTGCCGCACGACGACCGAGAATACGGTTCACCAGTGTGGATTTGCCCACGTTCGGACGGCCGACCACTGCCAGCACACCTACAGGCTTCGGACCGGCCTGAAGATCGCCTCCAACGAACGAAGAGCCGTCAATCAGACCTTCGTCGCCCTCATCCAGCTCATAATCGTCCAGGTTGGCAACATATTGGCGGTATTCCTGCTCCTCGATAGCATCGTCAACAATGCGCACGAGCACGTCCAACGTCTCGCTGAACTCCAAGTCGGAATTGTCTACGGTGAGCACGCCTTCAGCCGCGGAAGTGAAATTAGTGACCTTGGAATCGGCCTTGTCCCGTGCCGCGACGTTTTCGGTGCCAACTCCGGAAGCGGACTGTCCTGCGCGACGGGCTTGACGTACCTCTTCACGAGCGGTGAGCAGGATTCTCACTTCTGCGTCGGGGGCCACCACGGTGGTGATGTCACGACCTTCGGCGACCACGCCGAGTCCTCTCGAGAAGGAGTCCGCCGAAGCTTCGCGTGCGATATAGGCACGTTGCGCCGCAATCAGCACATGGCGTACCGGAATAACATTGGACACCTTGGAAACATGGGATGATACCTCAGAGGAACGAATTTCGGCACTGATATCAACGCCATCCGCCGTGACCTTCGGATTATCCGGGTCGACACTGATGTCGAAATGCCCTTCAGTAAAGAACTCCCCTACGGTTTCGGTGATGACCTGTTCGTCCACGATGTCGGCATCCAGATCAATGCCCTTATGCAGACACCACCAAGTGCAGGCACGGTACATGGCGCCGGTGTCGAGATATGCGAAGCCGTAATATTTGGCCAAGGCTTTGGAAGTAGAGGATTTGCCCACTCCCGCAGGACCATCGATAGCTACACGGATCACAGTCCCACCGCCTTCGACAGGGAACGCACCTCGACCTGCGAAAGCACCCGGTACGTACCGGACTTCAAATCGCCAAGCTTGATCGGACCGATCTGCGTACGGACCAAACGCCTGACCGGGAAGCCGATTGAGCCGAAGATACGACGTACGATGCGGTTCTTGCCGGAATGCAGCACCACTTTCACCAATGTGCTGTCACGGCTGGAATCGAGAATGGCGCAACGATCGAGTTTGATCCACCCGTCGTCGAGCTGCACGCCGGTGGTGACCAGACGGCGGCAGACCGTGCCGCTGATACGACCGTCGAGGGTGGCGATGTAGGTCTTCTCGACCTCATACTTGGGGTGCATGATATGCTGGCTGAGTTCGCCGTCGTTCGTCATGAGAATCAGACCCTCGGAGTCGTAGTCCAGACGCCCCATGTGGAAGATGCGCTCGTACTTGTCGCCGACGATATCGCGCAGGGTGTAACGTCCCTTCGGGTCATCCATGGCGCTCAGCACACGCTTCGGCTTGTTCAGGGCGAGTGTGACATGATTGGGATTCACGCGAACGCGGGAACCATCCACTCGAACCTCTTGGTGCTTCGGATCGACTCGGGTGCCGAGCTCGGTGATGAGTTCACCGTCGATCTCGACGCGTCCGTCGGTGATGATTTCCTCGCATTTGCGACGGGATCCGAAACCTGCCTGTGCGAGCAGCTTCTGCAGGCGGATACCTTCATTGTTGTTATCGTGCGCCTTGGCGGCGCGGGAATATGCGTTTGGCATCGTTCTCCCAACGTGGCCGGATGATAATCGGATTTCGGTGCCATGCACCGCTCTTGCAGGAGCTGCTGGTACTATGGCAGTCGTTTGGTAGGATCTTTGCGTGCCTACAACCAATTAACTATATGACAGAGGAAAGACTATGACAGCTGCTGAGGCAATACCAGTACCCGAGGAATCCAAAGAACAACCGTTGGCCGTACGCGTGGGCGCCGAGCTGGTGGGAAGCTTCTTCATCTGCTTCGCCATCTATACGATCTGCACGCTCGATGCCATTGTTTCCAACCTGAACATGGCGTTCATCGCATTGATGACCGGTGCGGCATACGCCGTGATGACCTTGGTTTTCGGCAAGATTTCCGGTGGACAATTCAATCCCGCCGTTTCCATTGCCGCGATGCTGACTGGCAAAACGCACGTGCTTGACGGCATTCTCTATATCATTGCCCAGTTGCTGGGCGGTATCGGTGCCGGCGCGGCCCTCCGTTTTCTGCTGCCGACATCCGAACAGGTTCCTTTTAAAAGCTGGCTGTCGTTGGCCGTCAACGGTTTCGACAAAGCCTCCATATCCTACTCCACCCTGTCCAGTCTCGGTCTGAGTTTCGGCATCACCCTGGCCGTCGTCGTCGAGCTGATCGCCGGTCTGATCATTGTCGCCACCGCCATGCGTGGCATGGGTGAGCGTGGTGCATCCAACACCAAGCATGCCATTGCCATGGGCTTGGCCTATGCGGTGGGAACCACCATCACCTATCCGGTGACGGGAGCCGCTTTGAATCCGGCACGAGCCACCGGCATTGCGATCTTCGCTCAAAATCAAGGTCTTAACGAGGAACCGCTGCAGCAGCTGTGGGTGTTCTGGATCTGTCCGGTTCTCGCTGCAGCCGTCGTGGCTCTGGTAATCATCGTCTTTACCATGATGCTCTCCCCGAACAAGAAGAACGCCAAGGCCGATGAAGGCGATGACGCTCAGGGAGAGGAATCATCCGAAACCGAAGAAGACCTACATGCCGACGGGGAACAGGATGAGCAGGACAAGCAGTCCGATTCCCAGAGCGATGCCGATGAAGGCATCGAAAACAACTGACCGCACCTTCCACGGACTGCGTTCGCGCAATACCAGCCGAACCAGTCCCGTGATCAGAGCCGTCACCGCGATAACCACGGTGGCGGCTTTTGTGTACCCGAGAAACGCCGACAATGCGGCAACCGCCACGCTGGCCGCCACCAGCCACTCGAACCAAGGCTTGCCCTCGTGATCTTCGGAAACGTAAGGATGCTTCATCGACCGGTGCACCTTCCTCGATGTTCATAAACGTAGCGCAGCAATCATAACAAAGTGTGGCGTCCGTCGTCTTCATGACCACGGACGCCACACGCTGTCTTCATCAGAGAGTCCTGAGAGGTTCCTATCAGTGGAAGAAATGGCGGGTGCCGGTCACATACATGGTGACGTTGGCCTTACGAGCCGCTTCGAACACCTCTTCGTCACGGATGGATCCTCCTGGCTGCACGATGGCCTTGACCCCTGCATTGATCAGGATCTCGGCACCATCGGCGAACGGGAAGAACGCATCGGATGCGGCTACTGCGCCCTTGGTGCGATTGGCCCCATCAGCCAGCGTGTTGGCGCGTTCGACCGACAGGTTGGCGGAATCCACACGATTGACCTGTCCCATGCCGATGCCGACGGTCGCCTGGTCGTGGGCAATCAGAATGGCGTTCGACTTGACGCAACGAATGGCTCGCCATGCGAAGACCAGATCCTTGACGGTTTCGGCGTCGGCCGGTTCGCCCGACACCAGCTTCCAAGCATCCGGATCGTCGCCAGAGGCGTCGATGAGATCCGTGGACTGCACCAGCAGACCTCCGTCGATCTGGCGGAACTGGGTCTTGGACTTCGGCGGCTCGGCGACCTTGAGGATACGCAGGTTCTTCTTCTTGGTCTGCAGCAGTTCAAGCGCCTGCGGATCGTAATCCGGAGCGACGATGACTTCGGTGAAGATCGGACGGACGCTTTCGGCCATTTCGAGGGTGACCTTGCTATTTGCCGCGATGACACCGCCATAGGCACTCATCGGATCGCATGCATGGGCCTTCTTATGAGCCTGTGCAACGGTGGCGCCGACGGCTAGACCGCACGGGTTGTTGTGCTTGACCACGGCGACGGCAATCTGTGGGGCGAAATCCCAAACGGCACGCCAGGCGGCGTCGGCATCGACGTAGTTGTTGTAGCTCATCGGCTTGCCACCGAGCTGTTCGGCATGTGCGAAGCCATTCTGGTTCAACGGATCAAGATACAGAGCTGCTTGCTGATGAGGATTCTCACCATAACGCAGCACATGGGCCCGATCCCAGGTACGAGTGAAGGCTGCCGGGAACTTGAGCTCATCCACCGGAGTCTCATCTTCTGCGACCGGCTGTTCGACGGAAGTCGGCTTCGGCCAATGCTTGGAGGTCCATTCGTTGATGGTCGCATCATAAGCGGCGGTATGTGCAAACGCCTTGCCGGCAAGCCAACGACGCTCTTCAAGCGAGAAGCCCTCGCCGTTTGCGATGCGAGCGGCTACCAGAGCGTAATCCTTCGGATCGGTGACAATGGCGACGGTGGCGCTGTTTTTGGCGGCGCCGCGCACCATGGAGGGGCCGCCGATATCGATTTTCTCGATGGTGGCGGCTTCATCGGCTCCGGAGCGCACGGTGTCGGCGAACGGATACAGGTTCACCACCACCAGATCGAAGGGCTTGATGCCGAACCGTTCCAGCTGGGCCGCATGGTCGGCATTGGTCATGTCCGCGAGGATGCCGGCATGAATATGCGGATCGAGGGTCTTGACACGACCGTCGAGGCATTCCGGAAAACCGGTGATCTCGGATACCTCGGTCACCTTGACACCCAGCTCGGCAAGACGCTTGGCGGTGGAACCGGTGGAGACCACCTCGGTACCTGCCTTGATGAACGCCTCGGCGAGTACCTCGATGCCTTCCTTATGGAAGACGGATACCAGAGCCCGTCGTATCGGTCGATTCGTTGTTGTCACCCTGCTCCTCCTTGTTGTTGATGGTCGAATTCACCGTGCGGGGAACGACGGTGGATTCACGCTTGATGGTATTCGGCTCAGAGGACGCGCCTCTTGCCTCACGGACACGCCTTATGAGCCAGCGTATCCCGAAAACAGCAGCCATACCAACCAATATGATGAGCCATGCCGAGAACAGACCCAATGCGGTTGGCTGACCGACCTTGCGAGTGGATGCAATCACCTGCACGCCGATGTGCGCGAGATGCTTCGTTCCCAAGGCTCCGTTTGAAAGTGCGAATAGCATGCTGGACAATACGGCGACCAAGGCGCTGGCAATACAGAATGCGCCTGCAGGGTAGGCGAATCCGGCAATCAGGCGGCTGACGTCAATTGGCTGATCCGGTTTGTTGATCCGTACGGCAAAGCCGCGATCGAACAGCATGACTGCCAATCCTGCAAGCAGTCCCGTCACGAATGGAATGCATAGCAGGGCGATACGGATCCACGGCGTGGATACGGCCTGTGGAAGTATGCCGAATGCCGGCAAACCGGGCAACGCACTCCCCTGGCCACTCCACATGGTGAAGGATGCGAGGTCGCCTATGGCGAAACCGGAACCGAATAGCCATGATACGGCCCAAATCATGACATTGGGCAGCCAGGCGATGACCGCGACGGTCGTGAGTATGCGTGAACCGGTTTGCATGCCGGAAAGCTCATAGAGTTTCACCACCGCGGATTGGTTCGCGAAGCACCAGTACAGCACGGCGACCAATCCCGCAATAAGATA